>CAMCEN010000009.1 GCA_945873855.1 uncultured Campylobacter sp.
TTAGTGGTAATGTAAACCTAATCGACAGCACAAAAGGCACTATCCAAACAACAGACAAAGTATCTGGCAACACTGACTTTGACGATACTCTAGTTGTAAATGTAACTAGTGATTCTACTCACAAGCTACTAGATCTTAATGGCGACCTACCTACAGTCAGCGATATAGAAAAACTAATCGTTAACAACGGTTCAGCAAATGTAGAAGGCGACCTAAATGACGCTAACTTTGGCAAGAGCGTTAGCATCACTGGTACTGGTGATGTAAACCTAAAAGTAAATAGCAGCCTAGAGAACCTATCTGTATCTAGCGCTACTAAAGGTGATGTAGCTATCGCTGTAAATAATACACTAGGCAACTACACTGGTGGAAATGCTGGCGAGAGCGTAACTGTAAATGGTAGCATCAAAAAAGCTAGCCTTGGTGCAGGTGATGATACTCTAGTTATCAAGGGCGCTGTACTTGCTGGTGGTGCTATCGATCTAGGTGCTGGTAATGACGACCTAGAGATCAACAGCGATATCATATTTAATGCCAACGAAGACAAAATCACTCTAGATGGTGGCGCAGGCTCAAAAGACATTCTTACACTTAATGGCGCACTTGACCTTTCTGGCGTAAAAAGCATCAAAGGCTTCGAGACTATCGATGCTAAACCAGCTGCTGGCGTAAATGCTACTATCTCATCTGAGGCAGCAAATGGTCTAAAAGCTAAACTAACAGATGGTTCAGCTCTAACTGTAAATGCTAGCACAGGAACTACTGCTATCAACCTAAGCGGTCTTAGTGTAGATAAAAATGAGAGTGCTACTGTATCTCTACAAGGCCTTACACAAGAGACTATCACTCTAAGCAAAACAGTAACAGAAAATATTGATATATCTAATGCTGCTGCTAAAAACATCACTATCAAAGGCTTCGTAAATGGTAGCGATAAACTATCTATAGAGCAAGGCGCAACAAAAAGCGTAATTACAGATGCTACAGCTACTAAAGGTCTTGATCTAAGCAAAGCTGGTCAAGTCCTAGACCTACTAAACAAACAAACTCTAAGCGCAGGCACAAACTATGTAGCTATCAACACAAGCAATGGAAAAGCTTCTTATATCTGGAAAGTAGACGGTGCTACAGCTACAAGAGACAATATCACTCTAGTAGCAAATGTAGACAAAGCCCTAACTGCAAATGACTTTACAGGTGGCAGCCAACCTGGCCCAACTCCACCAACACCAGGTGAGACAACCGGCCTTGTATACAACGAGATTTACAACACTCTAGAAACTGCACAAAAAATATCTGGTACTACAGAAGTTAGTGTAGATGAAACAGCAAAAGACAAAGTTGCTACTGCTGAGGCTATCGTAATCAACGCTTCTGGTGCTAACATCAGCTTTAATAAAGTAGCACTAAGCACTGGTGGCGCAAGCATCAAAAAAGTAACTGTTCAATCAGATGCTAATACTACAAACACACTAGACCTAACAAACCTTTCAGCTACTACAAAAACTAATATCACTACTATCGCTGATACAGCTGGTAATGCTAACTTTACTCTAAATGAGCAATTTACAGCTCTAACAACTGTAAATCTAGGTGCTGGTACTGATACTCTAACTCTAGGTGAGAACTTCTCTGGTACTACTATAGCAGTAGACGCTGGCGAAGGTGATGATATTGTAGATCTAACTGCTCTAGCTGCTAGCAAAATCGGCACTAGCCTAACAATCAATGGTGGCTCAGGCTCTGATACTGTAAAACTAGGCGCATTTGATTACACTGGCAAGGTTATCCTTAATGATGTAGATACTATCGTAGGTGTGACTGCCAGTGGCACTACATCTACTATAAATCTAGACGCAACAGGAATCGCTACAAAATCTACTAACGACTACACACTTAATAAATTCGAGCTTCAAGGTGATCTAGTGCTAACTGCTGCTGCTAGCACAGCTAAAGTAGATGCATCAGCTGTAACAGGCACTGGTAATCTAACCCTAGTTGCTAATGCAGCTACTCTAACTGACTTCACTGGTAGCACAAACCACGATATCCTATCTATCTCTGGATCCTACACCGCTCTATCTGGTGATAAAGTAGTTGATGTAGAAGCTATCGTAGGTACTGGCGCATCTGCTAAACTAAATGGCTCATTCTTTACAGATAACACTAGCGTAACTGCTCTAGGCGGCACTCTAGAGATCACAACAGCACCAGCTAATCTAGACCTTAGCAAAATTACTGCAAAAGAAGGCACTGGTGCAGCGAATGTAAAAATTTCAGGTGTTTCTGGCTCTGTTACTCTAACAGACGCAGCTGCAGGTATTAAAGATACAGTTGTTCTTGATGCTGGTTTTAGTGGTGGTGAAACTACTAAGATAACAGGCGCAGCTTTAGGCGATAAAATAGATCTTAAAGCAAATCTTGCTACTGCTGGTTTTGATACTTGGACTTCAAGCACTGGCAATTTAACAGCCAACAAAGCTTATTATATCAATAATGACACAATAGCTAACAAAATAGCATCAGGCGCCAAATTAGAGTTTACTGATGTATTTGCTACCAGTGGTACTGATACTGCTATAGTAGCTATTCAGCTAGATAATGGCATCAATATCTACAAAGCAACAGATTCAAGCACAGGATCAGAAGCCATAACATTACTAGGCACAATTGTTGGTGTTACTAATGCAAATGCCGGATTTGATGGTAGTCTTATCATTGCTTAATTTTAACAATTAAGCTAACCCCTTAGGGAATTCTAGAATTCCCTAAGCACACTCTAGAATTCCCTAGCTTCTAGGAAATTCTAGATTAACTTTCGCCCTTTTTGGTATAATACCAAAAAGGGTTTTTTATTAGACAGACAATATAAAATGGTGGATAGCATTATGATTGATTCTCTAACTTCAAATATAAAAATAAATCTTTATTATGACGAAACTAACAATATCAGAAAATTTTATCTGACAAACAACAAAAGAGAATATTTAAATAGCGATATTTCAGCGTTTATTTTGGGTGGAGTTGGGCTAAAGCCAGAAATGTTGTCTAAAAATAATGTTTTTGATAAATCTTTAAAAGATTTGTTTGAAAAACTAGGGCTTCAAAAAACACAAAGTGAATTAAAATTCAAACATATAGCACATGGCAGCTTCCAAGATATTTTAAAATCAAAAAAGTTAAATATATTATTTGATTTTTTATTAGAAAATAATATTGTTTTACATATGCAAATACTAGATGTTATTCATTGGTCTTTAATTGATATTATAGAAAGTCAAACAACTATAGATATCGTTAATCCTTATTTTTTTCTCGATGTCTGTATTTTAAATAAAGTTAAATCAGCTCTAACAGAAATCGCCAAGTCATTTAAAACAGATTTTTTCAAAAATCTTTATGACTTAAAATATCCAGATGTGATTGATAAAAAGAAAGAATTTGTCATCTTTCTAAAAAAATTTTTATTAAAATTTAATGAGGAAAAATTATATGTTAAAAAGGGCATTGATCCAGTAATACTAGAATTGCTAGAAAAAGTGCTTTGTAAAATAGAAGAATTTGATAATGATATGTTTGTTTTTTTGGAAAATGAGCCAGAACATAAGTTAATCGATAAATTTCTTGAGTTCTATTTTCATAGAATAATATTATTTCCTCAATGTTATCATATTTTTGACAATGAATTTGAAGTTGAAAAAAAGCTACCAAATTTTTTAAAAGAAAAGAATAATTATAAATTTGTAGATTCAAAAGATAATTTATTGGTTCAATTATCTGATATTATGGTTGGGTTTTTTAGAAGCTTGTTTGAATATATCTTAAAAATTGATTATATAGATATAGAAGATGTATTTAATAGTTTTTCAAAAGAAGAAAAAATATGTTTGAAAAAATTTTTTAATCTTTATCAAAAAACAGAAGAAATTGATACTAATTTATTTCTATATATAACATCAATATTTGACAAAAACAAAATCCACAAATTAGCCGAATTGTCGCTTAATAGTAAGTCATAAATCAATAATACTATATTTAAAAAATTCCAAAACTCCTGCCAGTGTTTTTGGCTTGCGCCAGCTGTGAATAAAATCTAGAATTCCCAAAATTCCGTCATTGCGAGGGAGCAAAGCGACCGAAGCAATCTCTAGGAATTCTAGAATTCCCTAAAAAATACCCCCTAATCCCCAACCAGCGGATGTGAAGCAAAAAACGCAGATAAAGCAAGAGAATTCTAAATTTTAGCGGGGTTTTAGAGGCGGCAGCCCTTATGAAATTTGTGAGCAGTGGGGCTTACCCCACTAAAGCGAGCAAAAATCTAGAATTTCTAGAGATTGCTTCGGTCGCTTTGCTCCCTCGCAATGACGGAATTTTAGATGGAATTTTAGACGGAATTTTGAATGAGATTGCTTCGTCGTTCGTTTTACTCACTCCTCGCAATGACGAAATTTCTGCAATGACGGCGATTTGATGAGATTGCTTCGGTCACTTTGCTCCCTCACAATGACGCAGGGAATTTTAGAATTCTCTTTAGAGATCCCCCGATCAGGTCGGGGGATGACATAGTGGAGAATTCTAGAATTCCTAGAGATTGCTTCGCTTCGCTCGCAATGACGGCGATTTGATGAGATTGCTCACTCTGCTTTGCTCCCTCGCAATGACACAGAGAATTCTAGAATTCCCTAGCAAAAATATACTTAGTTTTTAAACATAGTATCTAGGCGATGGATAGTCTCAGTGGTGATATCGCCTACAAGATACTCTAGCATAATGTAGCCAAGCACTAGCTGATGGCCGGTGTTTAGCGCATCTATGCGAGTTTTATACACGCGGGCGCGGGCGTCAAATAGCTCCACAATAGAGCGAAGTCCCTCAGCATATCCACGCTCGATAGCAGTCTCGTATAGTCTAGCAGTCTCTAGAGATGCAAACATGATTTTCATCTGCTCTAGGTAGTTTTTAAACTCGCTTATGGCTGTTTGTTGGCTGATTTCTACCTTGCGGCTGGTGTCTAGCTGCTTGCTCATAGAGCTCATTTTTAGATACTCGCCCTCTTGGACGCGTGAGACTGAGTGAAGTGAGTTAAATATCGGTAAAGTAACTCTAAACATAGTCTCCCACTTGCGCTTTTCATCACCAAAGGTGGCTTTGTCTTTGTATTTGTTGTCTGAGTAAGTTACGCTTATATCAGCATTTGGTAGGAATTCGGTGTAGCGTTTTTGCTTTTCTTTTGTGGCGATTTGGGTTACGATTTCGCTTTGTTTATACTCGAAGTTTGCTAGGACATTTTGGTATTTAGCAAGGCTAAGTCCGTCAAAAAAGTCTAGCTTGATGGTCTCTACATCGTTTTTTACAGCTACTCTCTCGCCTACTAGCTTGGTAAGTTCTAGCTTGGCAACTTCGATTTGGCGTTTGGCAATGTTTACATCAAGCTTGGCTTGGTCGTAGCGGACTTTGGCTTCTAGGGCGTCCATTTTGTTTGCTAGACCCATTTGAAGTTGCTTTTGCATTTGGTCTGATTTGGCTTTGTTGGCTTCTTCGTAGCTGCTGGCAAGCTCTAGGTTTTTGTTCGCAAAGGCTAGGTCAAAATACGCTTTTGCAACGCGGCTAGCTAGCTCTTGGCGAGTGCTTTCGTGCGTGATTTTATAGCCTTGTTCTCTTAGGCCCTCTTGGCTGCGTGATATCCATAGATCAGGGCGAAATACCTGCTGGCGCAAAGTGATGCCGTATCTTTGGAAGGTTTCGTCTAGTCTGTATTTTTCTTTGCCCTCGTAGGCTTTGTCGTAGCGCTCGCCATTATACATATAGCTAAGCTCTAGGCTGGGCAAAAGTAGCGCAGTGGCCTGCCACACACGCTCACTAGCAGCCATGCTCTCAAAAGCAATGCTCTTTAGCTGCTCATCGTGCTGCAATGCCATCTCATAAGCCTCGCCAAGTCCTATAGCACGCTCTGCGCTAAGCAGGCTTGCGCTAAGGGCTAAAATACTAAGTGTTTTTTTCATTTTCTCATCCTTGTTGTTTGTTTTTTTAGTGAATTCTAGAAAATTCTAAATATAAAATTAGGCTCCAAGATTGCGGAGCGATTTTTGTCTAGCAGGCCGCAGCGCTGGACTTGGAGCGCCGTAGCTGAGCGTTCGCAAAAGTTCTGCGAGAGCTTTTTGCTACGCAGCCGCTAGATCAAGCGTAGTGCAAAAAGCAAGTAGAAGCTTTTGCGCAAGGCTTGATAGGCAAAAAGTGTCCGCAAGCTGAGTTCTAAAACTTTTAATCCTCGTTAAAGGCCTTTTTAAGCATATTATCAAACGGCTTTAAGAAATAGCTTAGCAAGGTTCGGCGGCCTGTTTTTACTATAACTTCAGCTGGCATACCAGGAAGCAAGAAAAAGCCGTTTTTCTCCACTGCTTTTACGCCCTCTTCTGTAAGCTCGGCTTTGATTTGATAAAAAGGATTGCCGTGCTGGTCTGTAAGAGAGTCGGCTGATACATAGCTAACCTTGCCCTCTATGACCTCGGCGGTCTGGGTATTAAACGCGCTAAAGCGTACATCAGCAGGAAGTCCTACAAAAACCTTGTCAATATGTATGGTAGGCAGCTGTGCTTCTACGATATACTCAGCATTTGAAGGCACGATGCTCATTATAGTCTCACCAGGCTTTACAACGCCGCCTATGGTATGAGTGATAAGCTCGACTACGGTGCCATCTACTGGGGATTTGATAGCGGCGCGGTTTTGTTGATCGTAGTAGGCTCTTAGGCGAGCGCTGGCGTCATTTAGTTTTAGCTTGGCATCTTCGTATTGTTTTAGTACATCTTCTTTGAAAGTACGCTCTCTTAGTAAAATCTGCTGTTTTGTCTCTGTGATTTGAACTTCTAGTCTAGCGATATCTGCGTTGCCACTAGCGATTTGCCCTGTAGCATCCACTCGCTCACGCTCGATATCACGAAGGCGGATTTTGTCTGTTAGCTGCTCTTTGTAGAGGCGTTGCCACTCCCTTGTTTCTTCGTTTAGCGAGCCTACTCTTTTTTGGCGAGAGCTAACTATGGCTTGTGTTCCTGTGATTTGCTTTTTTAGCTGGTCTATGCGTTGGTTTAGGATGAATATTTCATCTTTTAAAAGCTTGTTTTGCTCATCAAAGATACTTTGCTGTCCTGCGGCAGCGGCTTTGAAATCAGGTTCGTTTACCACTGCTTCATCCCAGATAATCTCATTTTTATTATCTCTTTGGGCTTCTAGGCGACTTACTAGCACGCTAGCTTGAAGGTGTTCTTTTTTTAGGATATCAATAGAGCTATCTACTTGGGCATTTTTTATCTCTACTAGCACATCGCCGGCTTTTACCTGGCTACCGTCTTTTACATAGATTTTATTTACTACGCCACCTTCTAGGTGCTGGATTTGCTTTTTGTTGTTAGCAACTACTACTTGACCTGGGGCCACAGCTGCGCTATCAAGTGGTGCTAGTCCCATCCAGATGATAAAAACACCTACAAAAATACCTACTATAATAAGGCCAAATTTTACTATTTTATCTTCTTTTTCAAACATCTTTTATCCTTGCTTGGCTTGTTCTTGATTTGCGATGGCAGCTGGCTTTATCACGCCTAGTTGCTCAAGCACAGCATCTCTTGCACCAAAATACACTAGCTTGCCAGCTTGAAGTACGGCGATTTTATCCACTGCTTGAAGCACATTTAGCTTGTGAGTGATAAGAATAATGGTGGCTTTGCCTTTTATCTCCAAAAGTGAGCTATATAGCGCTTTTTCACCCTCTTCATCCAAGCTTGCGTTTGGCTCGTCTAGCACGATGATTTTAGGATTTTTGTATAGAGCTCTTGCTAGGGCTACACGCTGGCGTTGTCCGCCTGAGAGGCTCATGCCACCAGCTCCAAGCTTGGTATCATAGCCATCTGGCAATCTAAGTATCATCTCGTGGACATTTGCTTTCTTAGCAGCCTCTACTATAGCCTCGCTGTCGATCTCGCCAAATCTAGCGATGTTTTCTGCTACTGTGCCCTCAAATAGCTCTACATCTTGAGGTACATAACCTACATGCTGGCCTAGAGCGTCGCTATAATACTGATTTATATCAGCACCATCTATGCGAACTACGCCGTGCGCTAGAGGCCAGATGCCTAGCACGGCGCGAGCTAGAGAGCTTTTTCCAGCTGCGCTTGGGCCTATTAGAGCACACATATCGCCAGCTTTTAGCTCAAAGCTAATGCCCATTAAACTAGGTGCTTTTGCCCCAGGTGGCACTAGAGTGACAGCCTCGCAAGCGATAGCACCTTGTGGGTGAGGTAGGCTAAGTTTGTCACGCTCTACTGGGAAATCAGCTAAGAACTTATCAAGACGCTCGTAGCTTTCTCTTGTGTTTTTATACTGTTTCCAGCTAGCAATAAGCAAATCAAGTGGCGCAAGCGCTCTACCCATGATGATAGAACCTGCTATCATCATACCTGGTGTTACTTCCATCATCACCACTAGATACGCACCAAGTCCTAGCATGAGGCTCTGGCTCATCACACGCATGGTTTTTGAGATATTGGAATATAGCCCAGCTTCTGCGCTTGAGAGGGCGTGAGAGTCTAAAAATGCTTTATGGCGTTCTTTCCAGTTTTTCTTTAGAGCTTCGTTCATACCCATAGCGTTGATTACTTCGGTGTTGCGAAGGTTCATGTCTATTAGGCGCATGGCAGCGCGGTTGCTTTCATTTGATTTTTTAAGTCCGTTTTTGGTGGCGTTTTCATTTAGCAATGCAATACCAAATAGCACAATAGCAGATGCTAGCGCAAACCAACCATAAGCTGGGTGAAATAAAAATAATATCAAAATATAAATAGGCAGCCACGGAGCATCTAAAAAGGCAAAAATTCCGTTTGTACTCATGTATTGTTTGATAGCATTTAGATCGCTCATAGCCTGAGAGCTAACACGGCCTGGGTGGCGAGATGAGAGCTTGAAAATCGCATCATACACACGCTCTGAGAGAGTTTTGTCAAGCTGGGTGGCAAAAACAATGAGAATTCTAGAACGCAAAACCTCAAAAATACCCATCATAACAAACAAAATCATTACAATAAGCGTAAGGAAAAACAGAGTGCTAAGGCTACGGCTAGTAACAACTCTATCGTAGAGTTGAAGCATATACATAGGTGGGGTTAGCATCAAAATATTTACAAAACAGCTAAAAAATGCCGCATACCAAATACAGCGTTTTGATTTGGTTATGGCGTCTTTGAGTTCTCCGGGTTTTAGCATTTATATCTCCTAATAATTAAGCCAAAAATAAGGCTGTGATTATATCTAAATAAGTTTAAAATTGAGTAAGATTTTTAAATTTTTATTTTTTTATAGCAACAAAAGTGGCAAAATTTCCCCAGCGGAAAATACACTCAAATACGCTAAATCCAGCCTCAAAGCAAAGTTTTTCATTGTCTTTTGCGCTAAGTGGGATTAACACCGAGCTTAGAGCTTCTTTTTTTTTAGCAATTTCTAGCTTTGAGTAGCCTTGCGCTTCTTTATACTCTTCGTAAATCTGCGTGATAGCTGTGTTTATGGGCTTTGCGCACTCTAGCTTTTCGCTTAAAATCAGTACTGAGTTTTTGTGCAAGCTAGAAAAGATTTTTTTCAAAAAATCTGCCCTTAAATGTGGCTTTAAAAACTGCAAGGTGTAGTTTAGGATAACAGCGTCGTTTTGCCCTAGTTCATTTGTGAGTATGTCGCCTATAATGAGCTTTATTTTTGTGCCATGAGCGAGTGCTTTTTTGCTAGCTAGTTCTATCATAGCAGCACTGCTGTCAATGCCTACAAGCTCTAAATCATCCCTTTTAGCATGCAATTCTAAAAGCGTGCTAGCAAGCGAGCAGCCAAGGTCAAGCACTCTGGCGTTTTGGCGTAGGGTTTTTGCTAGTAGCAAGCAAACTAGCTCGCTGCTAACCTTATAAAAAGGCACCGAGCGAGAAATCATATCATCAAATACGCTAGCTACGCTTTCATTAAAGCTAAACTTCTCATCGCCCCAACGCGTGAATATATCGTCTCTCACTGCTCTACCACTCTGGCGTGAGTATCATCCTCTCGCAGTGTAAGATAGCAAGCATCTCCGGCTGATTTTGCTATTGCGATGTCTTTGGCAATCTGCGCTTTTAGCTCTGCTAGTGAGCCAAACTGAGCATTATCTCTAATGCGTTCTATAAAGCAAACTCGCAGTTTTTCTGGTGCTACCTCGATCTGCTCGTCTATCACATGCGTCTCAATGCTGTATTTGCCATCTGTGCTAAGGCGGTTTCCTACAAAACTAACAGAGCAAAAGGTGTTTTCGCCTATGCGTGTTCGAGTAGCGTATACGCCCTGCGCTGGGGCTAGATAAGGCGTGATATCGAGGTTTAAAGTAGGATAAAGCTCTTTTTTGCCGATGCCCTGCCCTGCGATGACCTTGGCTTCTATGCTATACTCTCTGCCTAAAAGGCGGTTTGCCCTATATATATCGCCATCTTGTAAAAAGCGTCTAATCGCTGAGCTGTGAACGCCCATGCCATCAAAGCTAAACTCAGGGATGATGATAACCTCGCCATCAAAAAGGCTTTTTAAGTCGTATTTGTCCCAGCCTCTGTCTTTGCCAAACTTAAAATCATAGCCTACTACAATGCGCTTCAAGCTTGGAAAATCACGCTTTATAAGGCCGATGAAATAATCACCTCTTAGGTTTTTTACAGTATCAAGTGGGTAAAAAAAGCAAGGAATTTTAGCAAACTCTTCTCTGCGCCTAGCTGGAGTAAGATTTGCTTTTGGGCTCTCGATCACGATGAGTGCGCCATTATCGCCTAGGGCTTCTATTAGTTTGTTGTGCCCTCTGTGAAGTCCATCAAATGAGCCAATAGCCACTGCTTGGACTGATTTTTTCGCATTATCAGGCATTTTTGTTCTTTGATTATTTTTTAATCTAGAATTCCTAGAAAAATCTAGAAAATCTAGAATTCCTAGGAATTCTAGATTGAAAATAAATAGGAATTCTAGCCCTAAAGTTGCTAAAAATAGCGAGCTTAAAACACTATTAGCGTTTGCTAAATTGTGGTGAGCGGCGTGCTTTGCGGCGACCGAATTTCTTACGCTCTACAGAGCGAGAGTCGCGAGTTAGCAGACCTGCTGGTTTTAGGCTAGCACGGAATGCTCTATCAAGATTTGATAGTGCTCTTGCGATGCCGTGGCGAAGTGCTTCAGCTTGAGCTGAGTAGCCGCCACCTAGAGTTTTTGCTGTAATATCGATCAAAGTCTCTTGTTTTGTTACAAGTAGAGGTTGAACTACTTTTAGCTTGATAGCCTCGTGGCCACCTAGCCAAGTGTTTAGATCCATGCCATTTACTTCGATTTTGCCCTTGCCTGGCTTGATCCAGACCTTTGCTACTGCGCTTTTGCGCTTGCCTGTTGCATATGTAGTCTTTGCCATTTTTATCCTTTATTATTTGCCAGTTTGGGCAGTGTGCGGATGCTCGCTGCCAGCATAAACATAGAATTTTTTGATCATTTGCTTACCAAGTTTTGTTTTTGGTAGCATTCCACGCATCGCAAGCTTATAAAGCTTTTCAGGTTTGTTAGCTAGTAGTTCGCCAAATTTCTCGCTTTTTACTGAGCCAAAGTAGCCTGAGTGGCGGTGGTATAGTTTGTCCTCAGCTTTGTTATTACCAGTAAAAGTAGCTTTGCTAGCATTTACGATGATAACATTATCGCCACAATCTACATTTGGAGTGTAGCATGGTTTGTGTTTGCCACGAAGCAAAGTAGCTGCTTTAGTTAGCAAGCGTCCAAAAATCTCGCCCTCAGCATCAAGCACGATCCACTCGCGCTTTACTTCATTTGGCTTTGTGATATTTGTCATTTGAAGCCTTTCATGTTTTATTTTTTTTAAAAAGCGTAATTATATATATTTAATCTTAAAAGATACTTAAATTAAGCTATATTTTAGCTGGGAATTCTAGAATTCTCTCCAGAATTCCCTAACTAGAATTCTCTCTAGAATTCCCTAACTAGAATTCTCTCTAGAATTCCCTAAGCAGTTTTATCTAGCAAAAAACTCGTAGCTGTAAATACCGATTTTTGTGCTATTTTCATCGCTTGAGTCAATTTTTATTTTTATTTGCCAGCGACCTTTTTTGCTTACTTTAAAAGGCTCGCTTATTAGTCCATTTGCCGCAAATTTTAGCACAAATGGTGCGTCATACTCGCTAGTATCAGGACGAGTGATAAAAGCATCTATTTTGCCAGTATTTGCCTTTGTTTTTAGCAGTAGCTCAAAGCTAGCATTGCTATCAGCTACTTTTACTACACGCTTTTTGCGAAGCTTCATCTCTTCTTTTACCTCATATCCATTAGCAAAAAGCAAAAACTCCCCCTTGCCAAATTCTGCCTCAAAAGCATCATGCGCTGCGTCTATTTCATTTATTTTATCATCTACTTCTTGGTAACTAGAAAACTTGCTATTATCTACATAAACTGGATAGTCCAAACACACATATATCGTATATCCGCAGGCAACTATACAAGCGATAATACTAAGCAAAATGCCATAAGGCCAAAAGGTTTTTTTCTCATTTTTCATTTTTTGCTCCGTTTTTTGCTATAAACTCCAAAATAAAGTTTGCTTGCATCATCGCCGCAACCCCAACTCGTGGTGCCATAAGGCCATTTCCTATACTAGCTGCGTCTTTTAGATCGCCACAGATCCAAACATTGCTAGCAAACTGCGTGATTTTTATCTCCTCACTTCTGCCATATCCTGCTATGCCACTAGCTGCGATGAGAGGTTTTGATAAAGAGCTTATTATCATCGCTTTACTCTTTGCGTTATCAAAGCACTCAGCTACGATATCACAAGGCGCAAAAATCTCATTTACATTGCTCTCATCAAGCCAAAGATCCTTAGTCTCCACGCTTACAAAAGGATTGATTAAGGCAATATTTTCTTTTAAGGCAGCTGTTTTTTTAATTCCCAAGTCTTTTAGAAAATACTGCTGGCGATTTAGATTGCTAGCGTCAACCGTGTCAAAATCGCATAAAATCATCCGCCCTACTCCCACACGTGCTAAGGCTATAGCCACAGACGAGCCAAGCCCACCAAGCCCAGCTATGCCCACGCAAGCATTTTTCAAAGCCTCATTTAGCTCAGGCGTGTTGCGAGAATACATTATCTCACGCAAAAGCTCGCCTTTTGGGATTTGATTTTTATCCATAAAAATCACGCTGTCGTTTTCATCTAACTCGCAGTCGCTAGTAATAGCAAAACCACGGTAAAGCGTGATAGCATCATCACTCACACCAAGCTCAGCTTTTAGCGCAAAGAGGCTCTTGCTCTTACACTCACGCATTTGCGCATTTATTTTTAGACGCATTTTTATCCTTTTTGACTGATTATAGCTAGTATTTGTTAATGATTTTTTAGCGCAAACTCCACTGCTGCTAGCGTATCAGCAAAGACATAATCGCAATGCTCTTTTAAATCTTTTTCTTTTCCATAGCCACAAAGCACGCCAAAAGCCATTGCGCCAGCGGCTTTTGCACTAAGGGCATCCATTATTGTATCGCCTATCATAAGAGCAGTTTTTGGCTCTTCGCCTAGCGTTAGCAAGGCTTTTTGCACCGGTTCTTTATCAGGTTTGGGGCGCTCTACATCATCTCTGCCGATTATAGTATCAAAATAATCTCCAACGCCAAGATGCTCTAAGAGAATTCTAGAATATTTGCTTGTTTTTGTAGTAACCGCAGCGATTTTTGCGCCAGTATTTTTAGCTAGAAGCAAGGCTTCATCACAGTCTGCTTTTAGCGTGGTGCCTGCTAAGTAGCTTTTAGCATAGCTTTCTTTGTAAGCTTTGATGATAGCAGGGATTTGATCATCACTTACCCCAAGTCTAGCAAACATAAAATCAAGTGGATAACCGATGAGTTCTAATATAAGCTCTCTGCTAGGGCTAGGCAAACCAAGAGCCTGGGAAGCATCGCAAAAGCCCTGAACTATGGGCCCCGTACTGTCAATTAGCGTGCCATCAAGGTCAAATAAAAATGCTTTTATCATTGTGGTAAGGCTGTGGTTTTGCCGGGTAAAATAGGTGCTGATGATGTACTGCCATCTTGGGCGTGATACACAACTTGTGGGAAAGGTATGTTAATGCCATTTTTATCAAAGGTGTTTTTGATCTCTTCATTTAGCCCAAAGTAAGCATCCCAGTAGTTTGGTGTGCGAACCCAGCAGCGAACGGTAAGGTTTATGCTAGAATCAGCAAACTCCAAAACGCCCACGAAAGGATCAGCTGGAGCTTCTGGGGCTCTTAGCACGGCTGGGTTTGCGTCTGCGGTTTGTATGATTAGCTCTCTTACTTTTTTGATATCTTCACTGTATTCTATACCAAAGACAAGGTCTACCCGACGGAATTCTTGAAGCGAATAGTTTATTATGCGGTTTGCGATTACTTGCGAGTTTGGCATGATTATCGTGCGGTTATCTGAGGTGTGGATTAGCGTGCTAAATAGATTTATCTCGCCAGCCCGACCACTAACGCCGTTTATTTCTATAAAATCGCCTAGCTTAAATGGACGGAAGAATATTATCAGCACGCCTGCGCCTATGTTGCCAAAGGTGTCTTTAAAGCTCATACCGATGGCTAAGCCCACCGCACCAAGCACAGCTACAAAGCTTGTGGTTTCAATTCCTAGATTTGAAAGTGCTGCAAGCACCACGAAAATAAACAGTAAGGTTTTTATTATATTTAGCAAAAAGCCTGCTAACATAGGGTCAATTTTAATTTTTGAAATAATTTTTTCTAATATAAATGAAAACTTGTTAATTATCCATTTACCGACAAAAAATATCAGCAAAGATACGACAAATCTAATTGCATATTTGCCACAAAGCATGGCAAAACCGATATAATCAAAGTTTTTAAGAGATATAATCTCTAAGCCTAATTGTTCCACTTTTTTACCTTTTTAATCTTAAAATATAGGGAATTCTAGAATTCTCTAGTGCTCTAGAATTCTAGAATTCCTACAAATCTAGAATTCTCTAGTGCTCTAGAATTCTATAAATCTAGAATTCCTGCAAATCTAGAATTCTCTAGTGCTCTAGAATTCTAGAATTCTAGAATTCCTACAAATAAAAAAAAGCCCTAGCAAATTGCTAGGGCTTTGTCTTTGGGCAAAAGCCCAGCGCTTAATTCAGCAAAGATTATTTGCGGAATCTTGCATCAACACGGCGGTTTTTAGCACGACCTTCTTTTGTAGCATTGTCAGCGATTGGTTGAGTTTTACCATAGCCTACAGTGCTGATGCGGTTAGCTGCTACACCATTTTTCATAAGCACTTTTGCAACAGCAGCTGCTCTGCGCTCTGAAAGGCCTTGGTTATACTTATCTGAACCAACGCTATCAGTGTGACCCTCTAGGATAACTGTGTAATCAGGGTTAGCTATTAGTAGGTCTGATACTTCTTTGATTTTCTCAGCATAAGCAGTAGTTATCTCTGTACTGTCAAATGCAAATAGAACACCAAGGTCTAAGCGGATAACTTTCTCACAACCCCACTCATCAACAACATGACCTTTTGGAGTGCCTGGGCAGCGATCTACATTGTCTAGTACGCCATCGCCGTCCTCATCGCCGATCACAGGGGCAGGAGCTGGCAAAGCCTCATATCTCTCGCCAAGACCAAAGCCTAGACCTAGAGTATAAAGCTCTTTACCTTTACCATGGCGGAAGCCGATAAGCTCTCTAGCTTCTAGTTTAAGAGCTACACGCTCAGTTAGGTTAAAGCGAAGACCTAGACCAGCTTGAGCAAAGCCACCTTTTTCAACTTTGTCGTTTGATTTATGGCTGAAGTGTTGATAACCAGCACCAACTAAGCCATAGATACCGAAAGTATCGTTGATTTGCCAGATTTTTACAAGGTCAAGGTAGCCTCTAAAAATATTTGTTTTGTCTTTTTTGCCAAAATCATAGCCGTTATCTTTGTATTTTACGCTTGGAGCAAACTCAGCACCAAGTTCGATTTGGCTTAGCCATGGTAGGTCAAGATTTCTAGCGATTCTAGCACCAAAGAATCCTTCGTCTTTGATGCCTTGTTTGTGTGGGGTACCGTAGCCTATAAGTGGAGTAAGCTCGTAGTCATATTTACTAGCACCAAATAGTAAGCTAGCAGCACACAGTGCGATTGCAACTTTTTTCATTTCTGTCTCCTTAAAATAGAAATTTATAGGGCGCTATTCTAGCTTTTTTAAACTGATAAAAAGTTTAAAGAATTTAAAAATATCTATTTACTTTAACTTTAAAATTACTTCACTATAATTTCAAGGTAATTTTACTTTTAAAGGAGAAAAAATGGACGCAGTTGTAAAACAACTAAACAAAATTCAAGCTGAAGCTCACGCATTTTATGTAGCTTTCCACGACTATCACTGGAATGTAAAAGGTATGCAATTCTACTCAATTCACGAGTATACAGAGCATGCTTATGATGATATGGGTGATCTTTTTGATGATATGGCTGAGCGCGCACTTATGATAGGCGGCAGACCACTTATAAGCATCGATGAAATCGTAAAAGCTGGCGAAGGCGCACCTGTAGAGGCAAAAGGCGACTACACAGCAGATGCTGTTCTAGTAAATATGCAAAAAGCTTATGAGCACCTAAAAGCTGAGTTTATCAAGCTTGAAGAAGTGGCTGAAAAAGCAGGCGATCAAACAACAGTAGCAATGGCTCAAGAAGGCTATGCCAAGCTAGAAAAATCACTTTGGATGCTTCGCCAAGCACTTAGCAAGTAGGAATTCTAGAATTTTACTTTTGCTTAACAACTTTTATTTAAAGTTGCAAAATAAATTTTTTAAGGAGAAAAAAATGAAAAAATTTCTTGTTTCTGCACTAGCTGCAGCTGCACTTTTTGGCACTACAAACGCAGCAGATTTTGAGGTTAGTGAGACTTCTAAAGTAGCTTTTAGCGTAAAACATCTAAAGCTAATGACAGTAGATGGAAGCTTTGGCAAATTTAGCGGTAAAATCAGCTATGATGCTGGCAAACTAAGCGCACTAGAGGGCAGCGTAGATGTAGCTAGTGTAAATACTCAAAACGGCAAAAGAGATGACCACCTAAGAGCAAATGATATCTTTGATGCTGCAAAATACGCTACAATGACTTTTAAAATGAGCGAGTTTAAAGATGGAAAAATCATAGGAACTCTAAATGTAAAAGGCAAAGACCACCAAGTTGCCCTTGATGCTAAAATCAGCGAAAATGCTGGCAAACCAGTAATCGCTGCAACTGGTGTGGTAAAAAGAAGCGAGCTTGGTCTTGTTTGGGAAAACAGCCTAAAAGACAGCGCAGCTAGCGACGAAGTTACTATCAATCTTGAGCTAAGCGCAAAATAATTTTTTAATTTTTACTTCTTTCGCCCGGGCTTGTAGCTCGGGCTTTTTTTATGCTTGTATTTTTTTTCAAATCATTTTGGGGTTATGGGGTATTTATAGGAATTCTGGTTTTAAAACTTAGAAATTCTAGTTTTAAGACTTAGGAAATTCTAGATTTGTAGGTTGTAGGAATTCTAGTTTTGTAAATTATAGGAATTCTAGATTTTATCTTAGGAATTCTAGATTTGTAGATTGTAGGAATTCTAGTTTTAAAACTTAGGGAATTCTAGTTTTAAAACTTGGGGAATTTTAGATTTGTAAGTTTAGGAATTCTAGTTTTAAGGCTTAGGAATTCTAGATTTAAAACTTAGGGAATTCTAGATTTTAAAATCTAGAATTCCCTAGCTTCGCGGTAGCGGCAGTTAAAAAAAAGGTGCGGCATGTGAGGCGAATTTAGCTAGCGCGCACCGTAGATAGAATATATAATTCATCAAGGTGCGCGCTAGTTAAAGGCGTCCACAAGCCCCACCAGCCAAATTTTAAAGCCAGCCAAAATTCTATAAGGTTTTTGAATATTTTTTACCTCTAAGCGCTAGCCCCCATAGCACAAACATACCTATACCGATGACATACACAAAGGCTGGCACTTGAACAGCATCGCCTGCTGCGTAGCTGTGCATGCCTGTTAGATAGAAGTTTACGCCAAAATAAGTAAACACAATCACCCAATACGCAAACATACTAGCTACCGCAAATGTTAGCTGAGAGTTTAAGCATTTTACAAAGCGCATGTGAAGCACAGCAGCATAAACCAAAATGCTTATTAATGCCCAAGTCTCCTTGCTATCCCAGCCCCAGTAGCGACCCCAGCTTTCATTTGCCCACACGCCACCTAAGAAGTTACCAAAAGTAAGCAGACAAAGTCCTAAAATCATTGCCATTTCATTTATGCGAGTAGCTTCAAGTATATTTGTGCTAAGCCTTGTATTTTCGCTCTTTCCTTGCAGGGCAAAAAGAAGCAAGGTAAAAATACCAAGTAGCGAGCAAAGCCCCAAAAAGCCGTAGCTTGCAGTAATTACGCTAACATGGATTGTAAGCCAGTAAGAACGCAAAACCGGCTGTAAGTTTGTAATCTGCGGGTCTATCCAGCTAAGATGTGCTACAAAAAGCACGCAGCCTGCTAAAATCGCTGTGAGAGCTAGACTGATAGCTGAGCGGCGAGAGAAGACAATGCCAGAGAGCGCCAAAGCCCAAGCTATGTAAACAAGGCTTTCGTAGGCATCGCTCCAAGGTGCGTGGCCGCTAATGTACCAGCGCAGCACAAGGCCTATTGTATGAGCGATGAAAGCTAGGATATTTACTATATAAACTATTTTAAATATCACATTTAGGCGCAGGCTGCTTGCTAGGCGGATAAATACCACGGCCAAAAGCGCAAGTCCAGCTATGAGATAAACTGGCACAAGATTAGCAAAAATGTTGTATTTGTTAAAGGCAAGCTCGGCTTTTATGTGAGCTTCATTTGGCATGATAGCTGCGCCTTCTTTTGCTTGGTAGGCTTTGATGGCATTTACGGCTGTATTGGCGTCATTCCAGTTATTTGTAGTAATTCCAGCATCAATACCTGCTAGATACATGTGAAGTAGCGTGGCGATGATTTCTTTTTGTTCGTTATCAAGGTTTGCACCAGCTATAGAGTTTGGGTCATACCAAGTGTTGCTAGTGTCATTTTTGATAGGGAAAATTCTTAGTAAATCGCCATGAAGCATTAAATACAAAATATTTACCTTCTCATCTGCTTTTACTATTTCTTTATCTAGCGTGGTGCGAGCTGAGAGTGGCTTGCGGTTTGCTTCTTCACTTTTGATTTTTAGCTTGTAGTTCATGTTTTCGCCATCTTTGATAAAAAAGTCATCAAAGCTAGCGTATTTTTGAGCATCACTTAGTCCCAAAAGCTCACGCAGACGCTCATCAGCGACCTTGATAATAGGCACAGTTCTCCATAGCTCAGGCGCATAAGTCATGCTAAGTAGCACCTCATCAGCTCTCATACCGTTAAAGCTTGATGAGCGGTAAAGCTTGTTTAAAAGTTCATTAGCTAGAGTATCAAGTGGCTTCATGCGGCCATCGTTGCTTTGAACTACTATTGTTTTTGCAAGTTCTGTGTGAGACTCATGAATTCTAGGTAGTTTGCTCATGTCAAGCTCGCTAGCCCTTAGCTCGCCAAGGCTCAAAGCAGAAAACAAAACTAGCGCAAAAATAGCGCATTTTGGTGCCTGAGCTGCTATTAGCTTAGAGAGTTTGATAAAGCGTGAGTGTGGATTTATAAGGCTTAAAAACATTCCAAGTCCTAGTAGAAAATATCCTATATAAGTAGGGATTTTGCCTGGGTCGCGGTTTACTGAGAGTATGGTGCCTCCCTCGTCCATATCATAGCTGCTTTGGAAAAATCTATATCCACCATGGTCTAGCACATGGTTCATGTAGATATGATATGGATAGCTTTTATTGCCATCAATGACATTTACAAAGCTAGAATAACTCATCGGCGAGCTAGACCCTGAGTAGCGCAGCATCTCAAAACGCTCAAGCTCTAAGGCAAAAGGCAAATCTATTTTCATAGGATTAAAGCTAGCTTCAAAGATTTTATCATCAGCGATTAGCTGCGAAGGCCTAGCGTTTACAAAGATATCCATAGGATAGCTTTTGCCATTGTAAATTAGCTCTGCTTTGATAGCGTCATTGCCGTTTTCATTAGCTTTTAGCGATACTAGCTCTTGTTTTGCGCTAGCTTTCATAGTCTTTGGTGAGAAGTGGATAATCTCATCGGCACTTTTTAGTGTATAAATGCTAAGTTCGCCCATTTTAACTTTTTCATCATTTTTTAGCTGGGTGGCGTTCGTATCATTTATAGCGCCCATTTGGCGAGAGAGCAAGTTTATATTATTTGAGATATAAAACTCTCCATTTTCTAGGCTAAATTTTATATATTTGCCACTAGCTGGCTCTGTGTTAAAAGCAATGCTTAAATCGCCTACTTCCATGTGATCACCAGAGCGCAATGTAAGCGTTCTAGAATCAGCTTTGTTTGAAAATACAAGCTCTAGCACACTTTCTCCATCGCTGCTATCAATCCACGCATAATCAGCATTTGGAACAAAACCAAGGTATTTTAACTCTGCGCTTTTGCCACCTAGCTCGCCTTTTAGGCTAAAATCATTGCCAAGTGATTTTGAGAGATACATAGGTTTTGAGACCACAGCCGAGCCATTTGCATCAAGCATACGAAGCTGGATGTAGCTAAGAGAGGTGCGAACTTCGTTAGAACTCTCGCCATTGCGGATATGAAGTATGCCCTCTATACCAAAATAGCGTGTAATCCCAGCGCCTACTAGTATAAAAAGAAAGCTTACATGAAAAATAAGCACCGGTAGTTTTTTAAGAGTAATTAGCTTATAAGCAAAGATGTTATAAAGCAGATTTATCCCTAGAATAAGATGAATCAGCCCAAACCACGCCGTGCCATAAACCATCGCCCAAGCAGTAGCTGTGTCGTAATAGCTCTCAATAAATGTCCCAGCCCCACAGGCTATGGCAAAAATGAGAAACCAAACTATCGCCGAAGCTATGCTTAAAAAGAATTTCTCTATCATTCTAGCTCCAAAAAATTTTTTAATGAGTGATTTTAACTATAAATAGTAAATGTAAGTGAGCGTTTTTGTTAAAAGCAAAAAAAATTTATCAATATTAAGAAATTTTGATATAATCTTGCCTTTAAAGCTTAGGAATTCTAGAATTCCTAGGGAATTTTGCGCAGTAATTCTAGTTTAGGGAATTCTAGATTTGGGAATTTTAGAATTCCTAGGCTTTTTGGGGGTTAGGGGGTATTTTTTATCTTAGGGAATTCTCTTTAATGAATTCAAGTTGAAAGAATTCTAGAATTCCTATGAAATTCTAGAATTCCCTACTATGTCATCCCCCAGCCCCTTTGGGGGATCTCTATATGGAATTTTAGAATTCCCAAAAATTCGTCATTGCGAGGAAGCAAAGCAGAGGGAGCAATCTCATTTATTAAGCCTTGAACGAGATTGCTTCGTCGTTCGTTTCACTCACTCCTCGCAATGACGGAATTTCCGCAATGACGGAATTTTAAAATTTTCTGTGATGAGATCCTAGGGTCAAGTCGGGGGCACAATGCTTAAAATTTGAATTTTATCAATTATGCTCTCTATTGTTGCAGAACTGTTCATTATTACTCCTTTTATATTAAATTTATTATCACGCATACAGCAATAATTACTATACCTATATAAAATAAAATATAAGAAATTACAGCAAATAAAATTTTAAAAATATATACAAGATTTTCACAAATTCTATATAATGTGCTACTGTATTTAACTCTACCATCGGCTAAAATAGATTTTAATAATGCACATTTTATAAAATAATCATATAAAGAACCGCTGTATTTTTTTGCATAATACGCGCTTAAAAGTAAGTATAGACCTATACCAAAAGAAACAACCCCAAATAAAAATGTTTGCTCAAACATATTTTATGTCCTTTTAATTTAAAATTTTGAATTTTTCCACTGCTACTTACAGATACTATATCAGCAAGATTGTTGCTGTTTCTCTCAAATTTTGCTAGATCAAAATTATCTGTGTTTTGTATCTTGGGATATTTTTAGCCTTAGGAATTCTAGTTTTTAGGAATTTTAGATTTGGGAATTTTAGAATTCCTTAAAAAATACCCCCTAACCCTGGGCCAGCGGATTGCGCAGCAAAAAACTAAGCAATCAGCGGATGAAAAGTAAAAATAGAAATTCTAGTTTAAGAAATTTTAGTTTAAGGAATTTTAGAATTCCTATGGAATTTTACACAGGAATTCTAGAATTCCTAGAAAATTACTAAAAACAAAAAGCACCCTACTCCAAGCTAGCTGCGCTTTCAACGACTTTGTAGCTTTCTACATAATCGCCCTCTTTCATATCATTAAAGCCCTCTATGCCAACGCCGCATTCATAGCCTTTTGCTACCTCACGCACATCGTCTTTGAAGCGTTTTAGCGAGCTTACATTGCCCTCAAAAACAACCACACCATCACGGATCACGCGGATTTTTGCGCCACGGTTTATGCTGCCCTCAGTCACCAGACAGCCTGCGATTTGACCGATTTTTGGCACAGATATTACTTGCTTGATTACAGCTTGGCCCAGCTCTTCTTGGCTGATTACTGGACTCATTAGGCCGCTGAGCAAGGCTTTTACATCATCTATTAGATTGTAGATGATATTGTAGGTTTTTATGCTCACACCTCGTTCTTTGGCTAGTTCTTTTACCTCGCCGGTTGGGCGGACATTAAAGCCCAAAATCACGCTATTTGCGCTAGCACTTGCTAGTGCGATATCACTTTGAGTTATACCGCCCACGCCTTGGTGGATGATATCTACTTTTATCTCATCATTTCTAAGCTTTTCTAGGCTTGCTTTTATCGCTTCTAGCGAGCCTTGGACATCTGCTTTGATGATTACAGGAAGGCTTTTTAGGCTGCCTTCTGCGATTTTTGCGCTAAGTTCGTCAATGCTAACTTTTGTAGATTTGCTAAGCTCTTTTTGGCGTAGATATTCATATTTTTGCGCTGCGTAGTCACGGGCTTCTTTTTCACTTTTTACGCTTATTAGCGTCTCGCCAGCATCAGGCACTTCGCTAAGGCCGATTATCACACCACACTCGCCAGGACCTACTGATTTTAGAGGATTTCCTAGATCATCATTTAGAGCTCTAACCCTGCCATGAGCTATGCCAGCTACGATTATATCGCCTACTTTTAGAGTTCCATTTTCTACTATTATAGTAGCTACTGGGCCACGGCCTTTTTGAAGTGAGCTTTCTATTATCGTAGCTTTGGCATCTCTTTTTGAATCAGCTTTTAGATCCAAAAGATCTGCTTGAAGCAACACGATTTCTAGCAGATCTTCTACGCCTTGACCAGTTTTTGCTGAGATTGCGCCAAACTCATACTCGCCACCCCAGTCAGTAGTAAGCACACCAAGCTCAGCAAGTCCTGATTTTACTAGATCTGGATTTGCGTTTTCTTTATCCATTTTATTTATTGCGATGATTATAGGCACATTTGCGGCTTTTGCGTGAGAAATAGCTTCTTTTGTTTGTGGCTTTACACCATCATCAGCAGCTACTACGATAATAGCGATATCAGTAGCATTTGCCCCACGCGCTCTCATCGCTGTAAAGGCCTCGTGTCCTGGAGTGTCAATAAAGGTGATTTTACGGCCGTTTTTTTCTACCATATACGCACCCACATGCTGTGTAATACCACCAGCCTCGCCGCTAGCGATGCGAGAGTTGCGGATATAGTCTAGCAGGCTGGTTTTTCCGTGGTCAACATGTCCCATAATGGTAACTACTGGCACCTTTGTTTCACTGCCACGGCCTTCGTTTTCGCTCTCATAAGCCTTGATATAATCAAAATCTTCTTGTTCGTCTATAATGCTAACTTCTACACCAAACTCAGCGCCCAAAATCTCAATCTCATCTTCATTTAAAAAGTCGTTTTTAGTTGTCATTTTGCCCAGTTTAAACAAAGCACCGATTACTTCGCTTACGCTTTTTTTGATCTTATCAGCAAACTCATAAAGGCGAATTTCTTTTGGGATTTCTACGCTTGTTACGCTCTCATTATCGCTATTTTTGATTACTTTTTTGTGCTTTTTGCGAGCACCACGAGATATGCCACCATCAAAGTTAAAACCTGTATTTTGCTGTGGTGTTCTATAAACATTTATTTGTTTTTTAGGCTCTTTGCGCTCTACTTCAATAGGCTTTAAAGTAAGATCAGGCAATACCACCACATCTTCATCATCAATTACTATATCGCTACCAAATGAGCCTAGCAAATCAAGCTTTTGCGAGCTTTCGTGTTTTCCTACCGGGCGAGATGCATTAGGCTTTTTCTCTTTTTTCTTTTTAGCTTGCGTGTTACTTTGGCTACCTAAACTAAACATAGATTCAAGATTTTTGCTTTGTTCTTTTAGTGGGCTTGGGCGTTCAGGCTCGCTTTGGCGTTTTTTTACTATTACTAGCCCTTTGCGTTTGATTGACTCTGTTTTTTCAGGGATTTTTGGCTCATCTTTTTCATTTTTCATAGTGCTTAGTGCGTTTTCTACAGCGATTTCGTTTATTATATCAGCACTTGGAGTGCTCTCTTTTTGTGCTGGCTGTTCTTTTTTAGGGCTTGGTTTTTCTTGTTTTGAAGTTTCTTTTGTGCTTTTTTTCTCAGCTGTTTTAGTGGTAGTTTTTTTCGCAGCTGTTTTTGGCTCTGCTTTTTGTGCCGTTTTTGACTCACTTTTTTCGCTGGTTTTTTCAGTAGTAGTTTTGGCAGTGGTTTTTTTTGCAGCTGGTTTTTTGGCTGTTTTTTTAGTCTCGGCTTCTTTTGCTTTTTTTTGACGCTGGGCTATGCTTGCTGGCACCACTCCACTTGTAGTATACTCAAATATCGCCTCAGCATCCTCTACACTCACTCTTGAAGTAGCGTTTTTGACATCAATGCCAAGCTCTAAGGCTTTTGCTACGATTTCTTTGCCCTCATAGCCTAAATCTGCTGCTATATCGCTAATTTTAACTGTATCTTGCATCAAAAGTCTCCTTTTTCATATGTGCCGAAGCGCCCCAAGGCTTTGCGTAGGATTTTTTCGTCCTTTTGCAAGCAGTTTTGGCATAGATAAAACGACCGGCAATTTTTGGGATTTTTTATGATTTTACCATCAATGCTGGCAAATCTTGCTAGTTCGTGCTGAAATAGCCGCATCCTACACACGACACACATACGGATAGGCTGATGAGATTTGCGCATTTTCGTCCTTAAAAGCTGCGATTATATCATAATTTCAGGCTTTTTTGGCAAAAAATGCTTAAAAATTTAGCTTTTTTGCTGGGAATTCTAGAATTCTCAGTAAAAAACTCAAAGAAAACCCAAAAAAAGCCAGATTACTAAAACATTGATAAAATCAATAAAAAAAACGCCACTTAGGCAAAGTATTGCCAGAGCACTTTTTGAGCTAAAAAATCTAAGTTCTAGTTTTTCAAGATTTGCTAAGGCTATAGGCGTAGCACCAAGGCAAAGCCCGCACTGAGCAGATGAGAGCAAAGCTGCCTCATAATCCCTGCCAAAAACCCTAAAAGTGATGAAAAACACAAAAAAGAGCATTAACACAAGCTCTAGGCACAAAAGTACAAAAAGTGGTAAGCCAATATCTAAAAGTGCCTTTAAATCGATGCTCATAAGGGCTAAAGCCAAAAACAAAGCTAAGCAAAAATTGCCAAGCAAAGCTAGATTTTTGTGTGCTAATGTTAGTCCAAAAAAATAGCATAAAACTCGCAAAATAAGGGCAAAAACAAGGGCAAAAATAATAGCTGGCAAAGAAATAAAAAGCTTTATAACACTAGCGCAAAGCACGCAAAAAGCTAGTAAAAGCGCAGAAACCATTGTGTTTTTTAGCTCTTTTTTGCTAAAAAAAAGCACTAAGGCATTACCTAGCTCAACGCCTAGCTCTTTTTGACTAAGGCTTTTTTCTTTACTTTCAAATCTAGAATTCTCTTTTTTCAAAACAAACTTTTCAATCAAAAAAGCCCCAAGCGGTGCGCCTAAAACTGAGCCAAAAAGTGCGCCAAAAGTCGCACAAGCAATGCTTATATCAAGCGCATTTGTGATATTATGAGGCTCGGTTTTTAACACCTCGCTCCAAAAAGCCCCCATGCCAAAAGAGCCACTAAGGCTGATTGAACCAGCGATAACTCCAAGTTCTTTTTGCTTATCAAAGAGTGAAATAATCGTAATTCCAAGTAAATTTTGTAATACCATAATAAAGGCACAAAGCCCTAGAAAAATAAAGAAGTTTTTTGAAAAATTAGATTTTTTGCTAAAATCAATGCTAAAGCCAAGTCCCAAAGAGGCAAAAAAAGCCAGCAAAAAGCTCTCTTTTAAGCTCTCATCAAAGCTGATTTTTAGCTCAAAAAAATATGAAAAAAGCACTAAAACACTAAGCGCAAAAACACCGCCCAAAACAGCAGCTGGCAAGCACAAAACGCTAAAAATTCTAAGCTTTGAGAGCAAATAACCAAAGCCTAAAATCAAAAGCCCTGCACCAAAAGTTTCAAAAAGCCCAAATGAAATCACTGCTGTCCTTTGACAAATCTAGAATTCCTAAGTAAAATCTAGAATTCCTAAAGTAAAATCTAGAATTCCTAAGCAAAAATAAGCTAGGAATTCTAGATTATCTGGGCGCCCTCATTGTCTAGTTCATAAGCATTTACGCTAAAAGAGCTAAACTCGCTAGCAAGCAAACTTTTTAGCTTTTTGGCATCATTTTTGTAAACTAGATTAAAAAAGCTAGACCCACTGCCTGAGAGCGTGCTAAGAAGTGCGCCGTTTTGATAAGCTATTTCACGGATTTTAAATAGCTCTGGCACAGCTTTCATGCGAGCATCCTCGTGCATTTTATCCACCCCACACGAGCGCAAAAGCTCATAGTCGCCACTGACAAAAGCAGCACTCATAAGGCTTGCGTGGCTAAGATTGCTGACACAATCGCTGCGAGAGTAGCTAGCTTGCAAGGCTGAGCGAGAAGCCGCAGTTGAGATTTTGATAGGCGGGACTACGACCACAGCACGCAAATCTTCGCTTAAAGTGGCTTTTTTGGTAATTACGCTACTACCTTTTAAAATACTAACACAAAAGCCGCCGTGTGCGCAAGGAGCGATATTATCAGGGTGTGGCTCGTAAGCTAAGCCAAGGTCAACTAGCTTGTTTTTACTAAGGCTAAAACCAGCGATTTTATAAGCAGCAAAAATCGCTGAGATGATAATAGCTGAACTTGAGCCAAGCCCACGAGAAAGCGGAATTGCGTTTTTAAAATCAAAGCGAAAGTTTTTGCCTTTTAGCCCAAGTTCGCTAAGAGTGCTATTAAAGATATTTACAAAGCTATTATTTTTTTTAAGGCTAGAATTATTTTCGCCCTCGCCACTAATGCTAATTTGGCTAAAACTTTGTTCTGTGATTGTTATTTCATTGTATAACTTAATAGCAAGTCCAAGGCTATCAAAGCCAGGACCTAGATTTGCGCTAGTTGCAGGGGATAGAATTTTCATATTTTTCCTTTGTCTAAACTGCCTCTAAGACATAATTTGGCAAAACATCAGTGCTAATGCTAAGATTTTTTAGGCTTTTTGGCAAGCTAGCACTCACGCCCAAAACAGGCTCAAGGCTGATTTTATCATCATTTAGCACAAAGCTAAAACCTTTTTTAGCAGCGATAGGAGCATTGCCATTTAGGCTAAATCCACTAACTGCGCCAAACTCACAGCCATAAACTCCAGCAAACACGCTAAGAGCGACAAAAGCTACTTTTAAGCCCATAAAAGAACCAGGCCCATTTGCGTAAATGATTTTCGTGATTTTATATTGTTTTTTTAGTTCAGCTAGAAGCTCTGTTATAGCCTCACTGCTAGGCTTATCGCTGCTTAAACTCTGCTTTAGCTCACCATTTTGGTAAATGCCAACTAATAAAGGCGAACCAAGCGTGATAAAAAGTAGCTCACAGCTAGGCAAAGACACGAGATAGCTCTTTGCTTTCTTGGCTTTTAAGGCTTACAAGCTCGTAGTTTGAAGTATCGCTTAAAAGCTCCAAACTAAGCTTGTGATTTAGCTCGTGGCTACCAGCAATCGCCTCATAATCACCTAGAATTTGCGCACCAAATACATTTAAATCGCCAATAGCATCAAGAATTTTGTGGCGAACAAACTCATTTTCATAGCGCAAACCATCTGGATTTAAAATCTTATCGCCGTCTATGACAATAGCATTATCTAGGCTTCCACCAAGTGCTAGTCCCATGGCATTTAGCTTTTTAACATCATCTAAAAAGCCAAAAGTGCGAGCACGAGCGATGTGCTCTAAGTAAGTTTTTTTGCTAAACTCAAAGCTAAAGCTTTGTTTGCCAATAGCTGCTGAGCGAGCAAAATCAATGCTAAAGCTAAACTTAGGGCTGGTGCTAGGGCGAAGTGCTACCATTTTTGCGCCATCTTTGATGATAACTTCTTTTTTTACTACTAGCACTTGTTTTGGCTCATCTAGTTCGCTTATACCAGCTTCATCTAGCATCATACAAAAGCTAAGAGCCGATCCGTCCATTATAGGCACTTCATTTGCATCCACGCTGATTTTGATATTATCAATTCCATAAGCACTAATCGCACTCATCAAATGCTCTATTGTAGAGATAAATCTGCCACTCTCCAAGTCCCCAAGCACGGTAGCTAGCTGCGTGTTTTTGATATTAAGAGCTTTTGCCTCAAAGCTAGCATCTATATCAGAGCGATAAAAAACAATGCCAGTATTTGCCAAAGCTGGTTCTAACACTAATTTTACAGGTTCGCCTTTATGTAAGCCAATGCCGATATTTTCTACTTTTTTAGCTATTGTTCTTTGCTTTATCATTATAAAAACCTTGAAATTACTTCAAAAAATGTGCGATTTTAGCAAAATTTTTATAAATTTTGCTTAAATTACTTGCTGCCATCTATAATTTTTTTAGAATTTTCTAAAATATCATAGACACTTTCTTTCATCCATTTTCTATCCATCCACTCCTCAGGACGAACCTCAATGCCTTGAATCACCACACCAAAGTGCAAGTGATCGCCAAGCGCAAGTCCTGTGGTGCCAGTAGTTGCGATATTTGCCCCATTTGGCACTATTTCACTTTGCTCGTGTACCATGGTGGTACAGTGACCATAAAGTGTATAAAGTCCAAAACCATGGTAGATGATCATATTATTGCCATAAATGCCGTTTTTATCGGCAAATACTACCTCTCCTCCATTGCTAGCTACAATGCCAGCCATCGCTGTGCTAGCAAAGTCTAGCCCCATATGATAGCTCTCACTAAGCTCAGCCCCATCAAAGCTAAAAATGCGGTGATCACCAAAGCTAGCCACCACAGCTCCATTTTTTAGCGGATAAAAAGGCGTGATTTTAAACTCGCCAAGCTTATCCTCTCGTATCTGGCTGGTGATTTGCTCGATTATATCCTCATTTGCGTTGCGCAAGGTCTCATTTACAAACTTAAACTTAGCAATAGCGTCCATTTGATCAACGTCTTTTGCGTATTCATTGGCAAGTTCTGTTATTTTGCCGTCTATAAAGGCATTTGAGATAGCAATTTTGCTTTCTTTGTATTTTTTGCTTTGTAGATATAGTCTTATCGGCGTTTTGCTAGTATTTCCAGCCTTGTCAGTGGCTACTACTGAGGCAGAAAAACTACTCTCCACACTAGGCCAAGCTAGCAAAACAGCGTAATATCCGTCTTTATAAAAAGGCACTGGCTTAAACTTCTTGCCAAAAGAGCTCTCTACATAAAGCTCACTGAGCTCGCCGCTATCATCACTAGCCATAAACACAGCCGAGGCTGCGCCGCCTTGGATAATTTTATAGCTTTGATTTAGCACAGCTAGCGCAGGGGCTTTTGCATCGATTACTACTTTTAGATTTTTTTTAGCTTCGTTTCCGCTAAAAAAGTTAGCCTTGCTAGTGTCATTTGCGATGATATCTAGCTTGTATTCTTGGCCACTTTTATACTTGATATTTTTAGGGAATTCTAGATTTAAATTAATTTCTTTTTCTCCGCCAAAACTTTGAGATATTAGCTTTTGGCTGCCCTCAGATGAGCTAAAAATCACCTCAACCTTACCCACGCCACTCTCATCGCTGATAGCTACTTTAAGTGCTTTTTTAGGATTGTGATAAGTAGTGCCTGCTTTTTCATTTTCAATCTCTATTTTTGGGGGAGTTTCTTCAAAAACGCTAACCCCAGGACTAAAAACCAAAACCCCAGCAGCAACTATCAATAAAACTACTATAAAAAAGATTTTTTGCATATTTCCTACTTTTAAAAAATTTTTTGATTATAGCACAAAGCCTGATAAAAAATATAAATTTAACCTAGAATTCGCTAAAAAACATTATCTAGGGAATTTTAAAAATTCTCACAAATCACAGCATCTATCCTAGCATCAATTGCCGAGCTTAGCTCTTCATCGCTTTCTACAATGAGCGCAATTTTGCTATCAAAAAGATAATCATCAGCCACACTTTGAAGCTCTTTTGCTAGGCTAAGATTATTACAAACTACAAACTTTACGCCCCTTGCGTTTGAGATTACGGCCTGTAGTTTGTTTTTTACTAGCACAAACTCGTCATTTTGGCTACTGTTAGAGGCGCTAAAATCGCTGATTTTTGGTGTTTTGCTACTAACTAATGGATGAGAAAAAAGTATCATTTTTTAGCCTTTTATCTGCTGGCACTCTTGGCAAAGCCCGTCTTTTAGCTCATCGCTGCTTACAAAAGTCCCGCACTTTTTACACCCCTCTAAAGCTTCTATTTCATCATTTTTTTTGCTTTTTTTGCCTGATAGCTTTGATTTTAGCATAAAATAAATCACCGCAGCAATTAGGGCAAAAATTAAGATTTTTCCTAGCATTTTACACCTTTTATAAATACATAATTTCGCTCATTAGCTTTTTTTATGCTGATTTGCGCTTTTAGACCCGATAATTCAGCTTCAATGCTAGAGCCTTTAAATAACGCAAATAGCGTATTTTCATCATAAAAACCCTTTGAGAGGGAGAGTAAATCAGCCACCTTAAAAGCTGCCCTGGATGTGATAATATCGGCTCTAAAAGGCTCTTCATCTTCTATTTTTTTGCTATGAACTACGATATTTTCTAGTCCTAAATGCGCCTTTGCGTAGCTTAAAAAGCTTGATTTTTTAGCATTTGGCTCAAAAAGATGAAAAGTACACTCACTCATTTTCATAGCTAAAAAAACAGCTGGAAACCCAGCCCCAGAGCCTATATCAATAACCACCTTTGCGCTAGAAAAGTTAGAGAATTCTAGAATTCCTAGGCTATCTTTTGCCACCTCATCAAGGTTTTTGTAGGTGCTTAGGCTGTGGATTTTATTAAATTTAATAAAAATATCCTCATAAGCACTAAGTCTCTCATCAAAATCCATCAAAGCAAATGCCCCATTTGTTCTTTTTTGATACGCAAATACTCTTTATCATACGGATTTTCTGGCATTTTTATAGGAATTCTAGATTCTATTTGAACTGATTTTAAAGCTGAGATTTTTGCTGGATTATTTGTAAGCAAATTTATCTTTAAAATTCCCAAATCTGCTAGTATAAACTCAGCCGCTTCGTATGTGCGCTCATCAGCCTCAAAGCCTAGTTGGTGATTTGCCTCAATGGTATTTAGCCCGCTATCTTGGAGATTATAGGCGTTTATTTTGTTAAGTAGACCTATATTTCGCCCTTCTTGGCGCAGGTAGATTAGCGCTCCGCCATGTTCGTTTATGTAGGACAAAGCACTTGCTAGCTGCTCGCCACAATCGCACTTCATAGACCCAAAAGCATCGCCAGTTAGGCACTCTGAGTGAATTCGTACATTTATAGCCTTGCCCTTGCTAATAAGCTCATCAAGGTCATTGCGAAACACGACGCAATGCTCTTTTTGCCCACTTTTATAGACCTTTATTTTAAAAAGCCCAAATTTACTAGGTAGATTTGCTACTTTTGAGCTTTTCATCACTCTACCACCACTCGCTCTAAGCTAGGGCTAAGCTTGACTAAAATATCATAGTTTATAGTATCAAAGTACTTTGCCCAGATATTTGCATCATTTATTACGCAAAGCTCATCACTAAGGCTGTCGCTAGAAAAGCTATCCATTGACATGCGTCCTAGCATTTTGTCTTTGGCGTTAAAGACAAACTCACCCTTGCCATTATAGCGTAAAAGCCCATCGCCATATCCTAGGTCGTAAGTAGCGATATCCATAGGCTCTTTTGCGCAAAATACCCCACCATAGCCCACGCACTCGCCACGCTCTAGCCTGCGCTCGCTAAGTTTGCTAGCCCAAAGGCTAAGCACTGGCTTTAGCTCTAAACTCTCATCAAACTGAGCATATCCATACTGCGCAATGCCTACACGCACACACTCATCACGGTTTGCTAGGTTTTTATCACGCTCAACGGCAGCTGAGTTGTGTAGATGAAAGATAGGATTTTTCACACCAAACTCTACGCAAAGCTCTTTAAAATATGCTTTAAGCTCCAAAAACATCTCATTTTGGATAGCAAAGCTAGCGCTTAGCTCATCAGCCCCACAAAAATGCGTATAAGCACCGCAAATATTTATTTTACGCTCTTTAGAGAGCTTAAAAGCCTCTTTTAGCTCGTGCTTTTTTAGTCCGTGGCGATGCATGAGAGTATCAAGAGTAATATGAACATTTGAACCACTTTTTATATGCTCTAAATTGCTAAAATCATTTATAGCATAAATAAACTTAGCATTTGTGCTCTCAGCCCCATTTGCCCTGTGAGAGAGGATAATAATACGCTCAAAAAAGTTCTCAATGCTTCTAGCCTCGCTCTCATCTCGCACCACAGCAGTTTTTAGCCCAAACTCACTAGCAAGAGCAGCGATTTGAGCTAATCCGTGACCATAAGCATTGTCTTTTAGTACGGCAAAGACACGGGCTTTATCGCCAACCTTAGCGCAGATTTGCTCTAAATTATGAAAATATGCGCTTTTGCTAAGCTTTATTTGTGCCATTTATTGTTCTACTAAGATTTTCATTTTATCGCCATCAAGACGGACAAATAGGGTTTTTTCGCCCTCAAACTTATAAGAGCTAGTAAGGTATTTTTCATGAAAAATCACTTTGAAAAATGAGCCTTTTTCTACTGATGGATAAGGGATAATGCGAAACTTAGAAAAGTTTATAAATTTGCTTTCTTTTTTGTTAAAAATGCTAGTTTTCATCTCAGCAAAGGCTTTGTATCTTTGCCCATCAAAGCGAATAAAGTCCTTATCATAAAAAGCTAGGTATTTTTTTATATCACTTACACTCCACGCATGTTTCCACGCAAAAAGCTCGGCAAAAATAGCTGCAATCTGCTCGTTTGTAGCTTCTTTTATGCCTTCTTCATTGATTAGCACCACGCCGCCTTTATCGCCTACGATATTCTCATATTTTACCAGCTCGTCATTGTCAAATGCCACGCAACCACGAGTTTTTTCAGCATCTATGCGATCTCCATCAAAAGGAAGTCCATGTATCCAAATGCCGCCGCCATCACGCTTTCTAAGGCTATCGTATAAATCGGGATAGCTTAGAGAAAAAGCAGCTGGACCATAATACTGATCGCTTGGCTTAAAGTGTCTTGTGATGTGATAAGCACCAACTGGGGTTTTTAGATCGCCTTCTTTTAGCTTATCGCCCATTAGACCTGTGATTATGTTTTTTTTAGAAAAGCGACTTTCTAGCTTGTCGTTTTCGTAATGTAGTAGTTCTAGCTTTTTGCTAGTTTTATCCACTACTGTGATAAAAGTAGGTGCTGGATAGTAGCCGTATTTTAGCTCTTTGCCTTTTAGTATTTCTTGCCAGTGCTTTTTGCTTTGCAAGTTATTTTCTATAGCATCACGCACAGCTTCTAAGCCATTATCAAGATAAATTTGCTCCAAGCTCTTTGCGCCCAAAACGCTAGATAAAAATACTAACGCAAGAAGTAGTTTTTTCATTGTTTTTACCTATTTTTTTGAATTTTTAAGGCGCAATTATAGCTAAGTTTTTCAAAAAATTTACTACTTTTTTATAAGTTTTTAGCTAGAATTTCAAACTTTTTTTAAAAAAATCAAGGAGAAAAGATGAAAAAGTTTGTTTTAAGTATAGCTAGCATTGCTGCTGTCTTTGGCGCAGATGTTGAAATAGATGGAGCTTACGCAAGGGCAAGCATACCAAATGTGCCTAACTCGGCTGCTTTTTTTGTGATAAAAAATAATAGCGACAAAGATATCGCAATAACTAGCGCAAATAGCGATATAGCCGAAAAAAATGAGCTTCACACTCACATAAAAGAAAATCAAATGTTGAAAATGATCAAAATAGAAAAGCTTGTAGTGCCTGCAAAATCAAGCTTGGAGCTAAAAAGTGGTGGCGATCATGTAATGCTAATTGGGCTAAAAAAAGAGCTAAAAGCAGGCGATGAAATAAGCTTGGAGCTAAGCTTTAGCGATGGTGATAAAAAAAGCATCAAAATGCCTGTAAAAGACCTAGCAAGCACTATGCATAAAATGCAGCACTAATGCCTTGGCAAATCATAACTGATCTAGAATTCCCTAGCATAGGAATTCTAGAATTCCTAGAAAATCTAGAATTCTTGGGTGAAAAAAGCATAGCAAAAAATCTAGCAAATCTACAAAGAACCTTTATAGCTCATAATGCAAAAACTGGCGAGTATTTCGCTGCAAGAGCACTTTTTTGTCATAAAGGTATTTATTATTTTTTTGATGGCCAAGAATTTGATGGCAAAAAATTTAAGATTTCTAAGGACAAAAACGAGCTTTTAAAAGGTATTAAAAAAGAGCTTGATTTAGGCGCTTTGAGTGAGTATTTAAGCTTTATGTCTGCAAAAAAAAGCTTTTTTAAATCAGTTTTTGAACTTAGGGCTGGGGAGTATTTGCACTATAAAAACGGCAAGCTAAAAAAAGGCGTTTTTGATAGCTTAAAAGACGTAGGAATTCTAGATTATGATGAGAAAAATCTAGAATTCCTAAAATCTAGAATTCTTGCTACTCTAGAAAAACAAATCAGCTTTTATCACAGCCAAAATCCTTGCGCCTTGCTCTCTGGCGGGCTTGATTCATCCTTGCTAACAGCACTTTTTGCTAGGCAAAGCGAGCAAAAAGTTCAGGCTTTTAACCTAGCTTTTTTAGACGCTCCACACTATGATGAGAGTGAGTTTGCTAGGACTGCGGCTGATTTTATAGGCTGCAAGCTTCATAGCGTGAATTTAGGCAAAAAGGACTTTTTGGATACTTTTTATGCTAGTGATTTTAGTGCCGAGCCCCTAGCTGATAGTGCTAGTATTGCCTTGCGCTTTTTGTGCGAAAAAATCGCTAGCCACGGACACAGCGTAGCATTTTCAGCTGAGGGGGCAGATGAGTGCTTTTTAGGCTATGATCTTTATTTTAGAGTGCTTGAGTTTTATCGCTACGACTTGCCGCAAGCTCGCTACCCACTTATCTCAAAAGACAGCGAGTACCTGCGTAGAAAGGCTTTAGGTTTGCCTATTTATGGCGGATTTTGTGAGGTTTTTACTCGCCATCAAAAAGAACTGCTTTTTGCTGATTGTAAGGATTTTTGCATTGATGAGCCGATTTTAGCATATCAAAATAATTACAAAGAACTACGCCAAATGCGCTATATGGATTTTCGCATCGCAAGCGAGGGCATAGTAGCTAGAAAGCTTGGTGCTATGAGCGATTTAGTGGAGATTAAAACGCCCTTTTTTGCGCTAGCAAAACTTGCTTTAAGCCTTGAAAATCCTAGCCCAAATTATAAGCCAAAAGAGCTTTTAAAAAGCATAGCAAAAGAACAAGGGCTTTTAAGCGATGAGATAATTTATAGAAAGAAAAAAGGGCTTAGCACGCCGTTTTTAGAGTGGGTGCTAAAAGAAATGGATGCTAGTAGCGAGATTTTAAAGGCAAATAAAATTTTAGGCTTTTCTTTGTTTAGCGAAGTTTTTGTGCGTGAGCTAGAGCGCAAGGCTAGGCGTGGACGCTTTAAACAGCATTTATGGTCTTTGCTTTGTTTTTCTCGTTGGCTGGGTAAGCACTTTGGCTAAGCAAAAGCGAAGGCAGCAAAATCAAAGATGATGCTAGCATAAAAAACATAACTAAATCTGTGAGAGCTCCAAAATAAATAGTAGGCCAAAAGTTGCTACTAATCATAACCCCAAAGCCTATAAATACAGCAAAGCTAGTATAGTACAGCGCATATCCTATGCTAGCGTGGCTTGCGATGATTGCTTTTTTACTATCTTTAAAATGCGCTAGTTCTCGCTTGTAGCGGTAGATATAGTGGATTGCGCTATCTACGCCTATGCCAAGGCTGATTGAGCCTATGGTTATGCTCATGATATCTAGGCTAAGCCCAGCTAAGCCCATAGCTCCAAGCACGCAAATAAGTGGCAAGATATTTATACAAATCGCAATTATCGCTAGTCTAAGCGAGGCAAAAATCAGCCAAAATGTCGCAAAAAATGCTAGCAAAACAAAGCCAAGGCTATTTATTTGAGAGCCAAAAAGTGAGTCTAGCATATTTGTATAAAGCTTCATTGCCCCTGAGATTTTTACATCAGCGTCCTTTCCTACAAGCTCATTTAGTTCATTTTGTAAAGTCCTTAAAAACTCTGCTCTTTTTAGGCGCGGGTCGCTATCAAGGGTTCGCACGCTAAAATGCAGTTCGTCATTTTCAATACTTACAAAAGGCGTCAAAATAAGCTCTCTGCGCTCTCCACTAAGACTAGAATAAATAAGCGCAAGCGCAAGCGCATCAAGCTCTCTGCCCTCATTTAGCTCTTTGCCAACCTCTAACAAATCAGCTAATGAGCTAACTGAGCCTATGAATTCTTTATTTTTTAGATACTCATTAACACTTTTTAGCACGCTCATGCGCCGTTCATTAAACCAATACTGAGCAGCATCACTACTAGCAAACTCATCAGCAAACTCATCGTCTAAACTAGAATTCCTAGGCTCTTTTTTATCTTTTTTAAAGCTAATTATTATATCAAGCGGCACGGTGCCACCAAGCTTATTGTCTATTAGCTCCATGCCTTTATAAATATCAGTGTTTTCTTTAAAATACCCTATGAAGCTGTTTTCTACGCTAAGCTTGCTTATACCCCAAAGCCCTACGCAAAGCCCAAGTACGCTGATAGCAAAAACCACCTTGCGAGTTCTAAGATTTAAAGCGATTTTTGCGCACAATGTTGTAAGAGAAAAATACCGCTCAAAGGCTGTATTTACGCTCTTTTTGCTAAGTAAACTCATAATAGAGCCAAAAAGCCAAAAGCTAAAGATAAGTGAAAGCGTAATAGAAGCACTCATCATCACCCCAAGGCTGATAATAGGACGAATATCACTAAAAACTAGAGAAATAAAGCCAATAATCGTAGTAAAAATCGCAAAAAAGCAAGGACTCATACGCTCTTTTAAGGCTAAATAAACTATAGCTTTTTGGCTAAAAGAGCTCTTTTTGCGAAAAAACTCCCTATATGAGTTTATAAGGTGAATCACAACTGAGAGCGTGATAATAAGCTGTAAGGCGATGTAGTTGCTAGAAATTACTGTAATTTCAAAGCCAAGCAAGCCAAAAAGCCCACTAGCTACGCCAACGCACACTAAGCAAATAAAAATAGCTAAAAAAACATAGCGAAGCTGTAAATAATAAACAAAAAGGCAAAGCGAACACAAAAGCAAAGTAGCTAGCCCATAAGTAGCAAGATCACTTCTAACAAAGGCTATCATATCATCAGCTATCATATTTATACCGCCTAAAAATAGCTGTGAGCTTGGGAATTCATCTTGGTGGGGAATTCTAGATTGTGAGCTTGAGAATTCATCTTGGTACGGAATTTTAGATTGTGAATTTTGGTTATATTTAGCAATTACTTGGCGAATTTGTGTGATTTGCTCGTGTTCTGCTATTCTTAACTCATCTCTGTAGGCTTTAAAAGCAGCTCTTTGCTCTTTTAGCAGAGTTTTTGCTGTGGCGTTGTTTTCAGCGGTTTTTAGCGTGTTTTCTAGCGCAGTTATACTAGCGATAAACTCGTTATATCTAGAATTTGGCTCTAAGGTTAGCAAAAGTGCTGTGGTTTTAAAATCGCTACTTACAAGCGAGTTTTTATAAAAAGGTGAGCTTAAAAACTCAGCTTTTATCGCTTCTTTGCTAGCGTTGCTGTCTTTTAGCGTAGGAATTGTGCCTAATAAATCAGAAAATTTTAGCCCAGAGCTAAGCAAAAGTGGTGCATCAAGCATGCTAAATACACTCTTTACACCCTTAATCTGCGCTAGGTCTTTGCTAAGCGCAGCAAGCGTGCTAATGCTATTTTGGCTAAGTAAATCGGAGTTTGGCGTGTAGGCAATTACCAGTGTGTTTGGAATTTCATATCTTTTTGTTATATCACGCCAGAGCTCTAAGTCTTTATCATTTTCTAAAAGCAGAGTTTGCGTAGAAGCATCAATTGCTAGTTTTGGCGCAAAGGCACATAAAAAAGCGCATAAAATAAGAGCCAAAGCCAAAGATAACTTAGGCGCAGATACTAGCATTCTAGCTAGTTTTTGCTTGATTTTATCGCTTTTGTTCATTTATTATTTTTTGCCAGCTTCATCAATGGCATTTTTGGCATTTATCCTAGCTAGTATTTCATCAAAACCAGCGTTTTTTAGATCCTCAAACTGAGCTCTGTATGTTTGGATGATGCTAACACCCACAATATCTATATCATAGAGCAAATACTCATTTTCAGCTTTTTTGTGAAACTTAAAAATGATTTTATAAACTTCATTTTCGCCTTTTATTTGTGCGTGGATGAAGTATCTTTTAGGATTTGGGCTCTCATCGCCTGTGATTTCTATGCTTTGATTTGTATAAAGTCCTAGCTTTTCGCTAAAAGAAAACTTAAGCCTTGCTACAAAAGCACTCTCAAAACGCTTTTTTTGCTCATCATTTAAGCCCTTATAAGCCTCTCCAAGTGCTAATCTAGCCATAAGCGCATAGTCAAAATACTCATCAAAAATAGCAAAAAGCTCACTTTCTTTTTGTTTTAAGCTTTTTTGCGTAGCTAAAATCTCCACAGCCTTTATCAAATCAACATTTAGCTTAGGTTTTATAGCAGCAAGTTCAAGCGCAGATAGTGGCAAAATCACTAGGAATTCTAGAATTCCTAAGGCAAAAAGTAGTTTTAAAAATATTTTTTTCATTATTATATCCCTTGGGCTATTCTTTTATTTGAGCATTGCGTCTTTGCTCGTAAGTATCACGCAAAAATGGATAAAGATCAATAGCATCTTTTGTTAGAATTCTATACTCATCAGGGTTTGTGCCACCTTCATTTAGTATGTAGCCAGCACCCATACCAGGGCCTATAAAGCTGTTTTTCCACGCATGTCCGCCAGCCCATCCATCAACGTAACTTATAGGATTTATAAAAAACTCGGCCGCTAGTCCTACGCTATCTCTAAGGTTGCTTTGACCGATGACAGGTAGCACAATAGGAAAGCCAGAGCCTATACCCCAATGGCCAAAGGCTTGAGCGATATCTTCATCATGCCTTGGTATATTAAAATGAGTATTTGCCACCTCAAAAAGCCCAGCTACCCCAAAAGTCGTATTTATAGCAAAAGAAAAAAGCTCATCTGTGGCATCCATAAAGCGAAATTGTAAGATATTTCCCACAAAGCGGATAGGAAAAAATAAATTATAAAAAAAGTTTGAAACGCCCTTTTTAGCAGGTTCTGGCACTACTGCGTTATAGCCTTTAAAAACTGGTCTAAAAAAAGCATAATACAAAGAATTATTAAATCCGGTCATAAAACGATTATAGCCACTTAATGGATCAAAAACCTCAGCCTTATTAAACTCGGTGCTAAAATCGCTAAAATCATTATTTGAAGTATTTTCTACCTCAGCACAAAAAGCCGATAAAAACAGCAGTAAAGAGAGCATAAATGCCTTCATCTTGAATTCCTTAAAAATGTAAAAACTCGCAATTCTATAAAAATCATCTTTAAAATATAATAAATTTTTTGCTATAATAAATTAAAATTTTATATAAAGGGCAAAAAATGATATTGCAAAGCCAGCTAAAAATAACTCTAGAAAACGGCGTTAGCCTTAGTAATGATGATATAGAACTACTAAAAGCTCTAAAAGAGTGTGGCAGCATCATAAAAACAGCTAAAAATATGAAAATATCATATAAAACAACATGGGATGCTCTAAATAAAATAAACAAAAATAGCGAACTTTTTACTAGCAAAAAAAATCAAGGTTGTACTCTAAATGAAAAAGCCTTAGAGCTAATTAACAAATGCGAACAGATAAAAAAGGCTCAAAATTTTTTAGTCCAAAAAATGCTAGAAAAAAATATAAATTTAGAATATATATCTAGAATTCCTTTAAAACTAAGTGCAAAAAATCAGCTAAAAGTAAAAATACTAGAAATCAATGAAAGTATTGTAAATACTGATATAATAGCCACTTTAAGCACAAACGAGATTTTAAAAGCAAAAATCACAAAATCTAGCCAAAAAGAACTTGGGCTAAAGGTAGGTGATGAAGTAATATTCATCTTTAAAGCTCCAAGCCTAATGATAAAAAAACAAGATTTTTCAAAACTCATATTGCCAAATCTAATAAAAGCAAAAATCACCTCAGCCATCATAGGTTCGCAAAACTGCCAAATAACCGCACTTACAAGTGATAAACAAAATTTAACCGCCATCATACCAAATGATGTAACAATGGATCTGCGCCTAGCGGTAAATGATGAAATAGGCGTAATAATAGACCCAAAAGATATAATAATAGGAATATAAATATAAAAAAATAATTTTTTTGACAAGAATAAAAATTTTTTTTACAATGCTAGAAAATTTTTTAAGGATAAAACAATGAAAAAAATCTTACTTTTTACTCTTTTTGCTGCTATTTGCTTTGCTGCCCAGTTAAAAGTAGCTGCTGCTGCTAATCTAAGCTTTGTGCTAAATGAGATAAAAGATGAGTTTATAAAAACTCACCCAAACGATGAAATAAGCATAACTTTTGGCTCATCTGGCAAGCTTGTTAGCCAGATAAAAAACGGAGCTCTTTATGATGTATTTCTCTCAGCTGATATGGGCTTTAGCGAGGCTTTGATAAAAGATAATTTTAGCGCTGATAAAACAAGTGCAATCTACGCAAAAGGCAAAGTAGCAATGTTTAGCGCAAGGGGCTTTGAGACTTGTAGCGATCTAAAATGCCTAAAAAACCCAAAAATAAAAAGCATAATAATCGCAAATCCTAAGCTAGCACCTTATGGCAAAGCTAGCGAGCAGGCTTTTAAAAACGCAGGTGTATATGAAGATATCAAAGATAAAATCATAAAAGCTGGCTCAATCGGTGAGGCTCTAAGCCAAAGTCTAAGCGCTGGTGATGTGGGCTTTGTAGCACTCTCAGCACTAAAAAGTGAAAAGCTAAAAGAGTGGCAAAACGCCTACAAACCCGTTGATAGCAGTCTTTATGAGCCGATTTCTCAAGGCATGATTAAGCTAAAAAATAGCCCAAACCCCGAACTAGCAAAGAAATTTTATGATTTTATTTTAAGCGATAAAGCCAAAGAAATATTTAAAAAATATGGTTATGAAATCTAGAATTCCTAGGAATTCTAGATTTTGGAAAAAGGACGCAAAATGTTAGAGCTTAACTGCCAAAAAACTTTTAGCAAAGATTTTAGCTTAAATATTGATTTCATCGTCCCAAAAGGGCAGATTTGCGCTCTTTATGGAGCTAGTGGGGCTGGCAAAACTAGCATTTTGCGCATTACCGCTGGGCTTGAGAGAGCTAGTGGATATTGTAAAAAAGGTGCAAAAATCTACTTTGATAAGCAGTGTTATTTGCCTCCGCAAGAGCGAAATGTAGGCTTTTTGTTCCAAGACTACGCTTTGTTTGAAAACTACGATGTTTTAGGCAATTTGCTCTTTGCAAAAAAAGACAAAGATAGGGCTGATTTTTTGCTAGATTTGTGCGGGATTTATAGTAAAAAACATGCTAAAATATCAACTCTCTCAGGTGGAGAAAAACAGCGTGTGGCACTCTCTCGCGCTCTTATGAGAGAGCCTGAACTACTGCTTTTAGACGAGCCATTTTCTGCGCTTGATAGCATTAGTAAAACCCAGCTTAGCGAGTATTTGCTAAAAGCGCATGAGAGCCTAAAAAGCACAATTTTGCTAATCAGCCACGATAAAGCCGAGATTTACAAGCTTTGCTCGCTCATAATCGAAGTAAAAAACGGCAAAACACAAAAAATACGCTCAAAGGCTGATTTTTTCAGCTCAGATACTGGAATTTTGGCTAGAATTCTAGATATTTTAAGCCCAAATGAAGCCTTGGTTTTAATAGGCGAACTAAGCCAAAAAATAAAACTAAAAAACGCAAATAGCTTTGCTAAAAATGATGAAATAATCATAAATCTAAGCCAAGCAAGCAAGGTGTAGACAAAGGTTTAGGCAAGATGGATTTTAGCCCTTTTTATCTCTCATTTAAACTAGCTTTTATTAGCACGGTGATTTTGTTCATTTTTTGCGTGCCACTAGCGTATTTTCTAAGCCGTGTTAGCTTTAAAGGAAAAAGCGTTATAGAAGCTATTATTTCACTACCTCTCGTGCTGCCGCCATCGGTGCTTGGCTTTTATATTTTAGTTTTTCTCTCGCCCTATTCGGCCATAGGCTCTTTTTTTGAAGAGCACTTTGGCATTAGGTTAGTTTTTAATTTCACAGGCCTTGTTATAGCTAGCTGTATTTACTCGCTGCCTTTTATGTTTGCGCCGCTTTTAGGGGCTTTTAACTCTTTGCCAAAAAACATCATCGAAGCTAGCTACACTCTTGGCAAAGGACGCATCACTACCATGCTAAAAATTGCTTTGCCAAATATCAAGCCAAGTCTATTAAATGCTATTATAATAAGCTTTGCACATACTTTAGGTGAGTTTGGCGTGGTGCTTATTATAGGTGGGTCTTTAAGCCGTGAGACAAAAGTAGCTAGCATTGCTATTTACGAAGCTACTGAAATGCTTGATTTTACAACCGCTCATATCTACTCAGGCATAATGCTAGCAATTAGCTTTTTTGTGCTATTTTGTGTATATTTTCTTACAAAAAAGATGAAAAAAGATTAAATTCAAATTAAATTCATAAACTTTTAGCTAGAATTGCGCCGTTAAACTCTAAAATTTTTAAGGAATTTTCAAAATGTTTGAGAATATGGATCTTAGTAAAATGAGCGAAATGATAAGCTCTGTTAAAGAAAAGGTAGAAGCTTATGAAAGCGAAGTAGCAAACAAAATCTACGAAGCAAAAGCAGGTGGTGGAATGATATCTGTAAAAATCAACGGCAATAGCGAAATTCAAGATATAGATATCGACGATGAGCTACTTAGCGACAAACAAAGCTTACAAATACTACTAATTAGCGCAGTAAATGACGCAATCGCGCTAGCAAACGAAGAAAAGAAAAAAGGCGCCGCACAGGCCTTTGGGCTAGGCGGACTTGGAGGTTTTGGATTATGAAATTTTTAGCATTTTTATTAGCATTTGTAGCCCTTAGCTTTGCTGCGCCACGCCCGACAGCTGAGGATTTACAGATCTGCTATGAGAAAAACAAGGTCTCGCAGTTTGATTATCACGGGCATGTAGCAGTAGCACTAACAGCAAATCTCGCTGCTGTAATCGCAGATGATAACAAAACTCTAGCACCAGTTGATTATATCAAGCACGACCCGTATCTTGGGCTATATTTAGTCAAAATTCCCACTACAATGATAGCTCCCTTTATGATGAATGAAAAAGATCTTAAAATAGATACTTGGGTAAATGTTTTAGATGCCAATGTTACAGCTATGGGACATGTAAAAGCCCTTAGTGCTAATCTTGGCGAGTTTGACGAACTAAGCTTTGAGGCACCAAAGACTGGCATATTGCTCTGCGACTGCTGTCAAATGGTAGGTATCGCAAAGGGCGCAGATAAGTTTATTGGCTCACGCTACTTACGCCACTTTATCAAGCATGAAGATGTTTATTACGGCGATATTGGCACGGTTTTTGATAGTGTCAATGAAAAACTGATTGTAAAAAGCGTTTATCCTTTTGGTCCAGCTAGCGACAAGCTTCAAGCAGGCGATATAGTAAAAGCAGTAAATGACATGATACCACGCGATTTAAGGGAGCTAAATGAGAGTGTGCTTTTTGCTGAAAAAGGCGAGATTTTACGCTTTGAGATTGAAAGAAATGGCAAAAAGCAAATCATAAATGTAAGCCTGCCAGGCGATAATAAGCAGTTTTTTGACAGCAATGCTACAATGATAAATCTTGCAGATATTAACTTTGATAGTAATGTTACAAAGCCAGAGGTAAATGCTACAAAAATTCCACTACCAGATAAAAAAGAGGTAAAAAAACCAGTAGTAAAAGACAATCTCTACACAGCCTACGGCTTTAGCGTGGGTAAAGATATGAGAATAACAAGGATAAAAGCTGACTCACCGGCCGCAAAAGCTGGGCTAGAAAGAGGCGATCTTATCATGCAAGTAGGCAAAGAGCCTATCAAAAATGCTCAAACTTTAGAGCGCAAATTAAGCAATGGTAGGCTAAATCATCTTTTGGTTGAGAGAAAAGATTTTCAGTTTTTTGTAAGAATTCGCAAGTAAATCTAGAATTCCTAGGATATTTTTGCTAGGAATTCTAGATTTAGGAATTCTAGAATTCCTGAGTGATTTTTTCTAGGAATTCTAGATTTTGGGTATTTTTATGATTTAAAAAGGACAAATATGAGTTTTTCAGATTATTTTAACGAGCATATCCCAAGCGTGGAGAGCTTTCATCCGCATTTTGATGAGGCTTTGGGCTGGATTTTAAAAGCTGGTGGCAAGCACTTTCGCGCTCAGCTAATGCTAAGCTGCGCTGGCGAACTGGGTATGAAAAATATCCACGATGCTTATCCAGTAGCCCTTGGCATTGAGCTAATTCATGCTTACTCGCTTATCCACGATGATTTGCCTGCTATGGACAATGCTGATTTACGCCGTGGCGTAGAAAGCGTTCACAAAAAATTTGGGCAAACTACTGCGATTTTAGTAGGTGATGGACTAAACACTCACGCATTTTATGAGATTTCACGCTGCGAACTAAGCTACAAAAAACGCTGTAAAATCATAGAAATTCTAGCCAAAAACGCTGGTATAAAAGGTATGATTATAGGTCAGGCGATTGATTGTGAGTTTGAGGGCAAAAGCCTAAATGAGAAAAAACTGCGCTTTTTACACGAGCATAAAACAGGCGCACTAATAGCAGCTTGCATACAAATCGCAGCCATCTTAGCAGAGCGCAAACACAAAAAAGAATACCACGACCTAGGGCTTGATCTAGGGCTTGCATTTCAAATAAACGATGATATAATAGACGCCACAGCTAGCGAGCAAGATGCTGGCAAGCCAGTAGCACACGACATAGCAAAAAACTCATTTGTAAATCTACTAGGACTTGAAGGCGCTAGAAGCGAGCTAAAAAGTCTGCGTGAAAAAATCATCAAAAAGGCCGCCAAACTAGGCGTAGGAGTCAGCATAGCAGAGCTTATGCAAACATATATAAAGGGCTAAAATGTTTAACAAAATGTCAAACGAACTGCGTTTTTTGTGTGCCGATATGGTAGAAAAGGCAAACTCAGGCCACCCAGGCGCACCTATGGGACTAGCTGAGATCATCACAGCACTTAGTGGCAACTTACGCCATAATCCAAAAAATCCAAACTGGCTAAACCGCGATAGACTAGTCTTTAGTGGCGGTCATGCTAGCAGCTTGGTTTATGCTTTTTTATATCTTAGCGGCTATGATCTTAGCATGGATGATCTAAAAGCCTTTCGTCAGCTAGGCTCAAAAACCCCAGGTCATCCTGAAATCACTACCCCAGGCGTGGAAATTGCCACTGGCCCACTAGGTCAAGGCGTAGCAAACGCAGTAGGGCTTGCCATGGCAGCAAAAAGCGCAGCAAGCTTGCTTGGAGATGATATTATAAATCACAAGGTTTATTGCCTTTGTGGAGATGGGGACTTACAAGAGGGCATTAGCTACGAGGCTTGCGCGCTTGCAGGACATCACAGACTAGATAATCTAGTGTTAATCTACGACTCAAATCGCATCACTATAGAAGGCGATACAAATGTAGCTTGGAGTGAAAATGTAAAGGCTAGATTTGAAGCTCAGGGCTTTGAAGTAGCTATTATAAACGGCCACTGCGAAGATGAAATAAAACTAGCATTTAGTAAACAAAAAGAAAAGCCTTATCTAATCATCGCAAATACAGTAATCGCAAAAGGTGCTTTAGATCTTGAGGGCAGCCACAAAGCCCACGGCGCACCGCTTGGAGCAGAGCTTTTAGCCAAGGCAAAAGAAGCAGCTGGTATAAAGGGCGATTTTAGCGTGAGCGAAGATGTACTTTTTGCCTTTAGAGCTATGGGAGAAAAAGGCGAGCTAGCAAACGCTAAATGGGATGAGCAAGTAAAAAATGCTGAAAAAAAAGAGCTTTTAGATTCTTTATTAAAGCCTGATTTTAGCAAGATTTCTTGGCCTGATTTTAAAGGGCAAAAAATCGCCACCAGAGATAGCAATCACAAAATCTTAAATGCTATTAGTGCATCTTTGCCTGGCTTTTTAGGCGGCAGTGCTGATCTAGCACCTAGCAATAAAACCGAACTAAGTGGTGCAGGCGACTTCCCGGCTGGCAAAAACTTGCACTTTGGCATTAGAGAACACGCAATGGGCGCAATCACAAATGCTTATGCACGCTATGGGTTATTTTTGCCGTTTTGCGCTACATTTTTTGTATTTAGCGACTATATGCGAGCTTCGGTTCGCATGGCAGCGCTTATGGGCTTAAAAGAGTTTTTTGTTTGGACGCATGATAGCATAGGAGTGGGTGAAGATGGACCTACGCACGAGCCAGTTGAGCAGCTAAGCTCACTTCGTGCTATGCCAAATCTTTTTGTATTCCGCCCAGCTAGCGGCGTAGAAAACACTCTTTGCTGGCAAAAAGCCTTGGGGCTAAACGCACCATCGGCTTTTGTGCTCTCTCGCCAAGGACTAGAGGCTACGCCTGAGGCTGCATTTGGCAGCGTAGAAAATGGCGCATACTTGCTAAAAGAGAGTAAAAACGCACAAATTACCTTGCTAGCAAGCGGCAGTGAGGTAGAGCTTTGCCTAAAAGCCTCTGATTTGTTAGCTAAAGAGGGTGTGGTGGCAAATGTAGTTAGCGCACCTTGCTTTGAGCTTTTTGAGAGCCAAGATAAGAGCTACAAATCTAGAATTCTTACTGGCAAAGTGCTAGCAGTAGAAGCAGCTAGCGCCGTAGAGTGGTATAAATACGCCCATGATGTGCTTGGTATGAGTACTTTTGGCGAAAGTGGTAAGGCTGAGAAATTATTTGAGCATTTTGGCTTTAGCCCTGAAAATGTAGCCAAAAAAGCAAAAGAGCTTTTGGATAAATAGTGATAGAAAAATATAAGAAATTTTTGCTTGTTTTTGTTGCTTTGCTTTTTTGCGCCAGTGTTATATACACTGGTGGCTTTATCTGGGCAAATAGCCTAGAAAACGGCACAAGTGGCTATTTTGTTAAAAATTTATTATTAGAAAACACAAAAGATAGACCTCGTATCATAATTGAAAGTGGTTCAAACTCGCAGCATGGAATAAACTCGCTGATGATAGAAAAAGAGCTAGGTCAACTTACTTTAAATATGGCTCATCACGCTGGTTATCCACTATACCTAAAATTTTACCACCTTTTGCATAACTTAAACAAAGACGATGTAATAATCTTGCCGTTAGAATACAACTACTACACTAGAAAAGAGCATAAAATAGAAACTTCTGTCTTGGATGAACTAGTTGCAAATACTAAATCTTATTTTAATAATTTACCTCTTAGTAAAAAAATAACTATACTAACTCAAATTAACTCAAATCAAACATTAAAACCATATAAGGATGTTTTTAACCATATAAAACAACAACTTTTTTGCTCAAATTGTAATTTTGATGCTAAAAAAGAAAGCAATAAACTTCTTCATGCTGGCGAAAGAGGTGATGTAAATTACACAGCACTTTTAAATAATGGTCTAGATCTCTCAAAAAGAGATGACAACAAGGGATTTACTTGTCAAGAATATATTATGTTTGGAGATGAAATCAACTCAGATTTTGCTAATGATCTTAAGCTGCTAAAAAAAATTAGCAAAGAAACTGGAGCAAAATTTATTTTTACATATCCTGCTCTGGCTGGTAAAAATTGCTTTGATTTTAGCACCCCACAAGGCAAAAAGCTAAAATCATTAATAGAACAAATTAAACCTCTTGTTGAATCTTATGGTTTTCTTTTTATTGGCAATCCTTTTGATAGCTATTTCCCAAATAATATGCTAAATACATACTGGCATATAGATGAAAAGGCAAGAGATATTAGAACCAAAAGGCTTATTGAAGAGTTAAAAAAGACAGGGCTTTTCAACACTAACAAATAAGAAAATTTTACGCTTTCAATGCAAGGATAATTATGCTTTTTACTACCTTTGATTTTATTTTTATATATTTACCTATTGTTTTTACGATTTATTTTATTTTAAACAAATTACGACTTATTCGTCTTGGTATAGCATTTTTGGCTGTGGCGAGTATATTTTTTTATGGATATTGGAACTATATTTATGTCCCTCTCATCATCGCAAGTTTTACTTTTAACTTCTTTGTGGGCTCAAAGCTATGTGCAATTGCTACTAAGCTTGAAGGACAAGAAAAGGCTAAAAAACCAAAGGGCTTTCTAACTTTTGGAATTTTAGCAAATATCACCTTGCTGGGGTACTATAAATACACTGATTTTTTTATAGAAAACTTTAATGGTATTTTTGGCAGTTCTGTGCCTATTATGCATGTGATTTTGCCACTTGGTATTAGCTTTTTTACCTTCACACAGATTGCTTTTTTGGTAGATTGCTACCGTGGCTTTGTGCGTGAAAGAAGCTTTATAAACTACGCTCTTTTTGTTACTTATTTTCCGCATCTGCTTGCTGGTCCTATCATACATCATGCTGAGATGATGCCTCAGTTTGCTAACCTTCGCCGAAAAAAAATTCACTACAAAAATATAAGCTTTGGTCTATTTTTATTTTGTGTGGGGCTATTTAAAAAAGTAGTAATTGCTGATTTTTTTGCTCGCTTTGCTACTTATGGCTTTGATACTAGCACCACACTTAGCATGGCTGAGGCGTGGATTAGCTCACTATCTTATACCTTTCAGCTATATTTTGATTTTAGTGGCTATACTGATATGGCAATAGGCATTTCTTACATGTTTAATATTGTCTTGCCATTTAACTTTAACTCACCTTATAAAGCTACTAGCATTGGCGATTTTTGGCATAGGTGGCATATGACACTATCTCGCTTTTTGCGCGATTATATCTATATCCCTCTTGGCGGTAATAGAGTGGGCGAGACTAGGCTTTATACAAATTTATTGATGGTATTTTTAATAGGTGGAATTTGGCATGGTGCTGGTTGGACTTTTGTAGTATGGGGATGTATGCATGGCATTGGTATTGTGATTTCTCGCTATTATAGCTTGCACTTTAAAAAGCTAAATAAGTTTTTAGCTTGGTTTTTAACCTTTAACTTTGTAAATATTGCTTGGATATTTTTTAGAGCAAATGATATGAATAGCGCATTTAAAGTACTTGGGGCTATGTTTGATTTCACAAATATGAAGTTTGGTGTAGAGTTTGTGAGATTTGTAAATTCTACCTTTGGTATTGTTGATAATATAGAAAGATTTAAAGTAGCAAATGCTTCTATGTGGGGTGTTTTGCTTCTTGCGCTTATAGTCTGCGTATTTGCTAAAAACTCGCAAGAAATGATGGAACGTTCTCGCTTTGATTGGCGAACAGCTCTATTTTTGTGCTTTTTGCTGATTTGTTCGTTTTTTGCTACTCGCAGCGTAGTAGAGTCTCAGTTTTTATATTTTAATTTCTAAAAGATATTAAATTATTTTAGCACCTTATATACCTTCATTGCTGGATCTAAAATGACTGGCTCAAAGAGCTTTTTATCATAATTTTCTAGCACAAAAAGCTGTATATAGCTAGATGCAAAGCTCTTGCTATCCATGATAAGAAAACGCCCATAGTCATTCATAAAAATCACAAAAAGCTCAGCAGAGCTGTTCATCCAAGCAGAGCTTACCTTTAGCTTACCATTTTCATATGAGGTAGTAAAATATGTGTTTATATCATAGCCCTCGCCACCATAGTTTATTCTGCCAAGCCCAAGGTCTATTACAAGCTCTCCACCACCAAGCCTTATTATATCTCCATCTCTACTAAAGCTCTCAGAGCTGATAAACACGCCATCTCCATAGCTTTTACCATCACGCAAATCAAGATTACTAAACTTACTAACCACACTTAAAATTCCATGCATCCTATCAGGCAGCACAAAATACACATCACGACTAGGCTCAGGGGTCTTAAAACTCTCATCATTTAGCGAAAATAAAAACTCATTTACATCACTAGCATTGTAGTCTTTCATCATCCAGCCAAGATTTGAGCTAGTAGGACGCTTTTTATTAAATCCACGCTCAGTATACTCCACCTCTAGCCTAGCTATATTTGCAGCTATGTTCTGAGGGCTACTTAGTGCTAGACTTACAGCAAAGTTATCAGCGCCTAAGTGCTTGCCGCCATCGATCAAGGTCTTTACATCACTATAAAAGCGAATTGCATATCCATAATCCCACCACGCAAGGGCGTAATCCTCTCTACTCGCTATGTTTTTTAGCTCATTTAGCACCCTCACCTCACTAGCAGCAAAGACGCTAAAAGGCTTGTAAACATAAATATGAGCAAGGCTTGGCATAATAGCAAGGCTAGCACAGGCAAAAATCAGCCACTGCTGTGCTCTATAAAAATAAAATACAAAAATACAAAGCAAAGCAAAAACAGCCGCCACTACCCAAAAATGTAAGCTAAACTTGGCAAAGTCACCTAAAATCCACACCCCCACAAAAAGACTAAAAAGCAAAATAGCTAAAAATATAAGCTTTAGCTTTCTAGAATTCCTTAAACTTTTGCTAGATAAAAAAGCACCTAGTCTAAGTGCCAAAAAATCTAGAAAAAAGCCAAAGCCAAGTGCCATTACAGGCACTGCGTAAATGGTAAATCTAAGCCCTCCTTTTAGTGCTAAAAAGCCAAGGGCTAACATAGGCAAAGCAAAAAGCAAAGCTCTATAATGAAAGCACGCAATAGCGTAGCCAAGCACACTAGCTACAAAAACAGCAACCGAGCTGGAAATGCGCTGCGCAAAAAGATCAAGTGGTGGGGTATTGCTCTCCATTATGGTCTGATTTACATTGAAAAAATAAAAATCCTGCCCGCTGCTTTCTGCTAAATCTCTAAAAATATAAAACTTTAGATTAAACCAAAAAGGATTAAAACCACCAAAAAAGCCAAAAAGTAGCACACAAACTACGCATAGTCCCCATAAAATAGCCCTGCGCTCTAAAAGCTCAGGACGAATCTGCGCTGCTATGCAAAGTAACAAAATCAGCCCCAAGCGCAAAAACTCGCTAAAAGCACAAAGCGCAATAAGCATAAGCGAAATAGCAAAATACCCCTCGCTCTCACGCCTGCGATAAATTAGCACAAAAAACGCAAAAAGAGCTAAAAAAGCAAGATTTAGGTTTATACTAGATGGATACCACCACATATTTGCTAGCATCGCAAGGGACGCGATAAGTGAACCAAAACGCAGCCTAAGCACAAGTCGCACCAAGCCCCAAAGCACAAAGCACGGCAGTACGATAGTAAGCATATCAGTATCATAATATCCTGCCATGGTGCGGTTATAGTAGCTATTTGCCACCACAGCTATAAAAGCAGCCACAACACCAGCTCTAGCCACGCCCAAATCACGACACACTAGCACCAAAGGTAGCACAATAAAGGAGCTAAGAGCCGTGCTAAGATAAATCATCACACTCTCTAGCTTAAAGCCAGTAATACTAACTATAAAAGCACTAAGCGCTGAGAGTGGCGAGCCATAGAAGCTAAGGTCATTTGGCTGGTGAAAGCCAGCTAGCATATCCCTAGCACCCTCAGCAAATGCATATCCGTCATTTGTGCTAATCATCAGCTCATTATCCCAGCTAAACTGAGCAAAGTCCTGCGCCCACAGCACCCACTCAAACCTACACAAAACACCAAAAATAAAAGCTGCTAGTGTAAGCCAAAAAACATAACTTTTATAAAAACTTTTTATCATCTTTTTTCTCTAAAATAAAAATTTGTTCTAGAATTCCCAGGAATTCTAGAATTCATTGTGAAAAAATCTAGAATTCATTGTAAAAGTTCTAGAATTCCTAAGAATTCTAGAACTTTTTAGTTCTTTGCTAATACTGAGATGTATTTAGATGTCTTTTTAGCAACTGTTCAAGGTCGCGCTTACCAGCCTTAGTTGAAATAATCTCAAAGAAATCCTTAACATGCACAGTATCATTGCTACCCTTAAATAGCACAGCAACAGTTTGATGTCCCTTGCTCTTGCGAGCTTCTTCGATTGCGTTCTTATAGGCTTCATAGGTAAAGCCCTTGATGCCACAATCACACATTACCACTTTATAAGTATCTGTTTTTAGCTTTTTGTAGAACTGACCTATATCATTTACCACATCTACGCTGCTAGCAAAGCTTAGCATGGCACTTTTGTAGATATTGCTTGCTGCAAGCGATTTTTTAAAGAGCAAGATATCCTTGATACCACCGGTAATAAGACCTTTTCGTCTTTTAAACACATTTATAGAGTAGATGATTTCTTGTTCTAGTCGCTCGGTTTTATTTTTATCGCAGATTATAGAACGCAAGATAGGCGAGTTTATATCACCCTCTTTTAGTTTTTCGTTTGAGATGCTTACTACTGGGCAGTCTACTTTTAGGTTTTTGAACATATCAGTATCTACAAAGACTATATCGTATTTGCCAGAAAGCTTTCCTTCAAGTGTGAAAACTTTATCTTTTTTGCTATCATCGTAGTCTTTTATCTCGCTTGAAGGTAGTTTTACATGCTGGATGTATTTTGCTACTAGAGAGCTTATGGCTGTTGTAGTTAGCACTAGGGCTGTGGCTTCTAGTTTTTCTATATTTTGTTCACCTCTGGCTTTGCCTGTGATGATATCATAGGCATTTGCTATGCTATTTACACAAAATGGAGTTTCTATATGCACCTTATCATCTGTGATGACATCTGGTGGTGTAGGTGAGCAAAATATACATTTTTGCATATCAAAAGGCTCTTTTTCGCCAACTACTATATAGATGGCATCATCAAGCTTAGCATCAGTGAACTCATAATCAAAGCCTAAGTATCTAAGATACGAGTCTAAAAGCACTCTTGGCTTAAGTGTCTCATTATTTTCACCCATAGGTAGCTCAAATTTAGGCAAGCTACTTTCATAGACATAGATTTTTTTGCCAGTATAAGCACCTTTTAAGTTGTGTGCATGATTGCAAAACTCAGCTTCTAGGATAAATGAAGCTTTGGTTCCTTTTTGTGATGAGTTTATTTCAAGCTTTGAACCCATAACACGCAAATACTCTCTAGAAATTGTTAAATTAAGCCCTTTGGTGCTATATACTTTTATGTTTTTGTCAGTTTGACTATGTTCTATTAACATTGTTTGATCAAAGCCAGAGCCATTGTCTATTATGCTAATTCTAATTCTTTTTATGATTTTTTCGCCTTGGATTTCTGTGTGTTCGCATTTTATTACCAAAGCAATCATACCATTTACCGAACAATACTTAATCGCATTGCCCAGCAATGTAGCAAAGACAAAACGAAGTTTTGCTATATCACAAACTATGCCACCTTCTAGTTCTGGGTCAATATAGGCTATGAAGTTTATTCTGTTTTTATTATTTTGCTTTATGCTAGCAATAACATCAGAAATTACATTGTTAATAGCGTCAAATATATCAACTTCTAAGAGTTCTAGGCTTAGATTTTTAGCTTGTATGCTAGAAATTTTTAGTAAAGAATTAAATAAAACATCAAGTTCTTTTGCACTACCTAAAAGCTTGTTGTAATAAGTCTCGTGTTGTTGTGTATTTGATTTTAACATTTGTAAAAGCTGGATATTGCCAACTATATCATTTAGGGGGTTTTTTACCTCGCTAGTGATAAGATCCATAAAAAATGAATATTCATTTTTATTTCTTAGCTCAATTTTATCCATTTCATAAAAATGCTCGCTAATATCGCCAAAAAGCTTGTATATTTCAGCATCATCTGGATTTTTACTACGAAATCTAGCTATGGCTTTTAGGTTTTGGGTATGCATTTCTGAAAGAGATAGATTTTCTAAAAAGCATTTTTCTCTCCTTTTAAGCGAGATAAATGTATAAGCACAAAGAAGCACGATAAAAAATGAAACACAGGTATAAAAGGTGATTATATAAATCGAATTAAGCTGAGTTTTTTTAGTAAAATCTATCAAAAAATCTATGTTTTCTCCATTTTTATTTTCTATTTTTCTTGATACATCCATGATTACATTTGGGTTAGTTGTTATCTCGCCTCTTGTGATTGCGCTATGAACGATGTTATAAAATTTTTCTATATTATATTTTGTGTATTCTTTATCTTGGCTATATTTTGCTTTTATCTCATCAAAATCTATTTTGTTAAAAGTAGCAAACGAAGCTGGTGTTTGATAAAGAATATCTATGTAATTAGCATACTCAAAATACAAATCATCCAATAAAAGCAAATCATCTTTGCTTAAAACCTTGTCTGCCCAAGCAGCCTTTACAAGTAAGTCTTTTATATTATTTTGTCGAACATCATCTTTAGCAATTTGCCACATAGCCATGATGATACTGTTTATTTCGCTATTTACATTTTTTAAATGCAGTCTATCAAACTCAGCTAAAATATACTCATCAAGCTCTGAAAACCCAAGCAAAAACTCTCTATTTGTAACATTTACATCAAAGTTTTTTCTCATGGAATTTAGTTTGTAAAAAAAATAATCAGGCATATTGAGCTCTTTTGCCAAATCATTTGTAGCCTCTTCTAACTCGCCTATATCAATATCTACATCTAAATAAAACTCTTTAATAAGTCTAGCAGAACGCTCTTTGCTAATATCTTTAATCAAGCTATATAAAGGCGAAGCTCTATCTATAAGCTCTCTAAACTTAATACTACTATAAAGCCCCCAACTAAAATAACAAAGCAATATAATAGATAAAAAAAGTAGCACAAGAACACTTATTTTAGCAAAGAAAAATGTAGAAATATTAGCCTTCATACTTTATCCAAAAAAATAAAATTTAAACATTATAATATATTTTAGCTAAAAGAAAACAAATTTTTTAAGCATTTAAATTAAGAATTTTATTTGTAGCGCTTTTGTATTCTAGATTTTGCTATTTCTAACAAAATCTAGAATTCCTACTTCAAGATTTCTAACTATTTGCCCACACAATCATCGCATAAATAATGGCAAACATAATTAGCGTAGGCACCTCATTCCACACTCTAAAAAACTTGCCAGGCAAGGCGCATTTGCCTAGTCTAAAACTACGCAAAAAGTATCCCAAACTAAAATGATAAATGATAAGTAACACCGCAGCCGTTAGCTTAAGATGAAAATACGGCATTTGCATAAGCTCAGGCTTTAAATGCAATAAATAAAGCCCGCTTAGCAAAGTTATACCAAGCCCCAACCAGCCAATGCCATTATAAAGCTTACGCTCTTGAATTTTTACTACATCGCAAAAGCCAGAGTTTTGTCTATGCTCTGCGTGATAAACATAAAGCCTAGGCAGATAAAAAAGCATCGCCATCCACGAAATAAACGCACAAAAATGCACAAACTTCACCCAAAAATAGTCCATTGTTTCTCCTTATTTTTTAATCAAAAGTCGCAGCAAGATAATAACCACGCCCAAATTTATCATCACATCAGCGAAGTTAAACACAGCAAAATTAAACCACTTATGCCAAAATACATAATCTACAACTCCGCCGTGGATAAAGCGATCAAGCACATTTGAAGCACCAGCTCCAAGAATTATTCCAAGCTCTGCGCTAAAGCGAGCAAGCATAGCTCTCTCGCCTATTAAATAGCCAAAAATTCCCACAATTAACGCAAGCTGGATAATCTTTAAATACTCGCCTAAAAAGGCAAACATAGAAAAAGCAACACCACGGTTGTAAGTAAGAACTAAATCTATCCACTCGCTCTTAACACTAAGTCCACCGTGAGTGAATAAGTATTTAATAGCTTGATCCACACACATAATGCAGATAAAAAATATAAAAAACTTACCTAAAATTCTAAGCATTTTCACTCTTATTTTTGGCTAATTATTACTAGGAATTCTAGATTTTTTACGCAAACTTTTTGTTACAAAAACTATAATCGCAAAAAGCAAAAAGCCATAAAGTGGATAGCGTATCCAAGTAAGCGTGGTTTTGTTTGAACTGCCTATTGCGCTTTGAAGCTCTACACCTTTGCTAAGAGCAATTCGCTCAGCTATATCAGCAAAGCCATTTAGCAAGGCAGCATTGTAAATATCATCTCTTTTTGATGCTAATAGTGGCAAAATCGTGCCGGTATTTGGCATAGGACTAAGCACAGCATCTTTATCTAGCAAATCAGGATTTGAAAGAATTATATCTACTTTTCCAGTTTTTTCATCAATTTTTTTTGGCACTAGCACGAGAATAGCATACTCACCACTAAGCTCAAACTTAGTGCTAACTAGTTCTTTTAAAGATAAATTATTAGGATTTGTGCTTGTTAGCAAATGTGCGTTTATGTTTGTTTTTTCTTTTAGCTCGCTACTCATGGTCTCAAGCTTTGAGAGCACATTAGGGTTTAGAAGTTTTGCCTCATCAATAATAAGGGCATTTAGGGCGCACAGGGCGCCCACAAAAATTGCGATGAAATAACGCATTAGCCGATGAAAAGGTGGTTGTTTGTAAGTACAGACCACGCAGTTATAGCAGCTGCAACGATAAGACCGATTACGATTATATAGTCAAGAGCAGATTTCATTTTTACTCCTTTGATCTCATAATTTTACTTTCAGTGTCATAGCTATCAAGCATTTTGACACCAGCAAGCTCGCTGCGGTCGTATTCATAAGGCTTTTGCATTACATCTTGTTGAGCTGAAATTCCAAGCACAGTAAGAACTACTAAAATAGAGAGCAAAAGCACAGTAGCAATTAACATACCACCAACGCCACCAAATCCGAAAACAGATCTATTTTGATTTTCCATTTTACTCTCCTTTTAGCGAGTTAATATATGCACCAACAGCTTTTTGTTGAGTAGCATTTAGCACGCCTGAGTTAGCAAAGTTAGGCATTACACCGATAAAGCCACTTTTACCACGATTTAGCACATCAACTACAAAGTCGCTCGAGCCATATTTGCTAAGGTCTGGTGTCATACCATCCATACCTTTGCCATCTTCACCGTGGCAGCTAGCACAAGTAACAAATGCTTCTTTGCCAGCAGCTACTAGTTCTGGGCTTTTAGTTTTCTTTATAGCTGAAACTTCAGCAGCCACATAAGCAGCGATTGCCTTAGCAGTAGCATCATCTATTCCTAGATCAGCAGCTTTATTCATCTCACCCATAGGGTAGTTTAGACCTTTTGAACCATTTATTATAGTCTCATAAATAGCTTGTTCGCTACCCCATACATTTAGGTTAGCTGCTTTGCCGTTTATTCCGTTAGCGTCAACACCGTGGCACTGAGCACATTGAACCAAGAAAACTTGCTCACCCATAGCAGCTAGATCAGCACCTGATACACTAGCAAATTTTGCTTCAAACTTATCGTTATAAGCTTTTACTTCTTCGTTATACTCACCGATTTGAGAATATGAGTTTAGCGGATATCCTGCTAAGAAATACCAAATCGCCCAAATAATAGTACCTGCAAAACAAATCGCCCAGCCAAAAGGCAATGGGTTTTTATACTCGCCAATGCCATCCCAGCTATGCTCAGAAAGCTCACCTTTATCTGATCTATCTTTCATGGTACCAAATAGCCTGATCACAACAACAGCTGTGATTGTCAAAATAGCTATAGCACCAATAAAAGTAAGCAGATTTATATTATCTTCTAGATTAAACCATTTCATTTATTACTCCTATTGTCTGCAGAAGACTCGACAAGACCATCATCTAGCTTATCATCAAGAGCCAAGCGACCATATTTTTCGTAATTTCTACGACCAGCTTTTTCAGATTTTACCAAATGAAACCAGTAGCTGTATAAAATCACTACCATTAGCACTAGTAGTATGAAAAACCCATACCCCTGAAGCTCTCTCATTGTCTCTACACTCATTTTTTGCCTTATTTCAAGCTATTTAGATACGCAATAAGCGCTACAATTTCGCGGATTTCGCCATTTTTCTCAAATGCATCTTTGATCTCTTGATCTTTCATTTGATCGATAATAGCTTTAGCCTCTGCTTTTACTTGCGCTTGCGCTTCATCCCAAGAACCAAGTTTTACACCACCTTCAACATCATAAGGCACATTAAATACCTTCTTAACAGTCAAAGCCTCAGCATAAGCAGTTTCTATATTTGCATTGTTTTTAAACATATGTTTATAAGCAGGCATAATAGAGCCATCAACTACGCTTGTAGGATCTTTCATGTGGTTTTCGTGCCAGTCAGCTGTGCGGTAGTTACCGATGCGAGCTAGGTCTGGACCAGTTCTTTTAGAGCCCCAAAGGAAAGGTCTATCATAAGCAAACTCACCACTAACAGTATAAGCACCGTATCTATCAGTTTCTGATTTAAACGGACGAATTAGCTGTGAGTGGCAGGCGTTACAGCTGTCTTTTATATATATATGGCGGCCTGCAAGCTCTAAAACGCTATAAGGTTTAGTATCTTTTGTAGGTCTTGCACGCTCAGCAAAATCTGGCAAAATCTCAACTACACCAGCATAAGCGATGAAAACAAATACAAAAACAGCAAAAAAGAAAGGATTTTTTTCTAACCAACTAAACATTTTATCTCCTTTTTCTTAATTGCCCATAGGTGAGGCAGAAGCTGGCTCACTCTCGATTTTTCTAGCACCCAAAGATTTCATAATGTTATAGCAGAACATAAAGAAACCAACTAGGTATAGCAAGCCACCAATTGCTCTAATCCAATAATATGGCTCTAGAACAGTTACGGTATCGATGAAAGTATAAGCAAGGTTACCAAACTCATCAGTAGCTCTCCACATCATACCTTGTGTGATACCTGCGATCCACATTGAAGCAAAGTATAGCACGATACCTGTAGTTTGGATCCAAAATTGTGCTTCCATTAGTGATTTTGAGTAAATCTCTCTTTTAAACACGCGTGGGGTCATATGATAAAGTGCAGCCATAGTCATAAAGCCAACCCAACCAAGAGTACCATCGTGAACATGTCCTGGAATCCAGTCAGTAAAGTGTGCAATAGCGTTTACTGATTTGATTGAAAGGATTGGACCTTCAAGAGTAGAGAACATATAAAATGTACTAGCTAGAATCATAAACTTAATAAGTGGTGATTCTCTTAGTTGACCCCACTCACCTTTCATAGTAAGTAAGATGTTAATAGCTGAACCCCAGCTAGGTAAGATTAGCACAATCGAGAAAATAGAACCCATTGTTTGCATCCAATCTGGAACAGCTGAGTAGATCAAGTGGTGACCGCCAGCCCATAGGTAAACAAACATTAGACCCCAGAAGGCAAATACAGAAAGTTTATAACTGAAAATCGGTTGACCGCTTTCTTTTGGTAAGAAATAATAGATTTGCGCAACGATAGCTACTGTAAATACAAACGCAACTGCATTGTGTCCCCACCACCATTGAACAAGAGCGTCGTTTGAACCAGCATACATAGATACTGAGTGCCACCAATCTCCTAGTCCTGTTACAAAATAAGTAGGAACTGCCATATTGTTAAAGAGATATAACATAGCCACGCCAAGGAAAGTAGCTATATAGTACCAAATAGATACATATAGAGTTTTCTCACGGCGAATTCCAATAAGACCAAAAATGCTAACACCCCAAAGAACCCAGCAAAGCACGACCAAAATATCAATTGGCCACTCTAGCTCAGCATATTCTTTTGATGTAGTAATACCAGCAAATAGTGTAATTACTGCAAGAGCAATGATAAGAATATATAGCCAAAAGTGCAATTTACCAATAAACATCAAAAACTTGCTCTCGCTCATTGATACTTTTAGCACCCTTTGACCTACATAATACCATGTAGCCCAAATACCTGAAAGCATGAAGCCATATACCACACCATTTGTGTGCAATGGTCTAAGACGGCTAAATGTTGCGTATTCGCCAGCTAGATAGTTTAGATCTGGATAGGCCATTTGGAACGCAATAAGCGTACCAATGCCCATGCCCACGATACCAAAAATCAGCGTGGAAAACATAAACAATTTAGCAACACTAAAATCGTAATTCAATGCATTACCTGGTTGCATTAAAGTCCCCCCTACTAAAATTTTGTTTGAGATAAACAACGAGCGAAGTATAGCATAAATAAAACTTAAATAATATTAAAATTATATTAAAAAGTGAAAAAAAAATTAAATTTTTTAAAAATAAAAAATTCCTAGCAAAAAAAAATAAATTTTTAGTTTTTTTTGCTATAATGCGCCAATTTTATACAAAATTTTCAGGGGAACACCATGCAAATAAGCACAGCTATAAACGAATCTGTCCTTCATATCTGCGATGTTTTGGATACAAAAGTAGATTTTGCTGATTCTATAGAAGGCGAAATTTACGGCTCTTCAATCCCAGTTTATGAAAAAACAGAAGAAGGAGAAAAGGAAATTCAGTTTTTCTTGTATTTCAAAAAAGAAGTTTTAAAAGACGCTGCTGATAAATTGCTTCAATCAAGCTACACAGAAGACGATTTAGACGACCTTTCACGAGAGTTAGCAAACCAAATAATTGGATATGCTAAAAATCTTTTAAACAATGCTTCTGCGCACAATCCTTACTCTTTGGGCGTGCCTGAGTTTTTGGGTGTGGTTGAGCATTTTCACATAGAGTTTATTGAATCAAAAATTTATAAAATAAATGGTAATGTACTAAAAATAGGTTATAGAATAGCATGGCAGAAGAAGAATTAAGCCCCAATGGGCTCTTTCATGGCTATGATGAGCTACTTGATATCGGCGTAGAGTTTATTAGTGAGCTTGGCACTAGTACTATTAGTGTGCGGGAGCTACTAGCGCTTGATATAGGCAGCATCATAGACCTTGAAAAGCCAGCCGGTGAAAGCGTTGAGCTATATATAAATAACTGCATAGTAGGCAAAGGCGAGGTTATGGTATATGAAAAGAACCTAGCTATTCGTATAAACGAAATTCTAGATTCTAAATCAGTTATTCAATACTTCAAAAAAGAGCTCTCACAATGATTTTGCGCCTTTTTTTAACCCTTTTTGCCAGCTTTGTTTATTTGCAAGCTGGCAATTTGCTTACTTATAATCTATATTCTAGGGCTGAGAATTTTGATATAGTGCTTGGCTTTGATGAGCCTTATAATGCGCAGATTAGACAGCAAAATCAAGATGGCAAAATAATACTTTTACTAGAAAATACCAAAATCAAAGAAAACTTTTCTCAAGCTCTAAACTCTAAGTTTATAAACTCTATAAGCATAATGAATTTTCAGGACCAAATGCTTGGCATAGAGCTAAAAAGCGATAAAAACCTGCAAATCACCCCAGCAAAAAATCCTGATAAAATGAGTATGTTAATCCGCATAACCCCAAAAGCTATTAGCAATTTTAGCGAGCTTGGAGCGCAAAAAACTAGCTCAGTTGATGGTAAATACACAAGCCTTATCATTGTGCTTTCGCTACTTTGTATCGCCCTTGTGATAATAAGAAAGCGCCTTGATAAAAAAATAAAAAATGCTAAAACAGCAAAGGCTGTTCAAAAAAATCTTTCTAGCTCAGAGAATTCTAGAAAAACAGAACAAAGCATAGAACAAAAACCAGAACAAAACACGCAAAAAAATATAGAAAGCAAAAAAACTGATTTTGCAAGCGAACTAGCAAATGCTGATTTTGAGATAGAAAATACAGCAAAAATCATCTTTGAAAAGCCACTAGATGATAGAAATAAGGTTGTGCTTTTTGAGCATAATGCCCGCAAATACCTTGTGCTTACTGGCAGTTCAAATGTACTTTTAGACCGCTTTGGCGAGGATAATATCCGCACACAAAGCGACTTTGAGCTGTTTTTTGAACAAAACAAAAATATGCTAGCAAACTTTATATCAAAGCGCACAAATAGCTTAGAAAATTACAAAAACAACCTTGGCGCAGAATAAGGGAATTCTAGAATTCTAGAGTTAAGGAATTCTAGGGTAAGGAATTCCAGAGTAAGGAATTCTAGAATTCCGTTAGATAAATATAAAAAAATAATTCTAGAATTCCATAAGGAATTCTAGAGTAAGGAATTCTAGAATTTCGTTAGATAAACATAAAAAATAATTCTAGAATTCCCTAAGGAATTCTAGAATTTGCTAAAAATAAATTATAGCTTACCACCTTCAACTACGATATCATCAGCATTTGAATCAGCTCCATAAACTGGACGTAAGGTCTCTTCATAGGCTTTGTGAAAGAAGTTTTCTTTGCCAAGCTCAACAATTTTTTCATTTATCCATGATAAAAGCTCTTTATTTCCCTTTTTGACAGCAGGGGCAATTACATCCAAATCACCTAGCTTTGCTATACCTACGCTAAAGCCTTCATTTTGATTTGCCCAGGCTTGAACCTCGGTATTATCGGTGCTAAAAGCATCCCCGCGACCATCTAAGAGTGCGTTATATGCTTGAGAGTATTGATCGAACTTTAAAAGTTTTATCTTAGGGTGATTTTTTGTGAAATAAAAATCAGCAGTAGTGCCCTTTACCACTATTAGCGTTTTGCCTTCAAGCTCTTTTACATCGGTAATTTGCGCCTTTTTAGGACTTACTACGCCAAGGGCTACTTTCATATAAGGCAGAGCAAAATCTACTTGCTTTTCTCTCTCGGCTGTTTTTGTGAAATTTGCTAGGATAATGTCAGCCTTATCGCTTTTTACAAACTGCACCCTGCTAGCTGGATCAAGTGCTAAAAACTCTAGCTTCACGCCCAAATCCTGCGCAATACGCTTGGCAAAATACACATCATATCCTTGATACTCGCCCTTGCTATCAACATAGCCAAAAGGCGCTTTATCGCTAAATACACCTATACGAACCACGCCTGCTGCTTTTATTTCATCTAAGCTTTTTGCCCATAAAGAACCAAAAAGCACAGCTGCTAGAAAAACTATTTTTAATAGTCTCATTTTTTCTCCTTTAAATAAAATGTTTAAGGAATTCTAAACTAGCAAAATAAATATATAGTAAATAACAAGTATTTTTTTTTAAAACTTTAATATATAATGTTTTAAAATATTTATAAAATTACTTAGTATTCAAAAGACTTCAAAAATTCTCTAGCTCTTTCATGCTTTGGTGAGCTAAAAAATTGCTCTGAGCTCTCATCTTCAGCCACCCTGCCACCATCTAAAAATACTACCCTAGAAGCCACCGCTCTTGCAAAGTTCATCTCATGCGTTACTATAAGCATTGTCATTCCATCATTTGCTAGATCTCGCACGACTTCTAGGACCTCTCGCACCATCTCTGGATCAAGCGCAGCTGTAACCTCATCAAACAGCATTAGCTCAGGCCTCATACAAAGTGCTCTAACAATCGCAATGCGCTGTTTTTGTCCACCGCTTAGCTCTCTTGGATAAGCACTTTGCTTTTCTAAAAGTCGCACACGCTCCAAAAGCCTTAGCGCAAACTCTTTTACCTCTTTTTCATCTCTTTTTTGAACCTTAAGCGGAGCTAGCATAATGTTTTGGAGTACATTTAAATGGGCAAAAAGATCATAGCTTTGAAAAACCATACCAATTTTTTGGCGCATTGCGATGATGTTTTTTTTGCTAATTAGCTCGTCTTTGAAGTAGATTTCCCCACTATTTATGCTCTCAAGTCCATTTATCGTACGAAGCAAGGTGCTTTTTCCACACCCAGAAGGCCCTAGCACGGCTACAACTTCGCCTTTTTTTATCTCTAAGTTTATACCTTGTAAAACCTCTAAGCTTCCATAGCTTTTTACTAATTGCTTGATTTTTAACATTTTATCTCTCTTCAAAAAATTTTGAGCACAGCGAAGTAGCAAAACACAGCACAAAATACATCATAAAAACCGCCCCATACACCCACAGCGCACCATTTGGATGGCTAAATCTCGTGCTATCAATGATCTGTTCGGCTACTTTTAGCACCTCCACCACGCCTATTAAGGCTACTAGCGAAGTAGTTTTTATGATACGAGTAATGAGATTTATACTAAGTGGAGTTAAATTTTTTATAGTCTGCGGAATGATGATATAAGCATAAGTTTGGGTTTTATTTAGCCCTAAAGCAAAGGCGCTTTCATACTGATGTTTTGGAGTGTTTATAAGAGCTGAGCGAACCAAATCTCCCATCTCAGCTGTCCCCCAAAAAGTAAAAACAATCACAGAGCTTAAAAACGCAGATATATCAAGCCCCAGCCATGATGAAACACCAAAATACATAATAAAAAGTAGCACTAGCTGAGGCATAATACGCACAAACTCTAAATAAATGCGTGAAATAAGCTTAGTAAGCCAAAAATCTATAGTCATAAAAAGACCAAAAATCACACCAAAAACTAGCGAAAAAAAAGCAGAAATAATGCTAATCTCAGCACTTACCAAAAGCCCTTCTAAAAGCCTAGAAAAAACACCATCAGCAAATAAAATACTAATTCCCATAGCCAGCAAACCTTAGTCTTTTCTCCAAATAAAAGCCAAGAGCTAAAATAGGCGCAAGTAGCAGCAAATACGCTACTACAAGCATAAAAAGGCTTTCATTTATCATATAATCAATGCCGATTTGATCCTTTGCTACATACATTAAATCAGCTAGCGCAATTGCGCTAAAAACCGAAGTTTCTTTTAACAAAAACACTACATTTGCCAAAAAGGCAGGCACACTAACACTAAGCGCTTGCGGTAAAATCACATAAAAAAACGCTTGAGTATTGCTAAGTCCAAGGCTAAGTGCGCTCTCACGCTGAATTTTCTCAACTGAGCTTAGCCCAGAGCCAAACGCCTCGCACATATATCCGCCACCTAAAAACGCAAGCCCTAAAATGCCACAAACCTCAGCACTAAGGCTAATCCCAACCTTTGGCAAAGCATAGTAAAGAAAGATAATTTGGATTAAAAGCGGAGTATTTCTGCTAAGTTCTATATAAGCACGGATTAAAAGCCCTAGCACAGGGACAGCACGAAATCCAGCACAAAACAGCCCCAGTAAAAATGATAGAAAAATCCCCAAAGCACCAATGCGCAAAGTAAGCCAAAAAGCGTCAATAAACTGATGATAATTTTCTAATATATAAGTAAAATCCACAATGTAGCCTTAAAAAAATCCTGGGAATTCTAGTTTAAAAGTTTAAATTCAAATTTAACTTTATATTTTTTATCTAAAAAATTTTGCTTTGTATTATAGATAAATCTAGAATTCCTTAGCAAAGATTAACCAAAATTAGTTATAATCGCACGGAATTTTAAGCAAAAAGGATACAAAATGGCACTACCAGAATCACAATATATTTGGTATGATGGAAAAATGGTGGCGTGGAAAGACGCTACTACGCATGTATTAACTCACTCACTTCACTATGGAAATGCTGTATTTGAGGGCGTTAGAGCCTATAAGCTTGATGAGGGTTATGGAATTTTCAAGCTAAAAGAGCATACAAAACGCCTTTTTAACTCTGCTAAGGCTTGTTTGATTGACATCCCTTTTAGCGAAGATGAGATAAATCAAGCTCATATCGATGTAATCGCTCAAAATACCTTTAATAACAATGTTTATATCCGTCCAATCGTGTTTTTAGGCTATGGCAAAATGGGCGTTAGCCACATCGGCTGTCCTGTAAATGTAGCAGTAGCTGCGTGGGAATGGGGTGCTTACATGGGCGAAGAAGCCCTAGAAAACGGCATCAAAGTAAAAATCAGCTCATGGGCAAAACCAGGCGCAAACACAATGATGGCAAAGGCAAAAGCCAGCGCAAACTACTTCAACTCACAAATGGCAGGCTACGAGGCTCACACAGCAGGCTACGATGAGGCACTTTTACTTGATCCGCAAGGCTTTATCGCAGAAGGTCCTGGCGAGTGCTTTTTTATCGTGCGAAATGGTGCGATCATCACTCCACCAAACGATACTAGCTTAGAGAGCATCACTCAAGCAACTGTGATTGAAATAGCAAAAGACCTTGGCTATGAGGTTCGCAGAGAGCGGCTAACAAGAGATCATGCTTACACAGCTGATGAGGCGTTTTTTACAGGCACTGCAGCAGAGGTTACGCCTATTGCCTACATCGATGGTCGCAAAATCGGCTCAGGCAAAAGAGGCGAGGTAGCAAAAAGACTTCAAGATGAGTATTTTGCCGCAGTAACCGGCAAAGTAGAAAAATACAAAAAATTTATCACAATAATTAAATAAAGGATAAAAATGCCAGCAGATTTAAATGATTATTTTAATAAAAATAACAACAATAGCAGCAAAAGCTCACGCCCAAAAGTAGATTTTAGCAACTTAAAACTACCTGATTTTAACAAATTCTCAGGGCTTATCTACACGCTAATCATTATTATAGTGATTTTAGTAGTAGCAAAACCCTTTGTTATCATAAACTCAGGTGAAGTGGGCATTAAAAGCACAGCCGGTAGGTTTGATCCAATGCCGCTAAATGCAGGCTTTCACTTCTTTGTGCCTTTTATCCAAGAAGTGCGAATCGTAGATACTAAAGTGCGCCAAATCAACTATACCTCAAGCGAAGGTCGCAACGAAACAGTTACAAGGGGCAGTGGTATAGAGACAAAAGATACTATCTCAGTACTTGACTCTCGTGGTTTGCCAGTATCTATGGATATCACAGTTCAATACCGCCTAAATCCACAAAACGCACCGCAAACCATAGCAGCCTGGGGCTTTAGCTGGGAGAATAAAATCATTGATCCAGTGGTGCGAAATGTCGTCCGCTCTGTAACTGGTAAATACACAGCCGAAGAGCTACCTGAGCGCAGGAACGAGATAGCAACAGCAATTGATGCAGCAATTAGAGCTGATATTGACAAACAGCCAAATCAGCCTGTTGAGCTTGCTAGCGTTCAGCTAAGAGAAATCATCTTGCCACCAAAGGTAAAAGAACAAATCGAGCGTGTCCAAATCGCTAAGCAAGAAGCAGAGCGTACCAAATACGAAGTTGAGCGGGCAAACCAAGAGGCTTTAAAAAAAGCCGCCCTTGCTAAAGGTAATGCAGAAGCAATTAAAATCGAGGCGCAAGGTAAAGCCGATGCTGTAAAGATCGAGGCTGACGCACAAGCCTACTCAAATAGCGAAATTGCTAAATCGCTAACCGGCAACTTGCTAAGCTTAAAACAAATTGAAATTCAACGCAATTTTAACGAGGCACTAAAAGAAAATAAAGATGCTAAGATCTTTTTAACCCCAGGTGGTGCAGTGCCAAATATCTGGGTGGATACAAAAGACAAAGCAAAACAAAGCGCAATGCAATAGTAGTCTAAGCTAGATAACAGTTTTGAAAGCAATGAGTATGCAAATTGATTGGCAAAAAGGACTAATCCCAGTAGTAACCCAAGATGAAAACGGCGAAGTTTTAATGCTAGCTTACATGAACGAAGAAGCATTTAAACTTAGCTGTGAGAGTGGCTATGCTCACTATTTCTCACGCTCAAAAAACCGCATTTGGAAAAAAGGCGAGAGCAGCGGCAACACCCAAAAAATCAAGCAAATCAAGCTTGATTGCGACAATGATGCAATCTTGCTAAAAGTGGAGCAAATAGGCGCTGCTTGCCACACTGGCTCTCACTCTTGCTTTTTTAAAGAGCTTGATATTCTAGAAAATTCTAGAATTCCTAACGAAGAAAAATCTAGAATTCCCAGCGAGAATTCTAGAATTCCTAGCACAAACACGCCTAACTACGGCATTTTAGACGAGCTTTATCACACTTGCTTAGAGCGCAAACTAAGTGGCGATGAGACCACTAGCTACACAGCCAAACTCTACAAAAAAGCCCCAAACTCATATCTTAAAAAAATCGCCGAAGAAGCCTGCGAGTTTACCCTAGCTATAAAAGACTTTAAAGCTGGCGCAAAAGGCGAGCACAAAGAATCCCAGCCAGCTTATGACATAGTCTATGAGGGTGCAGATGTGCTATTTCATATGCTAGTGGCTTTAGCTGATGTGGGCATACATCCTGAACAGCTTCTAAATGAGCTTAAGCGCAGAGAAGGGCTTAGCGGCTTAATAGAAAAGGCTAATAGAAAATGAAACAAAGCATAAGCGAGCTAAGAGGGCACATTTTTTTTTATTTAGAAAACCTTAATAGCTATGATTATATCTTGCTTGCGTGTTTATTAGCTGGCTTTTTGGTGCTTATGATTTTTGCCTTTTGGGCTTTGTTTCGCTCGCAGTTTTTGGGGGCTATTTTTATCTTGCTAGCAGTGGCGTATTTACTTTGTGGTGGATACTTTGGCTACAACTATATTGAAGATAATTTTCGCACAAGAGAGCTGCAAATTGTAAACTCAAAGCAACTAGCCTACTCTGATACCTTTTTACTAGATTTAAACCTTACAAACAAAAGTAGCAAAGCCTTTCACATTTGCCGTGTAAATGTGGAGTTTATCAAAAACTCAAAGAAACAAATAAACAAGATAAAAAATACCATAAAACCGCTAAAATCAGTCTTTGCGCAAACCAAAGGTCGCATCGCCCCAAACCAAAGCGTGGAGCTAAATATGACTATTTATAACTTTAGACCGCAAGATTATAATATCACTACCTTTTCGCAGTGTTTTTAAGGAGAAAATATGTATTTTACTTATATACATATAATTTTTATTATTTTACTTTTTATCATTTTTTGCCTTTTTGGCTTTTTGCTTTTGCGAGGCACAGTTCGGCTAAAAAAGCTCATTATCACAATAAGCCTGCTTTTTGCCGGTTTTTTAGCCTCATCAACTATCATTTCTATCATCATCGATGACTACACAAAAGTCGCTAAAATAAGCGAGGTAAAATACCAGCGTGTCCTACTAAAAGAGAGCCTAAACTTCACAGGCATTATCAGCAATGTAGGAGGCTTTGATATCACAAGCTGTAATATAAATATCCGCATCACAAATAGCCCCAGCACACTACAAGCCCTCACACCTGATCTTTTCAAACAGCCAGATAGGAGCTTTTTGGACTTTTTTAAAATAAAGAAAAAAGAGTTTAAAATCAGCACCATAAATGAGAATTTTACCATAGGCGAGAGATTAAAAGCAAAATCAGCAAGGCCATTTAGCCTATATGTGCGCTATCCAACTACTTTTAAAGACCCAAAAGTTAATTATACTCTAACTTGCCACTAAGGAGATAAAATGAAAAAAGATTTGATAAATCTTGCCCAAAGAGCCGCAAAAGCCGCTGGCGCTGAAATTTTACGCTATTATCATGAGGGCAACTTTGAAGTAAGCACAAAAGAAGACAACTCACCTCTAACAAACGCAGATATAGCCGCAAATGATGCAATTTACTTTTATCTTAGTCAAAGTGGCATTGATATTTGTAGCGAAGAAGCCTTGCTAGACCCAGCAAAAATGAGCGAAAATGACACTTTTTGGCTAGTTGACCCACTTGATGGCACAAAGGACTTTTTAGCTCGCAATGGCGAGTTTAGCGTGTGTATTGCGCTGATTGAAAAGGCTAGACCGGTTTTTGGGCTTATTCATATACCTATTAGCAGCGAGACTTTTTATACTAGCACGCTTTTTCAAAGCTTTAATGACCGAGGTATGATAATGCCCCAAACTGGCTCAAACGCTATTATTTCAGGCAACTCAAGCCATAGTCCAAGCGTGGATAAAATGTGCGATTACTTTGAGAGTGAGCGTTTGCGCTGCGGGTCTGCTATAAAGTTTTGCCGTGTAGCTCAGGGTATTGCGGCTGTTTATCCAAGGTTTTGTGGTAGCAGTCTTTGGGATATAGCAGCAGGGGACGCTATCGTAACAGCAGCTGGCGGTGGTATGTTTAGCATACTAACAAACGAGCCTTTAAAATACACTGGCGAACATCTGCGAAACGACTATTTCATCGCATTTAGCAAAGACGCCCTAGCACACAAAGACAAGTTCTTAGCCTACGCTAGATCACTTTTAGATAAATAGGAATTCTAGAATTCCCTGCCGTCATTGCGCAAATTCCGTCATTGCGAGGCTTTGAAAAAGCCGAAGCAATCTCATCAAATCGCCGTCATTATAAACGAGATTGCTTCGCTTCGCTCGCAATGACGAAAATTCTAGAATTCCTTAGCTCTGTGTCATTGTCCGGCTTGACCGGACAATCTCTATAAAAATTCCGGCTTGCTTTTTTGTCATCCCCCGACTTGATCGGGGGATCTCATCACAAATAAATTTAGAATTCCCTGCCGTCATTGCGAGGAGTGAGTGAAACGAACGACGAAGCAATCTCATTCAAGGCTTAATAAATAAGGCTTAATAATGAGATTGCTTCGCTTCGCTCGCAATGACAGAATTAACGCAATGACGGCGATTTGATGAGATTGCTTCGGCTTTTTTCAAAGCCTCGCAATGACTAATTTTAGGGAATTCTAGAATTCCTAAGACTAAAATTCCCATAAAAACGCAGATAAAGCAAGAGAGTTTTAGATTTTAGCGGGGTTTTAGGGGCGGCAGCCCCTAAGGGTTTAGGGCGCAGCCCTTATAAAATTTGCGGGGCTAGGGGCTTGCCCCACTAAAGCGAGCAAAATTCTAGAATTCCTAAAATAAATTTAGAATTCCTAAGGATAAATTTAGAATTCCTAGAGATTGCTTCGCTTCGCTCGCAATGACGAAAATTCTAGAATTCCCTAAAACTAGAATTCCTAGAATTCCTTAATCTAGAATTCCCTAAAATTCCCTAGACTTTATTTTATATACTCGCCTTGAAGCTCGGCTGGATTTTTCGTAATAGCAGAAGAAGAATTCTCTGCAGAATTCTCCGCAGAATTCCCTGCAGAATTCTCTGCGCTAAGCTTGGCAATTTGCGCTTTTAGCTCAGCAATTTGCTTTAAAAGCAAAGTTACTTGAGGATCATCCGCACTTACTAGATTTGCCGCGCGTTCTTTGCGTTTAGCCTCTAGCTCTGCTGCCTCGCGCTCTAGCTCTGCTTTTTGTGCCAAAAGATTTGCTATGCGGATTTTGGCTAGTTCTATCTCTCCAGCCTCTCCAGCCTCTCCACCTAAAAAGCTCTCTAAGCCCAGCGTGCTAGCGTTTTTCTCAGCCCCCAAAAAGCAAACCAAAAGCCCCAAAAAAAGAGCCACTCTACCAAAACTACGCAAAACTCCACGCCCTTTTTAGCATTTCAAGCCGTGAGCTAGCCCCAAGCAAAAGCATATCAGCTAGCACCAGTCTCATCATCGCCGTAGCCACCACCGAGCCTCTCACACCGATACAAGGATCATGTCTGCCAACTAGCGCAAACTTCACCGCCTCTCCACGCTTATTTATCGTTTTTTGTTCGCTAAAAATGCTAGGCGTGGGCTTAAAGTGACTTAGCACCACCAGATCAGCCCCAGAGCTTATGCCAGCTAGCACGCCACCAGCGTTATTTGAGCCAAACTCCGCTCTCATTGCTCCAAATCCCCCATTGCCAGCAGGCAAAAGCTCATCATTATTCTCACTGCCCCTTAGCCTGCTAGCTGCCACACCTGCGCCGATTTCTACGGCTTTTACGCCGTTTATATTCATCATCGCTTCTGCGATTTTGCTATCAAGCTTATCATACATAGGCTCGCCAAGTCCAGCAAAAAGCCCCTTTGCCACGCTTAGCACGCTAGCCCCCACGCTCTCACCGCTGTCTTTACATGACTTTATTAGCTCTTTTTGGCTCGCCTCACACTCTGGCAAAAGCGCAAAAATCTCGCTATTTTCAGCATTTTCAAAGTCCACTGCGCCTAAAAGCTCAGCATATCCGCCCTCTGCCCTGCCTATCTCGCCCACGCTTAGCACGCCGCTTTTCACCTCTATACCAAAGTGCTTTAGCAAAAGTCCAGCAAACGCCCCACCAGCCACTCTCACCGCTGTTTCTCTAGCACTCGCTCTGCCGCCGCCTCTATGATCCCTTATCCCCCACTTAGCAAAGTAGCCAAAGTCCCCATGCCCAGGGCGAAAAAGCTCTTTAATATTCTCATAGTCTTTGCTATGCTGGCTTGTGTTTTCTATCACAAAGCCTATGCTAGCCCCTGTGCTAAAAAGCTTGCCATTTTCTTCAAAAACACCGCTTAAAATGCACAATTCATCATCTTCTTTGCGGTTTGTGGCGTATTTGCCGCCTGGCTTTCGTTTGCTCATCTCAGCTTGTAGAAATTCTATATTTATCTCCACATTTGAGGGCATCCCATCTATCACACCACCTATTGCTACCCCATGACTCTCACCAAAACTACTTAGCGCAAATCTTTTACCAAAAGTATTCATTTTTTATCCCTTAAATTCCAAGCTCAGAGTGAGAGCCGATATTTGCTAAATATAGTAGCAAGGCATTATGTTCTATTTTATAGATTAACACCAAATCAGGCTTAATATGACAATCCCTAAATCCCAAATATTTACCCTTTAATGCGTGATCGCAATATTTCTCATCTAGCTTTTCATTATTTACGAGCTTACCTAGAACTTCTTTTAAAAGCCCTTTATCTCTATCATTTAGCTTTTTAGCTGCTTTTTTAAAGCTAGCCGATGCTTTGATTTCTAGCATTACAAATCTTTCATCAGCTCATCTACGCTTTTATACACGCTAAACTCGCCACTATTAAACTCTTTTATCGCCTTATCAAGTGCAGGTATTTTATCATCCCTTATACTATATAGCTCTTTTGGCTTGCCAGCCAGCAGTGCTTTTATCGCCTCTATCACATCTGCGCCTATTTTATTATCTAGCGTTATCGTAGTCATTTGCTCTCCTTTTTTAGCGCCTCTACTGCTATCATCGCACATTTTTGCTCAGCTTCTTTTTTGCTAGCACCCACAGACCTTGCTATTTCTCTATCCCCCAAAAACAGCGCAATCTCAAAGCTCTTTTTATGATCAGGCCCACTAGATCCTATTAGCTCGTATTTTGGCAGCAGTCCTAGTCGCTCTTGTGTTATTTCTTGAAGCCTTGTTTTGTAGTCTTTTAGCATATCTTTATCTATGTTTTTAAACTCACTCTCTACCAGCGGCACAAACACGCTCTTAGCGCACTCCAAGCCACTCTCCAAGTAAATCGCCCCAAATATCGCTTCCAAAGCATCGCTAAGCAAACTAGGCTTTTTATCCCCACCGCTTTTTCTCTCGCTTATACTCATTATTAGATGCTCGCCAAGCCCCAGCGATCCTGCAATTTTTGCAAATGAGCGCTCATTTACAAGCCCAGCTCTTATCTTTGAGAGATCGCCCTCGTTATGCTCGCCTTTTTTGGAGCTAAACTTATGGTATAGATACTCACCCACCACAAGATCTAGCACCGCATCGCCTAGGAATTCTAGTCTTTCGTTATTTACCCCAGAGCGTGCGCTTTTGTGCGACAGCGCCGCTTTTAACAAGCTTTTATCTTTAAACTCATAACCTAACAATTTTTCTAATTTTTTAAATTTTTCACTCATAAGCAGATATTCTCACGCCCTTACTTCACGCTCAAACTCCCAGTAGCACAGCCCCATAGTGACAATAAACATCAGTGTAAACACTATATACACAAGATCAGCATTCATAATTGTTCTAGCTCCTTTCTATACTTCAAATACTTCTTAACACAGACAAACTCACACAAGCACAGCACCATGCCAGCCACACTCAGCACAGCAAACTGAATCAAGCTAAGTTTATCTGCATTTATAAAAGCAAAAGCACAAAGTCCAAAAAACGAAACCAAAAAGAAATAAAGCAACTTCGCTGCTAGGTCAATGTCTTTATTTACAGCATCTTTTTTACTCATTTTTATCCTTTTTAGATGGTTATGGTATTTTGCCACAAATTCATTTAAACTAAGCAAAAAGTGATGAAATTTCGTAAGAAAATGTGATATAATAAAAAATCGGCTAGCCAAAACTAGCCGAAATAAACCACTAAAGGCTAACTATGAAAAAACATAGTAGCCGAACGCTGAAATTATACCTGAATTTTTGCCTTTTGGGGGTGCGGGGGTATTTTTTAAGGAATTCTAGATTTTTAACCTTAGTATTTCTTAAACAAATCTTGATGTCTGCCTATACGATAAAGAGTTAGCATTTTATCATCTCTTTTATAAATCACCACCAAATCCGCATAAATATGACACTCTCTAAAACCTTTAAATCCACCGATTAGCGCATGGTCTTTAAGCTCAGGTCGCAAAATTTCGCTTATTTGAAGTTCAGTGATTACCTTATTTATTTTTTCAGTATCCCAGTTTTGTTTTTTCACATTTTTATAATCTTGCTTAAAACTACTGCGAACATCAATTTCACGCATTTTCTAAGCTCTTTTCAAACTCATCAAAGCTCTTAAAAACCCCAACACTTTCACTGCTTTTTAAAGCCGCTATAGTCTCATCGCTTGGCACTGCGTAGCCTTCTACTTCTTCTATTACTAGGTTTTGATTTATTTTTCGTATTTGTTCTTTGATTGCGCTTAGAGTTTGAGTACTCATCTCTCCGCTAATTGCTATTGTAGTCATACTTGCCCCTTTTTTAGCACTAACTATTACAAAATTCCGCAATTCTGCCTAAAAATATGAAATAGTCGCCACCAAAGGCTAGGGGCTTACGCCCCCAGTGCTTACTTGCTTATTTTTATACAGATTTTCCACCCAAAAAGGCAAAAATTTAGGTATAATTTCAGCGTTCGGCTACTATGTTTTTTCATAGTTAGCCTTTGGTTTTGAATTTCGGCTAGTTTTGGCTAGCCGATTTTTTATTATATCACATTTTCTTACGAAATTTCATCACTTTTTGCTTACTTTTTAGCTATAATCCCCGCCAAAACTACCCAAAAAGGACACCTCATGCCAAAACTACTTTGGATAAGCCAGTTTAATCTCCACGACTCTAGCTCAGGCGCAGCCAAACACTGCAAAGCATTATTAGAACAGCTTGCTAAGCGTGGCGTAAATATCCTAGCTATCGGCGGTTTTATCTTTGATAGCATAGCAGGAGCCAAATCCACCTTCCCAAAACTTGAAGCCGAAGTCCAGCAAGACGCCGCCAAAAAGCCACCCATAGCCTTTGGGCAAAACGGCATTAACTACCTTTATATCCCCACTAGCACGACCTCTCTCTCGCTCCTACCACACGATGAAGAGTGGCGCATATATACAGCCTTTTGCAGGCAGCTAAATATATTTCGCCCTGATGTGTGTATGGGCTATGGTATGGCGCTTTTTGGCACGGCAGTTCACGCTGAGTGTAAGCGCCGAGGTATCCCCCACGCCTATCCTATCTGTAATGGCAACCACCCCTACTACAACTTCTGGGATAGTGATTTGCTCTTTACTGATAGCGCAGCAAACGCACAGCTCTACGCACAGCGAGACCATCTAAACCTAGCTACAACAGGCGCTTTTATAGACAAAGACGCCTACATCGCTGATAGCGGCAGCCACGAGTATATCACCATGATAAACCCAGAACCACGCAAAGGCGGAGCCATCCTAGCAAAGCTTGCCCTACTAGCAAAAAACGACCCTGAGCTAAAAAATGAGAAATTCCTAGTAGTAAATAGTCGTGGCAACTTTGCCTCTACTGTCAGCGTCCTGCACGACGAGGGTGACAAAGCAGCCACAAACTACAAGCCTGAAATGTTTGATAATGTCAGCATGGCGCAAAACACCACAAACATGAAAGCCATCTACGCCCTAACCAAAGTCCTACTAGCCCCAAGCGTGCCAAAAGCTTGGCATGAAGGCTGGGGCAGAGTCGCTAGCGAAGCGGTGCTAAACCGCATCCCTGCGCTTGTAGCAAAAAACGGCGGCTTAGAAGAGGCAATGGCTGGTGCTGGCATAGCGCTAGATGTGCCTAGCACTCTTCATGACGACCCAGCTCGCATGCCAAGCGATGAAGAAATCGCTCCATGGCTAGAAGCACTAAAACAACTGCTAAAAGCCAAAATTCCGTCTAAAATTCCGTCATTGCGGAATTCCGTCATTGCGAGGGAGCAAAGCAAAGGGAGCAATCTCACTCAAAATTCCGGAAATTCGTCATTGCGAGGAGTAAGCGGAGCGAACGACGAAGCAATCTCGCTCACCTTTGAGCAGTGGAGAGCCGCCGAGAGCACTGAGTGGCAAGCTCGCTTTGATGAGGCAGCAAGGCTACTAGACATAGAGCGTAGCACCGATAGAACTATGGCTATGTTAGAGCCACTCTTTGCTAAGCGTGCTAGCCAGAATCCGCATATAATGCTAAAAGGACAGCTACGCTTTGGCTTCGACGGCAACCCGTATTAAAAAATTCCGTAATGCCGTCATTGCGAGGCTTTGAAAAAGCCGAAGCAATCTCGTTCAAAATTCCGGAAATTCCAGAATTCCGTCATTGCGAGGAGTGAGCGAAGCGAACGACGAAGCAATCTAGTTTAAAATTTCAAGACTTAATAAATAAATGAGATTGCTCCCTCTTTTTTCAAAGCCTCGCAATGACGATGTTTAAGGAATTCTAGAATTCCGTCATTGCGAGGGAGCAAAGCGACCGAAGCAATCTCGTTCAACCAAAAAAACCAAACCAAAAGGACAAAAATGCCAAAAGAAGCTTATGTATATATTTTGTTTAATAAGCCTTTTGGAGTCCTTTACATAGGCGTCACAAGCGATTTAATAAAGCGCATTTATGAGCATAAAAACAAAATCACAGGTGGATTTAGCGCAAAATATAATGTAGATAAACTAGGATATTTTGAGACCTGCGGCGATATCAAGGCAGCTATCACACGAGAAAAGCGCCTAAAAGGCGGTAGTCGCAAGCGAAAAATAGAACTTATTTTATCACAAAACCCAACTTGGCGAGATTTATATTATGATTTACTTTCATAAATTCCGGAATTCCGTCCAGAATTCCGGAATTCCGTCATTGCGCAAATCACCGTCATTGCGAGGAGTGAGCGAAGCGAACGACGAAGCAATCTCGTTTAAAATTTTAAGACTTAATAAATAAATGAGATTGCTTCGGCTTTTTCAAAGCCTCGCAATGACGATATTTAAGGAATTCCGGAATTCCGTCATTGCGAGGAGTGAGCGAAGCGAACGACGAAGCAATCTCGCTCAAAATTCCAGAATTCCGTCATTGCGGAAATTCCGTCATTGCGAGGAGTGAGCGAAGCAAACGACGAAGCAATCTCGTCTAAAATTTTAAGACTTAATAAATAAATGAGATTGCTCCCTCTTTTTTCAAAGCCTCGCAATGACGAATTTTAGGGAATTCCGTCAAAAATCGCCGTCATTGCGAGCGAAGCGAAGCAATCTCGTCTAAAATTTCGTTTAAAATTCTAGAATTCCGTCATTGCGAGGAGTGAGCGAAGCGAACGACGAAGCAATCTCGTTCAAGGCTTAATAAACAAGGCTTAATAAACAAGGCTTAATAAAAGAGATTGCTCCCTCTTTTTTCAAAGCCTCGCAATGACGAATTTCCGCAATGACGGAATTCCCTAAGCAAAAAATACTTTAATAAAACATTAATAAAAAACAAAAAAATAGCTTAGTTTAAGCAAAGTTTAATAATTAAAACACTACAATTCCGCCACAATTTATCTTAAAGGAGTTAGCCATGAAAAAGGGCTTTACAATGATTGAGTTGATCTTCGTGATCGTAATTTTAGGAATTCTAGCTAGCGTAGCTATCCCTCGCCTAGCTGGTACAAGAGAGGACGCTGAGATCTCAGCTGCTATCGGTAACCTACGCACACTAGTAAGCGACGCTAATGTTTACTATGTAACAAAAGGAAGCTTTGGTACAACAACAAAATGGCAAGAGTTCACAAGTGTGCCTTTAGACGGTGCTGATAGTGCAGCGGTTGTCGCTGCTGGTGCTACTGCTGCTACTGCTCACCTAAAAGTTAATGGTGCAAACTGTATAGGTTTCTATCTTAAAGAAAAAGCTGGCGATACACCAGCTCACATTGTTTTTACAAAAGAAACTCCAACAAATAATACAGTATGTACTAACGTTCAAGCTGCACCTTCTGTAAAAGCTTATCTTGACTCAACATTACCGGGTGATGCTACTAAAGGTAAAATGCCTATCGGCTCAACCGCAAAAATTTATTAATAAAAATATAAGCTAAAATATTTAGCTTATATTTTACTAGGGAATTCTAGAATTCTTAATTCTAGAATTCCCTTTTTTTTTAAATTAAATAAAAAGGGGAAAAGATGAAAAAAGGTTTTACAATGATAGAGCTAATCTTTGTTATCGTTATCTTAGGAATTCTAGCTAGCGTAGCTATCCCTCGCCTAGCTGGCACAAGAGAGGATGCTGAAATCTCAGCTGGTATAGCAAATATTCGCACACTAATAAGCGACGCTACTAGTTACTATACAGTAAAAGGAGACTTTACTGGCACAAAATGGAAAGAATTCACAAGTGTGCCTCTAAAAAATACTGATACTGTAGTAGGTAATGCTGGCAGTAATGCTTACCTAGAAATAGGTGGTGAAAACTGTCTACAAGTAGCAATTTGGAATACTCCTGAAAGCACATTTTTTATGTTTGCGAAAATTGCCAACAATAGTGATCCTATTTGTGCAAAATTTTTGGCAACTGATCCAATAAAACAACTCTTAGTTTCAACTATACCAGCAGACCCTAGTGCTCCCCATGATCCCAATCGTGGATTCTGTACAGGTATGAGTAGTGGTACTATAGGCTGCATGGATATCACTCCAAAAAGTATATACTAAGTAAATAACACTGGCAAGCTCAAAACCCTTAAAATCTAGAATTCCGTCTAAAATTCCGTCATTGCGAGGAGTGAGTAAAACGAACGACGAAGCAATCTCGTTTAAAATTCCAAGACTTAATAAATGAGATTGCTTCGGCTTTTTTCAAAGCCTCGCAATGACGGTGCCCCAGTGAGATTGCTTCGGTCGCTTTGCTCCCTCGCAATGACGATGTTTAAGGAATTCTGGAATTCCGTCATTGCGAGGAGTGAGTAAAACGAACGACGAAGCAATCTAGTTTAAGTCTTAATAAATAAATGAGATTGCTTCGCTTCGCTCGCAATGACGG
>CAMCEN010000010.1 GCA_945873855.1 uncultured Campylobacter sp.
TTTTGGTGCTTTTTACCAAAGTTCGCTTGTGCTTCGTCTTCGACGGACACCAAGTTCGTCTCATTTGCAGACAATCACTTTGGCAAAAATCCCTCAAAAATGCTCGCAAGTTTATCTTTTACAAGATAATTATAGAATTTATTAAACCTTTGGCTTTTAACTTTAACAAACTAGCATTGTTAATTAAGAAATTACAGTTTATCTAGGGAATTCTAGAATTCCTGTAAGCAAGAAAATAAAATAAGAAAAAAAAGACAAAGTAATTTTTTAATTAACAATGCTCGTGGCTATACAGACGAGGAAACGCCTTGCTCCATCTCGAACCAAGAAGCTAAGCTCGTCATGGCTGATGATACTATCTCTTACTGGGACTGGAAAAGTAGGTCGCTGCGAGCTTTGTTAAAAGATTTCTTTTTTATTCTTATTTCTTTTTTAATCCTATTTCACAAAATCAATTTAGAATAATTAAAATATTTTTTATTAAAAGCTTTATAAACTTTTATTTTTAAATAAATTCATTTTACTTGTTAATTTCTTTTTATTTTACGCTATAATTAAAACTTCAATTTTATTTTAAAGGATTACCATGAAAAAATTACTTTTACTTATAGCCATGCTAGCTAGCCTTGCCTTTGGCGCTGTGGATTTAAATACAGCTAGCAAAGAAGAGCTAATGAGCCTAAAAGGCATAGGTGCTGCTAAAGCAGAAGCTATCATCGCAGCTCGTCCTTTTACAAGCACTGATGAAATTAAAAAGGTAAAAGGCATAGGCGAGAGTATTTATAATAATATCAAAGATGAGATTATTGTAAAGTAAGCTTGCTGTGTTATGCTAGGAATTCTAGATTAGGAATTCTAGATTAGGAATTTTAGATTAGGAATTTTAGATTAGGAATTTTAGATTAGGAATTCTAGAATTCCTAAAAAGAATTACTAAGAAAAACTAGAATTTCTAGTAAGTCTAAGTAGGAATTTTAGATTAGGAATTCTAGAATTCCTAAAAAGAATTACTAAGAAAAACTAGAATTCTTAGTAAATCTAAGTAGGAATTCTCTTTGGGGATTCTAGATTAGGAATTCTAGTTTAAGAATTCTAGTTTAGAAATTCTAGAATCCCTAGTAAATATTAAGTAGGAATTTTAGATTAGGAATTTTAGATTAAGAATTCTTGTTTGGGAATTTTAGAATTCCTAGGCTTTTTGTGGGTATTTTTAGGAATTCTAAATTTAGAAAAATCTAGAATTCCTAAGAAAAATTGCTAAGAAAATCTAAAATTCCTAGCATAAAATCTCTAGGAATTCTAGATTAAGAATTCTAGAATTCCTGCTAGTTTAAAGCTAGCTTAGGCTTCTAAGTTCATAGTGTTGCCGCTAGTATCACCGCCAAGCTGTGCTATGCGGTCTTCTATTAGTTTTAAAGTAAGCTCTTGGGTCTTTTGTGAAATATCAGGCAATGCGCCACCCCAAAGCTTCGTAGCTTCGTCGTATCCTCGTTTTATGCCCTCTAATCCTGCTTTTAGCAAGTCTAGATTATCACCTGCGCCTTTTAGCACGAAATCAGCCACACGGTTTGCTGTGTTTTTCATACCAAAAAATCCCGAATCACTCACAAGCGCAGCCGCATCACCTTGCGTTAGCTCGCTTAGCGGTTTGCCCTCGTAGCCTATATCGCTTAGATTAAACTTGCTTAAAATATCATCAAGCTGCCCTAGCGCACCCATCCGCCCAGTTACTGTTAGTGTGGTTAGATTGCTCTGCGTTTTGCTATACATACCCATGCTATCGCCTGAGTTAAAGGCACTTTGAAAGCCGCTAGTATTTAGCACAGAGAGCTGAAATGAGAAGTTTCCGCCGCTTTGAGTAAAACTTGCTTCCATAAAGCTTGCTTGGTAGCTTGAGGTAACCAAGCCACCTGCTTTTAGTTTGCTAGCAGCGTCTTGCAGGGCTTCTTTGTTGCCCCCCGCTAGGGCTTGGTTAAAGCTTGCCAAAGCGTTACCAGTGCTGTTTTTTTGGCTATTATTTTTAACTCCGCCAAAAAAGTTATTTAAGCTGCTTAGTGAGTTTGTGATTGTATTTGCCATTTTTTATCCTTTTTAGATTTACTAGCTAAATCGGCAAAAGTGTTTAAAGTTTTAGCTTTTTTGCTGTGAAAATGTGTGAAAATTTGCTTTTTTATGTGAAAAACTATGTGAAAATCTTGGGAATTCTAGATTAAACCTGAGCCGTATTTGTTTTGAAGCTTTAAAAGAGCGTCATCTAGGGCTTTTTGTTTGTTTGATTTTTGCTGCCAAAACAGCCCCTTTTGCCCGCTAAAATCGCTACTGCCAAGGCTGATATAAACAACGCCTAATCTAGGCGAGCTATCAAGCGCACAAAAACTTTGCCAAAACTCACTAGCTAGTGTGGTTTGAGTGAATTCTTTATCTGCGCTAAAAGTGTGGCTAGTGGTTTTTGAGTGTTCGTAGGCAAAGCGGATTTCAAGTTTTTTTGGCACGAGATTTTGCTCTGCAAGGTCTATGTGTAGGTGTTTTGCGAGTATTCTTATGCGGCGCTTTAGCTCAGTTCTATCAAAAACACGCTCAAAAGTGCGAGCAATGCTAAGGCTTTTTGGTGCGTTTTCTTTGCGCAAAAAATCGCCACTGCTCCCACAAATATGCTCCCACAGGCTAAGTCCAGCCCTGCCAAGTCGCTCAAAGCTAGGGCGTGAGTTTTTAGCATCATTTAGTGTGATTATGCCCTCTTTATTTAGTTTATCTAGGCTAGCTTTGCCAGCCCCAGCAAAGTCTCTTAAAAGAGCAGTGCCAATCTCATCAAAGCTTGAAATATGCTTTATTCCAGCTGGTTTTGCTAGACTTGTAGCAAGCTTTGCCCACCATTTATGTGGCGCAGTGCCAAGCGAGCAAGGTAGGGCGAGCTCACTTTCAATACGGTTTTTTATAATACTAGCAAGACTGCTTGGTTTATTATCCCAGCTAGTGCCTCTAAGGTCTAAAAAATACTCATCAATGCTGTATTTTTCAATCTCATTTGTATAGTCATAAAGCACATTAAAAACTTCTTTACTAAGCTTTTTATATAGCGCAAAATCTGTGCTAACTAGCTTTATTTGCGGATCTATTTTTTGAGCGGTGGCTGCTTGCATAGTGCATTTTATGCCTTTTGCGCGTGCTTCATAGCTAGCACTTAGCACCATGCCAGGCGGTAAAAAATCGCCAAAGATATCCACGCAGTTTCCGCTGATTACAGCCGCACTCACTCCACGCAAGCTAGGCTCTTTTGTTCTAGCAGCATTTATAAAAAAAGCATCAAGGTCAATGTGTAAAAACACTAAGCACTCTTTTTTATAAAGGCAAAAAAGAACCCTGCTGCTAGCGCAGAACAAGCAAAAATAACTAAGCCAAGCTGCCAAGGCGTATTTGCTCCATACGCTCCCACACCAAAGCTAATAATCCCAGCTAAAGCAAACTGCGTAGTTCCAAGCATGGCTGAGGCTGTGCCTGAGTGCTCTTTAAAGCGTGACATAGCTAGGGTTACAGCATTTGGCGCAATAAGCCCCAAGCAAGCAATAGCGCAAAATAACGCTCCCTCAAACAGCCAAAAACTATCAAAAAACATCAAAAACAAAGAAAAAGCGCACATCAAAGCAAGACCAAGCCCAAGCAAAGTGCGTGGCTGGCACCAAAAAACAAGCCTAGCGTTTATAATGCTAAGAATCATAAAGCCTAGCGAGTTTGCGCCAAAAACAAGGGCATAAACCTGCTCGTGTAAGCCAAAATACTTAATAAACACAAAAGAACTGCCAGTAATATAAGCAAACATCGCCCCCATAGCAAAGCCTGATGAGAGCGTGTAGATGATAAAAGGGCGGTCTTTTAAAACATCTTTGTATCTTGAAGTAATAGCTTTAAAATCAAAGCTTTCTTTGTGTGGTTCGTGGCTTTCTTTTAGTGTAAAAATCACAAAAAGCAGTAGTGCAATGCCAAGCAAAAATAAGCTTATAAAAATGCTCTCCCAGCTAAAAAGCTGAAGTAAAAATCCACCAAAAGTAGGCGAGAGCATAGGCGCAAGTGATGATACTACCATCATCAGCGCAAAAACAGCTGCTGCCTCGTGCAGCTCAAAAAGATCATTTACAATCGCCCTTGCTATCACTACCCCAGCACATCCCCCAAGTGCCTCTAAAAAGCGAAGAGCAATAAAATGCGCAACATTATCTACCATAACACAGCCCAAAGACGCACTCATAAATAAAGCAATGCCGATAATAAGGGGCTTTTTTCGCCCAAAAAAGTCGCTTAGTGGCCCATAAATAAGCTGCCCTAAAGCAAAGGCAATGAAAAAACTAGCCAGGCTAAGCTGAGTGAAAAACTCGCTTGTAGCAAAGGCTTCTTGAACGTGGGCTAGGGCTGGCAAATACATATCAGTGCTAAGTGGCGCAACTGCGCTCATAAAAGCTAGGATAAAAATAAGCCAGAGCTTTTTAAAGCCTGTGATTTTGGTGCTTGTTTGCATGGTTTGCCTTTTGATTTTGCGCTTATTATACAAAATTTTGGCAGAATTAATACTAAAAGACGCTTTAAAAATGCGCTACCTTGGTGGACATGAGGGCGAGGGTTGTGCTTATCTAATAGAGCTTAGAAGCAATGTGCGCCGTGTTTTCTACCATTTTACTATGTATGGCTTTATTTTCTGTTTTATAACTACTGTGCTTGGAGCTATTTATTTACATAACTTAAATCTAGAATTCCTAAGGAATTCTAGATTCTTATTTAAATAAATTAGCTGGCAAGCTTAGTGTATTTTTTATGATGTTAAATGGTGTGCTTAGGATATCTACTGCCACTGTGGATGTGTATTTTGGGTCATCATAAGTGCCTGAGACTTCGATTAAGGTAGAAGCGGCTTGATTCTCGCCTAGTAAAATGTGGTTTATGATAGGGATATTAGCTATTACACTGCTAGCTGTTTTTAGTAGGTGTAACTCTAGTTGCATTTTTATATCCTTATTATCCGTGTTTATTCCACCAGTGCCGTAGATATCAGCATTTGAGCCTTTTATGGCAAGAGCGTTTATTTGCAGCAAATTACCTTGTCTTTTTAGCTGGGCTTGGGCTGTTTTTGCCTCAAAGCCTTTTTTTGTAAAGTCATTTACTTTAAAAATTATAAGACTTGGAATGCTATCTAAAAAAGCAAGTAAATTTTGCTGTGCTTTAAGACCTAGAAAATATGTATCTTTAGCATTTATAGTGGCTGTGAAGTCCTTAAAATCCCTGCCTTCTAGCTTGATATCAAAGCCACCCTCAAAAATGAATTTTCCACCTAAAAAGTCGTTTATAGAAGTATCTGGTAGATTTGTGCCATTTATTTTTAGATAATTAGGCTTTAAGACAACATTAAGCTTCCTACCATTTCCATAATCGCCAGTGAAATCTAATCCCTCTTTAAAATCAGCTCTAAAAGCTTTGAAGTTTAAGGTGCGGTTAAAATCGCTTAGAGATAGTGATGAGTTTTTGCCTATGTATGTTATGTTTGTTTTGCTTTCATTGCTTGCTGCTTGTTGATTTATAGGGATTATTATATTGTTTACAAAGACTTCTAGTTTGCCTGTTTTGCTATTTTTAGCAAGTATATTTCCGCTTCTAGATGTGAGATTAAAACCTTCTTTTGCTACTGCGAAGGTGAATATATCGTGATTGTATGGATTTTGATTTTGATCTTTTAAGCCAAAGTTAAAAAACAGCTCAAAAGCTCCACCGAAGTTTGTAAAATCATCGCCATCTAGCTTAAAAGACCCAGCCGTTGCGTTAAGCTCGCTTAGTAAAGGAGAATATTTTATCACCTTGCTTAAATCATTTATACTAAGACGCTTTTTGCCTGAAAAATTCCCAACAAAATCAAAATCAGCTATGCTTAGCTCAAAATCCTTAGCTAAATCTAGCTTGGCAGTGGTTTTTAGATTTTTGATATTTAGCAAATTTCCTTCTAAATCAAGGCGCTTTATATGCGTATCTAGCATGCCTTTATCGCTACTAAAGTCTAGTTTGCCAGCAAAATCAATATCCAAAAAATCTGAGCTAAGATTTGCTTTTTTAAAGTTTAGCACAGTGCCATTTAAGTCTAAATCAAGAATAGTGCTATAAAAACTAGCCTCACCTATGCGCAAGGGACTTTTGGTGCTAAAAGCGAAGTTGCCATCAGCCCTAATATCAAAAGGCTTTAAGCTAATATCAAGGCGCAAAGTGGTAGTAGTAGGCGCAGACGAGCCAAGCAAACCCAAATCTATATCATAGTTTGCCAAAATAGGCTTAGCATCATCAAGGCTGATTTCATTTGAGCTAAGATCTACTATGATATGAGAATTCTCTCCTGTGATATTTGTGATGGCAACCTTTGAGCCCTCTAAGCTCTTGCCCTCAAAGCTAGGCTCATTTAGAGTGAAGTTTAGGTTGTCATTGGCTAGCTTTATATCAATGCTTTTAAACAAAACCCCTTTTAAGCTAGGTGAGAGAAAAAGACTAGCATCACTAGCATGTGCTAAGCCATCTAGTCTTTTTATCTCTTTGCTTCTTGTATCAATGCTGCCTTTAAAGCTGTATATCTCATAATTTTTGGCTTTTATATAGACATGAATCCACTTTTTTATCTCCTCATCTAGGTCTATATTTTTAGCAAGGCTATCCATAAAATCATCAATACTAGATGCCCTTGCATCGCTAATCTCAAAATCTAGAATTCCATTATTTAGCCTAGCACTCATATTAGCACTTATATCAAAGCTAGAAATACTGCCATTTAAATCAAAATTTTGCTCGCTAGCATCTATATTAATATCGCCGTTAAATCTAAAATCAAAGTCCTTTAAAAGCAGTTCATCAACCTTGGTTTTTGCGCCATCAAAAGTAGCAATAAGCGTTACATAGTCGCTATCTAGCGTAAATTTATCGCCAAAGTAAGTAAGGGCAAACATATTATTTTCATAAGAAATTTTATCAAAAATAAGTTCTTTAAAGAAAATTTTTATATAATTAGCGCTTTGAAAAAAAGTTTCTAGTTCTTCAGTCGAGCTATCAGTTTGCCTGCTAGTGTTGATATGAAGGCTCTCAAGTCGCAAAATAAACTTTTTTTCCAGCTTAAAATATAGATTTTCAAGTGAAAAATAAGGCGTTTTGAAGCTAGAAATGTGAATGCCTTGCATCAAAAAAACTATGCTACACAGGAATAACATGAGTATAAAAAGTAAAATATTTTTTTTCATAGCACACTTTGTTTTGCTCTTTTTTATAAGCTGGGGCGCAAGCTTGTGCCAGCCCATGAATACGAGCAAAGTTGTATTTATCCCAAAAGGATCTAGTGCTGATATTATATCTTATTTATCTTTGCGAAACTTTAATGTAAATAGGCTTGATAAATATATTTTAGCACTTCTTGGCTCGGCGCAGGCTGGCTGGGTGGAGATAGGCACTTCTAGACTAAGCAGGTTTGATTTTCTTTACCGCCTTACAAAAGCTAAGGCCGCCTTAGAAGAAATCACGCTAGTGCCTGGCGAAACTAGCGAATATTTTTTAAAAGACATTTCTAGCAAACTAGGGCTAAAATACGAGCTTTTGCTAAGCGAGCTAAGGGCGAATGCGCTGTTTTTTGAGGGATTTTTGGTGCCTGATACCTACAAAATTCCGCTTGGCATGAGCGAAAAGCATTTGATATTTTACCTAGTAAATTTATCAAAAAAAACTCACGAAGAACGCTCGGCTAAAATCTTTGGCACCTTTAATCAAAAAGAGTGGGAAAACTACATAATAATCGCCTCAATCATCCAAAAAGAAGCCGCAAACGAAGATGAAATGCCGTTGGTGGCATCAGTGATATATAACCGCCTAAAAAAAGGTATGAAACTACAAATGGACGGCACGCTAAACTACGGCTTATACAGTCACGAGAAAATCACCCCACGGCGCATAGCAAATGATAATACTAAATTTAACACCTATAAATTCGCAGGACTTCCAGAAGGGGCTGTGTGCACAGTATCTATGTCTGCTATAAGAGCAGCGATTTTTCCTAAAAAGACAGATTATTTATACTTCGTTCGCGATAAAAAAACTGGCAAGCATATTTTCACCACAAACTATGACGCTCATGTAAATGCTATAAATGCTGGTAGAAACTAGGAATTCTAGATTTAGCAAGTTTTAATACCTAGGAATTCTGGGTTTTAATGCGCAGGAATTCTAGATCAGGAATTCTAGATTAGGAATTCTAAATTTAAAAGCAAAATCTAGAATTCCTTGATTTATTGCGTAGATATTGCTTAGACATTCTAGATTTAAATTATATTTTTATAAGGAATTCTAGAATTCCTTATAAGAAAAGGGGCAAAACTAGAATTGAATTCTAGTTTGTAAAGATTTATTACATACCCTCAAATGGATTTGTAACAACCTCGTTGCGATCAACGATATATGGGATAAGAGCTGCTTGACGAGCTCTTTTAATAGCACGCTCAACCATCTCTTGGTATTTTTTGCTAGTGCCAGTTAGACGGCGAGGCATGATTTTAAAGCGCTCTGAAAGGCAGTATTTTAGCATTGATGTATCTTTGTAATCAATAAACTCAACCTTTGCCTCTGAGTAACGGCAGTATTTTTTGCTATATTTTCTTTTTTCAGCCATTTGTTATCCTTTTTTAAAATGGTATTTCGTCTTCTTTATCTAAGTCAATCTCTGGTAGTTTTTCTTCTTGTTGTGGGACTCTTTGCTGGCGAGCGAAATTTGCGTTATTTGCTCCATTTGCGCCTTGATTAAAACCTTGGTTTACATTTACCCCAAAATTATTTGCGCTTTGGCTAGGATTTTGATATCCGCCATCAAATGAGCCATAATTAGCATTTCCAGCATTATAGTTAGCATTGCTGCCATTATAGCTTTGATTGCTGTAGTTTTGGCTAGCATAATTTTGACTAGCGTAGTTTTGATTGCCATAGTTTTGGTTGCCATAGCCACCATCATTGTAGCCATTATCATAGCCACCGCCATTATAGCCGTTATTTGAGCCACTTTCTTTTGAGCCTAGCATTTCCATGCTTTCTACTGTTACAGAGTGTTTTGAGCGGTTTTGTCCGTTTTGGTCTTGCCATTGCTCTAGCATTAAACGGCCCTCAATAAGCACTTTTGAGCCTTTTTGAAGGTATTGATTTGCTATCTCTGCTGTGCGACCCCAAAAAGTAAGGTCTATAAAGCAAACCTCTTCTCTCATCTCACCATTTACATTTGCCTTGCGACTTACTGCAATGCCAGTTTTTGCCACTGGTGTGCCTTTGCCCTGAGTATATTTTAGCTCTGGGGCGCGAGTGAGATTTCCTACCAAGATTACTTTGTTAAAAGACATTTTTTACTCTTCGTTTTCTTCTTTTGCTTCTTCTTTAGTAGCTTTTGGTGCGCGTGGCTCAGGCTTTTTGATTTGGTTTAGCTTTTCGCCGCGGCTTAGTTTTTCCCAAGCTGCTATTTCGCGTTTTGTCTCGTATTTTACGACCAAGAAGCGAATGATATCTTCGTTAATGCGGATATTGCGCACTAGCTCTTCGATTAGAGCTGTTGGTGCCTCAAAATAGCATACTTTATACACGCCGCGCTCAAATTTGTCTATTTTATACGCTAGTTTGCGTGTGCCCATGTCTTGCCAAGATGTGATTTTACCGCCGTTTTTGGTGATTACACCCTCGATGAAATCAACTCTTGCTTTTACTTCTGTTTCTTCAAGCGTAGGCTTGATGATAAGAAGAACCTCGTAGTGTTTCATTTATCTCTCCTTGTGGATATTTAGCTCTTTGCCATAGCAAAGGGCAAGGATTTTTGTCTTTAGAATTCTAGACCTGCGCCTTTAAATTCCAAAAAACAAGCGCGGATTTTAGCTAAAATATACTTAATGTTTGCTGTGTTTTGCGATAATACTTGAGAGTTTTAGCAATTCTGAGCGTAAAAAAAGCTCTTTATCCATGAAATTTTTTGGCTTTTTAAGCTCATAATCACAAGCATTTAAATGCGCAAAAATATCATAAAACATAGGCAAAGAAAAGCGGCTTGCCTGCGCTTTTAGCTCAGCTTCTAGATGTGGCGGGGGTGCGTAGCCTAGGAATTCTTGAAGCTTTGCGTTAGGTTTTAGTTTTAGTCCTGAGTGGATGAGAAAAAGGCGGTAAAATGATTTATAAAGCGCAGCTAAAAAAACGCTTTCTTCTATGCTATTTGCATCAAAATACTGAGCAATTTTTGCGCTTGCATCGTGGCTTTTTAAAAGCGTGTTAAAAAGTGTATCAAAGCTAATGGCATTTAGACTTGAGACTAGTTTTGCGATTAGTTCGTCATTTAATTCTAGCCCTGAAATAGCAATGCGGTTTAGCTCTGAGGTAGCAAGATATACATTTTCATTATGAATATGGTAAATGCGTAATAAAAGCGCAGGATTTGCGTTTATAATGCCTAGTTTTTTTGCGTGATTTAGCAGGATTTCGCTAGCTTCGCTGTCGTTTTTTGGCACAAAAAAGCGAGCAAAATTACCATCAAAAACCTTTGCTTGTTCTGCTACATTTTTTTGCACTCCATCGTGAAGCTCATAAACAAAAATCGCAGAGCTATTAGCGAGGCTAACAAGGGCTTTTAGCTCTTTTAGCAGGATTTTTTTATCAGTTTTGATGTGCAAAATGCTTACATCGCCAAAAAGCGAGTTTTGCTCAATTTGCGATTTTGCTCTATTAAAATCATACTCATCAAAGCTAAGTGTAAGTTTATCTCCATTAAAGCGTGAGAGATATTCTTTGGCATAAAGCTCTATTTGATAGCTATCATCTCCATAAAACATAAAAAAATAGGGTATATTCTTACCCTTTAGTATAAAATCTAGATCTTTTTTATACATCTAGTTTCTCCACGACTTTGCCGATGATTTTAGCACTTGCGATATCACTTGAGATTATGCGTACACGCACTCTTGTAAGCAGTGGGCAAGTGAAGTTTGGCAGGATTATCCTAGCGCCTTTTAGCTCATCATCAAGCCTAGCAATAAGTGGCTCGCTAATCTCACTAATGTAGCAAATAAATTCCTTGCCGATGTTTTGCTCTGCCCATCTAGCAAACTTTCTATCCATAAAATCAAAGGCTACTTTATCAGCTTCTCTTTCTTTTATATTTAGCTCCTCGCAAGTAGCTTCAATACCCTCTAACAAATAATTATAGAGCTTATCGTCTTTTGCTAACTGTGCTTTTAAAAGGCGGTGTAAAGTAAGGTCGCTATAACGCCTAATAGGGCTAGTAAAATGCGTATAAGTCTCAAACCCTAGCCCAAAATGCCCACTGCTAGTGTGTGAGTACTCGGCTCTTTTTTGCGCTTTTATTATTAGTTTATCAGCATCTTCTCTTATGCCTAGTTCATTTGCTTTGCTTTGGATTTTGGCTATCATCAAAGCTAGATCGCTCTCATACTGTGCCTCTATGCCAAGGGCGGCTAAATCATCAAGCAAGAAGTTTATTTTTTTTATATCAGCTGGGGCGTGGTTGCGAAATATGCCTTTGCTTATCATTTTTGCAGCGGCTTTGTTTGCTAGAAGCATACAATCTTCTATCAAAGCATGGCTTGGCGTTTCGCTCTCAAAATGCGTGCTAGCTATGAGCCCATCATCATTAAGGCTCATTTTTAGCTCTTTTGAGCGAAAATCAAAGCCCTTTTTTAATCTAATTTGTTTTAGTCTTTGCGTGATTTTGTGTAGTGGCAAAAGCCAATCTAGAATTCCTTGTTCACAGCCACTTTTATTTTCTAAAATTTTATCTACTTCATTATAAGTAAAACGCTTTTTGCTTTTTATAATTGCAGAAAAAAGCTCTTCTTTTTTTACGCTTAGATCGTCATTTAAGCTGATTTTAAAAGTAAATGCTAATCGTGGCTCATCAGGCCTTAGCGAGCAGATATTTTCGCTTAGAGTTCGTGGCAGCATAGGCACAGATTTGTGCGGAAAATATATAGAAAAACAGCGGTTTTTTGCTTCTTTATCAGTAGCACTAAACGCACTTACATACTCGCTAACATCGGCTATTGCTACATAAAGTGCGTTTTTGCTAGTATCGTAGTAAATAGCATCATCAAAGTCTTTTGCATCATCAGGGTCAATGGTGCAAAATGGCAAATGTTGCAAATCTACTCGCTCTTTATACATGCTAGGATCTACCGTATCTCCCCACGCTCTTGCCTCATCCTCGCAGGCTGGGGTAAATTCATCTTTTTTATTATATATAGCAAGGGAGATTTTCTCATCTATATTTGGATCAGTTATTAGCCCTAGAACTTCGGTTATTTCATTATTTGCGTTATTTATTTTTAGCAGAGTGCCAAGGGGCAGGACTTTTAGGGATTTTTGGCTAGCTTTTAGAGCTAGGCTAAGACCATTTTGGATATTTACGCCTAGAACTGCCTGGCCAAAGCGTTTTAGATACACTAGGCTAGTTTCATTTGCAGGTTCTAGCACGGCTAGGATTTTTGCGCTTTGGCGAGATTTTTTATTTGAGAGCAGATGAGCCACTACTATATCGCCAAGGTGCGCACCACCAAGATTTTTGCTCTCAACTACGATATCGCGCATGGGCTTATCGCTAAATACTTCTATAAAGCCCACGCCCCTTGCGTTTATATCAAGGCGACCTGTTATAAAACCATTGTTTAGATATGCTTTGCCTTTGTGAAAGCTAATTGCTTTTAGGAATTCTAGAATTCTTAGGGCTTCTTTACATTTAGCATTTGGGTTACTAGCCCCACGACTAAGCGTTTCTAAAAAATGTCTCACACGCCTACTTTTTCTAATGCTTGATTAAAGGCGCTTTCATTTAGTCCAGCAGTTTTTAGATTTGCTTTAGCAGCCACTATACCTTCTTCGCTAAATTTTGAAAATACATTAACTACATTTTTAACTACATTTAGCACTGCCGAGTAGTCTTTTATCTCAGTTGGAGCATTAGCAAAGTCATTTATATGTAAAATGCTCTCAACCACTTTATACTCAAAATTCCATTGCTCCAAGATTTTAGCTGCTACTTCCTCGCTATCTACGCCAACTAGCGATATTTCAAGCTCGCTTAGCTCTTTTAGACTTTTATTTTCATCAAAGGCTTTTTTAAACTCATCTGCTTTGCCACTCTCTATTAGCTCTTTTGCGATGATGATTTTACCAACTTCCATAAGAAAGCTCGCTGGCGAAATTACATTTAAAAACTCTCCGCCAAGCTTTTTACACCAATCAAACGCTAGAGCATTTTGCGTGCTTACTATATCTAAAAACTGCTCAGAGTTTAGACTATATGGACCAAGGTCGATTTTAAAGTTTTGTTTAATAGCACCATATAGCGCAAAACCACGAATTGTCGCCATGCCAAATAGATTTACAGCTTGATTTATCTCTGTAATCTCGCGTGAAAAGCCATAAAGTGGGCTGTTTGCTGAGTGTAAGATATTTGCTGTTAGCATAGGGTCTTTTTTGATGACATCTACTAGTTCGCCGATTGTTGCGTTTTCATCACGGCAAATTTGCTGGATTTTAATCACAGTATCATCAAGTGGCGGTAGAGTTTTTATGCTTTTATAGATTGAATCATTCATAGCTTTGCCTTTTAGAAAAATAAATTGCGCAATTATAATAAAAAAAAATTAAATTTTGCCAAAATTTTAAAAATTTTTCAGCACTTTTGGCTATAATCGCAAAATCAATTTTTCTAAAAGGATAAAAAATGGCTGTTACAGTTTATTACGACAAAGACTGCGATTTGAGCATAATCAAATCAAAAAAAGTAGCAATGATAGGCTTTGGCTCACAAGGTCACGCACACGCTGAAAACTTACGCGATAGCGGCGTAGAAGTTGTTGTTGGACTTCGCCCAAATGGTAGCTCAGCAAAAAAAGCAGAGGCAAAAGGCTTCAAAGTACTAAGCGTAGCAGAAGCTACAAAATACGCTGATGTTATTATGATTTTAACCCCAGATGAGCTTCAAAGCGAGATTTTTGCTAACGAAATTGAACCAAACCTAAGCGAAGGCAAGGCTATTGCTTTTGGTCACGGCTTTAATGTTCATTTTGGTCAAATCAAAGTGCCAAAAGGCGTGGATTGCATCATGATAGCACCAAAAGCCCCAGGCCATACAGTAAGAAGCGAGTTTGTAAATGGAGGTGGAATTCCTGATCTAATCGCTGTTGCCCAAGACGCAACTGGCAAAGCAAAAGAACTTGCTCTAAGCTATGCTAGCGCAATCGGCGGTGGTCGCACAGGTATAATCGAGACTACATTTAAAGACGAGACTGAGACTGATCTATTTGGCGAACAAGCTGTGCTATGTGGTGGTCTATGCTCGCTAATCAACGCTGGCTTTGAGACGCTAGTTGAGGCTGGATATGAGCCTGAGATGGCGTATTTTGAGTGCTTACACGAGCTAAAACTAATCGTAGATCTAATCTACCAAGGCGGTATGGCTGATATGCGCTACTCTATTTCTAATACAGCTGAATACGGCGACTATGTAAGTGGCCAAAGAGTAGTAAATGAAACATCAAAAGCTGCTATGAAACAAATTCTAAAAGAAATTCAAGATGGCACCTTTGCTAAAAACTTCATTTTAGAGCGCAAAGCAGGCTATGTGAAAATGAACGCAGAGCGTGCTATCACAGCCAACTCGCTAATAAGCAAAACAGGCGATAAGCTAAGAGCGATGATGCCGTGGATCGCCAAAGGCAAAATCGTAGATAAAGATAAAAACTAAGAGTTTTTCTTTTGAGTCCAAAAATAAAAGAGGCGGGCAAAACCGCCTCAAAATCTAAGCCAAAGAATTCTAGCAGGAATTCTAGTTTGAATTCTAGCAGGAATTCTAGTTTGAATTCTAAAAAAAGACCTTTTAATATAACAAGAGCTTTTTTGGCTGTTTTTGTGCTAGTTATGCTAGCGTGGTTAGCTGCTCTTATGATGATAAAAGAAGAACCACAAGCAAAAAAAGCAAACCTAGCCCAAAATAATAACACACAAAAAATACACGAACTACTAGAGAGTAAAAAGAAAAAAAGCTCTGTTTTAGACGAGCAAAACAGCAGCCAAAAAATAAGCCAAGAAATAAGCAAAGACAATAAAATTGCTAATATTTACGAAGAAATCAGCGATGAAAAACTTAAGGAATTCTCTAAAAAACTACAAGAACAAAAAGAAGAGTTTATCGCTAAAACTGCAATAGAGCAAAATATAAGCGAACAAAACGCCAGTAAAGAGCAAAGCACTTTTGAAAAAACAGCCGAGCAAGCCCCAAAATACAGCTACAGCGCAAACTCTCACTCCAAGCTAAAATCTCACAAAGCCCCAAACGGGATACCAAAACTAGCCATCATAATGGATGATATAAGTACAAATGCACAAGCAAGCGAGCTAAAAAAGCTTAGTATAAAAGTAACGCCTAGCATTTTTCCGCCTGAGAAACAGCATCCAAAAACTGCCGAGCTAGCAAAGGAATTTTCTGTTTATATGGTGCATTTGCCCCTGCAGGCTCTAAACTACACAAACGAAAAAGCAAATACTTTGCGCACTGGCGATAGCAAAGAAAAAATCTCCCAGCGCATAAAGGATATAAAAAAGGACTTTAAGGATGTAAAATACATAAACAATCACACCGGCTCAGGCTTTACTAGCGATTTTAAAAGCACGCTAGCCTTGCTTGATGAGCTAAAAAATAGTGAAATTTACTTCATTGACAGCCTTACAACAAACAAAAGCACCGTGCTTGATGCTAGCAAGAAACTAGGGCTAAAATATGCTTATAGAGATGTTTTTTTAGATAACGAACAAAATGTAAGCAAAATCCTAAAAATGATAAATAACGCAGTTGCGGTGGCAAAAAAAGATGGCGTGGCAATTGCGATTTGTCATCCTTATAAAAGCACTTTTGAAGCTCTTAAAATCGCACAAAAAGACGCATTTAAGGGCGTTGAAGTAGTGTATGTGGATAAAATCTATGAACACTACAAATAATCTAGAATTCCAAGATAAAAATCTAGAATTTCCTAATTCTAATTTAGAATTCCAAAATAAAAATCTAGAATTCCCTAGCTCTAATCTAGAATTCCAAGATGAAAATCTAGAATTCCCAGCCAAACTAGAACTAAGTGAGCAAATAGCAAAAAAGCTTTTGCGTCTTAAAAAACCGCCAAAAGAGCTGTTTTTCAAAGGCGATACTAGTCTTTTAAGCCATCCTATCGTAGCAATTGTAGGCTCTCGCAAATGCTCAAAATACACGCAAAACTTGATTTTAACTCTCTCAGCCACGCTAAAAAAGCACGGAGTTGTAGTAATCAGCGGTGGGGCAATAGGTGCTGATATTTTCGCTCACGAAGGTGCCTTGCCACGCACCATAGGCGTGTTTGCAAACAGCCTTGATATGATTTATCCAGCCCAAAACGAAGGCATAATAAAGCAGATTTATAAGCGCGGTCTTGCTTTAAGCGAGTTTGCTAGCGCGCATGCGCCAAGAAGCTATGATTTTTTAGCCAGAAACCGCATAGTAGTGGGACTTAGTGATGCTGTAGTAATCGCCCAAGCTGATATAAAATCAGGCTCAATGTCTAGCGCAAACTACGCAAAAAGCGCAAAAATTCCACTTTTTGGCTTGCCTCAGCGCAAGGGTGAGAGCAATGGGACAAATATGCTTATCGCAAAAGGCGATATGAAGCTTTTAGATGATTTTGAGAGCTTTGCGCTGTCTTTTGGCTCTGAGCTTTTTGTGAATTTAAGCGAGCAAAAGAGCAGCAAGGGTGATGAAATTCTAGAATTCCTTAGCGCAAATAATGATTTTAACGCAGCCTACGCACGCTTTGGCGATAAGCTTTTTGAGTATGAGATTGAAGGGCTTGTAGCAATTGATGGGGCTTTTGTGAGGGTGCTGTGATAATCGCTCTTGATATAGGTTTAAAGCGCATTGGCGTTGCTATTTGCCCTGATAAAAAGACTATTTTGCCTAGCACGGCGATTTTGCGAAAAAATCGCAATCAAGCAGCAAGAGATACTAGCCAAATGCTAAAAGAAAAAAACGCAAGCACGCTTGTTGTAGGTGTGCCGCTTGGTGGGGCTAGCGAGGATGAGATGAGACGCAGGATAGAGCATTTTTGCTCCTTACTTGATACGGATTTAGAGCCGGTTTTTGTAGATGAGAGCTTTTCTAGCGTGGATGCTAGCAAGCTTTTGTCTGGGAGTCATTTAAAAAGCCGTGATGGCAAGCTTGATAGCCTCTCAGCTTGTGAGATTTTAAGGCGGTATTTGTGTTTAAAGAGTATTTAAAAGAGCTTTTAGGCAGCGATTTTGATAGCGTTTGGGCTAGCTTTTTTGCGCCAAAAAAATCTGGCTTTTTTATCACTGATAAGAGTGCAAAAAAGCGAGTGTTAGAGCAATTTAAGGGCGCAAAAGAGCTCTTTGATAACTTTTATATTTATGATGATAAAAGTGCGCTTAGTCATAGTGAGTTTTTTAGCGCAGGGCAAATATATATCCAAAATCCTAGCTCATATCTTGCTACCTTGTTTTTAGAGCTTTGCATGGGCGATGAGTTTTGTGATATGTGCGCAAGCCCAGGCGGTAAGAGCATAGCGCTTTTTAGCCGCTTTGCTGGCATTAGCGGGGCTGCTATAGAGTATGATAAAAGCCGCTTTTTTACCCTCAGGCAAAACCTAGAAAAATACGGACTAAAAGGCATTAGAGCCTATAATAAAGACGCGAGGAGCATTGCAAAAACATGCGCAAATCGCTTTGATAAAATCATGCTTGATGCGCCTTGTTCGTCATATTCGCACTTTAATGAGATGTTTAGCGAAAAATCCCCAAAAGAGCTAAAAGCCATAGCTAGACTTCAAAAAGGGCTTTTAAACGCAGCGCTATATGCTTTAAAAGACGGCGCAGAGATGATTTATAGCACTTGTACTTTTTTTAGCGCTGAAAATGAAGAAGTGATAGAAAATGCGCTTAACTCACGCTTTAAGCTAGAGATTTTGCCACTAGATTTTGAGCAGTTTTTTAGCAGCCAAAATGCTGCCCCAAAAATCATACCACGCAAATACGGCGCGCTGATTTTGCCAGATGAGCTTTATAGTGGATTTTATATTTGTAAGCTAAGAAAAGTTTGCCAAAAAGAGCAAAATTAACAAAATTTTTTTTAAAATAAACTAGAATTTCTGGCACAGAATTTTTAGCAAGGGAGAGAAAATGAGATATTTTTTGATACTAGCGATGTTTTTTGCCTTAGCGCAGGCTAGGGTGGATATCAGCATCAGCACGCCAAATGTTTTTATAGACATAGGCGGCGGCGGACACTATTACAAAAGAGGCTACAAAAATCACCACAGAGATCATTATAGAAATAGAGGTTATTACAAGCGTGGCTATATCCCAAGGCATCACTATAGACCACATCACTACCGCCCTTATTCTAGATGGTAAAAGTTTTTTAAAAAACTCTGGGGAATTCTAGAATTCCTTAGTATAAATTTTCTAGGGAATTCTAGCTAGGGAATTCTAAAATTCTTTAGTTCAAATTTTCTAGGGAGTTCTAGCTAGTGAATTCCAAAATTCCCTAGTATAAATTTTCTAAAATTCTCTAAGGAATTCTAAAATTCCTTAGTCCAAATTTTCTATGGAATTCTAGGGAATTCTAGCTAGGGAATTCTAGAATTCCCTAGCAGCCCTTACTCTACAATCTCATCCCAAAAGCTCTCTAATAGCAGCGAGTAAGCCCTAAGCGCAGATTGTTCTCTTATATAATCTCTATCTCCGCTAAAATGGCACTCTCTAACCTCGCAGTGCTCGTCATTTGCCACTGCTATATACACTAGTCCTACTGGCTTTTCTCTACTTCCCCCGCCAGGTCCAGCAATACCGCTAATTGCTATGGCAAAATCAGCCCCTGACATATTTAGAGCCCCTTTTGCCATTTGCTCTACGCACTGAGAGCTAACGGCACCTTTTGTCTCTAGCACGGCCTCATCCACGCCTAGCCAGACATTTTTGATGTGATTTGAGTAGGTTACAAGAGAGCCTGAAAACACCTCGCTAGCACCAGCTATAGAGCCTAATTTAGCTGCTACAAGCCCGGCTGTGCAACTCTCAGCAAAGCTTAGATTTAGCCCCTTAGCTTTTAGGCTTGAGACGATGAATTCTGCGATATTATCGCCTTTTATGAAGTGCTTTTTAAGCCGTTCATTAACGCTAGCTAAAAACTCGTCAATTTGACCGAATTTTTGATTTGTCGCACGCACCAAAACAAGCTCAGGCAAGATTTGGCTAGTAAAAATATTTACATTAAAACTATCAGCAAGAGAGGCTAGCAAGCTAAGAGCGTCATCTTTATTTACAGCATTTAGCATGAAGTTTTCTGTGCGAGTGGTATTTTCTAGCAAGAATACAGGCAAAGCCTTATTAGGACAAGCTTTTAAGAGATTTATTTTAGCCTCTAAAATTTCAGCCACAAAAGAGTTTTCTACAAAAAGCTCAGTTCTGCTTGGCATTAAAGTATCGTTTTTTAGCTCAAGTGAGTCGCTGCTTAGAGTACAAAGAATTTTTGAGATTGTATAAAAGTTGCTTTCATTTGCGATAATGGTAAGATAATCATAGTTTTTGGCTAAATTTTCTATCTTAAAAGGCAGTTCTTTGTCGCTATTGCCGATGTAAGAAATAAGCGGCGTGTGCGTAAAATGCTCTTTAAAACGCTTTAAAATATAGTCCATAAAAGGCTCATTTATGTGAATTTCTTCTCCAACGATGATTAAAATATGTCTCAAGCTTTACCTTTAAAAATCTAGAATTCCTAGAAAAATTTTTCATTATTCTAGCAAAATAAAAGTTATTTTTATGTAATTTTTGCTAAAATTGCCGAATTTTTATACAAAAAAGGCTTATTTTATGGACTACAAAGATACATTATTATTGCCAAATACTGATTTTGCCATGCGTGCTAGCTTGCCTGAAAACGAGCCAAAGCGTTTTGCAAAGTGGCAAAAAGAAGGCGCTTATGCTAAAATGAAAGCAAACCGTAAAAATGCTAGCGCAAGCTTTTGTTTACACGATGGCCCTCCGTATGCAAACGGACACATTCACATCGGCCACGCACTAAATAAAATTTTAAAAGATATAATCGTAAAAACGCATTATTTTAGCGGTGAGAGCGTGCGATACACGCCAGGCTGGGACTGCCATGGTTTGCCTATTGAACAGCAAGTTGAAAACAAATTAGGCGAAAAGAAAAAAACCGCCTCAAAAGCTGAAATTAGAGAGCATTGTAGGGCTTGGGCTAGCGAGTTTATAAATATACAAAGAGATGAGTTTAAAGCCCTTGGCGTCATAGCTGATTGGGACGAGCCGTATCTTACGATGAAATACGCCTTTGAGGCTGATATTTACAAAGCTCTTTGTGCGGTGGCAAAAAAGGGGCTTTTAATAGAGCGTTCTAAGCCTGTGTTTTGGAGCTGGGCAGCACGCTCAGCCCTAGCTGAAGCCGAGGTAGAATATGAAGAAAAAGAAGACTACAGCATTTTCGTAGCCTTTGGCTTAAGCCCTGAGGCAGAGCAAAAAATAGACGCCAAAGGCGCAAGGGCTGTAATATGGACTACTACGCCTTGGACTTTGGTAGCAAATCAAGGCATAAGCCTAAATCCAAATGAAACCTACGCGCTAACTGCTGAAAATCTAATCTTTGCTAAGCCTTTAATAGAGAGCGTAGTAGCGCAGGGGCTAAGCAAGGGCGAGATTATAAAAGAGTTTAAAAGCACAGAGCTAGAAGGATTATACGCTATAAATCCGCTAAATGGTAGAAAATCGCTATTTATGCTTGGAGAGCATGTTTTAATGGATGGTGGCTCAGGTCTAGTTCATACAGCACCAGGACATGGAGAGGATGATTATTTCGTAAGTCTTAAATACAATGTAGAAGTTATAATGCCTGTTGATGAGGGCGGCTGCTATGATGAGACTTTAAGGCTTAAAGAGCTTCTACCAAAAGACCTGCTTGATGAGTTTATAGGCATGCATATTTTTAAGGCAAATGACCGCATCGTAGAGCTTTTAGGCGAGTTTGCTCTAAAAGTTAGCAAGTTTACACACAGCTATCCATTTTGCTGGAGAACGCATAAGCCTGTGATTTATAGAGCGACAAAGCAATGGTTTATCTCAATGGATAGCCCAAAACTAAGTGGCGGACGCTCTTTAAGACAAGTTGCTTTAAGTGAGCTTGAAAATGTGGAGTTTATCCCAGCTGCGGGCATAAAGCGCATTAGCTCAATGATAGAAAATCGCCCTGATTGGTGTATTTCACGCCAAAGAGACTGGGGCGTGCCGATTGCGTTTTTTAGGCACAAGGGTAGTAAAGAGCCGATTTTTGATGAGGGAGTGCTAGAGCATATTGCTAGCATTTTTGAGCAAAAGGGCTGTGATGCGTGGTGGGAGCTAGAAATTAGCGAGCTTTTGCCAAAAAATAGTAAATACAAAGCAGATGAGCTAGAAAAAGTCTATGATATACTTGATGTGTGGTTTGATAGTGGCTCAACATGGAATGCTGTGCTAAAAAGCGGTAACTACGATGCAGGCGGCTTTAAGGCTGATATGTATTTAGAAGGCTCTGATCAGCACAGAGGGTGGTTTCAAAGCTCGCTTTTGCTAAGCTGTGCGATAAATGAGTGTGCTCCGTTTAAATCAGTGCTAACTCATGGCTTTACAGTAGATGGCAAGGGTGAAAAAATGAGTAAAAGCAAGGGCAATGTCGTTGCCCCTGATGCTGTGGCAAAGGAATTTGGTGTAGAAATTCTGCGCATGTGGGTAGCACTAAGTGATTATACAGATGATCTAAAAATCAGCCCTGATATCCTAAAGCAAACTGCTGAGCAATACCGAAAAATTCGCAATACAATTCGCTTTTTGCTAGCAAATACAAATGATTTAAAAGAGATAAAAACTGATAATTTCACTTTTATTGATAAGTGGATTTTAAGTCGAGCTAGCGAGACTTTTAGCGCAGTTACCAAGTGTTTTAAAAGCTATGATTTTTCAAAAGGCTTTAATATCTTATTAGGCTTTTTAAGTGGGGATTTGAGCGGAATTTACCTTGATATTTGTAAAGACCGCCTTTACTGCGATAGTAAAAACTCAGCTCGTAGAATTTCAGCCCAGTCAGCCATGAGCCTTATAGCAAAGGCGCTTTTAAGCCTTGTAGCACCTACGCTTACTTACACAGTAGATGAGGCTTTAAGCTCAGCCCCAAGTGCGATAAAAGGGAATTGGAGCGATGTATTTAGCATAAGTGAGTTTAAGCTTGATTTTGATTTTGGCATTGATGCAAGCTTTTTGCTAGCTAGCAGAGAGCTATTTAACGAAAGCATTGATAAACTAAAAAAAGATAAAATCATAAAAAGCACCTTAGAGCTTGAACTTGTTACTGATAGTAGGAGAATTCTAGCTCTTTGTGATAAATTTGGCGATGATATTAGTGATTTTTATGGTGTTAGTGCTGTGGTAGCAAAAGAGAGTGGTGAGGTGCTTTGTAAATTTGCTTGCGACGAGGCAAACTTTAGCACGCAAAAAGCGGGTGCTTACAAATGCCCTCGCTGCTGGAAGCTTAATGCTAGCAAAGCTGATGCTCTCTGCCCTCGCTGCGAGGCTGTAATGGAGAGCAAATGAGTCCAGTGCCAAGCTGGCTTGTAGTAGCTACTATCGTGATTTTGACAGCACTTACACTAAGTGGTGTGTATCTAGTAAATAAAGGAAAGAAATGATAAGTTTAAAAGAAGCTTTAAAGCTTGATAATAATGGTATTGTAGAGCTTAGAAAAGAACTAAAAGAAAAAATAAAAGCAAACTCTCATTTAGGCGCATATATAGAACAGCTTACAAATGCAGAACTTAGCGATGAATATTCTGGAATTCCCATCGCTATAAAAGACAATATCCAAGTAAAAAACTGGTCAATTACAAGCTGTTCAAAAATACTTCAAGGCTACATCGCCCCATATAACGCTACTGTAATAGAAAAAATGCTTAGTAGAGGTTTAGCACCTTTTGGACGAACAAATATGGACGAGTTTGCTATGGGAAGCACGACTGAATCAAGCTTTTATGGCAAAACCTTAAATCCACTTGATAATGCCTATGTGCCTGGCGGCAGCAGCGGTGGGTCTGCGTGTGCTGTAAGTGCTGGTATTGCTCTAGCTGCGCTTGGTAGTGATACTGGCGGTTCTATCCGCCAGCCAGCAGCGTTTTGTGGTTGCGTGGGATTTAAGCCAAGCTATGGCAGGGTTAGTCGCTATGGGCTAGCAGCCTACTCATCAAGCCTAGATCAAATAGGACCTATTACAAGAAGCGTAGAAGACGCAGCTATTTTATACGATATAATAGCAGGCTATGATGAGCGAGATACTACTAGCGCAAATGTAGAGTTTACAAGCACAGCTGACAAGCTAGATGCAAACAAAAAATACAAAATCGCCCTAGTAAAAAACTACACAGACGAAGCCAGCGATGAGGTAAAAAACTCAATCTACCTAGCCGCTAATAAACTAAAAGAAGCTGGCCACGAAATAAGCGAAGTAAGTCTAAGTAGCGCAAAATACGCAATCGCAGCTTACTACATCATAGCCACTGCTGAGGCTAGCGCAAACCTTAGTCGCTATGATGGTGTAAGATACGGCAGGCGTGGCGAAGCTGAGAGCCTTGGAGCAATGTATGCTACCACAAGAGGCGAGGGCTTTGGTGCTGAGGTTCAAAGGCGTATGCTTCTTGGCACTTTCGTGCTAAGTAGCGGCTACTACGATGCTTATTATATCAAAGCGCAAAAAGCAAGAGCTTTTATTAGCAAGGCTTATGAGAGTGTTTTAGAGGGCGCGGATGCTTTGCTAATGCCTGTTGCGCCGCACGCTGCTTATAAGTTTGGCGAGCTAAAAGACCCACTTACTGCTTATCTAAGCGATGTTTATACAGTTAGTGTTAATCTTGCTGGTTTGCCAGCTATCTCTGTGCCAGTTGCCAAAAACGCTGATGGGCTAAATATTTCAGCGCAGATTATAGGGGCACAGTGGGGGGAACAAAAGGTTTTAGATATTGCCGCATCGCTAGAACGCTCTTGTTAGCAATTCGTCTCGCACACTTATTGCGACTAAACGCCTTTAAGTGGCGGCTCGGGATGAACCATCTGTTCTATCCCTTCGCCGCCACCAAGGCGTTTAGCCACACTAAGCACACGATACTAGAATTGCTTTTTGGAATTCCAAAAATTTGGAATTCCAAAAATTTTAGAATTCCACATTTTAGAAATTGCAGATTTTTAAAATGTGGAATTAAGAAAGAAAGGACAAACGATGAATATACTTAAAAAAGCTCTTACTTTTGAAGATGTGCTTTTAGTACCACAATACTCAGAAGTACTGCCAAAAGAAGTAGACATAACTACAAAATTCACAAAAAACATTAACCTAAATATCCCACTAGTATCAGCTGCTATGGATACAGTTACTGAGACTCGTGCGGCTATTGCTATGGCTCGCCTTGGTGGTATAGGTGTAATTCACAAAAATATGGATATCGAAAGCCAAGTAAAACAGATAAAAAGAGTGAAAAAAAGTGAGAGCGGTATTATCTTTGATCCAGTTTTTGTTCGCCCTGATGATAGTGTAAGCCAGGCGCTAGACATTATGGGTGAGTATCACATTTCTGGTGTGCCTGTGGTGGATGAAAATAAAACCTTGCTAGGAATTCTTACAAACCGTGATTTGCGCTTTGAGAAAGCCTTTGATAAAAAAGTAGGCGAGGTGATGACAAAAATGCCACTAATCACCGCACCAAAAGGCTGCACGCTTGATGATGCTGCTAAAATCTTTGCTGGAAATAAAGTAGAAAAACTACCTATAGTAGATGATAATAACAAGCTTGTAGGCCTAATCACTATAAAAGATCTAAAAAAGAAAAAAGAATATCCAAACGCAAATAAAGATGAGCTTGGCAGACTAAGAGTGGCTGCTGCTATTGGTGTAGGTGGGTTTGAGAGAGCAAAGGCTTTAGTAGAAGCTGGGGTTGATGCACTTGTTATGGACTCAGCCCACGGACATACAAAAGGCATAATTGATACGCTAAAAGCTATCAAAAAAGAGCTAAATATAGATGTAGTTGTGGGAAATATCGCAAATCCAGCCGCTGTAAAAGACTTAATAGATGCAGGCGCTGATGCGATAAAAGTGGGAATTGGACCTGGTTCAATCTGCACTACTCGCATAGTCTCAGGCGTGGGTGTGCCACAAATCACAGCTATAAGCGACTGCGCAGATGTAGCTAGAAGCTATGGTGTGCCTATCATCGCAGATGGTGGTATCAAGTACTCAGGCGACATCGCAAAAGCTCTAGCTGTTGGGGCAAGCTCAGTTATGATAGGCTCGTTATTTGCAGGCTGTGATGAGAGCCCTGGAGATATAGTAACTTTTGAGGGTCGTCAGTATAAGAGCTACCGTGGTATGGGTAGCCTTGGGGCTATGAGCAAAGGCAGCTCAGATCGCTATTTTCAAGAAGGCACCGCTGCTGAAAAACTAGTGCCAGAGGGCATAGAAGGACGCGTGCCGTATGCTGGGACAATGGCTAGCGTAGCTCATCAGCTATTAGGCGGCGTGCGAAGCTCTATGGGGTATTGTGGCTCTGCTAGCATAAGCGAGTTTTGGGCTAAGGCTGCTTTTGTGGAGATTACTAGCGCAGGTCTTAGAGAGAGCCACGCTCACGATGTAATCATCACAAGAGAAGCACCAAACTATAAACTAAAAGGTGGTAATTAAAACTTGGATACAGGCTCAGCTTGCGGGCGCTTTTGACTAGCGCGCACCTTGATGAATTAAGTATTCTATCTTCGGCGCGCGCCAGCCAAAACGAAGTTTCTGTGAAAATCGCCTCGTAATCTTGGAGCCTTTATTTTTACTGCCGCTACCGCGATAATTTAGAATTTTTGAGAATTCTAGAATTCTAAATTTGGCACAAGTAAGCCAAAATAAAAAATAAAAAACAAAAAAGATGAATATACAAACAAAAAAAGAGTATTTTAACGAAGTTTTGCGCTTAGAGAGCGGTCGTATTTTAAGTGAGTTTGAGCTAGTTTATGAGACTTACGGCGAGCGTGCTAGCGATGATAGCAATATCATAGTGATATGCCACGCACTAACTGGCAGCCACCACGCAGCAGGCAAATACGATGAGAGCGAGCCAAAGCCTGGTTGGTGGGACGCTTTAATCGGCGATGGTAAGTGCATAGATACTAGCAAATATTTTGTGATTTGTGTTGATATTTTAGGCTCGCCTTTTGGCTCTACTAGCCCACTTAGCATAGAGCCAAATAAAAATGCGCAGTATCGCTTGCGCTTTCCAGTGCTTGCTATTAGCGATGTGGTAAATGCGCAAATGAGACTTTTTAAGAGGCTTGGTATAAAAAAGGTGCGAGCCATCATCGGCGGCAGTCTAGGTGGTATGCAAGCATTATGCTTTGCTATAGAGCATCCTGATTTTGCTAGAAATGTAGTGAGTATGGCTAGCACTTACGCCACGCAACCTTGGGCGATAGCGTTTAACAAAATAGCTATGCACGCTATCAAAAATGACCCTGAGTTTAAAGGCGGTTATTATGATGAAAAGCAAGTGGCAAAAAATGGACTTTTAGGTCTTGAAGTAGGGCGAATAGCTGGGCATATAAGCTTTTTAGCCCCTGCTAGTATGGAGCGGAAATTTGCTCGTCGCTATGTAGGCACGGACGGGCTTTATGAGCTTTTTGGTAGATATGAGGTGGATCGCTACATGGAGTATAACGGCGCAAACTTTGCTAAGCGTTTTGATCCGCTATGCTATCTTTATACTATAAAAATGATGAATAACTTTGATACCACTCGTCACTACGGCTCACTAACAGCTGCGCTTAGCAAAGTTCGCTCACAGCTTACTTTGCTAAGCTTTAGTGGGGATATGCTCTTTTTCCCAAGTGAGATGAAAACTATAGCCGATGAGCTAAAAGCACTTGGCAAGGAGCATTATTACGAAGAGATTGAGAGTGATTATGGGCACGATGCTTTTTTGGTAGAAATTCCAAAGATAGAAAATCACATTAGAAAGGCTATACAATGAGTGAAGAAATGAGCGAACTAAGCTTTGAAGCAGCACTAGCAAGGCTTGAAGAAATAACAACGCAAATACAAAAAAGTGATATTGGCTTGGAGAAAAGCTTGGAGCTTTTCAAAGAAGGTGACAAGCTAGCAAAAAAAGCTAGTGCGCTACTAGAAAACGCAAAACTAAGCCTAGAAGAATACCAAAAAGGCGAGCAATGAGCGAGCTAAAACTTTGTGCTTTGCAGATTGGCACCTTGGCACTTAGTAATTCTAGATTGGATTATTACCTCCAAACAGCAGCCAAAAGTGGCGCAAAAGTCGTGCTACTGGGCGAATATGTGATAAACTCGTTTTTTGCTGAGCTAGAACTAATGCCAAAGAGCATGATAAAAGAACAAAGCGAGAGCAAGAAAAAAGCCCTAGCCGAACTTGCTATAAAGTATGATCTACACATCATCGCCCCTATCGTGCTTGTAAAGCCAAAAGAGTATGTGAAGGCAATTGCGCATTTTTCTCAAGCTGGTGTGAAATACCGAGTGGCTAATGCTCTTATGCCATACTCTCACTGGAATGAGGCGGCGTTTTTTAGCGCAAATGAGAGCCTTGAGATTGGTGCTTTTAGCGTGGATGGCTTTAAGTTTGCTACGATTTTTGGCTTTGAAGCGCATTTTGATGAGTTTTTTGCGCTTGCTCGTGCCAAAAAAATAGATTGCTTGCTTATGCCAACAGCTTGTGCTTTGGAGTCTGGGCCGCGCTGGGATAGTTTGCTTAGCATGAGAGCATTTACTAATAATATATATATTTTAAGAGCAAACCGCCTTGGCAAAGCTACTTTTGGAAGCGGCAAAAATGAGCATGAAACGCAGTTTTATGGGCGTTCTATGCTATGTTCGCCACACGGAGAAATCACTCATATCCTAGGTGAAAAAGAAGAAATGCTACTTGCTACAATCTCAAAAAGCGAGCTAAATGATGCTAAAAAAACTTGGAAGTTTGGCACAATTTCAAATAGCTTTGTTAAATAAAGTTTATTAGGAATTCTAGAATTACTTAAACTAGAATTCCTACAATCTAAAATTCCTAATTCTAAAATCTAGAATTCTTTATGAAAATACAGCTAGGAATTCTAGAATTCCCAAAATCTAGAATTCCCTAAGAATTCTAGCTTAGTTTTTTATCAGCTGGCTCAGCTTTTTTTGCTTCGCATCCGCTGGTTGCTGCGCAGCTGCTTGGTAGTGCTTTTTAGCCTTAAAGCCTTGCGCAGCCCTGCGCCTTACGCAAAAGCTTTTGCTCGCTTTCCTGCGCTACGCTTGAAAAGCGTTCGCAAAACTTTTGCGAACGCTATCGCTACGGCGCTTCTAGGCTAGCGCAGCGGCTCTAAGAGCAAAAATCGCTACCCAACGGGTGCGTAGCAACCAGCGGATGCGAAGCAAAAAAAATCTTGGAGCCTAGTTTTTTACTGCCGCTACCGCGAATTTTAGAATTCCCTAAAGAGAATTCCCAAAACTAGAATTCCTTAAACTAAAATTCCTTAAAGAGAATTCCCTAAACTAGAATTCCCTAAGATAAAAATACCCCCTAACCCCCAACCAGCGGATGCGAAGCAAAAAAGCCTATGAATTCTAGAATTCCCAAAATCTAGAATTCCCAAGTTTAAAATCTAGAATTCCTTATGAAAATACAGCTAGGAATTCTAGAATTCCTACAATCTAGAATTCCTTAAACTAAAATTCCCAAAATCTAGAATTCCCTAAGAATTCTAGCTCAGTTTTTTATCGGCTGGCTGAGCTTTTTTTGCTTCGCATCCGCTGGTTGCTGCGCAGCCGCTTGGTGGCGCTTTTTAGCCTTAAAGCCTTGCGCAGCCTAGCCACTTTGTAAAAACTTTTGCATTCTTTTTTTGTGTCTTGCGCCTTGAAAATTCAGCGCAAAATTTTTACAGCTGACGCCCCCACGGCTAGCGCAGCGGCTTTAAAATTAAAAATTGCTCACCCAGCGGGTGCGAAGCAACCAGCGGATGCGAAGCAAAAAAATCTTGGAGCCTAGTTTTACAGTCGCTACCGCGAATTTTAGAAATCTCTAGGAATTCTAAAATTCCTTAAACTAGAATTCCTTAAAGAGAATTCCCTAAGATAAAAAATACCCCCTAACCCCCAAAAAGCATAGGAATTCTAGAATTCATCCAATTTAGAATTCCTAAAATCTAGAATTCCTTATAAAAATACAGCTAGGAATTCTAGAATTCCCAAAATCTAGAATTCCTACAATCCAGAATTCCCTAAAACTTCGGTACGCTAGCGCGCACAAGCTGGCCAAACTTCACGCCTTTTAGCCCCTTGATATTTGCGCTAAACTCCTCTATATCACGCACCACACCACGCAGTATCAGCGTCTCCAAGCAGTTGTGATGGTCTATGTGGATGTGATTTGTGCAGATGATTTCTACCTTGCTGTCGTGTTCTAAGCGCATTTTGCGCATTAGTAGCTCGCCTTCGTGGTGGTCATAGCTGATTACTAGCACGGCAGTGGCTTGGCTACTACTATCACTCCAGCTCTTGCGCCCTAGATACTCACGGATAATGTCGCGCGTAAACTCACTTCTACTAGCGTAGTTTTGGGCTTTTACAAGAGCGTCAAGCTCTTTTAGCAGTGGCGCAGGTAGCGAAATGCTATACCTTAAAATTTCCTCATTCATTTTCATCCTTTAATGCGTAGTAAAGCTGACCTAAGGCTATGCTCTCATCGCCAGCAGGCAGATTTTTTGGCAGGTAATAGGGCGTATTTTGCGCTTTTAGTAGGGTTATAGTTTGCTCTAAAAGAGCCTTATTAGCAAAACAGCCGCCGCCTAAAACCACGCTTTTTTCGTGTTTTTTGGCAATTTTTGCGACAAGAGCTGCGATGCCGTTTATAAAGCCAGTTGCTGCCACGCTTGGCAAACTCTCAGCCAAAATGTTCTTTAAAACAGCTTCTAGACTTATTATCTCGCCACTTACGCTAAACTCATAGCAAATATCAAGGTTAGAATCATAAAGAGCTTCTAGCTCCATAGCTGCTTGCGCATCGTAGCTAACGCTATCAAGCCCAAGCACAATGCTAGCAACTGCGTCAAATATCCGCCCCAGCGAGCTAGTTTGAACACTAGCGGCTTTTAAGCCGATTTCAAGCCTTTTAAGCTGATTTTCATCAAAACGCCCAAAAAAGCTAGGTGCGCTTAGCTCGTATTTTCTAAGCAGCGCAAAGGCTAGAAAATAAATGTTTTTTATAGCATTTTGGCTGCCTATCATCGCAAAATTATCAAAATGATAAAGCCTTTTAAGCCCTTTGCTCTCACAAACTCCAAAAACCTCTCCGCCCCAGATTTTAGAGTCCTCTCCATAGCCTGTGCCATCAAAGGCAAAGCCGATTATATCAGCATTTAAGGGCAAATTATTCTCGCACATTACGCTATAAATGTGTGCCTTGTGGTGGGCTAGTCTTTTTAGGCTACTGCTCTCAAAGTCCTTAGTATGGCTAAAATGCGGATGTAAATCAGCGATAATCTCAGTGAATTCCAGCTCATAAGTACGCTTAAAAGTAGCTAGTAGGGCATCAAATCTCTCTTTTGTAGCGATATTTTTTAGATCGCCGATATAAGGACTTAGAAAAATATTGCCTTTGTAGTAAATGCCAAAGGTGTTTTTAAGCTCGCTGCCAAGGGCGAGTATGGTTTTGTGGGGGGTGCGGGGGGTGTATTTTGGAATTCTAGAATTCTCACTAGGAATTTTAGAATTTAATAAATTCTCGCTAGGAATTTTAGAATTCTCACTAGAAATTCTAGAATTTGGCGAAATATTATTTGGAATTTCAAAGGGCACAATGCTAGGTCTTAGCCCCCTTGAAGTGCGTATATACTGCGCCAGTTCCAAACTCTCAGAGTAAAACACCACGCTATCATCGCTAGGATTTAAAATCTGCCTATTGTGATCAAGCACAAAATCAGCCACCGAGTTAAGCTTAGCACAAAGCTCATTAAAGCTTGTAATAATCGGCTCGCCACTTAGATTTGCGCTAGTTGCGATGATGGGCTTTTTAAAGTAATGAAAAAGCAAGAGATTAAAAGAAGTTGGAGCTAGAAAAACACCGATTTTATCAATGTTTGGAGCGATTGCCTGACTAAGTTTGGGCTTCAAAACTTGTGATTTTTTTGCTAGCACGATAGGGCGAAGCTGTGAGTTTAAAAGCTTTTTTTCGCCCTTAGTAAAATCAGCAAAAGCGCTTGCCATTTGCTCGTTTTCGCACATTATAGCCAGTGGCTTTGCTGGGCGATTTTTGCGCTTTCTTAGCTCATTTATTGCCTTAGCATTTGAGCCATCACAGCATAGATGAAAGCCGCCAAGCCCTTTGATTGCGATGATTTTGCCTTGTTCTAAAAGCTCTGCACAGGTGCTAAAAGCACTCTCATTACTAGCTAAAATTTGTCCTTTTAAATCTTTTAAAAACGCTTTTGGGCCGCAGTTAGGGCAGCAAGTAGGCTGAGCGTGAAAACGACGATTTAAAGGGTCGTTATACTCACGCTCACAGCTAGCACACATTTTAAACTCTGCCATGCTAGTGTTTTTGCGGTCGTAGGGCAAAGATGAGATGATAGAAAAGCGTGGTCCACAATGCGTGCAGTTTATAAAAGCGTGATGATAACGGCGATTTTTATGGTCTCTAAACTCAGCCTCGCAATCAGCGCAAATAGCAAAATCACTTAAAATCGGCGCGATTTTTTGCGCCTGCTGCGAGCTAAGAATTCTAAAATCATCAAAAATCTCGCTTGAACTCTCACAAATAATCTCATCAATGCGAGCAAGTGGGGGTGGATTTTTTTTAAGCCTAGATAAAAAGCTCTCGCAGTCTGCTGCACTGCCACAAATGCTGATTTGGACGCCAATACCATCATTATAGACCTGTCCTTTTAAGCCAAGAGAGAGTGCGAGATTATAGATAAAAGGGCGCATGCCCACGCCTTGGACTAGCCCTTTTAGCGTGATTTTAAGGCAGTTCAAGTGGATAGATCTCACTTAGTTTAGCATTTGTGTGTTTTAAGGCTAGCTCGCCAAGTGGCTTTGAGCCAAACAGCGAGCCTAAAAGCACAAAATCTTCGCAGTCTAGCTCATTTTTTAGCAAGTCAGTATAGCTGTCAATAAAACTAACAAGGCTCTCAATCAGCCCAAAGCTGATATTTCTCTCATCAGCGCCAGCTAGCCTAAAACTCATTGCTGAAGCAATTAGGCTGATTGTATCAAACTCATCCTTGCTTTGCATTTTATAATCAATCCTAACGCCCCTTGCGCCGCTAAAATCAGCCCCAAGGTCAAGTGGCTCATCCTTAAAGCCTAAAATCTCAGCGATAATACAAAATAGCGAGTAGAAATTCGCAGGGCGGTCTATTTTGCCGGTTTTTAGAGGGAATTTTGCCTTAAAGTTTTCAATAAGAGCTGAGCGAGAGCTGATTATTTCATATATTTCTTCGTATGAGCTAGGGATATTGATTTTTAGCATTTCGTATTGGCTATCACCTTTGAAAACCTTGATAAAATCAGCATTTTCTTTGCTAAAATAAATTAGTCCGCAGTTTTGAGGGTTCATTTTATACTCGGCTAAAACTAGCGCAAATAGCGCTGCTAGCTTGTTTTGGCTGTTTATGACTGGGCTAAACTCTCCGCCTTTAATCACGCAAAGCTGGCGCTCAAGCAAGTTTGCGCAAAATGGGCGATTTGAGTCCTTTATAGCTAGGAAGTTTATGCCCTCTAAACTCTGCGCTAGTTTAAAAAGATTTATATCAAAAGGTGCTCTTACCCCAAAAAATAGTGGCGCATCCTTGTGATTTTGGCGAAAAAGCGCACTTGTTCGCAGACGAATAACTGGCTTTTCAAAGCTACTTAGCGCTATCATATTTTTTTCATCACAAATAAAAATCTTTGGCAAGAGATTTAGCCTTGTAGGCATGATATAATCGCAATCAAAGTTTTCTAGCTTTGAGATAATAAGCCCTTTGTAGCTGACACTTTGAGAAGCTTTTAGAGCTTGGGATGCAGCTTTTATAAAGTCCTCATCACTCTCAAATCCGCACTCATTTTTGCCAGTTTCAAGCGCATATGGCGTGATATTTGCGCTTTTAAAATCCGTGCTAAATGCTGGGATATCAGGCACTTCGTCACAAAGCTGGACGCTAGTGTCTTTTAAAAACACCGAAGTAGACATCTTAGCTAGCTCATCGCTAAACTTCGCTAGCTCACTCTCGCTACCTTGTATAAAAAGCTCGCAGCTATCATCATTTTGGCACAGAGCATAGTGCAGATTTGAGCGCCTAGCCCAAAAATCCACAAAAAACGCAATATGCCGCGCCTTGCTATAAAAAGTAAAATGTAAAGTCATAAAAACGCCTTAAATTCTAGAATTCAAATATCGTGATTATAGCAAAAATTATAAGGAATTCTAGAATTCCCTAGCGAATTTACATTTTTTCTAGGGGGTGCGGGGAGGTCTCTTTGGGAATTCTAGCTAAGAATTTGGAATTTTGATTAAAGAGAGTTTTCTATAACTTCTAAAATTTCAAAAAGCTCATCTATTTTTTTAACTATTCTTTCTTGCTCATCAAGTGGCGGTAGTGGGATATAAAAAGATTTTATTTGTTCTGTGCTTAAATTTGGTTGAGCTGAACCTATTGCTATTTTTAAACTTTCTTCTACTTTTGTTAATAAAACAAAATAGAAAAATCTTTTATCAATATTTTTAGAAAAATTTTTAAATAATCCTACGCGCTGATTTAAAAAAGCTTTTTCATCTAAATTATAAATTCCTATTTTTCCAGTTGTTGCTCCACTCATAGCAATTAAAATATCACCCCTTTTTACAGAAAAATTTTCTAAATTTTCACAAATTTCTGGCTCACAAAAAACAGCATTTTCTTTTGTTATTTCATTATTTTGTATGTTGGCAATTTTAATAACAAAATAACCGGAATTTTTAAAATCCTTACTTTTAAAAGCAAAGCCATTTTGAAAATCGCAAATATCCCCAAGTTTTACCCACGCCCAAGAGTTTGGAATTTCAAAAGGTGGGTTAAAATCAGAGGGAATTCTAGAATTTAAATCATTAGGAATTCTAGAATTCTCTACTAATTTTCCTTGAAGTGCTAAATCTAGAATTCTAGCTTTTGTGTGTTTTATGTTTTTAAGCAAGCTTTCTTTGTGTTTGTCTAAAATATCAATTTGACTAAAAAGCTCATCTATTTTTTTAACTATTCTTTCTTGCTCATCAAGTGGTGGTAGTGGGATAAATAATTGTTTTTTTAAGCTAGGTATTGTTAATTGTGGTGTGCTTGTGCCTTCACTTTTGATACCCAAAGATAAAATAGCAAAATAAATAAATTTTGTAAGTGTTAAATTGGAATTTAAAGATAAAACAATAAGCCTTACGATTGGATAAAAAGGCTCTGTTCTTATTGCCGCATAACCGATTGTTCCTCTTGCCGAAATGGTAATTGCTTCATTTGTAATTGTAGGTTTATCTGTATATCCATATAAACCTTGATTTGCAACTGCGTTTGTATAAATTGGAATTTGAAAATCTTGTGTTTTTGTATTACTGATATTTTTTGGCTTATCTCCACCAGCTGTTATAGAATTGCAAATGTCGCTAATATTTACCCACGCCCAAGAGTCTGGAATTTCAAAAGGTGGGTTAAAATCAGAGGGAATTCTAGAATTTAAATCATTAGGAATTCTAGAATTCTCTACTAATTTTCCTTGAAGTACTAAATCTAGAATTCTAGCTTTTAAATGCTTTGTATTCATCTAGAATTCCTTAATATCTGCTAAAAGCGAAGTAAGCTTGGCACTAGCATTTGCGATATTTTTAGATGAGTTTTCTAGCTCTTTTAAAAGCTCATTTAGGGGTGGAATTTCTTCATTGTCTTTTATCCATTTTATGTCTAGGTTTGTTTTATCTCGCTCTAAAAGCTCAGCAATGCTAAAACTGCGCCATCTTTCATTATCTTTGATATTTTTTCTATTTTGGTAGCAAGATAGAAAGTCTTTTAAATGCTCTTTTTTTAGTGGGTTTGTTTTTAGCGTGTGTTTTATGCCTGTGCGGTAGTCATAGACAAAAAGCTCTTTTGTAGGCTCTCCGTTTTGAAAAAATAGCACATTTGCTTTCACGCCTTGTGCGTAAAAAATGCCAGTAGGTAGGCGTAAAATGGTGTGGAGATTGAAGTTTTTTAGTAGTTCTTTACGTATAATCTCGCCTGCGCCTGCTTCAAAAAGCACATTATCAGGCAAAACAATAGCGCATCTGCCTTGTGGTTTTAGCATTTTCATAATGTGCTGTAAGAAGTTTAGTTGGTTGTTTTTTGTCTGTGCGTAGAAGTCGCCACGCAGACTAGAGATATCAGTAGCACCTTCTGGGCGTGCGCCAAATGGTGGATTTGCTAGGACTACATCTGCTAGATATTTTGGCTCACTCTCTAAGCTATCGGCGCAGTTTATAGGTGCTGTGTCTATTTGTCCTATGTCGTGTAAATATAGATTCATACTAGCTAGGGTGACTACAAGCGGGGTGATGTCTGTGCCACGGATATTTGAGCTTTTTAGATTTACTAGGGCGTTTGTGTCGTGTGAGCTTTGGGCTATTTTTTCGGCGTGAAAGTAGGCTTCTAGCAAAAAGCCACCAGTGCCACAAGCTGGGTCGCAGATAAGCTCTGTTGGCTGTGGATTTATAGCTTCACACATAGCCCAAATAAGCGCACGTGGAGTGAAATACTGCCCTGCGCCACCTTTGGCGTCTTGTCCGTTTCGCTCTAAAATGCTTTCGTAAATCTCGCCTTTTAAATCCGAGCCAAAAGAATACCAGTTTTCTTTGCCTACCATTTCAATGATTTTTTGAAGTTTGGCTGGCTGGGTGATTTTGTTTGTGGCTTTTGTGAAAATTGCGCCTACTATGCCACTTTGCGTTTGCAAGGTAGCTAGGATTGTTTCATAAGTTTTTACTAGCTCATCGCCTATTAGCTCATCGCCGTTTGCGTCTTTTAGTAGGTTTTTCCACCTCGCGCCTTGTGGTAAGGCACTATCATCGCCAAAAGTTTCTGTTTTTTCATCATCCATTTTAAGAAATAAAATATAAGTTAGCTGTGTGATATAATCAGTAAAAGCAATGCCTGCTGAGCTTAGCACATCTGCCATTTTCCAGACTTTGCTTGCTAGGGTGGTTGTGGGTTTAGTTTCTTTTGCCATTATGCTGCTTCCTTGATGATAAATTTAGCTAGCTTTTCTAGCTCTTGGTTTGCTTGATTGCCAAAAATATTTATTATGCCTAGGCGGTAGTTATCGCCTAGTGGTTTTAGCTCTTTTAGGCTTAAAGAGCCGTTTTGAGCGATATATTTGGCTATTACACTTAAAAGCTCAGTTTGCTCAGGGTTTAGCGGTCTTTGGGCTTGACCTGCGTAGAGATTAAAGCCACTTAGATAGCCACGCACAATGGGCTTTAAAGTGCTTGTTTGTTTATAAGCAAAGCGAACAAGACTTATAAGGTTTGTAAGGGCGGTTAGCTCATCTTTTTTAAGGTTTTCTATGCCTTTGCCTTCGTTTAAAATTTTATAATTTTCCCAAATTCTGCTGGTTTTAAAATCTGGATTGAAGGTTAGAATTTGATTTTGTAAATCTGCTAGCATATCGTGCGTGATTGTGATATTTTGGGCGTTATAGATGATTTTTAGGGCTTCAATCTTGTCTTTGTTTTCATCTAAATACTGCTCAAAGCTTTCAATGTAGCTTTTTGCTTCTTCTTTGCTAAATCCTTCACTTATAACTATATCTGCGGTGTCTATGGTTTTTATAAATCCTGCGTTGATTTCTAAAATTTGCTTTTTGGCGATTGTATTTGTAAGTAGTGGGTTTAGGGCTTCTTTTCGTTCTTGGTTTGCTTCGTTTATGTCGTTAAATGGTGGGAAGTTTTTTATTTTATCACTTAGGACTTCTAAAAACGAGTGTAGGCTAAATCCAGCAATGATTGTAAATCTTTGTAGTTCTTCTTTGTCGCCTTTGTTGGCGCATTTGCTAAGGCGGTTAAAAAGTAGTGTGATGTATTCGTCTTGTAGATTGCCGTGAGATAAAAGCTCAAAAAGCCTAGCTAAGTTTGGAAAAGGCTCTTTTTGGTTTTTGTCGTTTATGTTTGGGATTTTCTTTTCGTGTTCTGTAACGCCGATAGCATCTATTATATAAAAATGATCTTTTGAAGTAGCATTTGGAGTTGCTTGTTTTAGCTTTTCATCATCTATGTAGCGACATCCGCGACCTTTCATCTGCGTATATAGCACGGCTGAGTTTACATCACGCATGAAAATAACGCATTCAAGTGGCTTTACATCAGTGCCTGTTGCTACTAGGGTAACAGTTACTGCTATTCTAAACTCTACATTGTTGCGAAATTGCCTTATTAGCTCGTTTGAGTTGCCAGCTTTACAGGTGATTTTTTGGACAAAATTTTCTGGCAAGCCATTTTTAAACTCTGGGGCGAAAACTTCTTTTATTTGATTTATTATATTATCAGCGTGCCTGTCGTTTTCTGCGAAAATTAGAGTTTTTGGTATGTAGGCGAAATTTGGCTCTCTGTCTTTATAAAGAGTAGAGTAGATGATTTCTTTAAAGCGTGTGATTATTAGGCGGATTTGGGCTAGATTTACTACTTGGCGATTTAGTTCGGTGCTAGAATATTCTGTGCGTTCTTTGCTTTTGATTGTTTTGGTTTCTTGGGTGATTTTTGAAGTTTTTTCTACTTCATCATTTATCTCTATTGCTCCACCCTCTTTGGTGATTTGTGTTTTTATCCTATATATGATAGGGGCGACATTTACTCCGTCTTTTACTGAGTCTTCAAAGGTGTAGTCTGCTACTTTATTTTTATCAAAAAACGCATATGCTTCTGGTGTTGGTGTGGCGGTTAGTCCTATGACTTTTGCGCTGTGAAAATATTTTAACACTTCTTGCCATTTGCCATAGATTGAGCGGTGACACTCATCTATTATAATCAAATCAAAAAAATCTGGCGCTAGTGTTTTTGTAGAGTTTTCTAGGCTGATTACTTCGCTTTGCGCTCCATCAAAGCTTTCTTCATCATCGTTGATGCTTTCTAGGCTTTGTCCTGTAAGAGTGGCAAAGAGCCTTTGAATAGTTGAAATAACTACATTTGAGCTTTTGGCTTCATCTATGTTTTTTAGCCTAGATACTTGGTAAATGGTATCAAATTTGGTGTTATTTTCGGTAAGTGAGTAATTTTTAAACTCGCCTTGGGCTTGCGCGCCAAGATTATTTCTATCTACTAAAAAAAGCACTTTGCGAATAGGCGTATAAGTAAGTAGTCTATAAACAATAGTGCAAGCCGTAAATGTTTTGCCAGCGCCTGTGGCTAGGCAAATAAGGGCTTTGTTTTTGTTTTTCTTAAATGATAGTTCTAGATTTGCTACTGCGTTTATTTGGCACTCTCTTAGCACTTTTGGCAAAGCTGGTAAAGAAGCGTAAGGCTCTTTTATATCAAGCATTTTTACTAGCTCTTTTGGGCTTAGCATTTTTTTAAGCTCTTTATATTCTATTTCTTCTGCTCTCATATCTCTAAAAAGCAAGGTTTGTCCATTACTCATAAAGACAAAAGGCAAAGGATTTTGCCACATTTTATACCAGTCAGGCACAATTTTAGAATAATTTTGAACTTGCTCGGCTACTTCGGTGTTTAATTTATTTTCTGCTTTTTTGGCTTCAAGCACGGCTATTGCCTTGCCGCCTACGAATAATAAATAATCAGCTTCTCTATTTCCTTTTAGTAAGCCTTCTTTTATAGCGCAAGCGTTTAAAAGCTCGCTATATTCATTTCTGCCTACTATATCCCAGCCAGAATTTGTAAGAAATAAGTCTATTTTTTCTCTTGCTAATTCTTCTGGTGTTTTGTGATTATTAGCCATAAATAGCCTTTCAAATTTATAGTGATATTTTAGCGAAATTTTTGTGGTTTTAATGGTTTTTTAGAAAATGCTTTTGGAATTCCAAATTTATTTAGGAATTCTTTTTGGGAATTCTAGAATTCCTAAAGGTTTTCTTTATAAATTCCTAAAAGCAAAATTTCATCATTATTTATGAAATAAGGCACAATGTAGCCTTTATATATTAGCTCACGGCGGTTATCATCTTTTTTCTGCCGATGTGTGGAAATATCAAAAGATTATTGATTTTTGCTGATATTTCTTTGCTATCTTTGGCGATAAAATCAAAAATATCTTTTATTTCACTCTCAAATCGTGGCGAAGTTGTTATTACCATTTTTCCATTTCTTTTTGAAATTCGCTAAATGGCCTGGTTTTTAACTCGCCTTTTTTGTAAGCTTCTATATCATCTTCGTATCGCTTGGCAAAGCGGTCTTGTTGAACTTCTAATTTTTCGTTTTGTTCTTTTGCTAGCTTTTTGGCAAATTCTAGAATTTGTTCTAAAAATGCGCTATTTGCGCTTATCATTAGGCTTGTCATTTTTGCTCCTTTTTGGGAATTTTAGCTGAATTTTTAGGTTTTATGTAGATTTTTTAGCAAATTCTAAAATTTAGAGCTAGGAATTCTAGATTTTATTCTAAGGAATTCTAGATTTAGAATTCTAAAATAATTTAGGAATTCTAGAATTACTTTTAAAATTGCTTTTCTTGCCATTTTTTGGCAATGTCAGCTATGCTGTAATCAGCCTTTTTATCACAAGTAAAGCCAAGCTCACCTAGTTCTTTTAAAAACACCTTGCTCATTACAGGCACGGCGTTTTGTAGATCAGAGCTTAGCTCAAAGCTCATAGGCTCTATGCGTTTTGGGATAACGCCTATTATCTTAGTCTTTGGGCGGTCGCCTAGCAAGTCCATCATTTGTAGGGTTTGAAGCATTTCTATTTCATGCGCTGAGCCACTCCATTTTATAGCATTTGGAGCGTCCTCAAAGTCAAAAAAATACACATCACCCACCAAGCCACCATTTGCGTCAATGCAGTCGCAAACTATGAGATACTCATAGTCAGCGATGATGGGGGCAAGGTGATTTGCCATTGTCCCACCATCAAGGAAAGTCAAAGTATGCTCTGGCGATGAGAACTCGTAGTTTTCGCTCATCATTTTCATAAAATGAACGCCTACGCCCTCATCGCCAAACATCACATTGCCTATACCAAGAGCTAGTATTTTCAAGTGCGTTTTCCGTCTTTTATGAACTTATAGCCGCTAAAAATCGCATCCATGCCACCGTCTCTACCTTTTATAGCGTTAAAGACAGCCATATAGATATGAACACAGACAAAAATCACAACAGCCCAAGTAAGAATATGATGAATTTGACGCACATTTGCTAGACCACCAAACATCGCCTCAAAGCTTCTCATACACTCATAAATAAGCCCACCAAAGCCCTCGTGATAGCTATTTGCGTATAAAATAAACCCAGTTAAGCAAAGCCCTATCATAAGCAAATAAAATACCACATAAGATATAAATTGCAGTGGATTATACACGCCTTTTAGGTGTGGGTGCTCGCCTATAAATAAATAATATTTTATTTGTGCTACCCAAGTTTTGATATTAAAGCTATCTTTTATACTTACTCTTTCACCATGACTTTTTCTATCAAAGAAAAACAAATAGCTTTTAAAAATCAAGCAGCCAAGCAAGATAAATCCAGCCACTTCATGTACAGCACGCCATTTAGCGTTCATGAAGTTTATCGGCTCGCCAGTTACCACAGGTGCAGCAAATACATAAGCGATATATAGACCGCTTACAGTAAGCACGATTATGCTTATAGCACGCACCCAGTGAGTAAAGCGCAAGCCAATAGAAAATTCATAAACAGCTTCTCTATTATTCTCGCCGCTTCCGTGTTTATATACTTCTTTCATGCTCGCCCCTTAGATCAGGTTTGGATTTACTTTGTAGTGGCTGATTTCATTGCCTTTCATATCCATTACATGTACAGCACAAGCGATGCAAGGATCGTAGCTGTGGATTTTGCGGATGATTTCTAGTGGCTGTTTTAGATCAGCGATTTTTAGTCCTACTAGACAAGCCTCATAGCTACCCATTTTGCCAGCAGCATCTTTTGGAGATGCGTTCCATGTGCTTGGCACTACTGCTTGCCAGTTTTCTATCACTCCGTTTTTTATACGACACCAGTGACTTAGAGTTCCTCTTGGCACATGTCCTATGTAGCGACCTTTGTATTCTTTGCTTTTATCTATTACATATGGTGCGCAGGTGCTATCATCTACTTTTAGATTTTCTACTAGGTTGTTAAAGGCTTTTAGACCGTTATCAGCTATTACTTTTGCTTCTATCATGCGAGTTGCGGTTCTGCCTAGTGTGCTAAGAACTGCGCCTAGTGGCAAGCCAGTATCGCTTAGGAATTTCTCTACAACAGGCGCTACATATTGATTGCCTTTTGCGTAGTTTACTACGATATTTGCAAGTGGTCCTACTTGCATAGGCTCGCTGTCATAGCGTGGTGCTTTTATCCAGCTATACTTGCCAGCATGGTCAAATACCTTGCTATCAGCCATTTGCCCTTTTGCGTTTAGCGTTTTTTCATCTTTAAGCCCTGTGAAGTTTGGCTCAGTCTCGCCGTCGTATGGATGTAGTGCTTTGTCATTTTTATACCATGAGTGAGTGGCTTCTTCTGTGATTTTGCTCTCATCTACTTCAAGCACATTTTTTATATCGCCGTTCATAATAATACCACTATCAAATAAATAGTCATTTTTGCCTACCATAAAGGTTCTGCTTGTAAACAGATTTGGCACGCCCACATCATTTAGTACGCTTGCTTCGTTTGCGTAGGCTTTACCTGCCATTACTAGATCTGGGTAGTAAGCACGGTTGATAAAATCAGCAACTTCTTCAAACTTAACCATATACTCGCCTAGTCTTGCTGGGCTTTTTAGATCCATTACGCAAGTTACGCCGCCAACAGTTAGGCTTTGTGGGTGAGGTTGCTTGCCGCCAAAGACAGCCATCATCTGTGCTGCTGTTCTTTGTACTTTTAGGCACTCTAAATAGTGGCTTAGAGCAATAAGGTTTTGCTCTGGTGTGAAATGATAAGTGCTGTGTCCCCAGTATGCGTTAGCAAAAGGTCCTAGTGCGCCCTTTTTCACAAAGGCTGCTACTTTGTCTTGGACTGCTTTTAGCTGGTCTGCACCGCAAGCGTATGGAGTAGAGCAGTATTTAAAGGCTTCATCGCTTGCTTTTTTAGGATCGGCTGAGAGGGCGCTAACGATATCAACAAAATCAAGTGCGTGGAGTTGATAAAAATGCACCGGATGGTCGTGTAAAAATAGTGCTGCATTCATCAGCGTTCTAGTTAGCTCAGCATTTAGTGGGATTTGAATTCCAAGAGCGTTTTCTACTGCTTCTATGCCAGCTCGGTAGTGAGAAAAGGTACAAACTCCACAAATGCGCTGCGTCATAAAGCCAGCATCGCGTGGGTCACGGCCTTTTACGATTTGCTCGATTCCACGCCATAGAGTTGAGCCGCTATAAGCCTCTTTTACTACATTATTTTCATCTACCATTACTTCTATGCGCAAGTGTCCTTCAATGCGTGTGATAGGATCTACTACTATTCTTTGTGCCATGTTTTATTCCTCCGCTTTTTTCGCACTTGCGATTACTGCGTGAGCAGCTATCGCTACACCAGTTAGAGCTAACACGCCTATGCCGATTTTATCAGCCACGGCGTCGCTGCCAAGTCCGCCAAATACGCTTTTATATAATCTATCGCCCAAAGGCTCTTCAAATGGTCCCATGTTATCCCAGAAGTTTGGCTCTGAGCAGCCGATACAGCCGTGACCTGCTTGGATAGGCCAGCTTGTGTGGCTATTGAAGCGTTCTTGCGAGCAGTTATTAAATGTATATGGGCCTTTACAGCCGACTTTGTATAGACAGTAGCCTTTTTTTGCGCCTTCATCGCCGAAGGCTTCTACGAACTCGCCAGCATCAAAATGTCCTCTACGCTCGCAAAGGTCGTGAATTCTATGTCCGTAAGCCCATTTTGGTCTATTGTAGCTATCAAGTGCTGGCAAAGTGCCAAATAGCAAGTAATGAAGCACATTTCCTACTATATTTTTTTCACTTGGTGGACAGCCAGGGACATTTATAACAGGTTTATTTGTTACTTTGTGAAGTGGCATTGCGCCAGTTGGGTTTGGAGCTGCTGCTTGGATACCGCCAAAGCTAGAACAGGTGCCAATAGCAAATATCGCAGCCGCATTTTGGGCTGCGTGCTTAGCATGTGCCTCGCCAGTTTTGCCCTCTGGACCTACGCTTAGATAAAAGGCGTTTTGTCCGGCTGGAATTCCACCTTCTACCATTAGCACATATTGACCTTTGTATTTTTCTATCGCACCCTCTAAGTTCTCTTCTGCTTGCCAGCCACTAGCTGCCATCACAGTCTCGTGATACTCAAGGCTAATGTAGTCAAATATAAGACTATCAATAGTCGGCGCATCGCTGCGAAGTAGGCTCTCAGAACATCCTGTACACTCAGCCATGTGTAGCCAGATAACAGGCAGACGATCTGCCATCTCAGCAGCCTTTGCCACGCTTGGTGCTAGGCTAGCAGGTAGTGCTAGTAGGGCAGTCATAGAACCAGCCCATTTCATAAAATCACGGCGAGAAAAGCCATGAGATTTAAGAGCGTCCATTATAGAGCCGTCTTTCATCTTTGGCAAGGCTTGAAGCTGTGCTAGACGAAGATCAAGCGAGTTTTGAAGGTCTTTCATCTTTACCCCTTTACAAAAGATTTTTCATAATTATATTTAATTATTATTTATAAAAAAATAAGTTTTTAAACTAATATTTTTTTTTAAGATTTTATTAATAAAATAGGGAATTCTAGAATTCCTAGACTAAAAATACCCCCGCACCCCGGGCCAGCGGATGCGAAGCAAAAAATCTAGAATTCCTAGCAAAAATCTAGAATTCCTAGAACTTATAAATAAAAAAGCCCTAAAGAATTCTAGAATTTCTAGCAAAATTCTAAAATTCCTTAGGGCTTGAGATTTGGGGAATTCTAGATTTAGAAAAGAATTCTAGAATTCCCTAGAAAAGCTTAGAAACTAACTCTTAGTATTTTTTCTTTTCGTTATCTTCTACGATGCTTTTTGCGATTTTGCTTACTTCGCTAGCGATAGTAGCTGAGTCGTGAGCGATAGTAGCATTTTCGTTCATATGAATTTCTATATTAGCTACATTTTCATTAATTCTCTCAATGCCTTCGCTTTGGATGCGGATTTGCTCGCTCATGTCATTTACGCTTTGAACTAGTATACTAGTGTTGCTCTCGATATCAGCTAGTGATTTTTGAGTTTTTTCAGCTAGATTTCTTACTTCATCAGCAACAACAGCAAAGCCTCTACCATGCTCACCAGCTCTTGCAGCCTCAATAGCAGCATTTAGAGCTAGCAGGTTGATTTGATCAGCGATATCGCGGATGATAGCAGTTACATTTTTGATATCCTCAGACTGAGTGGCAACTTCGCTAGTTTTTTGAACTACATTTGACATAGATGCTGTGATATTTGCTAGCAGATCAGCACTAGATTTTAGATTTTTGTTTTGCTCATCTGAGCTGTTTCTTAGAGCATTTACTCTTGATGTTAGCTCCTGACTTTGTGCGCTAAGTGCCCCAGCAAAGCCAGCAGAGGTGCGTAGCATTTTGATAATCTCATCGCCAAGAGCATTTGTAGTAAGCTCAACATCACCTTTTGCGCCTTCAATTTTATTTCTAAAATCAAGTGCTTTATACTCATCAAAGGTTTTTAGTATGATATTCATATCATTACCAACTCTAGCTTGAAGAGTATCAAGCATTTTATTTAGCACATTTTTAAGCTTAATTAGCTCTGGGTTATTTGGATTAAGAGTAATGCGAGCTGTTAGATCACCTTGCTCTATGCTTTGAGCTACTGCAACTGAGTTTTCCACAGCATCGGTATCTTGTTTTAAGCCAGCTTCTGTGTTTTTTATATTTTTATTTATCATAGAAGCAATTCTGCCAAACTCATCGCCTGTGTTGATATTTAGTAGTTTTGGAGCAGATGAAAGCTCGTGATTTACATATTTAAAACTATCTGCTACACTTTTTTCGATTAAAGCGATAGGTGCTAGGAAATGGCGCAATACAAAATATAGTGAAATCGCACCGATGATTAAAAGCACTATAACAGCAATAATCTGAGCTAATAAGTTTTCATTTAAAGCACCGTTATAGTCTTTGTCTTCTGCTGCTGCGACGACAGTCCAGCCAAAATCAAATCTTTGATAAATTGCTGTTACTTCCTCATTGTGAAAGTTTATATACTTAAATGTGCCAGTAGTATTGTTTGAGCTTTTAAGAGCGGCATCTAGCTTTTCTTTTAGATTACCGTTTGTTTGAGTGCGAATAACACCATTATCTTTATGTGAGAAAATTCTACCTGAACTATCTAGTAAAAAAATATTTTGACTAGGAATTGTTTTGCTAACAAATTTATCGAATCTTCTTTGAAAATCATCAACAAAAATATCAACTGCTACAACGCCAACAATAGCTTCATTTTTCTTCATCGGCAAAGCTGCTTTAGCTACCATGCGACCTGCAAAAGGACCATCTTGTAGCTGATGAACTTCGCTGATGTATAGTTTGTCAGATTTTTTTGCTGCTTGATACCACATTTCATTTCTTAGATCTGTGCTTTCATCCCAAGCAGTGTTAGCAGGGCGGAAGTCTTTATTTAGCCAGCTTACAGCACTACTGCCAGACTCAAATGCTACATAAGCCTTAGGATAGCGGATTAGCTCCATTACATCATCTTCTATAATGCGAGTGTTTTGTAAGCCGTGAATAGCCAAAGAATCGCCAAGAGCTTTTAGGTGCTGCTCTGCTTCTATGTTCATAGTGATATTTATGGTTGTGTGAGAAGCACTTAGTGCTAGGCGTTGAATATCACTAAAATAATCAACTGTTTCTGATTTTACTCTTGCATGCGAATAAGCGCTAAGTGCACCTACAAGCACAATAAAGAGCAAAACAACTACGCTAATTGTTTTAGCGTTTAAACCCATTTTGTTCATGTTTTGTCCTTTTTTTGATGAAAATTAAGGTTTAATTCTAGCAAAATAATTTTAATATAAACTAAAATTTAATATTTTTCTCATTTTAATTTGAAATTTTATTTTAAATTTTTTAATTTTATATATTTAAGTTTGAAAGTGGAAAAATCATGCTAAATTTATTGATTAAAAGGACTTTTATAAACAAAGGAATTCTGGAATTTTGCTAGAAATTCTAGAATTCCCTAGGGCTTTTTTATTTGTAAGTTCTAGGAATTCTAGAATTTTTGCTAGGAATTCTAGAATTTTTGCTTTGCATTCGCTGGTTGGGGTGCGGGGGTATTTTTAGTCTAGGAATTCTAGAATTTTGCTAGGAATTCTAGATTTTATTTGTTTTTTCTTTACAAAACTCGCTTAAAAAGCAGCCCTCGCAATGAGGCTTAATCGCCTTACAAGTATAACGACCAAAGATTATCATTGCTTGATGAAGTCTATTTAAATCAGTTTTAAAAAGCTCGCTTAGCTCGACATCAGCTTGTTCTGGCACCTTAGCATTTTTTAGCAAATCAAGCCTTTTTGATATGCGAAAAACATGCGTATCAACAGCCATGAAGTTTGCCCCAAGTGCTTCTATTAGTACCACATGCGCAGTTTTTACGCCCACGCCTGCTAGAGCCTTTAGCTCGTTTTCATCTAGTGGCACCTCTCCTGCGTGCTTTTGGCACAGAGCTTGCGCCATTTTTATGAGATTTTGCGCTTTGTTGTTAAAAAACGAACACGAGTTTATAAGCAGTTTTAGGCTAGACAAGTTTGCTGCTGCTAGACTTTTTGCATCAGGATAACGCTCAAAAAGCGCTGGCGTGATGAGATTTACACGCTTGTCGGTACACTGGGCTGAGAGCATAACGCACACAAGTAGCTCAAAATTGTTTTTAAAAACAAGCTCAGTTTTTGCGCTTGGGTAATGCTCAAAAAGGCGTTCTTTGATAATTTTTACATTTTTTTTACTTTGCATGCCCGCAGTTTACCAAAAAATTCTTTAATTGTGCTATAATTTGCGCCCAAACTTACAAAAAGGAAAAAAAATGAAAAAATCACTAATCGCAATGCTAGCACTTGCTGGCGCTCTAAATGCTGCTCCAGTAGCTGTAGTAAATGGCGAGAGCATCGATGATGCTATCTTTGGTCCAAACCCAGCCGAGCTAAAGCAAATGCCAGCTGATGCTAGAAAACGTCTAATAGATAGTGCGATCGATCGCAAACTAGTGTTAATGGAAGCAAAAAAAGAAAAAGTTGAAAACTCAAAAGAATATAAAACTCTAGCTCAACTAGCAGAAGAAAATGTTTTAATCCAGCTTTGGGAGAAAAAACAATTTGACGCTATTAAAGTAAGTGACGCTGAAGCACAAAACTTCTACAACCAAAACAAAAATCAGTTCGTTGTCCCTGCGCAAGTTCGCGCAAAACACATTTTGGTTCAAAGCAAAGCAGAAGCTGATGCTATAATAAAAGAACTAAGCGCACTAAAAGGCGAAGCACTAAGCGCAAAATTTTCTGAGATCGCAGCAGCAAAATCAATAGACAAAGGCTCAGCAGCAGCTGGTGGTGAGCTAGGCTGGTTTCCAAAAACTCAAATGGTTCCAGCATTTGGCGATGCAGCATTTGCTCTTAAAAACGGCGAGATGACAAAAAAAGCAGTTCAATCACAATTTGGCTATCACATCATTTACAAACAAGACTCAAAAGCACAACAAACACTAACTTTTGACCGTGTTAAAGATAATATAATCGGCAACCTTAAAGCACAAAAACTTCAAGGCGACCTAGCTAAAAAAGTAGAAAATCTACGCAAAAACGCAAAAATCGAGTATAAATAAAAAGGCGAAAAATGGGAGCATTATCATTAGTCCCAGCCGGTGTGCTAACTGGCTGCCAAGCTTGCCAGCTCTATGAACATGCAAAAGAAGTAGGCTTTGCTATGCCTGCTGTAAATGTAGTAGGCACAAACAGCCTAAATGCCGTACTAGAAACTGCAAAAAAGGTAAACTCACCAGTCATCATACAGCTTAGCAATGGCGGAGCGGCATTTTATGCTGGCAAAGGCATAAATGGAGCTAGCCAAGTAGGCGTTGGCGATACGCTAGGTGCGATAGCTGCGGCTCATCATACGCATCTTTTAGCTGAGCATTATGGCGTGCCAGTTATACTTCACACCGACCACGCTGCTAAAAAGCTTTTGCCGTGGATAGATGCTCTAATCATAGCAAACCGCAAGTATAGAGCCGCTAATGGCAAACCGCTTTTTAGCTCTCATATGCTTGATCTTAGCGAAGAGAGCCTAGAAGAAAATGTAGCAATCAGCAAAAAATACCTAAAAGAGCTAAGCGAGCTTGATATCGCTCTAGAAATCGAACTAGGCGTAACTGGTGGCGAAGAAGATGGTGTGGATAACACAAATGTAGATAACGCCAAGCTCTACACTCAGCCAGAGGATGTGGCATATGCTATAAAAGAGCTAAGTGAGGTTAGTTCTATGTTTAGTATAGCAGCTAGCTTTGGCAATGTTCATGGCGTCTATAAGCCAGGAAATGTAGTGCTTCGCCCTGAGATTTTGGATAATTCTCAAAAATATGTGGTAGAACACCTTGGTGCTAGCACTTTTAAGCCTGTAAGCTTTGTATTTCACGGCGGCAGCGGCAGCGATATAAAAGACATCAAAGATGCTGTTAGCTACGGCGTTGTCAAAATGAACATTGATACTGATACACAATGGGCGTTTTGGGACGGAGTGCGAGATTATGAGGCAAAAAACCACGGATATCTACAAGGTCAAATCGGCAACCCAGAAGGCGATGATAAACCAAATAAAAAATACTACGACCCACGCAAATGGCTAAGAGAGGGCGAGGCTAGTATAGTAAAAAGACTAGAACGAGCTTTTGAAGAGTTAAATTGTATAGGTAGAAACTAAAATATTTTAGTCTAAATTCTAGAATTCCTAGTTAGTCTAAAATCTAGAATTCCTAGTAGGAATTCTAGAATTTTTAGTAGGAATTCTAGAATTCCTTAAGATAATCAAAAAATTCTCAAAGGACAAAAACTTTTGTTTTTTGAGAATTTTTTTAAAAAAAATAGGGCGCATTGTGAATAAAAATGAGATTGATTTAAATCTGCCTGAAGGAAGAGCTGGCAGTCGTATCATAGTTTACGGCAAGATTGTTTTCTTGCCTGTTTTGGTGCTTGGACTTTTTGCTTTTGGGCATTTTAGCGGATACTGGCCAAGCATTGATAAAACAGCCCTTGTGCTAATGGGCGTGATTTTACTTTTTGCTCTGTTTTTTGCTAGACATAATGCTAGATTTGGTTGCTATATTTTTGAACAACAGCAAATAGAGTTTAAAAAAGACTTAAAAGAATTCATCATAAAAACCCTGCTTACCATCGGCAAAGAGACCAAATCAAACGGCGATTTTGACGATTTTGTGCGAAACTATACTAGATTTGTGCGAAATGACAGCTTTGCAAATGTCGCCTCAGCTACATTTTCTATACTTGGCGTGCTTGGTGTTTTTGTGTGTATCGCACTAAGACTGCCAAATTTTGCCTTTAGCGATGCAAAGGAGTTTGAGTTTGAGATAGCACAGCTTTTTATCTCTGTGGGCTCTGCTTTTTATGTGGCTATTTATGGACTTTTACTAGCATTGTGGTGGATATTTTTTGAGCGTTTTGGGCAAAGTAGATTTAGGGTTGTTATAAACCGCCAAAAGCTTGCTACAAGGAGCTTTTTTTGGAGCAGGGACGAGATAGAACACCGCCAACTTCAAGAATCCATTGATAGCTTTGCTAAAATCAGCCAAATTTTTGGCTATGTAAGCAATCAAGAGTTTTTCAAAGAACTTGATAGAGTGATTGAAAATAAATTTGAAAACTTCACGAATATAATGAAAAATGAAGAACAAGCCGTAAAACTAAGTGGCGAGCAGTTAAAGCAAACCATGGCAGGACTTAGCAAAGCCCAAAGAGAGCAAAAAGATATGGCGCGCGTCCATAGCGAGATTATAAATGTGCTTTATAACTTTAATCAAACCTTAAAAGAAATGCAAGAAAGCTTTGCGCAAAACTACGCTAGACTTCAAACTATCAGCGATGAGCGTATTGTACGCTTGGAGCGCGCTATAGGCTCGCTTTGTGAAAATGTGGATAGATTTGAGATGAAATTAGAGCATTTTAATGCCAACTTGCTTGATAATCAAAGGGTGGTGCTTGATGGATTTAGATCAGCAATGTTTGATGGCATGCAAGCATTTCGCAAGACCTTTGATGATGAGGGCACTGATGCACAAGAAAGCATTGATACTATAAAAGACTTGAGAGAGAGCATTGCCCAGCTGGACAAAGAAGCAAATGACGCCCTAGCAAATCTTCAAGAAAAAAGAGCCAAAGAGTGAGACCAAACGAACACACCAGCTTTTGGCTAAGTTATTCAGGGCTTTTTTTGGCTCTATTTTTTATATTTTTGCTGATTTTTGGCGCGCTTAGTGCTAAGCTTGTGTTTTTACAAGATGGCGCAAAAGCTATAAATCAAGCCATAGAAGAAGATAGAAAAGCACTGCTGCTAGAAGCTCATAAGCTAGAAAAAGAGCAGCAAACCTTGCTTGATTTCATCTCTGAAATAAACGCTACAAACGAGCTGCTAGCTAGCAAAATCTCACTTAGCTTTTTAAAGCTAAAAAATGGTAGCAATGAAACAGCTGATTTGCTAAGTCGCAAAGAAAGTGAGATAAATCAGCTAAAACTAAACCTGAGCAAGCTAGAAAGCAAGCTAAATGAAGCCAGTCAAAAAGAACCAGTGCTAATGGTGGATCAAAATTCCACAAAAGCAAATCAAAATAGCCTAAAAATCATCGCTAATCTTAAAATGCGCTTAAAAGATGACAAGCTTAGTAAGAAAATCGATGCCAAAACTGGCTCTTTAGCACTTAGCGCAGATGAGTTTTTTGATGGCTCAGCTCTAAAAAATGAAGATGCTTTAAAAAGTTTGATTGAGTCTTATTTTGCTGTGCTTTTGGATCCTGAGATTTTTGAGAGAGTGCTTTTTATCACAGTGGCTGTGCCTGCGCCAAAGGACATTGATGATGCGCTTTTAGCACTTGAGAGAGCTAGTGCTTTGGCTGGATTGATTTATGGTTTTAAAGAGTCTGCTGTTTTTAAAGACAAACTAGTCTTTGTTCCACTCTCAGCGCAAAATGAGCTTTTAAGTCTTTCTTTTGTGCCAAAGCCTTAAAAGAGACTTAAAATGAGTGAGTTTTTTAGCCAAATTCACTTTGAAAATCGTGATTTTTTCGTGCTTAGAGATGATTTAATTGATGCAGAGTTTAATGGCAATAAGGCTAGAAAATTAGAGTTTTTTCTCCACGCTGATTTGAGTGCTTTTAATTGTATTTTAAGCCACGGCTCATCTCAAAGCAATGCTATGGCAGCACTTAGCAGCTTTGCTAAGCTAAAAAATCTAGAATTCCTATATCATCCCACGCATATTAGCTCGTTTTTAGCGCAAAATCCTTGTGGCAACTTTGCCTTTGCGCTTAAAAATGGCATGAAGATTATAAGCCAAAAAAGCCAGTTTAATAGCTTAAAAAATAGCCCCAGCACGCTTTTTATCCCTGAGGGAGTAGCCTGCAAAGAAGCTGAGCAGGGCTTTAAAAGCCAAGCAAGGCTGATTGATAATCTTAGCGTAGAATTAGGCTGTGATTTTGATATATTTTTGCCAAGTGGGACTGGGGCTTCGGCTGCTTTTTTGGCTAGGAATTCTAGATTTAGTGTATTTACCACGCCTTGTGTGGGCAGTCCCCAGTATCTAGCAAAGCAGATTTTTGCGCTTGTGCCAGACTCAAAGGTGCGTATTTTACCCCCAGCTATTAAGGCGTATTTTGGCGAGCTAAAACTAGATTTTTTGCGTATTTGGCAAAGGCTAAAAGAACAAACTAGCATTACTTTTGAATTGCTTTACGACCCTCAGGGCTGGCTTACTTTGCTAGCAAATCTTAGCGTGTTTTCAAAGCCTGTGCTTTATATCCACCAAGGCGGACTTGGCGGACTTGCCTCCCAGCTAGCAAGGTATGAGCGAAAATTTGGTTTAGAAAATTTGGTTTAGAAAGTTTAGCAGTAAAATGATAAATCTAGAATTCCTAAGCGAATTAAGGGGCAAAAAACTACTTTTAGCCTTTTCACACGGCAGCGATAGCACGGCGCTTTTTTATCTGCTGCTGCAAGAAAACATCAGCTTTGATTGCGCCTTATTTAACTACAAAACAAGAGCTAGCAGCGATCTTGAAGAAGCAAGCGCAAAAGAGCTTTGCGAGCGTTTTGGCAAGAGATTTTTTAGCAAAAGCGCAGAGCTAAAAAACGGCAATTTTGAAAGCAAGGCTAGGGCTTTGCGCTATGATTTTTTTAAGGGTCTTTGCTTGGAGCATGGATATGAGGGGCTTGTTTTAGCCCACCAGCTAAATGACTATTTTGAGTGGTTTTTGATGAGATTTTCTAAGGGTGCTGGGCTTGCTAATTTGCTTGGCTTTGATGAGAGTTTGAGGCTAGAAAATGGAGAAAAAATAAATATTTATCGCCCTCTTAAAAACACGCCAAAGCACGAAATACTAGCATTTTTGCGCCAGAATAATATAAAGTATTTTAACGATGAGAGCAACAAAGATGAGAGTTTTGAGAGAAATTATATAAGGGCTAATTTTAGCGATAAGTTTATTGCTAGTTTTGCTGCTGGCGTGGCAAGGACTTTTGAGGCTTTAAATGCTGATAAAAAGGTGCTTTTGGGCGATTTTGCCTTTGAGAGTGGGGGGCTTTTTGTGCTAAAAAATGATGAAAAAGCCATAAATCTAGCCGATAAAGCACTAAAAAAACTAGGTGTTTTGCTAAGTGCGGACTCTAGGGCTGTGGCTGCTCTGGCTATGAAAAAAGAAGGGCAAATCGTGCTTTCTCATAAAGTCGCACTTTGCGCTAACCGCACTTTTGTTTTCATCGCTCCACTAAAAACTGCTGTGCTAAAAAAAGAGTTTAAAGAAGAGTGCAGGGTGCTAAAAATCCCTAGTAAAATTCGGGCATTTTTGTTTTTAAACAAAGACATTTTTAAAGATTTAAAAGAGTTTTTAAGCTAGTTCTTTTCTGGGGGTTAGGGGGTATCTTTTAGGGAATTCTAGAATTTTCGTCATTGTGAGGGAGCAAAGCGACCGAAGCAATCTCATTAAATCGCCGTCATTGCGAGCGAAGCGAAGCAATCTCTAGAAATTCTAAATTTATCCTTAGGAATTCTAGATTTATTCTTAGGAATTCTAGATTTGTCTAGGAATTCTAAAATTTTTGCTCGCTTTTAGGCTATATAAATCTAGCTCGTAAATTTTATAAGGGCTATGCCCTAAACCCTTAGGAGCCCTAAAACCCCACTAAAATCTAAAATTCTCTTGCTTTATCTGCGTTTTTTGTTTCACATCCGTTGGTTGGGGGTCAGGGGGTATCTTTTAGGGAATTCTAGAATTTTCGTCATTGCGAGCGAAGCAAAGCAATCTCTAGGAATTCTAGAATTTATCTAAAATTCCCTACTATGTCATCCCCCAGCTTGACTGGGGGATCTCTATAGGGATTTCTAAATTCTTTGTAATGTCATCCCTCGATCAGGTCGGGGGATGACACAAGGCTTAGGGAATTCTAGAATTTTCGTCATTGCGAACGAAGCGAAGTAATCTCTAGGAATTATAAATTCATCCTTAGGAATTCTAAATTTATTCTTAGGAATTTTAGATTTTACTTAAAAGAAATCCCCTAACCCCAAGAAAACTAGAATTCCTAGCTTCGGTCGCTTTGCTCCCTCGCAATGACGCAGGGAATTCTAGATTTTTTCAAAATACCCAGCGTTGCTAAGTTTTTCTAAAATATTATCCAAAAAGCCTTTAAATACAGCGTCATTTGGAGCTTCTATTTTTTCTTGTTTGCCATTTCGCACTTGAACTAGGCTCTGTCCGCTTGATTTAATTATATCCTTAAAGCCTTTTAAAACCTTACCAAGATCCCTGCCATCGCACAAAAGTGCCACTTTTGCCTCAAGCGGACTTAGCGAAATTAGCGCATTTAGCTCATTAGCAGCACCGATTACAGGCGCATCAGTGTTAGCAAAGTAGCTTATATAGCCACGCAAACTCTCTTTTAGTTTGGTTTTTGCGCCCTCATAGCTTAGGGCACATAACGGCGCAGCGCTAAAGTCAATCACGCCAAGCGCTAGTAGTTGCGCTACGCTAGCCCAGATGATATCTTGCTTTTGGCTGTATTTTTCTAGCAGGTCTTTTAGGCTAAGTGTGCCTGGATAAAGAGCGTTAAACTCATCGCAAAGCCATTTTAGCTCGGGATTTATTTTGTGAGCTTTGTTTAGCTTTGAGATGATTTCTATTTTGCCATCCCGTGTGTTTTGATACTCAAAGCCAGCTTGAAGATACAAGCTTTCTAGCACGCTTTTTTTCACCCCACCATCAAGCCCACCGCCAGCTGTAAAAAGCTCTAAAACACTCTCTTTTAGTCCCAAAATAGAGCATCTAAAAGCCTTATTTAACAAAAAGTCGCCAAACTGCTCTTTTATAATGCGGTCATTTGGCATCATGCCAGCTGGTATTGCCTCAAAAATCTGTGAAAAGTGCGATTGTAAATGCGTATCAGCGACATAATCTAGCCCATGACTTCTAGACTTTGCTACAAAATCCTTAAAATAGCAAGGGTCATTAAAGGTCTCAAAATACTCGTGCATTACATAATAATCTTTTTCTGGATTATTAGTTAGCACATGTTCTTTAGCAAAGTTTATTGTGTGGCGCGAGATTCCAAGCTTGTAGCACTCATCTTGACCGATTTTTTCGCTAAAGTCCACAAGCGCAGTACAAAAGCCCTTTGCCATAGCTAGTTTGTTTTTAGCACTTAGCTCGCCATTTGCGTCTATTTCAGCTTTTGCGATGTCTTTGGCAGCTGCTATGCTAAGCGCTGTCTCGTTACTAGCGGCAAAAAGCATGAGATCACGCAATACATCTTTGCCTTTCCAACCTGGGTAGGTGTTGTATGAGATGTAGATTAGTCCGTGCGGGCTAAGGTAGTTTTTGCCCACTTCAAAAATAGCATCTTTGACAAAATCAGGCACCCAGCTATAAATGCCATGAACGATGATATAATCAAACTTTTTGTGGGTTTCTCTACTGCCCCCCCCATAGCGATTTGGCTGATGTCGCCTTGGATGAGTTTTAGGTTTTTTATACCCATTTGTTCTACGATTTTTGAGCCACGCTCTATTTGCTCGCTTGAGAGGTCGATGCCGATAAACTCGCTCTCAGGACAGCGCAGAGCACTCATCATGAGATTGCCACCAAAGCTACAGCCAAGCTCTAAAACACGGCATTTTTCGTGTGGGGCTGGCTCAAAACCGCTCATTTTAGCGATTGCTTCTAAGCGAAAAATGCTTGATATTGCAAAGGGATTTGAGGTATAAGGGACGCTATCGTAGGTGTCTTTTATATTATTTTCTTGCATTTTTTGACCTTTTTATTGTATTTATTTAGGAATTCTAGATTTTGGCTAGAAATTCTAGATTTTGCTTAGGAATTCTAGAATTTCTAGAGATTACTCCCTCTGCTTTGCTCCCTCGCAATGACGCAGGGAATTCTAGAATTCCTAAGTTCTAAAATTACAGCTCGTAGCCTAACATGCCATTAAAGTCATTTGAAACTCCAAGTAGTTCAAGCTCTGCGCCTACTATACCTCTGTGGTGGGTGCTGTGATTTAGCAGAGCCAAAATGAGATTTGCGCGAGATTTTTTAAATGTTATGCCTGGAAAGCTTAGCTCGTCTATAATGCCCAGCTCTGGCGTTTTTTCTATGATTTGGATGATTTTTTCATCACAGGCGGCAAAAAGCTTAGCAATGCTTGCTATCTCGCTATTTTTAAGGCTTAGATCCTCATTTATCTGGCTTAAAATATCAGCGCAGTCCACGCTGGCCCACTTAGCAAACACACCGCCAAAAACAGCCACTTGAACGCCTAAAATATGAGCAAGCTCAGCTCTTAGATTTTTGTAAAAAAGCCCTGAATTAGCATCTAATTTCTCATCGCTTAGACCTGATATAATACTCATCATAGCAGCGTTTGCGGCTTTATTATACTTTGCTTGAAGTACTAAGATTTCTTTCATTTTTGATCCTGTTTTAAGATTTTTATTAGATTTTTAGCAAATCGCAGTCTTTTTTAATAGCTTCTTTTGCGGTTTTAAGCTCGCAAATATCAGCTAAAATCTTAATTTTTTTGCCAAATTTCACAGCCCTGCCGCAAGGATAGCCACTCTCATCAAGTGCCGAGCAGACAAGCACTTTACCATTTTTTGCTTTTATGGCTTCGCAGATTTTTAGAATTCCTGCTGCTGGGGCAAAGTAAGCTGAGCTGCCAAGCAGGCTAATTATCCTTGCGCCACTTTCTTTGGCTAGGTTTTCTAGCTCGTAGGCTAGATTTTGGCTGATTTTTTGCCCTTTTGCGTATAAGTTTGCAGCGCTCATATTTTCTCCATGCTCGCCGTAAATCTGCCCTTGACACTCGCTGTTTTTTAGTCCAAAGTGTTTGGCTATCTCAAATCTAAGCCTAGCGCTATCAAGTTCGCCAGCCATGCCAAAGACTTTCCCACGCTCAAAACCGCTGGCGGAGTGAGCGCAAAAGGTCATAGCATCAAGTGGGTTGCTAACCACGATTATCACGCTTTTTGGGGCGTATTTGGCGATTTGCTTGCTTGCGTGCTTTATGATACTAGCGTTTGTGGCTAGCAAGTCAGCACGGCTTTGCCCAACTTTACGGGGCACGCCTGCTGTGATGACGCAGATATCAGCGTTTTTGATGATTTTATACTCATCGCTGGCTTTGATTTTTGTATCATTTTCAAGTAGGGTTGCCATGTGATTTAGATCTAGTGCTTTGCCTAGAGTAGGGTTTTTGGCGATGTCTACAAGGGCGATTTTTTTTGCCACCTTGCGAGCGATGAGTAAAGCAGCTGCGCTTGCGCCGACATTGCCTGCGCCGATTATTGCTATTTTCATATTTTAAAGCCTTTTTAAAGGCTCAGCTTTTTTGCTCTTTTTTGTGCTCACAGCTTGCGCAGCCCAGCGAGCGCAAAAAATAGCTAAAAAATCTTAGAGCCTTTTTTATAATTATTTAAAAATTAAATTCACAATAAATCTCTCAAAAGAAGAAATTTATTGTGAATTTACTAGGGAATTCTAGAATTCTCTAAGGAATTTAGGGAATTTTAGTTTGGGAATTCTAAAATTCTCTAGGAATTCTAAATTCGCGGTAGCGGCTGTCAAAATAAAAGGCGCGGCATGTGAGGCGAATTTTGCTGCCGCACGCTGCGGATAGAATACATAATTCATCAAAGCGTGCGGCAGTAAAAGGCGTCCACAAGCCCCGCCAGCGAATTTAGGGAATTCTAAAATCCCTAGCAAATTTCAGCTGCCAGCAAAATTATTTGCCGAGCGCCTCGTTAAATAATTTTGAACTTCTCATCACAGCATTTGCCTTAGCATCATCAAGCTTATAGTATCCGCCTACATCAGCTGGACTTCCTTGATTGCCGTTTAGCTCGTTTGCGATTTGCTCTTTATTTGCGTTTAAAAACTCTGCTAGGCCTTTGAATTTATCGCCTAATTCGCTGTTTGCAAGCTCATTTGCCCAGTAAAGCGCTAGGTAGAAGTGAGAGCCACGGTTGTCGTTTTCACCTACTTTTTTGCGTGGTGAGTTGTCGTTTTTAAGATACTGAGCGATTGCTTTATCAAGTGTGCTAGCTAGTACTAGTGCGCCTTTTTTGCCAGAGGTATTGCCAAGGTGCTCTAGGCTTGCTCCAAGTGCTAAAAACTCGCCCAAGCTGTCCCAGCGAAGGTGTCCTTCATCTAGTAGTTGGCGAGCGATTTTTGGTGCTGAGCCACCAGCTCCGGTTTCAAATAATCCACCGCCATTTAGCAGTGGGACGATTGAGAGCATTTTAGCACTAGTGCCAAGCTCCATGATAGGGAAAAGATCTGTTAGATAATCACGCAAAACATTTCCAGTCACGCTAATAGCGTCTTTTCCTGTGCGCATGATAGCTAGGCTGTCTTTCATCGCTTTTTCGTAGTTTTCTATGCGGATGTCAAGCCCTGCGGTGTCATATTTTTTTAGCTCATCATTTACTATTTTTATCATATTAGCATCGTGGGCTCTTTTCTCATCTAGCCAGAAAATCGCAGTAGCACCAGTGGCTTTTGCTCTATTTATCGCTAGTTTTACCCAGTCTTTGATAGCTTCATCTTTTGCTATCATCGCACGCCAGATATCGCCTTTTTCTACTTTAAAGCTTAGGCTTTCTTTGCCATCACTTAGCACAAACTCGCCGTCTTCTTCGGCAATAAAGGTTTTATCGTGGCTGCCGTATTCTTCTGCTTTTTTTGCCATTAGACCTACATTTGATACTGAGCCTACCACAGCTGGATTTAGTGCGCCGTTTTCTTTTAGCTCATCAATGATTGCGCTATATATCGTAGCGTAGGTTTTATCTGGGATTGCAGCCAAAGTCTCTTGTTCTTTGCCATCTTTGTTCCACATTTTGCCACTATTTCTTATCATATTTGGCATTGAGTTATCTATGATAATATCGCTTGGTACATGTAGGTTTGTGATACCATTGTCGCTATCAACCATAGCTAGGGCTGGGCGAGTGGCTAGAATTTCATTGTATTTTGCTATTACCTTATCTTTTATAGGGCTATTTTCTATTTTGGCAAATAGGTCTTTTAGTCCGTTATTAGCATTTACGCCAAGGTTTTTTAGCTGCTCGCCAAACTCGCTAAATAGCTCAGCAAAAAATACCTTTACAAAATGCCCGAACATAACAGGATCGCTTACTTTCATCATTGTAGCTTTTAGGTGAACTGAGTAAAGAAGCCCTTCTTTTTTAGCATCAGCAATACTGCTTTCAATAAAGCTATCAAGGGCTTTTGCGCTTAGATAAGTTGCGCTTATCACATCGCCTTTATTTAGTTTGATACCGCTTTTTAGCGTTTTTTCGCCACTTGCACCTTTAAATTTTATGCTAAACTCGCTAGTCTCGCTAGCAATTAGTGATTTTTCATTTGAATAAAAATCACCGCCGTTCATGTTAGCTACTCTTGTTTTTATGCTTTTATCCCAAGCACCGTTTTTGTGCGGGAAAGCTTTTGCGTATTCTTTTACAGCAGCAGCGCAGCGGCGATCGCTATTGCCTTCTCTTAGCACTGGGTTTACAGCTGATCCTAGCACTTTTGCGTAGCGAGCTTTGATTTCTTCTTCTTTGGCATCTTTTGGCTCTGCTGGATATGCTGGGACTGCGTAGCCTTTTTGATTTAGTTCAGCGATAGCTGCATTTAGCTGTGGGATAGAAGCTGAGATATTTGGAAGTTTGATGATATTTGCTTTTGGATCCTGCGTCATTTCACCAAGTTTAGCTAGAAAATCAGGGATTTTTTGATCTTCTTTTAGATAGTCGCTAAAATTAGCTAGAATTCTACCAGCTAGCGAAATATCCATAGTCTCAATGCTAACATCGCCACGGCTTAAATATTCTTTTAATACCGGAAATAGCGAATAGGTCGCAAGTAGTGGTGCTTCGTCTGTGTAAGTGTAGATGATGTCACTCATTTTAAGTCCTTTTTAGAAAAATTAACGCAAAGATTTTAGCAAAAAAATATAAATGCTTTTAAATTTTTTAAAATTTTAAGGAATTCTAGATTTTGTTTGCTCTTTTTTGTTACAAAAAGTAACGCAAATATCAAAAAAACTTAAAAAAATATAAAATTAAAAATTAAGTTTAAATTGTTTACTTTGATTAAAGGTTTTTTAGCTAGAATTGCGAAAAATTTTTAAAAAGGAATAGTTATGGTAGAACAACCGCAAAACCAAGCGGTATGGGTAGACGAAAGTCGCTGTAAAGCCTGCGATATATGCGTTAGCTATTGTCCAGCAGGCGTTTTGGCGATGAAAGAGGATACTCATGCCATCCAAGGCACGCTAATTGAAGTAGTACACCCAGAGAGCTGTATAGGATGTAGAGACTGTGAGCTTCACTGCCCAGACTTTGCTATTTATGTAGCTGAGAAGGGATTTAAGTTTGCTAAGCTAACACCAGAGAGCAAAGCAAGAGCAGAGGCTGTAAAGGCAAATCATTACCGCAAAATTGACTAAGGAGCTAATGTGAGAGAAGTAATTTCAACAGGAAATGCGCTTGTAGCAAAGGCTGCTATTGAGTGCGGATGTAATTTTTTTGGTGGCTATCCTATCACTCCAAGTAGTGAAATAGCTCACGAAATGAGCGTGCTTTTACCAAAACAAAGAGGCACATTTATCCAAATGGAAGATGAAATCTCAGGTATCTCAGTAGCACTTGGTGCTGCGATGAGTGGAGCAAAGGCGATGACAGCTAGCTCAGGTCCTGGAATTTCTTTAAAATCTGAGCAAATCGGTCTTGGCTTTATCGCTGAGATTCCACTTGTTATAGTAAATGTTATGCGTGGTGGCCCATCAACTGGACTTCCAACTCGCGTAGCACAAGGCGATATTTTACAAGCAAAAAGCCCTAGCCACGGCGACATCTGCTCACTAGCAGTCGCTCCTGGTAATATCAGTGAGATTTATACTGAGACTATTAGAGCATTTAACTTGGCAAATAGATTTAGCACTCCGGTTTTCTTACTACTTGATGAGACTATCGGTCATATGCAAGGCAAAGCTTTCTTGCCAGAGGTTAGCGAGCTAAAAATTGAGCCGCGCCGTGAGTTTAAAGGCGATCCAAAAGACTATAAACCTTATGAGGCAAAAGAAGATGAGCCAGCTACACTAAATCCTTTCTTTAAAGGATATCGCTATCACATCACAGGACTTCACCACGGTCCAACAGGCTTTCCAACAGAAGATGGAGCGATAGTAGATTACAATATCAAGCGTCTATTTAACAAATTCCATGCTCACTTAGATGAGATAGACAACTACGAAGAATACAAGCTTGATGATGCTGATATTTGCGTGATTTGCTACGGAAGCGTTAGCCTAGCGGCAAAAGAAGCTATAAATAAAGCAAGAGAAGCAGGTATAAAAGTAGGGCTATTTAGACCTATTACTCTATGGCCAAGTCCAGAAAAAAAGCTAAAAGAAATCGGCAAAAAATTCAAAAATATCTTAGTAGCTGAGCTAAATATGGGGCAATATTACAGCGAAATCGTGCGCTGCACACTAAGAGATGATATGAAAACATTATTTAAAGCAAACGGAAGGCCGCTAAGCCCAAGCGAAATTCTAGCTAAAATCAAGGAGTTCTAAGATGGCATTTAATTATGATAAATATTTGCGCACAGACAAAATGCCTACACTATGGTGCTGGGGCTGTGGCGATGGTGTAATTCTAAAAAGCATAATCCGTGCTATCGATGCGATGGGCTGGGATATGGACGATGTGTGCCTAGTAAGTGGTATAGGCTGCTCAGGGCGTATGAGTAGCTATGTTAATTGCAACACAGTTCATACCACTCACGGACGCGCGATTGCTTATGCAACTGGAATTAAGCTAGCAAACCCTAAAAAACATGTAATCGTAGTAAGTGGCGATGGTGATACACTAGCAATCGGCGGAAATCACACAATCCACGGATGTCGCAGAAACATAGATATAAATCACATCCTGGTAAATAACTTCATCTACGGCCTAACAAATAGCCAAACAAGTCCTACTACTCCACAAGGATTTTGGACTGTTACAGCACAATGGGGAAATATAGATCCAAACTTTGATGCAGCTAAGCTTGCTATTGCAGCAGGTGCGTCATTTGTAGGTCGCCAAAGCATCATTAACCCAGCTCAGCTTGAAAAACTATTTGTAGAGGGCTTTAAGCACGAGGGATATAGCTTTTTTGATGTGTTTTCTAACTGCCACATTAACCTAGGTAGAAAAAACAAAATGGGCGAGGCTGTCCAAGCGGTAAAATGGGTAGATAGTAGAACTGTAAGCAAATCAAAATTTGAGGGGTTAAGCGAAGAAGAGCGCAAAGGACTATATCCACTTGGTGTGCTTCACAAAGACGAGAGCCGCATAGAGTACTGCAAAGCATACTCTATGGTTCAAGAAGCAGCTGCTACTAAGGGCAAAATTAACTTTGAGGAGATAGTAAAATGACGCAATTAAGATTTGTTGGTGTTGGCGGTCAGGGCGTTATTTTAGCAGGTGAAATTCTCTCAGCTGCCAAAATTGCTGATGGCGGATATGGAATAAAAGCAAGCACTTATACCTCACAAGTGCGTGGCGGCCCTACAAAGGTTGATATTTTGCTAAGCGATGATGAGATACTTTATCCTTATGCAAACGAGGGCGAGATAGACTTTATGCTTGCTACTGCGCAAAAAAGCTATGATGCTTTTAAAGACGGCGTAAAAGAAGGCGGCATAATCGTAATAGAGCCAAACCTAGTAAAACCAAGCGAAGAAGACAAAAAACGCTGGAAAATCTACAATATTCCTATCATCTCAATTGCCAAAGATGAAGTAGGAAATGTGATTACTCAAAGCGTGGTAGCACTTGGTGTGGCTATGGAATTTACTCATGTAATGGACATGGAAAAAGTGCGCCAAAGAATGCTTGATAGCGTGCCTGATAAAGTAAAAGCCGCTAACGAAAAAGCCTACGAGCTTGGTATAAAATACGCAAAAGAAGCTAGGGGATAATTTCTTTTAATCAATAAATCTAGAATTCCTTAGGGAATTCTAGATTCTTTTTTTTATTCTATCTTATTTTTATATTTTCAAAATGATTTAGGGAATTCCAAATTCTAGGAATTCTAGTTTAGGGAATTCTAGTTTAAGGAATTCTAGTTTAAGGAATTCTAGTTTAGGGAATTCTAGTTTAGGGAATTCTAGTTTAAGGAATTCTAGTTTAAGGAATTCTAGTTTAAGGAATTCTAG
>CAMCEN010000011.1 GCA_945873855.1 uncultured Campylobacter sp.
CTAGTTTAAGTCTTAATAAATAAATGAGATTGCTTCGCTTCGCTCGCAATGACGGCGATTTGATGAGATTGCTTCGGCTTTTTTCAAAGCCTCGCAATGACGATGTTTAAGGAATTCTGGAATTCTGTCATTGCGAGGAGTGAGTAAAACGAACGACGAAGCAATCTAGTTTAAGGCTTAATAAATGAGAATGACGGAATTTTAAATGAGATTGCTTCGGTCGCTTTGCTCCCTCGCAATGACGATGTTTAAGGAATTCTAGATTTTCGTCATTGCGAGGAGTGAGTGAAACGAACGACGAAGCAATCTCGCTCAAGGCTTAATAAATAAGGCTTAATAAATAAATGAGATTGCTTCGCTTCGCTCGCAATGACGGGCGATTTGATGAGATTGCTTCGGTCGCTTTGCTCCCTCGCAATGACGGTGCCCCAGTGAGATTGCTTCGGTCGCTTTGCTCCCTCGCAATGACGAATTTTAGGGAATTCTAGAATTCCTTGCCCCACTCGTAGACGATTTTACCTGATTTTATGCTTAGGACATTTGAGCCTTTTAGACTTTTGCCAAAAAGCGGTGAGTTTATGCTTTTGCTAAAGTTTAACTTCTCATCAAAAATATATTCTATATTTGGATCGATTATTGCGATATCTGCTAGCTTGCCTACAGCTATCTCGCCCCTATCATCAAGCCCTAGAATTTCAGCCGGTCTTTTTGAGCATACTCGCACCATATCTTCATAGCTTAGCACGCCCTCACGCACTAGATTTAGTGTCAGTGGCACTAGAGTCTGCAGTCCTGTGATACCAAAAGGCGCATCCTCAAAGGTGCTGTTTTTCTCATCCTTGCTGTGTGGGGCGTGGTCGGTTGCTATCACATCTATAACGCCGCTTTTTAGCCCTGCTTTCATAGCCTCTACATCAGCCTTTGTGCGAAGTGGCGGGCTCATTTTGTAGCTTGTGTCGTAGTTTTCTAGTGCGCTCTCATCGTAGGTGAAGTGGTGCGGCGTAACCTCGCAAGTGATGTTTATGCCCTTTTGCCTAGCCATTTTAACGAGTTCTAAGCTCCACGCAGAGCTGATGTGAGCTGTGTGTATGCGGCCGCCTGTTTGTTTAGCAAGCAGTAAATCACGGCTTATCATTATCTCTTCTTGTTCTCGTGGCATGCCTTTTATGCCTAGCTTCATACTCATTTGCCCTTCGTTCATGTGTCCGCAGCGGCAAAGTGAGCAGTCTTGGCTGTGATTGATAATAAAGCTGCCGTGATGCGCACTATACTCAAGCGCAGCTCTCATCACATCAGAGCTAACCACAGGTAGCCCATCATCGCTAAATGCGATGCAGCCAGCCTCTAGCATCTTGCCCATATCTACTAGGCGCTCGCCCTTGCTGCCTTGCGTGATAGCGCTAATTGGATATAGATCGATTAGACCGCAGTCTTTGGCTTTTTGGATCATGTATTTTGCGATTAGTGGGCTGTCGTTTACTGGCTTTGTATTTGCCATGCAGCAAGCAGTAGTCACGCCACCTGCTGCTGCAGCACGGCTGCCTGTGATGATATCTTCTTTATACTCTTGGCCTGGGTCACGGAAATGTACATGCATATCAATAAGCCCTGGCATAACAAGCTTGCCGCTAGCATCTATCACACGATCAGCATCGCTCATAGCAGAGCTGATTTGCGTGATTTTATTATTTTTGATTAGGATATTTGCTTTTTGTGTGTCGTTTGCGTTTATTATGGTTGCGTTTTTTATCAAAATACTCATTTTCTCTCCCTTTTAGATGATTTTTAGGTTTTCTAGGCTTGATCTGGGGTGCATTTCTAGGCTTTCACAAAAGTCTTTGTTATGATACTTTTCCACAGCTGCGCGTGCTATCATCGCAGCATTGTCACTACAATACTCCAAAGGCGCAAAGAGTAGCTCGCAGTCATAACTAGCACAAAGGCTTTCTAGCATGCCTCTTAGGCGTAGATTTGCACTAGCTCCACCTACTACGCCAAAGCGCGCCCACTTTTGCGAGCTAAATGCTAGTTTTAGGCGGTCGATGATATGAAGACAAGCCACACGCTCAAAACTAGCGGCGATATTTGCTTTTTGTTCACTAGGAATTCTAGAATTTTCGCTAGGAATTCTAGAATTTTTGCTAGGAATTCTAGAATTCTCGCTAGGAATTCTGGAATTTTCATTAGGAATTCTAGAATTTTTGCTAGGAATTCTAGAATTCTCACTAGAGATCCCCCGATCAAGTCGGGGGATGACAGAGTAAGGAATTCTAGAATTCTCTAGCTCCAAGCAGGCTAGTCGCACTTGATTTTTTAGCCCTGAAAAGCTGTATTCTAGCCGCTTTGTGCCCTTTAAAGGCAGACTAAAATCATAAGCCCTATCATCGCCTTTTAAGGCTAGGTTTTGGATTTGCGGACCACCTGGGTAGCCAAGGCCTAGCATTTTAGCACTTTTATCAAAACTCTCGCCAAAGCTATCATCGCTAGTAGCTCCAAGCACGGATATAACGCCACTTTCGCTGATATCAAGTATCATCGTATGTCCGCCGCTTACTAGCAGCACGCCAAGGGGCAGTTTTATCGGCTTACTTAAAAACAGCGAGTAGATATGCCCTACAAGGTGATTTACGCTAATTAGTGGTAGGCTTAGAGCAGCGGCTAGCGCCTTTGCTGCTACTATGCCAGGAAGCAGGCTCACGCTAAGCCCTGGTTCGTTTGTCACAGCTATGGCTTTTAGAGCTTTAAAATGCTCTTTTGCCCTTAAAATCACAGCCGGCAAGGCAGCGGTGTGTAAGCGTGCGGCTAGTTCAGGCACTACGCCGCCATATTTGGCGTGCTGCTGTTCTTGGCTGATTTTTTCGTAATGAACGAGCGAAAAATCACTAGCTTTCATAATCGCTACTGAGCTATCATCACAAGAACTTTCTATTGCTAAAATCACTTTTTTGCCTTTTGTTTAAGTTATGTCATTTGGATTGCTTCGCTTTGCTCGCAATGACGGAATTCCCGCAATGACGGAATTCCCAGAATTTTGAACGAGATTGCTTCGTCGCTATGCTCCTCGCAATGACGAAATTCCCGCAATGACGGAATTCCCGCTATACGCCTTGCAATGACATTTTTGTCTTTATCTGCTCTATAATAGCCCTCAAATCATGCTCTAAGCTAGCTAAGTCGCTAGTATTTTCTAGCACAAAATCAGCCAAAGCTCGCTTTTTTTCTATATCCATTTGAGAGTTTATGCGAGCATTTGCGCTAGTCTCATCAGCCTTATCTCGGCGCAAAATTCGCTCTAAGCATAGCTCTTTTGGCGCATAAACTAGCAAGGAAGTAGCAAAATCATACTTTGCCCGCCCTCCACTTTCAAAAAACAGCGGAATATCTACAAAATAAAGCTTGCCGCTCTTTTCAAGCTCATTAGCTAAAAAGCAAATACGCTCATGTATTAGCGGATGCAAAAGCTCTTCTAAGCTCTTTTTTGCGCTAGGATTAGCAAAGACTATTGCGCCAAGGGCTTTTCTATCCACCTTGCCACCACTTAGTAACTGCGCCCCAAAAAGCTCTTTTACCCTGCTAGCATTAAGCTCTAAAATCTCATGAGCTATGCTATCAGCGCAGATTATTTCATAGCCACGCTCTTTTAAAAGCGCACAAACCGTGCTTTTGCCTGAGCCGATTAGTCCGGTTATTACTACGCCGTGCTTAAAAGACATTATTTTTTAGCAATTACTTCTATTTCTACCTTTGCGCCTTTTGGCAAAGCTCCTACTTGAAGCGCTGAACGAGCTGGGAAAGGCTCGCTAAAATGCCTTGCATACACTTCATTTACAGCAGCAAAGTCTGCAATATCAGCTAAAAAAACAGTGGTTTTTACTACATTTTTGGTACTTAAACCTGCTGCTGCTAGCACGCCTTCTACATTTTTTAGGGCTTGTTCAGCTTGCTCGGCTGCTGAGTTGCCAACTATCTCGCCGCTAGCAGGGTCTAGTGGAATTTGACCTGAGCAAAATACAAACTCACCAGCATCTACAAATGCGCTATAAGGTCCTATTGCTTTTGGATAATTCATTTTTTCTCCTTTAATGTATGCGCAATTTTAGCATATTTACAGCGAATTTTAGCTAGAATGCGAACATTATTTAAAGGAAAAACAATGATTTCATACAAAGAAGCAGGCGTTGATATAGACGCTGGAAATAGTTTTGTAGAGGCGATAAAACCGCTTGTTGCTAGCACGCAAAATGAGCATTGTATAGGTGGTATCGGCTCGTTTTCTGGGGCTTTTGCGCTGCCTAGTGGGTATAAAGAGCCTGTGCTACTCTCAGCCACAGATGGCGTAGGCACAAAACTGCGTCTAGCCATAGACTATGATAAGTTTGACACTGTGGGAATTGATCTAGTAGCGATGTGCGTTAATGATTTGATTTGTAATTTTGGCAAGCCGCTATTTTTCCTAGACTACTATGCTACAGGTGCTTTAGATATAAAGAACGCAAAAGCCGTAGTAGCAGGTATAGCCGAGGGCTGTAAGCAAGCAGGCTGTGCGCTAGTGGGTGGCGAGACAGCTGAAATGCCTAGTATGTATGAAGTAGGCGACTTTGATCTAGCTGGCTTTGCGGTGGGAATTGCTGAGCGTGGGCAAATAGACAGGCGTGAGTTTGTGCGATGTGGCGATGTTTTGGTAGCTCTGCCTAGCAGCGGACTTCACTCAAATGGCTTTTCACTAGCTAGAGCTGTGATCAAAAAGCTTGGGCTTGATTTAAAAAGCGAGTTTGATGGACGAAGCTTAGGCGAGGTGCTACTAGAGCCTACTAGGATTTATGTAAAAGAGTTTTTGGCACTAAAAGAGCATATCTCAGCCCTAGCGCATATCACAGGCGGCGGAATACTAGAAAATCTGCCTAGAGTGCTACCAAATACTCTAGGTGCAAAGGTAGATGAGGCCGCTATCAAAGCCCCTGCAATCTACGAGCTACTAAGTAGCCAAGTAGAAAAAAGCGAAATGCGCAGAACCTTTAACTGCGGCGTTGGCATGGTGCTAGTAGTGCCAAAACAAAATGTAGACAAAGTCCTAAGAGCAAGCGATGGCTACATCATCGGCGAGATAGTAGAGGGCAGTGGTGTTAGCTACTGCTAAGCAGTTGCTAGATTTGGTTAGGAATTCTAGAATTCCTTGTTATTTTAAGCGATTTTTTATCTAGGAATTCTAGATTTGGTTAGGAATTCTAGAATTTTAGGACTAAAATTTCGTTTTTATTTGACGATATTTATATAAAACCAAAAAGGAGCAAAAATGATAAATCCAGTATCAAGTCCAGCTTACACTCCAGTAAGCTCTGCTAGCAAAGGTGCTGATGTAGCAATGAACAAGGCCGAGATGAGTACAGCTCAAATGGCCCTTGGCGCGCAAACTAATGTGATGAAAGCAGCTATGGAAATAGAGGGGCAAGCTGTGATGAATATACTTAATAACACACTTGATATAAGGGTGTGATGATGAATATATCAAGCTCTACGCCTAGTGTATCTGCCCCACAACCTGCGCAAACTAATCTAGCTAGCACACCAGCTAAAAAGGCTCAAAGCACTCAAGGTGAGAACATCATAAATATACTAAAAAATGTTTTTGATGTAAGAGCCTAGAGGCTTAGGAATTCTAGAATTTCAACTATTTTTATCTAGGAATTCTAGAATTCCTTGTTATTTTAGGCGATTTTTATCTAGGTAGGAATTCTAGAATTTCAACTATTTTTATCTAGGAATTCTAGAATTCCTTGTTGTTTTATGTGATTTTTTATCTAGGAATTCTAGATTTAGCTTTTATTTTTTCACACTTGCTGCTAGCTCGTTCATTTTTTGATACAGCTTGCTTTTTTCACTCTCGTCATTTGTGCCATACATTAGCTGAGTCATTAGCTGCATGAAATCAAAGGTCTTAAACATCTCTTCATCTTTTTTGGCTTGCGCTTCAAGCTTTTTGAAAGTTGTGGCTAGCTCATCGCTTTTATCCATAGCTTCTATGCCCTCAAGACTCTCTTTTGCTTCTTTGATAGCATCGCTGATTACGCCTGTGGTGTCAGCTTTTTCAGCCTTGTCAAGCAAGTCTTTAAAAGTATCTAGGCTTTTTTCAAAATTAGCATTATTTTGCCCTGTGAAATAACTGCTGATGCTGTTATATTTGCCATTTGTGGCTTCAGCGATAACTGAGTCGTAAATGTTCATTTTCTCTCCTTTGGTTTAAGGATTACAAGCAAATTCTATTCTCTTATTAAGTGCAAAATCTAGAATTTAATTCTAGATTTTATGGTATTTGCGTGGTGGTAAATGAGTAAGCGAAATTTTCTCTAAAATTACTACTCGCTGTTTCATCCAAAAGGCTTCTTACTTGACCTGAGATGATGATTGATTGAAGTCCTGTTTTTTCGCTCACTATTTTATTAGCGCAGTGTTGTATCGTCTTCTCATCGCCTATGTAGGTAATAGAAATATTTGCTCTAAAAGTTGGATTCTTGTCCTTGTCATTTGGATAATTTATCTCTATTTCATCCACGCAAGTAGCAGCAAAGTTATTTTGCTGGACTTTCATGATGGCATACTCAGCTGCCCCGTCAGCTAAAAGCTTGGCTTGTTCGTGGATAAAAAGATTAACGCTAGTCTTTGCGCTAGATGATGAAATAGCCATACTTAGCGCACCTATGCTAGCTACTAGCAAGATAAAAATAATCGCTAAAATGAGTGAAAATCCCTTTTTCATGTCGCCCCCTTATCTTACTATCCTGCTTTGGCAAGCCTCGGCTTTGCCATCATTTTCTACTAAGCAAAGTTTAAAAACAATTGTGCTAGCGATGTTTGGATCACTTCCAAGCGCACTAAAGCGAAAGGTGCTAACACCAGTGGCTAGCAGGCTTTTTTTACAATCTGCACCCTTGATATTGCAGGTGTCTAGATATAGATTTTTATCATTATCTAAGTAAATTTTATCTATTTCTTTTGAGAGATAATACTTATGAACAAGCGCAGCCATGCTAGGGCGGATTATAATATCGCTGGTACTAGCTGGGCAGCCACTGCGGTTTAGTGTGAAAATGCCATTTTGGAATTCTAGTTTGCCATCAGCACATTTATAGGTAAAAGACTTTTTGCCACTATAGTAGCGCTCAAAATGATTACTTTTATTTTCATAGAGCAAACTGCTATCATTACTAAAAAATAGCTCATAATCATTAAGATCTAAGCCAGTAAGATCAGTTTCTTTGCTAACAAACTTTACTTCATCTACAAGCTTTCCACTATCCCTTTTGGTAGTGGTTTCTAGTTCGCTTATAAAGCCACTTGTCCTAGGGGCTTTTACTCCGCCATTTTTGGCTGAGATGAAGTTTCGCTCTAGCTCGTAGGCTTTGCGAAAAAACACCAGTTTGACGCTCTTTCCAGTTGTTCCTCCTATAGCTGAGAGTGGCTCATAGTTTTTTGCGCCAGTATCTGTGCTAGTCTCTATAGCTGTGGTTTGTGGTACTCTTTTTTCTAGCCTAGTTGCTATCATATCAGCAGCGTTATTTGCCACAGATTCTAGGCGGTGGATTTGCGCAGTTACAGCATAGTTGTCAAATAGCGAGCGAAGTATATCAGTGCCTACTCCAGCGATGATAGCAAGCACCACCATTACAAAGAGTAATTCTACTAAAGTAAATGCTTTTTTCATCGTGGCTCTGTTCCTATATTGAAAGCAAAGCCATTTAGCTTGATTTGTTTAACGCCTTCTATGATATCGCCTCCACCTTTTCCAGTAGCAGTTGCGCTTACTAGAATAGCATTTGTTGTGTCAGTAGTAGTAGCTGTATCGCTAAAAATGGCTGTGATTTTTGTGCCATCTGTTTGTTCAGTAATGTTAATAAACTTTACTTCTGCTGCGATATTAAAATCAAAGGCGTTTTTAGAGCCTTTACTTATCTTTGCCACTGCTTTATCTTTGCAGTTTATACCAGAATTGCACGACGACTCCACCGCTGCTGCTGTTATATCTTTGCCGTCTTTGGCTCTTGCTAGAGTGCGGCTGAAGTATTTGTTTGCTTTATCATTAAAGCGAGCATCGTCATCTTGCGCATTTAAAATTCCGCTATACATCACAGCTCCGCTGCTGTCAGTAAAACCATCAGCAATAGCAGAATTCCACGGCTCAGAGAGTATATCATCAATGAAAATTCTACTAGAAGTAACGACCTCAGATACCACAGCTTGGGCATTTGCCTTGCCTGTGCTAATAGCGATAAAAGGCAGAGCTGCTACAGCAACACCCACTACAACAATAGCTAAAAGTAGTTCAATAAGCGAAAAAGCCCCCTTCATCTCAAACCTAGCTTAAAAAGTTAGAAATTTTCTCAGCTTGAGAGTATTCTACATAGTCTTTTGGATCAAGGACGATTTGAGCCATTGTGTTGTTTTTTACATTACAAACGATAGGTGCGATGAAGTTTACGCCGCTCTCGCCGATAGTTTTGCCTAGCATAACCATGTTATATACTCTTAGATCACTTCTATCATTTATATCAAGTAGCACTTGATACGGAGTTGGTACATCAAAGCTATAATCACTTCTTAGCACATAAGGATTAATTAGCGTAAAGCTTGTATTTTTGTGCTCTGCGCCACTTTCTACGCTTTTCATTGTTACAAAGAACTTATCAAGTGGAGTAATTTCTACCTTTGTGATATCCTCAAAGCCTAGGATAGGACCTTTTACAGTGAATAAATTTTTGTTTACCAAAGTGCCGATTTTCTCAGTTTGGCTGTATTCTGGATAGAACTTTGGATCAAGCACTACTTGGCTGATTGTATTGTTATTCATATTACAAACAAGTGGAGCTAGGAAGTTTACGCCACTTTCTTCGATAGTGCGAGATAACATAACCATGTTAAAAACTCTTAGTTGGCTATCATTGTTTATATCCATTAGCACTTGATATGGAGTTGGAAGCTCAAAGTCATAATCAGGACGGACTACATAAGGATCAATAATAGTGAAGCTCACAGGCTCTTTGTTAGCATCACGCTCTTTGCTAGTTAGTTTAAAAAAACCATTTTCAAGCTCGGTAATCTCTACACTACGAACATCCTCAAAGCCAAGAATAGGGCTTTTAACATTTAAAATCATTTTTTCTCCTTTGAAATATTTACGCTATTTTATCACAAATTTTTTTTAAATAGATGAAAAATTAAGCATTTTCTATGAAAATTCTTTTAGAATTTCTTTAAATTCATCCATTTTTGGCGTGGCGATTATCTTTTTTCTAAGCTCTCCGCTTTCAAAAATCAAAAAAGCAGGCGGACCAAAAATAGAGTAGAATTCTAGAATTCCTTGCTTATTTTCGCTCATATTGCTCAAATCTACTTTGATGATTTCAAAATTACTAAGCAATTTTTGTGCCATCTCATCTTTGCTAAGTTCTTTTTCAAACTCTATACAATTTACACACCAAGACGCCCAAAAGTCTACTATTATAGGTTTTGAGGCAGTTTTTATTTTTTCTTGAAGTTTGCTTAAATCATCTATGCTTAAATCTGCTTTTAGCTCAGTTGCAGCAGCATTTGAGCTAAATCTAGAATTCCCTACCCCAAAAGATAGAGCAAAAATCATAAAACAAGCAAACCCAGCAGCTATAAAACTAAGATTTAAAGCTAAAAATGCTCTAGCAATAGCATTTGCGGGTGCCTTGAAATCAGCCAAAAACACCCCAGCAAAAACTCCCAAAAGTCCGTATAAAATCCACGCAAAATCACCTATAATGCGAGAAAGCAGCCAAATAGCAACCCCAAGCATAACAAAGCCAAAAATCTGCGTGATTTTCATCATCCAAGCCCCAGGTCTAGGCATACTAGCAAAACCAGCACCGATAGCCAGCAGCGGTGCTCCCATACCAAGCCCAAGCGCAAAAAGCGCAAATCCACCAAGCAAAATATCCCCAGAGCCTGCTATATAAAGCAAAGCTCCCGCCAAAGGTGCTGCTACGCAAGGACTTAGGATAAGGGCTGAAAGAGCTCCCATGAAAATCACTCCAAAATGCCCTGAAAATGCGCCAGCTTTGGCGTTTAAGAAGTTATTAAATCTAACAAAAATGGCTGAGTGTGAGCTAAAAATAAGAACTGCTAAAAGCACAAAAATAATAGCACCAAAAATAATAAAAATAGGCTGCTGCAAATAAGCTGCAAGCCCAGCACCCAAAGTAGCTGCAAGCACGCCAAGCACAGCATTTGCTATGCTCATTGCTAGCACGTATTCTAGGCTTGAGAGCAGTTTTGCGCCCCTGCTTGCGCCACTACTTGCTTTTGCTACGATGATGCCACTTAGCACAGGCACCATAGGCAGCACGCACGGAGTAAGGCTAAGTAAAATTCCATAGCCAAAAAAGCTAGCTAGTATCCAAAAAAACGAGCTTTTGCTAAGTTCGTTTGCGATTTGTTCATCACTACTGAGGCTGGTTTTGCTAGGTTGCTTTTGAGCATTTACTATATTTAGCTTAGTTTCAAGCACCTTTGGTGGGGCAAGAGAAAGCCTAAACTCACTTCTCATCGGCGCATAGCAAAATCCAGTATACGAACAGCCCTGAAATGCGACTATTACATTGCTCTTTTTATCATCAAAGCCTTTTAATATCCCCATGGGGATAAAAATATTAAAGCTTTCATTAAGTTCGTTATTTGCTGGCTTTGGTAGCTCCAAAAGTGCGCTTATATCGTTATTTTCTACTAATACTTTTAGTTTATCAGCATAAAGATACACGCTTTTATCAAAGTTTATGTCAAGCTCAAAGCCACCGCCTACACTCTTAGCGCTAAAATTAAAGGCACTATCTTTGTCTAGTTCAGCGCTAAAAGCAAAACTGAACCAAAAACTAATAAAAATTGTAAAAATTCGTAACATTCTTTTAACACTTTTTTGAAAAATTCGTAAATTTAAATACATTTTTAGCAAAACTTTGTAAATATTAGCTAAAATTTCTAAATTTTTCGCAAAGGAGCAAAAATGTCTGAGGAAATCAAAAAAGACAAAGAAAGCAAATATGTTACCATCAAGGTAAAAAAGAAAAAGCTTAAATATGAAAAAGAGCTTGTAAAACTTCAAATTGAGCTACTTAAACTTCAAAGCTATGTAAAAGAAAAAGGCCTAAAGGTGCTAATCCTCACAGAAGGCCGCGATGCAGCTGGTAAGGGTGGCACAATCAAACGCATCACCGAGCACTTAAATCCTCGTGGGTGCCGCGTGGTAGCGCTTGAAAAACCAAGCGATGTAGAGCGCACACAATGGTATTTTCAACGCTACATAAAACACCTGCCTAGCGCAGGCGAAATCGTGATCTTTGATCGTAGTTGGTATAACCGTGGTGGCGTTGAGCCTGTAATGGGCTTTTGTACCAACGAAGAGCACAATATGTTTTTACGCCAAGTGCCAAAACTAGAAGAAATGCTAGTAAACTCTGGCATAATTTTGTTTAAGTTCTACTTCTCAGTTAGCAAAGAAGAGCAAAAAGCTCGTTTTGATAGCCGCAAGGACGACCCACTAAAACAATACAAACTCTCGCCAGTCGATCAACAAAGCCAAATTCTTTGGGAGCAGTACACCCTAGCAAAATACTCAATGCTACTAGCATCAAATACTGATTTTGCGCCGTGGACTATTATTGTTAGCAATGATAAGAAAAAAGCTAGATTAAATACGATAAAATCGATTCTAGCTCGTATTGACTATCCTAAAAAAATCAGTAAAAAAGAGCTAGAAGTTGATGAAAAGCTTGTAAAAACAGGCTCACAAGAAATCGCTATCATGGCAAAAACACTTCGCAATGAAGGTCTTAAAAAAATAGAAGATAAGAAAAAATAAGTTTTTTTAAACTATTTTTAAAAATTCCCTAGGGAATTCTAGTTATTGGAATTCTGGTTAGGGAATTCTAAAATTCCGTCATTGCGGAATTCTGTCATTGCGAGCGAAGCGAAGCAATCTCATTCAAGTTTTAAGGAATTTTAGAATTCCCCACTATGTCATCACCTAGCTTGACTGGGTGATCTCTAGGGAATTCTTTTTGGAATTCTAGTTATTGGAATTCTAGTTGTAAATCTAAAATTCCGTGGGTATTATTTTTTTGGGGTTATGGGGTATTTTTTAGTTTTTTAGGCGATTTTTGGCTAAGAGTTTATCTAGAATTCCATAGATTTTATTCTAGAATTCCCTAAGGAATTCTAGATTTATAAAGAATTATAAGGCTATTTTCTAGCTACGCCGCTTTTTCTAGCAGCATCAGCTACTGCGCCGCTAACTTTTTCAAGTAGGCGTGGGTCAAACGGACTTGGTATCACATACTCTTTGCCAAACTCTATTTTGCGGCCGTGAATGCTCTCTAATGTAGCTTTGATATCGCTTGGCATAGCATCTCTTGCAAGCTCAGCTAGAGCGTTTGCTGCTGCCATTTTCATCTCTTCGTTTATTGCTTTTGCGCTTACACTTAGTGCGCCTTTAAAAATATATGGAAAGCCAAGAACATTATTTATTTGATTTGGCTCATCACTTCTGCCTGTTGCGATGATCGCATCTGGGCGAGCTTTGCGTGCTAGGGCTGGAGCGATTTCTGGATTTGGATTGCTCATTACAAAGATTAGTGGATTTTCACTCATGCCTGCTATATCATCTTCGCTTATGATATCAGCTCTGCTTAGTCCTAGTAGTACATCAGCGCCTTTTAGAGCATCTTTGTAGCTAGCTATGCTTCTACCCTGCTCAGCTAGTTTTGCTTTATCCACAGCAAAGGCTCTTTTATACTCATCAAGTCCACTTCTATCAGTAGTAAGTGCGCCTTTGCTATCAAACATTACTATATCTTTTACTCCAAGGGCTCTTGCCATAGTAGCACAGCTTATAGCTGCTCCGCCTGCGCCACATACTACCACGCGAAGGTCGCTAATATTTTTATTTACGATTTTTGCGCCGTTTATAATGCCAGCTGTGCAAATGATAGCTGTGCCATGCTGATCGTCGTGCATGATAGGAATATCAAGGATTTTTTTAAGCTCTGTTTCTATATAAAAGCACTCTGGGGCTTTAATATCCTCAAGGTTAATACCGCCAAAGGTAGGGGCTAGTGCACGCACGATATCAACTAGTTTTTTAGGGTCTTTCTCATCAAGCTCTATATCAAAAGCATCAATGCCAGCAAAGCGTTTAAATAACACACTTTTACCTTCCATTACAGGCTTGCTAGCAAGCGCGCCAAGGTCGCCTAAGCCCAAAATCGCAGTTCCGTTGCTGATAACGCCTACTAGATTTGAGCGGTTTGTTAGCTCATAGCCTTTATTAGCATCTTTTTCTATTTCTAAACAAGGGTAAGCCACGCCTGGTGAGTAAGCAAGGCTTAAATCATCTTGACTTGCTACGCTTGTTTTTACATTTATCTCTATTTTACCGCCTTGGTGGTAGTCTAAGGCTGCTTTTTTTAGCTCTTCTTTTGTCATTTTTACTCCTTTAATCTAAAAATTCAGCAATTTTAGCGCAAGTTTTTTAAAAAATAAATTAATTTAAAAATTTAAGCAAATTTTAATAAATTATGTTTCTTTTTGTAACAAAAAAGGCGCAGTTCTTAGAAAAACTCTAAAAACTGCGCCTTTTATCCCTAAAGCTAGGGAATTCTAGAATTCTAGATTTAGAATTATAGTTTGCTAGCGTTGTCGCTTAGGTAGTCAGCCACACCCTCAGTTGTAGCTTTCATACCTTTATCGCCTTTGTGCCAGCCAGCAGGGCAAACTTCGCCGTGCTCGTTTGTAAATAGCATAGTATCAACCATGCGAACCATTTCATCAATGTTTCTACCTAGTGGTAGGTCGTTGATTACTGCGTGGCGAACTGTGCCATCAGCATCGATTAGGAATGATCCACGAAGTGCTACTGCATTGTCAAATAGAACATCAAATGCTCTTGCCCAGTCTCTTTTTACATCAGCAACAAGTGGGAATTGAACTCTGCCGATACCGCCAGCTTTAGGCTCAGTCTCTCTCCATGCAAAGTGGCAGTACTCATTGTCACCACTTACGCCAATTACGCTAATGCCGCGCTCAGCGAAGTCTTTAAAGCGGTTATCAAATGCGATAATCTCGCTTGGACATACGAAAGTAAAGTCTTTTGGATAGAAAAATACTACCGCACCTTTTGGTCCGATGTTGCTGTATAGGTCAAAGTTTTCCTCAATTTGACCATTGCCTAGAACTGCTACGCCACTTACGCGTGGTGCTTTGTTTGTTACGATCATTGTTTTTCTCCTTGAAATATTTGCGATAATTTTTATCGTCTGCGAAATTGTATTGAAATAAGAATAAATTTTATGTAAACGAAAATTTAAAAACATTTTTTTGCCAAATTTGCTAGAAATTGCTTATTTTTTTGTATAATAGCGTGATTTTAAAAAAGAAAGGCAATGTAATGTTTGGCAATTTATTAAGCAAAATTCGCCGTCCACAAGCCAAGCAGGGCGAGGCGCCAAGCCACTGGATAAAGTGCCCTTCGTGTAATTCTCTTATGTATAATAAAGAAGTAGAAGCTTGTTTTAATGTCTGCCCAAAATGCTCTTATCATATGAGAATTTCAGCTCTTGCTCGCATTGAACTACTTAGTGATGATGGGAGTTTTGCTGAGTTTGATAGTGAACTTAGACCAAATGACCCTTTGCATTTTGTGGATAAAAAAAGCTATAAAAAACGCATAGAAGAAGGTCAGAGTAAAACAGGTCGCGCAAGCTCGGTTATAGCTGGCGAGTGTAATATAGACGGACTTGGCGTCCAGCTTGTAGTCTTTGATTTTAGTTTTATGGGTGGCTCGCTAGGCTCAGTAGAGGGTGAGAAAATAACTCGCGCAGTCCATAGAGCTATTGCTAAAAGAGAACCGCTTATAATAGTAAGTGCTTCAGGTGGAGCTAGAATGCAAGAAAGCTGCTTTTCGCTACTTCAAATGAGTAAAACAAGTGCTGCTTTGCAGCTTTTAGCTCAGGCAAAGCTACCTTATATCAGTGTTTTAACAGATCCTACTATGGGCGGGGTTTCTGCTAGCTTTGCGTGGCTAGGAGATCTTATCATCGCCGAGCCTGGCGCACTAATTGGTTTTGCAGGACAAAGAGTAATAGAACAAACCATAAAAGCACAATTGCCTGAGGGCTTTCAAAGAGCAGAGTTTTTACTAGAACACGGCTTAATAGATGCTATCGTGCCAAGAGCCGAGCAAAAAAGCTACATCGCTGATGTGCTAAGATTTTTAATGAAATAATGAAACAAATCACTGTGTATTCATGCTTTAAAGGCGAGGATTATGATCTTAGTGCTTTTATTAAAGCTAGCTTAAAATGGGCAAAAATCAGTGATATAAATAAATTTAGCCCAAATATTGCCAAAGCGCAAAGCTCTGGGGATATAATGCTAGCTAAAAAAAGCTATGAAAGTGCGTATGAGACGCATTTGGACGGATTTTGTATAGCCCTAGATGAAAGGGGCAAAGCTATGGATAGCTTAGAGTTTGCTAAGCTCATTGAGCCTCATAATAAAATTAACTTTTTTATCGGTGGGGCTTATGGTTTTAGCGATGAGTTTAGGGGCAAAATGCACGCCCTGCTCTCACTCTCAAAACTTACTATGGCGCATAAAATCGCAAAACTCGTGCTATTTGAGCAGATTTTTAGAGCTCTTAGCATTAGCGCAAATCATCCATATCACAAGGGAGAATAAATGTCAAAACGATATATTTTGTATTCAGTAGCTTATATAGCTTTGGTGGCTGCTATTGCTTTTTATTTTAGCTCGCAGAACTTTACTATTCAAACTTTTGGCTACGAGCTTACACTGCCAGTTGCTGCGTGGTGCGTGCTGCCAGTTGCTATTTTTGCGCTGCTTAGCGTGCTACACATGATGTTTTATGGCTTTAAGCATTATCTAGACAGCAGGGCTTTAAAAAGCGATATGGAGAGCTTTGAGAGCTTTGCAAAAGAGAGTTTTTTAGGCTTAGAGAGCAATAAAGAGTTTAAAACGCCTTTGTATACAAGTGCGGTCTCAGTTTTGCGAGCTTTAAATCCGCTAAATTCTTTTGGTTCGCCTAGTTTTAAAAACGAAGGTTTGCAAACTGCCTATGAAACATTTACTAAGGTGCGAAATGGCGAAGTTGTAGATCTAAAAAGCTTTCGTTTACCAAAAACAAATGCGCTTTTTATCCAAAATGAAATAAACAAGGCAAAAACTGATGTCAAACACGCCATTTCACTGCTTAGCTCAAAAGATGAGCTGCCAAGTGCCCTACTAGATGCTGCTAAGAAAAATGCTGTGGCAAATGCTGATTATAATCTACTTAGCAAAACTAGAGTAAAGTTTGATTTTAACGATATTTGCGTGCTTTTAGAGCGTCTTGGACAAAAGCAGATTGAAATAGCTGGCGATGAGCTTTTAAGCCTGCTAAAAACCGAGGGGCTAAGTAGCGAAAACTACCTAAGATTTGCTAAAATCTTAAAGAAAAGAATCAGCCCTGATATGCTAATAAATATCTTTAAAAAACTGCGCTTAGAGCTGCCTATTGCTAGTGAGGCTTGTTTTTATCTGCTTTATGATTTACAGATGATTGATGAGCTAAGAGAGCTTTTAAATGCTTGCGAGGGCGAGAGATTTGAGCGTATTGAGGTGCTTTTATTTTTGCGTGACCATGGAAAAATGGAAAAAGCTGATTTGATTTATAATCTATAATTTTATCCTAGGAATTCTAGATTCAGGAATTTTGAATTCAATATAGAATTCCTAAGACTAAAATTCCTGCGCGAAATTCCCTAGGAATTCTAAAATTCCTAAAACTAGAATTCCTATTTTTGTTTCGCATCCGCATTTTCTTGGTGCTACTTTTTTTGCTTCGCATCTGCTGGTTGCTAAGTTTTTGGGGGTTGGGGGATTTTTATATTAGGGAATTCTAAATTTTTAGGATTTTTACTAGGAATTCTAGTTTTTATTTTAGGAATTTTGTAATTTACTAAAATTCGTCATTGCGAGGCTTTGAGAAAAGAGGGAACAATCTCATTTATTAAGCCTTGAACGAGATTACTTCGGTCGCTTTGCTCCCTCGCAATAACGAAATTTCTGTAATGACGGAATTTTAGAATTCTATGTGATGAGATCCCCCAGTCAAGCTGGGGGATGACACAAGGCAAGTCAGAGAAATTCTAAAATTCCCTAAATAAAATTTAGAATTCCCAAATAAAATTCTAGAATTCCTAAGCGAAATTCTAGTTAAAATCTTCTTATTTGAAATTCAATAAATCTTCTTCTTTGCTTGTGTTATCATCACTTCTTTTGTTTGTGATATAAATAGGCTCACTTAGCCAACGCAGGACTTGTGGTTGTTCATAAAGCGCTTGACATTTTTCATCATTTTTAAAATCGCTCATAGCGATATTTATCTTAGCATCTTTGCTAGTATCTAACTCAATCTCAAAGCAAACAGCCCACCAAGGCAGCGCATTTAGCGGCACGCCAGCTGTCGTCCAAAAAGCCTCTTTTTTGTTTGGCAAGAAAGATGCCGAAGTGATATAGTGATTTTTAACATTTTGTAAGATAACTTGTAACTCAGCAATCGCTGACATGCTTAGTATTTCTTTTTTACCACCCTCAAAGAACTTAGCACCAAAATGCGCCACAAGCAAGGCTGTAATGATACCGATGATCGCATCACCCAAGGCGAGATTTTTCTTTGGCTTTGTGATATAGACTTTACCCTCTTGATCGTTGATATTTCCGTGATTTTTATCCATTAAGTATCCTTGATTTCTGGATTACCAAAAAGTCTATTCATTTCATTTTCATTTTTTCTATTTATCTCTGCTTGCGTTGGCTCACTTTTTATCGCTGGTGCGATGTTTGGCATCATATCCATAGGTGGGGCTAAGCTCTCATCGCTAGAAAAATCATCTGCAGGTTCATTTTGATATTGCTGCTTTGGTGGTTGTTCTAGCTTAGTTATAGAGTTTATGATATCGCTAAGCCCATTTTGTTTTTTTTCTACCTTAAACTTCTTTGCCCCAAAGGCGATTTGCGCAAGTTCTCTTAGCACGCCTGAGTGTGTGCGAAGCGCAGCTGCATCATCAGCAATAGCGCTAGAGATAAGCGTGATATTTTCTCCATCAAAGCCGCCGAACTCAATGAAATTATCAAAAATCTTGCCTAAATCATAGCTTCTATCATAAAGCAATTTCACAAAATGCTCGTATTTTTGAGTATCTTGGCTGCTTTGCGGCTGTGCTATGGCAGAAGGCTGTGGCTGCTGGCTAGGAATTCTAGATTGTGCTGCGCTTTGCTGTGGCGCAGGACTTGGCGATACTAGCGCAGGCTTTGCAGGCTGTGGCTGGCTAGGAATTCTAGATTGTGCTGTGCTTATAGGCTGAGTGTTGCTAGGAATTCTAGATTGCACAGGGCTTTGCTGTGGCTCAAGGCTTGATAAGAGCGGCGCAGACTGACTAGGAATTCTAGATTGCGCAGGGCTTGGCTGTGGCGCACAGAAGTTAGCAGCACCGATATCAAAAGCATTTCGCATAGAAAATAACGCTATATAAAGCACAAAAGCAGGGTCCGCGCCGCTGCCAAGCATATTTTTTGCCTCGCTTAAAATCTTGAAAAATCTCTCAAAAATCAGCAAAGAAAACTCATGTCTAGGCTCTAAAAATCGCTCTTTTAAACTTGCGATAAGCTCGTTTATAATCATCTCGGCATCGCTGTCTTCTAAGCTTTTAATCAGCGCACAAAGCTCTTCGCGGCTGCCTTTTTGAGCGGTGCTTAAAATCTCATCAATGCGCCTAGGATCAAGTAGTCCAAGCATATCAGTAACGCTGTGCGTGCTAATAGCCCCGCCGCAAAAAATAATTGCTTGATCAAGCAAGGTTAGCGTATCTCTAAGCGAGCCAGAACCGCTACGAGCGATGATTTTTAGGGCACCACTTTCAAAGCTGATTTGCTCTTTTATCAAAATATTTTCAAGGTGCTTTACAATTAGCTCATGGCTTATAGCCTTAAAGCGAAAGTGCTGTGTGCGTGAGAGTATCGTAGCTGGCAGCTTTAATGGATCAGTCGTAGCCAAAATAAACTTTATATAAGCAGGCGGTTCTTCAAGAGTCTTTAAAAAAGCGTTTGAGGCTTCTTTTGTAAGCATGTGAGCCTCATCAATGATAAAGATTTTAAACCGCCCAGAAACTGGCGCGTAGCGAGTTTGTTCTATTAGATCACGGATATCTTCGATTTTGCGGTGGCTAGCAGCGTCCATTTCTATGATATCCATGTGTCTGCCCTCATTTGCGCTAATGCAGCTAGCACAGCTCTCGCAAGCATGAGAGCCTACTCCACGCTCGCAAAGCAAGTCTTTTGCAAAAATGCGAGCCGAGCTTGTCTTTCCACTGCCTCTAAGCCCTGAGAAAAGATAAGCGTGACCCAGCCTACCACTATCTAGGGCGTGGATAAGATTTTCTTTTATCGCCTCTTGGCCGATTAGTTCATAAAAGCTTTTTGGGCGGTATTTTAGTGCTAGTGCTTGCATTTTTTTCCTTAAATAAAGTTCTAAAGGCTCAGCTTGCGGACGCTTTTTTAGATTTTTGGCTATGGCAGCCCAGCACCTTACAAGTGAGTTTCGCGCCGTTTTCCTACGCAGCCGCCTTTTTTGATTTTTGCTTATAGTGGCGGCTTGCTTGAAAAACTGGCGCAAAACTAACTTGAACGCCACCGCTACGGTGCTCCACGGCTAGCCCTGCGCCAAAATTCTAAAAAATCGCCTCGCAATCTTAGAGCCTTTTTGGATTTTAAAACTCTAGAATTCGCTAAAAAGCATCCGCTTTGAGCCGTTAAACAAAACTACTTATTTATAATATTTAAAAACTCTTCGTTATTTTTAGTCTTACTCATTTTTGGATATAAAAACTTTAACGCTTCTATATCATCCATGCTTGCTATTGCGTTGCGAATAGCCCAAATGCGAGCTAGATTTTCTGGACTTATTAAAAGCTCATCTTTTCTAGTGCCTGATTTTAGAATATTTAGGGCTGGATAGATGCGGCGGTCGCTAATAGAGCGGTCTAACACCATTTCGCTATTTCCTGTGCCTTTAAACTCTTCAAAGATCACATCATCCATGCGAGAGCCAGTATCAATGAGAGCAGTCGCCACGATTGTTAGCGAGCCACCATCTTCGATATTTCTAGCAGCACCAAAAAAGCGCTTTGGCTTATGAAGTGCGTTTGCATCCACGCCACCACTTAGCACTTTGCCACTACTTGGCGTGGCTGTGTTATAGGCTCTTGCTAGGCGAGTTATGCTATCAAGCAAGATTACTACATCTTTGCCGACCTCTACCATGCGTTTTGCTTTTTCTATTACAAGCTCGGCTACTCGCACATGATTTAGTGCTGGCATATCAAAAGTAGAGCTAAAAACCTCTCCGTGCACGCTGCGCTGCATATCAGTAACTTCTTCAGGGCGCTCGTCTATTAGTAGCACGATAAGCTCAGTTTCAGGATGATTTCTAGTAATTCCTTGGGCAAGTTCTTTCATAAGCTCAGTCTTACCAGTGCGTGGTGGGGCTACTATTAGGGCTCTTTGACCTTTGCCAATAGGCGTAAAAAGATCAAGCACACGACCTGTTAAGCGCAGTGGGTCGTATTCAAGTCTCAGCTGCTCGGTTGGAAAAATCGGCGTTAAGTTATCAAATAATGGTCTTTGCTTGGCTTCATTTATGCTTTTATAGTTTATCGCTTCTATTTTAAGTAAAGCGTAGTATTTCTCGCCCTCTTTTGGCTCTCTAACTTGGCCGGTGATGATGTCTCCTACACGAAGGGCGAATTTTTTAATCTGGCTTAGGCTTACATAGGTGTCGTTTTGACTATCACCAAAGTTACCCTCCATAGCCCGCAAAAAGCCAAAACCATCAGGGACAATATCTAGAATTCCTGTAAATAAAATATATCCGCCTTGCTTGGTTTGGGCTTTTAGCACCTCAAAGATTAGCTCACTGCGGCGAAATTCTTGCGGATTTTCTATATTCATACTCTCTGCGATTTTAATCAGCTTTTCAAGCTCCATTTCACGCAGTTGTTCTATGGTGTATCCATCTACTGGGGTGTGAGTTTGGGCGTGTTGCTTTTTGCCCCTTGTAGTCGTTGTTTGCTCAGGTTTTTGTTGTTCGGTAGAGTTTTGCATTGATTACCTTTTTAAAATTGTAGAAAGACGCCAGTTCTAAGGCGTATTTTTAGAATAATTTTGAGTGGCGAAATTATAGCCAAAAAAACTTAAAGATTATTAAAATTAAGCTTAGCTTAAAAAAGCCTCAGGAATTCTAGATTTAAGAATTCTAGAATTCCTTAGGGAATTCTAGTTTATGGAATTCTCTTTAGGAATTCTAAAATTCCTAGGTTTTTTGGGGGTTAGGGGGTATTTTTTATCTTAGGGAATTCTAGTTTAGGGAATTCTAAAATTCCCTAAAATTCGTCATTGCGAGCGAAGCGAAGCAATCTCATTTATTAAGTCTCATTTATTAAGTCTTGAACGAGATTGCTTCGCCCTTTGTTTCACTCACTCCTCGCAATGACGGAATTCTAGATAAAAGATACCCCCTAACCCCCAGAAAAACTAGAATTCCCTAGAATTCGCTCTAAAATTCCCTATATATATTTTAAAATAAACAAATTTTAGAATAGGCGTAGTGTGGCTAAACTAAAAAACTGCTAGCGCAGGGATAGAACAAATAGTTCATCCCAAGCTAGTAGTTTTTTAGTTTAGTCGCAATCCGTCACTAATAAAACTTTGCCTACATAAAAAGATTATTTACACTCTCATCATGATAAACCCTACGTATCACCTCAGCAAACAGCGGCGCTACGCTAATTACCTTTATATGCTCATTTTGCTCTTTTAGCGGAATTGTATCAGTTACTACTAGCTCGTCAATCGCTCCTGCTGCGATGCGCTCGTATGCTGGGCCACTTAGCACCGGATGAGTACAAAAGGCAGTTACGCTAGTCGCCCCTCGCTCTTTAAAGGCAGCCGCAGCCTTGATCAAAGTGCCAGCAGTATCTACCATATCATCGATTAAAATCACATCTTTGCCATTTACATCGCCGATTACATTCATAACTTCGCTTTCATTTGCTTTTTCACGGCGTTTGTCAATGATAGCAAGGTCTAGATTTAGCTGCTTTGCTAAGCTTCTAGCACGAGCTACGCCGCCTACATCAGGGCTTGCTACGATAGGATTTGAGAGATGCTTGTTTTTTAGGTAGTTTATGAAGGTAATCGTGCCATAAAGATTATCCACTGGAATATCAAAAAAACCTTGAATCTGCCCAGCGTGAAGATCCATAGTAACTACTCTATCAATGCCAGCAGTTTCAATCATATTTGCTACAAGCTTGGCAGTAATCGGCACTCTTGGTGCTGCTTTGCGGTCTTGCCTTGCGTAGCCAAAGTATGGGATAACAGCCGTCACCGTGCTAGCAGAGCTTCTTTTTAAAGCGTCTGTTAGGATGAGTAGCTCCATGAGATTTGTATCAGTTGGCGCACAGGTTGGCTGGATGATAAAAACATCCTTGCCACGCACGCTCTCGCCGATTTGGATGCTGATTTCACCATCGCTAAAGCGTTTTATACTAGCTTCGCTTAGTGGAATTCCTAGATATTTTGCTATTTGGCGAGAAAGTTCTTGATTTGCCGTGCCAGAAAATACTTTGTAACCACGCATTGTTTACCTTTTTTGTAAGAATTTTTGCCAGTATTTTAGCAAAAATTGCTAGAAATTTACTTAAATTCTAAGCTATTTTTTGCTAAAATCGCCTGAAAATTTTTAGGAAATAAAATGAAAGACTTAATCTCTACCAAAGATCTCTTAAAAGACGATTTTAAGGCACTTATAGCGCAAGCAAAGCACTTTAAAGAACTAAATTCAAGTGGTGCTAGGCACGAGGATAAATTAGCTGGAAAAAGCGTGATTCAGGCGTTTTTTGAAAACTCTACTAGAACTCGCATGAGCTTTGAGCTCTCAGCCAAGCGTCTAGGCTGCGACAGCACGAGCCTAAGTCCTGCTATCTCAAGTGCAGCAAAGGGTGAGAGCCTGCTTGATACTATAAAAAACTTAGAGGCTATGCAAAATGACTTTTTTGTGATCCGCCACCAAAAAAGCGGTGCTGCAAAGTTTGTAGCAGAGCGCTCAAAAGCCCATGTAATAAACGCAGGCGATGGCTGTAACGAGCATCCTACGCAAGCTTTGCTTGATCTTTTTACTATGAGCGAGCATTTTGGCGCAGGTGACGCTATAGCTGGCTTTGAGAGCATTAGTGGCAAAAAAATCAGCATTATAGGTGATATTTTTCACTCTCGTGTGGCTAGATCAAATATTTATGCGCTGCAAACTTTGGGTGCCCAGATTACGCTATTTGGACCGCCGCAGTGTATGAGATACGCAGAGGTCTTTGGCTCTAAAAGAGCTAAAAATATAAAAGAAGTACTAAATGACGCAGATGCTGTAATAATGCTAAGAATACAGCTTGAGCGTAGCGAGGATGAAGTGCCGCTGCCAAATGAATATGCTAAATACTTTGGGCTAAATGCTAGCAATATAGAGTTTTTGCCGCCACATGCGCTAGTGCTTCATCCAGGGCCTGTTAATCGTGGCGTGGAGATGAGTAGTGAGGTGGTAGACTCTCGCTCACTCGTGCTAGAACAAACGCAAAATGGCGTGGCTATGAGAATGGCTGTATTTTCTATGCTAGCTCAAAGCTAAGCTTTTTAGGAATTCTAGAATTCCTAGTGCTAAATCTAGAATTCCCTGCGTCATTGAGGGGGAGCAATCTCATTTAAAATTCCGTCTAAAATTCCGTCATTGCGAGGGAGCAAAGCGACCGAAGCAATCTCGTCCAAAATTCCGTCAAAATTCCGTCTAAAATTCCCTAGCACCGAGATCCTCTGGTCAAGCCCGAGGATGACATAGTAGGGAATTTTAGATAAAAATTTTAGAATTCCTAGAGATTGCTTCGCTTCGCTCGCAATGACGAATTTTGTGGAATTTTAGAATTCCAAAAAAAAAGACACCCCCTAACCCCCAGAAAAACTAGAATTCCCTAGCACAGAGATCCCCCAGTCAAGCTGGGGGATGACATAAGGCTGTCATCATCAGGCTTGACAGGGTGATCTCATTTAAAATTCCGTCTAAAATTCCTAAGAATAAATTTAGAATTCCTAGAGCTTGCTTCGCTTCGCCCCTCAATGACGAGAATTCTAGAATTTCTAAGGCAAAATCACAAATATTTCTCCACAATTTCACAAAGTTTTTCAAGCACGAGTTCTGCGTCCTTTACGCTCATTTTTTGCTGGCAAGGTAAGCTTAGTTCTTTTGCGTAGAAAAGCTCAGCATTTGGCAGAAAAATATCTCCATACTTTCGCCTATAAAAATCAAAGCTATAAGTGGGCTTGTAGTGAACCTGAACGCCGATATTTTGGCTGTGAAGTGCTGAGAAAATCTGCGCTTTATTTTTGACTAGATTATCACCCAAAAGCACGATATACAAATGCCTAGAGCTTGTTATGCCACTAGGAATTTTCACATTTTTTGCCCACTTACAACTAGCAAAAAACTCATCATAAACGCTAGCGATTTCACCCCGAATTTTCACAAACTCATCAAGGCGAGTAAGCTGCGAAAGTCCTAAGGCACAAGCCACATCGCTAAGTCGGTAGTTAAAGCCAAGCATGCTCATATCGCTATCCCAAAGCTCTGTTTTGATTATACCGTGAGAACGCAAAAGTTTACATTTTCTAGCGATTTCATCATCATTTGTTAGCACTGCACCACCCTCGATTGTAGTAATGGGCTTAATAGCATGAAAGCTCATAATAGTAGCGTCTGCGCCATTTTTATTATCTGCTAAAAGAGCCGAGCCGATTTTTCTGCCATCAGCAAAACTGCTACCAAGTGCGTGGCTAGCATCATCTACGACCTTTATGCCCTTTGCGTGGGCTAGCTCGCAGATAGCCTCCATATCCACAGGATTTCCGCCAAGATCTACTGGGGCGATGATTTTCGTGCGTGGGCTAATGCGCTCTTTTATGCTAGCTACATCGATATTTCCGTTCTCCAAGCTCACATCCGCCCAGCGCACATCAGCCCCACACATAAGGGCTGCATTTGCCGTAGCCGCAAAGGTTATAGGCGTGGTTAGAAGCTCGTCCCCTGCGCCAAGTCCTAAGGCAAGATAGGCGCAATGAAGCGCAGATGTCGCTGAGTTCATCACTACTGCGTATTTTGCTCCGCTGTAAGCACAAAGTGCGTTTTCAAAGTCGCTTACATAATGCCCACCGGTGATTACATCGCCTTTTAGGGCTGTGATTACAGCAGCGATGTCGCTGTCATTTATATCCTGACGGCTGTAAGGTAAAAAATTCATAATTTTCCTTTTTATATTTATTGGCTGGCTCAGCTTTTTTTGCTTTGGCTGGCTCAGCTTTTTTGGCTGGTTTTTAAATTCGGCTGGCTCAGCTTGCGCATTTATTGCGACAAAATCACAGCTTGACAGCCCAGCGCCTTTTAAAATTTTTCGCACCGTTTTTCTGCGCTATTGCTTGAAAAATCGGCACGAAAAATTTTAAATCACTGCTGTGAACGGCTCTCCACGGCTAGTCTGCGCTGTGCTTTTGCCACACTAAACGCGCAATCTTGGAGCCTTGTTTTTACTGCCGCTATCGCGAATCTAGAATTCCTAGGAATTTTAGAATTCCCTGTGAAATTTGGAATTCTCTAGCGAATTTTAGAATTCCTAGGGAATTTTAGAATTCCCTACAAATTTTTTAGCTAAACGACAATTCTAGTATCGTGGTGCTAGTGTGCCAAAAGCCTGCGGTGCGCACGGCGTAGGTAGAACATGAAGTTCACCGAGCCGTGCGCATTTCCGCAGGATTTTGGTGCAATAGTGCTGCGAGACGAATTGCCACCAGCCACAAGCTATTTTAAAATGCGTGGCAAGGTAATCCCCTCTTGCCCCTGATATTTTCCCTTTTTATCCGCATAACTCGTCTGGCAAATCTCATCGCCTTCTAAAAATAAAACCTGCGCAATGCCCTCGTTTGCGTAGATTTTAGCAGGCAGTGGCGTAGTGTTTGAAATCTCAATCGTTATATGCCCCTCAAATCCAGGCTCAAAAGGCGTTACATTTACGATTATTCCGCATCTTGCGTAGGTGCTTTTGCCAAGGCAAATTGCTAGTACATTCTTTGGCATGCGAAAATACTCCACCGTGCGAGCTAGCGCAAATGAGTTTGGTGGCACGATACAAATGTCGCCTTTAAAGTTTACTACATTTTTTTCATCAAAATTTTTTGGATCAACCACGGTGCCACCGATATTTGTAAATATCATAAACTCATCAGCTACGCGTATATCATAGCCATAGCTTGAAAGCCCATAGCTTACCACGCCAAGGCCCACATTTTGCTCGCAAAAAGGCTCAATCATTTTGTTTTTCAAGCTTTGCTCTTTTATCCATTTATCGCTTTTTAGTCCCATTATTTTGTCCTTAAATCAAAATTTTGCGAAATTATAGCAAATTTGTGATACAATGCTAACTTCACTTTCAAAGGAGTTTGTATGACACATGAAGAAATCAAAGATTTAATAAGCTTTTTGGATGAAAAAGCAAGTATAAATCGCCTAAAAATCAAAGACAAAGACTTCGAACTTGAAATCAAAAAAGAAGACGCAGCTTGCGCAAATACTGTCATAAGTGCGCCAGCACCAGCCTGCACTCCAACACCATCAGTAAATGTAGTGCTAAGCGAAAAACCAGCCACAAACAAAACCGCAGCCGGAGATACCATAAACTCGCCTATGGTAGGGACTTTTTATAAAGCCCCAAGCCCAGGCGCAAGTCCTTTTGTAAGCGTGGGTCAAAGCGTGCGGAAAGGCGAGTGCGTGGGTATCATAGAAGCTATGAAAATCATGAACGAAATAGAAGCAGAGTTTGACTGTCGTATCGTAAAAGTACTTGTCGATGATGGCCAGCCGGTAGAATACGGCATGGCGATCTACGAAGTAGAAAAACTATAAAAAGGAATTCCAAAAGTTTAATTTTGGAAAAAATAAGGCATTTTATGAAAGAAATCAAAAGAATACTAATAGCAAATCGTGGAGAAATCGCACTTCGCGCACTTCGCACAATCCAAGAAATGGGCAAAGAAGCAGTAGTAGTTCACAGCACTGCTGATAGTGATGCGCTATATCTTCGCTACGCAGACGCTAGTATTTGCATAGGCGAGGCTAGAAGCAGCGATAGCTATCTAAACATACCAGCTATCATAACAGCAGCTGAGATAGCAGGCGTGGATGCGATTTTCCCAGGATATGGCTTTTTAAGTGAAAACCAAAACTTCGTTGAAATCTGCGCAAAACATAATATAAAATTCATAGGCCCAAGCCCTGAAAATATGGCTTTGATGAGCGATAAAAGCAAGGCAAAGCAAATCATGATGAGAGCTGGAATTCCGGTAGTGCCTGGTAGCGATGGCGAAGTGCCAGATGCTGAACATGCTAAAAAGCTAGCTAATGAAATTGGCTATCCAGTCATCATAAAAGCAGCTGCTGGCGGCGGCGGCCGTGGAATGCGTGTAGTAGAGAGCGAAGCTGATATAGAAAAGCTATTTTGGTCAGCACAAAGCGAGGCTATGAGTGCCTTTGGCGATGGGACAATGTATATGGAAAAATACATCGTAAATCCACGCCACATAGAAGTCCAAGTCCTAGGCGATGAGCACGGAAATGTCGTTCATATAGGCGAAAGAGACTGCTCTATGCAGCGCCGCCACCAAAAGCTAATAGAAGAAAGCCCAGCAATAGCCTTAGATGATGCAACTAGAAAAGAGCTGCTTGAAACTGGCGTTAGAGCTGCAAAAGCCATTGGCTACTGCGGGGCGGGGACTTTTGAGTTTTTATACGATAGCAGGGATAAGAAGTTTTATTTTATTGAGATGAACACTCGCCTTCAAGTAGAGCATACAGTTAGCGAAATGCGCTCAGGGCTTGATCTAGTTGAGTGGATGATAAGGATCGCGCAGGGTGAAAAGCTAATGAGCCAAGATGAAATTGGCTTCAACGGCCACGCAATAGAGTGCCGCATAACAGCAGAAGATCCAAAGAGCTTTACTCCAAATCCTGGCAAAATCACTAAATACACAGCCCCAGGTGGAATCGGCGTGCGTATGGATAGCCATGTTTATAGCGGATATAGTGTGCCGCCATTTTATGATAGCATGATAGGCAAGCTAATAGTGCACGCAAAAGATAGAAATCACGCTATTAAAAAAATGGAGGTAGCGCTTTCTCAGTTAATCGTAGGTGGGATAAAAACTACCAGAGATTTTCATCTAAATATGATGAAAAATCCTGATTTTATAAACAACCACTTTGATACAAACTACCTAGCTAAACATTAAGAATTCTAGAATTCCTAATCTTTTAGCAAAGGAGTAATTTTAAAGCACTAGGAATTCTAGAATTCCCTAGTACTTTTTTTATATTTAGGATTTATTTTGCAAGAGATTTTTAAAAGCGGTGAGTATTATATAGGCTCGCCTGAGCTGGTTTTGGACTATGAGCGCTTGGAAGCTTTGGGCTCTTTTGGTGGAATTTGCGAGATTGCTGGGCAAAAATGCGCTAGTTTTGAGTGTAATTCTAGTAGCGCAAGTGATAGCTCTGGCTTTGTTTACAGCATCGAAAACACGCTTTTAGCGCTACTGCCAGCTGCGCTTGTAAACGAAGAAATCTTAAAGCAAAAAATCCTGACCATAAAAGACAGTGTCTTATATAATAAATTCTCAGGCTTTAAGCTTGCTAGAGTTCTTAAATTTGATAGTGATTTTAGCGTGGAGTTTAGTGGAAATACGCTAAGAATCGCTGAACTTGATTTTAAAATTTAAAGGAGAAAAAATGGAAGTAGTTTATCCAATTTTGCTTATAATCCACCTATTTTGTGCGATTATATTTTTAGGTTATATATTCTGCGATGTCGTGCTTTTGGGGCTTGTGCGCAAGCACCTGGGCGATTCTTGGGCGGATAAGACTTGGAGCGTAGTTAGCCCAAGGGCTAGTAAAATCATGCCTATTTGCTTGCTTGTGCTTGTTATCACTGGCTTTGGTATGATTACAAAATATATTAAGTTTAGCCAAGGTTATGAAGCCTTTTTTGGCTCAAATCTACAAACTCTACTTACAATCAAGATGATTTTAGCCCTTAGCATTTTTCTAGCGGCGTTTAGTTCTATTTTTTGCTTTTATGTGCTTAAAAAACGCACCTTTATAAGCAAATATGTCCACGAAATAGCCTTTGTTTTAGGCATTTTTGTAGTGCTTTTAGCCAAACTTGCGTTTATTTTATAGCTTGCTGGCTAGTAAATTATAATCTCAAAAAAGAATTTGACAATGAACGCAAATATAGCTAGTTTTATCATTTACATAATTCATAAAATTGCTAGGCTTGAAAAAATAAGTCCTGCGCAAGTTTATAAAACCTTGGATAAAAGTGGCTGTATTGATGAATATTTGGTGCCTTTTTATGATGAGTTACACTCTATGGATGCTAGTGTGGTAGCTAGCGATGCTTTGCTTTGGCTAGAAAAACACGGAGCAAAAATATGACCTTATACCACGGCTCAGACATCATTGTAAAAGAGCCAAAACTGGGCTTTTCTAATAGAAATTTGGACTTTGGCAAAGACTTTTACACCACTAGCTTAAAAGAACAAGCTCTGCGCTGGGCTAAGCGCAAGGCTGTTTTAAACGCTAAAAGCACTGCCTTTGTTAGTGTTTTCAGGCTGATTTTAGCTCAGATGATTTTAGAGTGCTAGATTTTTCAAGCGACTTAGAAAGCTGGATTGATTTTGTCTGCGAATGTAGAAGTGGATCGCAAATATACGAGAACTTCGATATCATCATCGGTAAAGTGGCTGATGATAAGGTCTTTAAAATAGTTGATATGTATAAAGACAAAATTTGGGACAAAAACAGAGCCTTAAAAGAAATAAAAGTCTATGAAACATACGATCAAATCGCCTTTGTATCGCAAAAAGCACTAGATTTTTGTTTGAAGTTTAATGAGAGTTTTGAGGTGGCATTATGAGCGAAGTAGAATTTGAGAATTTTTACAAAGAAAGACTTGAAGAAAAAATCATTTTCGGCCTTGCTAAACGAAAAAATATTGATTTTAAAACAGCGATGAGTGCGTATTATACTAGCTTTTTATCTAGGCTAATAGAACAAGGCAGCTACGGCATTCAATACCTAGACTCAGAGCTACTTACTGACGAGCTAGAAAAAGAGCTTACAAAAGATTTTTGACTTTTTTGTGGCACATTATAAGGAATTCCCACGCATTTTAGGCGCTGGCAAGAGTGAAATAAAAGCGATTAGCGATTTAAAATAGGGCTTTCTAGCTAAGCGTCGCTGCTAGTTTGCAAAGCTATATAAAAAATATTTAGCCCCTTGCTACCTCATAACACCCATTACTAAGGCGTTTTAGAACGCCTTTGCTTTCAAGCTCTTTAAAGCACGCGATCACTGTGGGTTTGCTAGCTTTTGCTAGCTCGCAGACCTGCGCTATAGTAAGCAGGCAAATGCCGTTTTCACCTGCATTTTCAGCCAAAACTTTCATAATATCATATTTTTTACCCAAAAATGCTCTTAAAATCGCTTCCAAATTTCAGCCTTTTTGTTATAATTGTAGCAAAATTATAAAAATCAAAGGCAAAAAATGAAGTTAATTTCGTGGAATGTAAATGGAGCAAGGGCATGCGCAAGCAAGGGTGCATTAGAATGGATAAAGCAGGTAAAACCTGATTTTATCGGCTTCCAAGAGGTTAAGGCAAAAGCCGAGCAGCTGCCAAAAGAATTTAGCCAGCTTGGCTTTAACACGCTTTATGTAAACTCAGCCAAAAGAGCTGGTTACTCAGGCGTGGCAACTCTTTCAAACTTTAAAAGCGAGATTTTCAATGCTCGCTTTTTTGATGATGATGAAGGGCGTGTGATAGAGCATGTTTTTGGCAACACTCATCTTTTTAACATTTATTTTCCAAATGGGCAAAGTGGCGATGAAAGGCTGGCTTTTAAAATGGATTTTTACGCTAAGTTTTTGGCGCATATTAAAGCTCTTGCAAAAGCTGGTAAAAGCGTGATTTTCTGCGGTGATGTAAATACCGCCCACCGTGAAATCGACCTTGCTCGCCCTAAGCAAAATGAGGATGTGAGTGGATTTTTGCCAATTGAGCGTGCGTGGATTGATGATGTTATCGCTGCTGGCTTTGTAGATACTTTCAGGCTCGTACGTGGCGATGAAAAAGACCGCTACTCGTGGTGGAGCTACCGCGCAGGCGCAAGAGAGCGAAATGTGGGCTGGCGGATTGATTACTTTTTTGTTAGTAGCGACCTTGTCCCAAAGGTCAAAAATGCAGATATCCTAGCTGATATTACAGGCTCAGATCATTGTCCTGTAATGCTTGAGATTGATTTATAAAATCTAGAATTCCTAGGAATTCTAGCACAGAGTTTTTTTGCTTCGCATCCGCTGGCCCAGGGTTAGGGGGTATTTTTTATAATTTATATTTTATAAGATTATAAATATTAGCCTAAAATTCCCAAAGAGAATTCCCAAAGAGAATTCCTAAACTAGAATTTCCTAAGCCTTGTGTCATCCCCCGACTTGCGTGTTCTGTGTCATCCCCCGACTTGACCCCAGGATCTAATCACAGAGAATTCTAAAATTCCGTCTAAAATTCCGTCATTGCTAAAATTCCGTATAGAGATCCCCCAGTCAAGCTGGGGGATGACAGGGAATTTAGAATTCTAGGATAAAAATCTAGAATTCCTAGCTTCGGTCGCTTTGCCCCCAATGACGCAGAGAATTCTAGAATTCCCAAAAACTAGAATTCCAAAACTAAAATTCCTAAAGAGAATTTTCTCTTAACACCGCCCCTGCCAAATCTTTTTAATTTTAGAATAAATATTTTAGTCTCCGCTCATTTGAGCGTTTTTTTTCACCTCATCAAGGGCGTAAAAAACTTCACTAATAGCCTTTAAATCATCACTTTTAAAGCCTAGATTTTTTTTCTCTAAAAGTGCGCTCATTAAAGCTGGGTTTTGCGCCATTTCATTGCCAAACTTTACGCCATTTGCGGCGATCATCGCTAGTTTTGGATCCATTTTTGCCCTTTTTTTATCTTTTTATTATCCAGCCGACAAAGCGACCAGTTTTGCCATCTCTGCGATATGAAAAGTAGTTTTTATCACAATGCGAACAAATTTCGCTAATTTCATAGTTTTTCACACCAAGCGCGTTTATTTCAGCCCTTAGCGCTGCTGTGATGTCAAAAAATCCGCCATTTTTATAAGCGTTAAACTCGCCCAAGTTTATATCGCCTATTTCATAACAAGAGCCTTTTATATGTGCGCCGATGATGATTTTAAGGTCTTTTGGCTCGCTTTTCATCTGTGCTACGCACTTTGAGAGTATTTTAGCACACACCCCTGCTCTGCCAGCGTGAATTGCAGCGATTATCCCTTGCTTTTCATCGCTGACGATAATCGGCGCACAATCAGCCACCATCACGCATAGCCCCACATTTAAAAGCCTAGTAAAAAGAGCATCGCACTTTGGCGCAGTTTTAGCAAAATCGCTTAAATTCTCGCTCGTTACTTCAAGCACATAGTCGCTGTGAATCTGCTCCATAAAAACTAGGCTACCAGCCTTTATTTCACGCTTTAAAAGCTCTCTATTTTTTGCCACTGCTGCTGCTTCGTCGCCAGTGTGAAAGCCAAGATTTAAAGTATCAAATGGTGCTTTTGAAACCCCGCCAAAGCGAGAGCTAAAACCAAAATTTATCATCAAAACAGCCTAGAATACAGCTCACACTCGTCCCAGCTAAGCTCGTGCTTTGGAATTCTAGTTTGAAACTCCAAAACTCTGGCTGCGTAGCGAGCGAGCAGGTCAGTTTCTATGTGAAGTCTGCGACCCTGCTTAAACTCGCTAAAAAGCGTGTCTTTTAGCGTAATAGGAATAATGCTAAGGCGGATAATATCACCTTTAATCTCGCTAATAGTAAGGCTCACACCCTCAATAGCAATGCTGCCTTTATGCGCTACAAAAGGCAAAATATGCTCAGGCAGCCGCACAAAAAAATCACTACCGCTAGGGCGAATCTGCGTGCTTATAAGCTTGCCAAGAGCGTCAATATGTCCTTGAATAAGATGCCCATCAATGCTAGTACCATAGCGCAAGGCAGGCTCAAGATGAACTAAGGCGCCACTACATAGATTTTCAAGCGCAAGGTGGCTAGCACTCTCGCTACTAAGCTCCACGCAAAAGCCCTTGCTATCATACTTTACCACGCTTAGACAAGCACCATTTACCGCCACAGAAGCCCCCATGCTCACCTCTAGCTTAGAAGCAATACTTAGCGTTTTACCATCATTTGAGATAATTTTTCCAAAATCTTTTATTAAACCATTAAACATAGCGCAATTATAGTAAAATTTTTGTTATAATTGCGAAAAATCTAGAATTTTAAGGGCAAAAAATGGATAAAATTGTCGCAAATAGTGATATAGTTGTAAAAAATTATCTTAGCGATGATGACGCGAAAAGACTAAAAGAAGTCTATGAGCTAAGCAAGGCTGGTAAGCTCAAGCATTACAGCATTAAAGAAGCCAGAAAAATGATAAAAGAACGCATAGCCAAGGCATAAATGAATATAATTTTAACTGAGCATTTTATAGAAAGTTTAGGTAAAATTGTTGATTTTATCGCTAAGGATAGCGAGGCAAGGGCCGATAAGTTCGCAGATGATGTTTTTGCTGCTATTCAAAGTGCTACTTTTATGCCAAAAAAGCATAGAAAAAACGAGTTTTTGGGTGATGAAAACACAAGAGATATAATCTTTAAAGGCTATGTTATTACATTTTGTATAAAAGAAAACGAACTTGAAGTGCTAGAAATTTTTAAAGAAAATTTACCAAGTTTTTATTAGAATTCTAGAATTCCTACGGAATTCTTACGGAATTCTTAATAGAATTCCAAAAAAATAGATAATTTAAGGCTTCTAGTATCGTGCGCCTGATGTGGCTAAACTGAGCGAACACGAGTGCAGGCGCACTAAGCGTGCGTCAAGCGAAGTGTGAGTGAAGTTTAGTCGCAGCAGGTGTGCGAGACGAAGCCTTATTATAAAGGTAATTTATGAATTATGATGTAATTGTCATCGGCGGCGGCCACGCCGGCATCGAAGCCGCTCACGCAAGCGCAAAAATGGGCGCACAAACGCTACTTATCACCACTTTATGCGAACAAATCGGCGCTGCTAGCTGTAACCCAGCAATAGGCGGCCTTGCTAAAGGGCATTTGGTAAAAGAACTTGACGCTCTTGGTGGCGTGATGGGCTTAGCCACAGATAGCTCAGGGCTGCAGTTTCGCATATTAAACGAGAGCAAAGGCGCTGCTGTGCGTGGCTCAAGAGCTCAAATAGACATGGACGCATACCGCATATACATGCGAAATCTACTGCTAAACACGCAAAATCTAGATATAAGCCAAGAAATTGCCACTGAGATTTTAACTAGCAAAGGCGAAGTAAAAGGCATTAAAACACGTATAGGCAACGAATATAGCTGTAAAAAACTCATAATTACCACAGGAACTTTTTTAAAAGGCGTGATCCATGTAGGGCAAAACACACAAAGCGCAGGGCGAGTGGGCGAGCTAGCTAGCTCTGAGCTGAGCGCAAGCCTAAGGGGGCTAGGAATCGAGCTAGGCAGGCTAAAAACTGGCACTTGCCCACGGGTTTTGGGGCGGAGCATTGATTTTAGCGTTTTAGAGTGCCAAGGCGGCGATGAAAGACCAAGTCCATTTAGCTTTCGCACCAAGCGTGAGAGCTTTGCGCCAAAGCAGCTACCTTGCTACGTGGCATACACAAACGAGCAAACACATGAGATAATCCGCTCAAACTTTCATAGAGCACCGATGTTTACAGGGCAGATTTCTAGCACTGGACCACGCTACTGCCCTAGCATAGAGACAAAGATTTATGAGTTTTCTGAGCGTTCTCGCCACCATGTATTTATAGAGCCACAGACAAAAGATGCTAGCGAGTACTATCTAAATGGACTCTCAACTAGCCTGCCTTATGATGTCCAAGTCGCTATGCTACGATCGATTAAAGGGCTAGAAAATGCTAAAATCACTCGCCCAGGATATGCTGTGGAGTATGACTTTGCCCAGCCTACGCAGCTATTTCATAGCTTAGAGACTAGGGCTATAAAGGGGCTTTATCTAGCAGGGCAGATAAATGGCACCACAGGCTACGAAGAGGCAGCCGCACAAGGGCTAATGGCAGGCATTAACGCAGTTTTAGCACTTCGTTGGGCTCGGCCTTTTGTTTTGCGCAGGGACGAGGCATATATAGGTGTGCTGATTGACGATCTAGTTACAAAGGGCACAAACGAGCCTTATAGAATGTTTACAAGCAGGGCTGAGTTTAGATTGCTCTTGCGTGAGAGCAATGCGCATTTGCGCCTTAGTGAGTATGGGTATGATTTTGGGCTAATTGACGAGGGGCAAATACAGCGTGTAAGAACTCTAAAAAATGAGCTAGAGCGTGGTATGCAGATACTTACAAGCACCATTGTAACGCCAAATAAAGCCACACTTGCTATGCTAGAAAGCCTTGGCGAAGAAAAAATAAACGCAAACGCAAGCCTACAAAAAATCGTGGCTAGAAAAAGCTTTAATGCTGAGAAATTAAGGGCTTTACATGAGTTTTTTGCGCCTTTAAATGAAGAGAGCATTGATGAGATTTTAACACAGGCAAAATACCATAACTACATTTTACAAGAACAAGATGAAGTAGCAAAAATGCGTGCTTTGTATGATAGCAAAATACCAAGTATGCTAGACTACGATGCTGTGCCAAGTCTAAGCAATGAAGTAAGAGCAAAGCTAAAAGCTCACCGCCCAGCCACGCTTGGCTCAGCACTTCAAATCAGTGGCATAACCCCAGCAGCAATAGAAGTGCTACAAATTGCGATAAAAATGATAGAGCGTGGCAAAAATTAGCAAATTGTTATTGCGGACTTATTGCACCAAAATCTAGCTATGTGCTAGCGCTGCGATGAACTATTTGTTCTCTCTTTGCTCTATCTTGCGCCCGCCGCACACAGCCAGCTTTTGGCACACTAAGCCCACACTAAAATTCGCTATTTTTAAGATACAAAAAGCATAATTTAAGCAAAATTAGCTATAATTGCAAGTTTTATTTTAGCAAGAAAGGATACGCAAATGCCAAAAATGAAAACGGTAAAAAGCGCTTCAAAACGCTTTAAATTAGGCAAAAATAAGATCAAACGCGGTTCAGCGTTTCGCTCTCACATTTTGACTAAAAAATCACCGCAAAGAAAACGCAATCTTCGCAGCTCTCAATATGTAGATAGCACAAACGAAGCTAGCGTTCGCAAAATGCTTTGCAAATAAAAGAGGTTTTTTTAGAATTCTAAATTCTAGAATTCTAGATTTAATTTAACCGCCGCTTTGGCAAAGTCCCTTTTAAAGGGCGCCACACATAAAAGGATAATAAAATGGCAAGAGTTAAAACAGGCGTAGTTCGCCGCAGAAGACATAAAAAAGTCTTAAAATTAGCGCGTGGATTTTTCAGCGCACGCCACAAACATTTTAGAAAAGCAAAAGAGCAATTAGAGCGCTCATTAGTCTATGCCTTCCGTGACAGAAAGGCTAAAAAGCGTGATTTCCGCCGTCTTTGGATCATCCGTATCAATGCTGGATGCCGCCTAAATGATATTAGCTATTCTCGTTTTATGAACGGGCTTAAAAAAGCAAATATCGAGCTAGACCGCAAAGTGCTTGCAAACCTAGCTATGAGCGATGCAGCCGCATTTGCTAAAGTCGTAGAGCTAGCAAAAAAAGCTCTATAATCACAAGGAATTCTAGAATTCCCTAAGCAATTCTAGAATTCCACCCTTTTATTTATGAATACCTCTATAACACTTGAAAATATCAAAATTGAGCCAAGCTGGAAAGAGGCTTTAAAGGCTGAGTTTTTAAGCCCTTATTTTAGCGAGCTAAAAGCAAAATTACTACAAGCAAAAGCCACGCACAAAGTCTATCCACCAAGCAATCTAATCTTTAATGCTTTTAATCTAACGCCATTTAACGCTGTAAAATGCGTAATTTTAGGGCAAGATCCGTATATTAACGAAGGCGAGGCGATGGGGCTAAGCTTTTCTGTGCCAAAGGGCGTGAAAATCCCACCAAGTCTTAAAAATATCTTTAGAGAGCTTAGTAGCGACCTTGGTATTGAGAGTAGCGGCTTTTGCGGTGATTTATCACCTTGGGCAAGACAAGGGGTGCTGCTGCTAAATGCCACGCTTAGCGTAAATGCTGGAGCTAGCAATTCTCATAGCACTTTTGGCTGGCAGGTCTTTACAGACGCTGTGATAAGCACTCTAAGCCAACAAAAAGAACACCTAGTTTTCATGCTTTGGGGGAATTTTGCTAAAAGCAAAGCAAGTTTGATTGACAGCTCTAAGCATTTAGTGCTTTGCGCTGCTCACCCTAGCCCGCTAGCAAGAGGCGCATTTTTTGGCTCAAGACCCTTTTCAAAGTGTAATGCCTACTTACAAAATCACGGAATTTCCCCTATAAACTGGGATTTAAAAGGAGAGTTATGAAAAAACTACTACTACTTTGCCTTGGGCTTTGTGCGCTTTGTGCCGAGCCAAAAGTGCTTATTTTTGGCGATTCAAACACCTTTGGCACTACTGATAATCAAGGTGGTGCGCACGATGAAAACAAGCTATATTGGGCTATTGCTTCAAAAGCTCTAAATAAAAAAGCTGATATTAGGGTAAATGCGCTGCCAGGTCGCACGATAGGGCTTGATTTTCCTAGCGAGCATTTTAACGGCTTTAAGGCTCTAAAAGAGACTTTAAAGGCTGAGAGAGCCGATATTTTAGTCGTTATGCTAGGCACAAATGACCTTTTAATCGGTGCAAAGCCAGATATGGCAGCAGAGGCTTTTAGCAATTTTATCACTTATGCTAAAAAACAAGGCATAAAAGGCCTACTCATCATCGCTCCACCTTTGCTAGATTTTGGCGATGAAAAGGGCGCAGAGGTGCTAAAATCATACTCTTTGGCCTTTAACGATGAGCTAAGAAAAATCGCAAATGAAAATAACGCATTTTTTATAGACGCTATAAAAATCATAGGTAAAGCTAAGGAAAAAGACGGCGTTCATTTAAGCCAAGAAGACCACGCAAAGCTAGCACCAGTAGTCGCTAACTGGCTAAATGAAATCTTGAAAAAATACTAGATTTTATTGCTTATTAAGTGCGTTTAAACTAGAATTCCGCAAAATTTCGTAAAAGGGCAAAAATGAAACACTTACTAATAATCGGCGCAGGTGGCGTCTCGCGTGTAGCTACGGTAAAATCAGCAATGACTATGGCAAAGGGCGAGGCTTTTTCTAAAATCACGCTAGCAAGCAGAACAAAGAGCAAATGCGATGAAATAGCTGCTTTCATAAAAGAGCGAGTGGGCGTGGATATAGCCACAGCCGAGGTTAATGCTGATGATACAGCCGCAGTCGCAGACCTTATTAAAGAAATAAAAGCTGATTTGCTGCTAAATCTAGCTTTGCCTTATCAAGACCTTACTTTGATGGATGCTTGCTTAAAGGCTGGAATTCCCTACATTGACACCGCAAACTACGAGCATCCTGATACTGCGCACTTTGAGTATAAAGAGCAGTGGGCAAGACATGATAAGTTTAAGGATGCTGGTCTCATGGCTTTGCTTGGCTCTGGCTTTGATCCAGGTGTTACAAATGTGTTTTGTGCGTATGCTAAGCAAAATCTTTTTGATGAGATTACTGAGATTGATATATTAGATTGTAACGCGGGCGATCACGGATATCCTTTTGCTACAAACTTCAATCCTGAAATAAACCTGCGTGAAGTAAGTGCAAAAGGCCGCTACTACGAAAATGGCAAGTGGATAGAAACCAAGCCTCTAAGCGAGCATTTTAGCTGGGATTATCCAAAGGTCGGTGAGCGTGAGAGCTATTTAATGTATCACGAAGAGCTAGAAAGCCTTGTTAAAAATATCCCAAGCTTAAAAAGAATTCGCTTTTTTATGACCTTTGGTGAGAGTTATTTGCGCCATATGAAATGCCTAGAAAATGTCGGTATGCTTCGCATTGACGAAGTCGAGCATAATGGCGTAAAAATCGTGCCTATTCAGTTTTTAAAGACCTTACTGCCTGATCCTGCCACGCTTGGCGCAAGGACTAAGGGCCGCACAAACATAGGCTGCGTGATAAGTGGCAGCAAAGACGGCAAGCCTCGCAAAGTCTATATCTACAATGTCTGCCAGCATGAAGACTGCTATGCTGAGACTGGCGCTCAGGCTGTAAGCTACACTACTGGCGTGCCTGCGATGATAGGCGCAAAGCTAGTAGCAAAGGGCATTTGGACAGGCAAGGGTGTATTTAACATGGAAGAGTTTGAAGCAAAGCCATTTATGGACGAGCTAAACGCAAATGGCTTGCCGTGGGAAATGATTGAAATGCCTTGCTAAAAGGCTGGTTTTTGGAGTTTTATAATAAAAATTCCAAAAACCAAATATTGTTTATTTTTAAAAATATTTAAGCAAAAATTGCTATATTTCGCTTTTAATCTTACTTTTTAAAGAACAAAAAAACTTCTAATTAACACTCTTAACTTGTGCGTGTTTTGGGGGTTATGGGGGTATTTTTTAAGTTAATTACTTAGGAATTCTAGATTTTAGTCTAGAAATTCTAGATTTATGCTAGGAATTTTAGATTTTGCCTTGGGAATTTTAGAATTCCTAGTAGAAATTCTAGAATTTTGGTGTTTTTGCCTTAGAAATTCTAGAATTCCCTACTATGTCATCCCCCAACTTGACTGGGGAATCTCTATATGAAATTCTAGATTTTAGTCTAGGAATTCTAGCTTAAGAATTCTAGAATTTAGTCTAGGAATTTTAGAATTTCTAGAGTTTTTAGATTAGGAATTCTAGATTTTAGCTTATAAATTCTAGAATTTATTTAAGGAATTCTAGTTTTTAGATTAGGAATTCTAGAATTCCTAGTGATTTTAGCTTAGAAATTCTATAATTCCCTACTATGTCATCCCCCAACTTGACTGGGGAATCTCTATATGAAATTCTAGAATTCCCTGCGTCATTGCGAGGGAGCAAAGCGACCGAAGCAATCTCTAAAAATTCTAGATTTATGCTGGGAATTTTAAATTTTGCCTTGAGAATTCTAGAATTCCTAGTGATTTTAGCTTAGAAAATTCTAGAATTCCCTACTATGTCATCCCCCAGCTTGACCCGAGGATCTCTATATGGAATTCTAGAATTCCCTGTGTCATTGCGAGGGAGCAAAGCGACCGAAGCTAGAAATTCTAGATTTATGCTAGGAATTTTAGATTTTACCTTGGGAATTTTAGAATTCCTAGTGATTTTAGCTTAGGAATTCTAGAATTCTTATTTAAAGTTGCTAGGAATTCTAGAATTTAGCTTAGGAATTCTAGAATTCCCTAGAATCTTATAATGTACTCATATCAATTACATAGCGAAAATCGCCAGCACCGCTTAGTAATTGCTCATAAACCCAGTCAATTTGATTTGCCTTAACCACTTGAATTTCTGGCAATATTCCTACTTTTAAAGAAAAATCAAGCATTTCTTGAGTCTCTTTCATAGAGCCTATACACGAACCTGAGAGCTTCTTTTGCCCAGCAAAAACAAGCTCTGCCACATCCATACTAGGACGCTCGCCAAGCGGCGGCAAGCCCACCACGCAAAACTCTCCACCGTGTTTTAAAAGCTTAACATAAGCACTCAAATCATAATTTGCAGGGATCGTACAAAGTATAAAATCAAAACGCTCACCTATGGCCCTAGCATCTGTGCTATCATACAGAGCCTTACAGCCTAACTCTTTTGCGATTTTTTCTTTTTTGCGATTTCTAGCAAAGATACTAACCTCAGCGCCCATTGCCAGTGCGTATTTTGCACCCATTAGCCCAAGTCCGCCAAAGCCAGCGATTGCCACTTTATGCCCAGGGCGAATGCCAAAGCGTTTTAGCGGCGAGTATGTCGTGATCCCAGCGCAAAGCAGCGGCGCAACTCTGGCTAGATCAGCACTTTTTGGCACAGTTACGGCAAACTCATCACGAACGACGATATTATCGCTATATCCACCATATGTAGGCTCACCCCCGTGGTAGATATCAGCGCAGTCGTAGGTAAAGACCGTTTTGCCCTCCTCGCAGTACTGCTCCATATCAGCAGAGCATGCCGGACAGCCGCATTTGCCATTTACCATGCAGCCAACTCCAGCAAAGTCGCCTACTTTAAACTTCGTTACTTTTGATCCCACAGCCACAACCTGCCCAGCTATCTCATGTCCTGGCACCATAGGATAGATGCCCTCGTGCCACTCGCTTTTTGCGCTGTGGATGTCGCTGTGGCAGATGCCGCAGTATTTGATTTCTATTATTATATCGTGTTCGCCCATAGGATGACGACTACCTTGCCAAAGCTTAAACTTTGCGTTTTTATCAGCTACAGCATAGCTTTTAAAAGGCACACGCTCGCCAGCTTTTACATTTTTAAAATCACTCATTTTTGCTCCTTTTGTAGATTTTTTAGGATTATACAGCATTACACCTAATGTAAGTCAAGGGGTTTTTATGAATTTTAGCGATTTCATCTAGAATTCCTGGGAATTCTAGATGAAAATATTATTTTTTCTTGCGAAGGGCTTTTTGTGCGGCTACATCGTCTTCTAGCATGACTTCGATGCCGCCTTCTGTGTTTATTACATACTCGGCTTTTGCGGCTTTATACTCCCACATAGCACCAGTTGTAGGGTCTACGATAGCCCAGCCGATGATGCCAGGGCCTAGTAGATTGCCCCACGAGTAGTAGCCGTTTACATCAGCATCTAGCGCAAACTCTCTTGTTTTGTAGCCTTCTTTTGCGAGTATTATGCTGTAGCGACGGCTTTTCATGAAGCCGCCTTCTTTTTTGATATCTATGCTAATAGGGGTTTTGCCTAGTACCTTGCGCTCGCCGCTTGTGTGGTCTACTAGTTCAAGTGTTGCGTTGCTAGGTAGGCTGCGGATTTCTATTTCTTGGGCGTATTCTTGCTTATTTATAGTAGCACAGCCGCTAAAAACTGCGATAACTGCGCTTAGTGCGAAAAATTGCTTTAACATTTTTTTATCCTTTTTTGGTTTTGTGAAAGCAAAATTATAGCAAAAATAATAGAGATTTTAGGCAAATTTTACTTTTTATTTTAAGTAGTTATTTAGGGAATTCTAGAATTGCTTAGGGCTTTTTTACAGCTGCCGCAAGCCAAAAACACTGCGCTAAATCTAGAATTCCCTAGGGCTTTTTTGCGGTTAGGGAATTCTAGAATTCCCTAAAAAGAGATTACTCCCTCTACTCCCCCACAATGACGAATTTTAGGGAATTCTAGAATTCCTAGGCTTCTATGCTTAGCACATCGCCGCCAAGCTCTAGTAGCTGGGCTTGCATTTTCATCACTTGCGATTGTAAGGCGTTAATCTGGCTTTGTAGGGCTTGTTTTTGCTCCATATCATCAGTTTTGCTAAGCTGGCTCATTAGAGCTTTTATTTGCTTTTCAAGGACTTTTATCATTTTTTCTATGCTCTTAGCAAGCTCGCTCGTTCCACTACTACCTGCGCTACTTTCTTTTTCATCATCTTCATCATCGCCACTTATAGCCTCGCGCATTTGCCTGCCTTGTTCTATGGCTTCGCTTACTCGCTCTAAGCCAGTTTTCTCATCATCGCCAAGGTTTTCTCTACTAGGTTTTGATACTATGATGTTGCTTGCATTTGAGAGATTATTTTGTATTTCCATATTTAGCTCCTTTGGCTCTATATCGGCGCAAAAAGCCCTTTTATTTAGCCATTTGCTATGCGAGCTCTAATCTCTTCAAAGTTATATTCGCGCAGTATTTTGCCGTTTTCAAATACTGGCACAAGCTGATTTTGCTCGCTTGCTAGCTCATCTAAGCGTATGGTTTTCCAGTGCTTACCATCACGCACGAGAGCTAGCCTGCCTGGCTTAGAGTGTTTGCTTGGATCACTTATAGGCTCTTTTGCTATATTTTGCCAGTTTATGCCGTCTTTTGAGACAGCTGAGGCTTTCATAGCAAAGCGCAGAGTATCACGGCTAAGATGCTGCAATAAAGCCCCACCCATACCAAAAGCGATATTATCGCTACTAATGCCACGCATTTTAAGCTCGCCTAAAATATCTCCGATGCGCTCAAGCTCAATGCCATCGCCATATATAACACGCACAAAATCAGGCAAAACAAGATAGCCTTTTTCATTTTTTCTAGCCCCAACTAGCTCAATAAGCCTTTCAATACAAAGTATAGCCATAGCTACTGGATTGCCACTATCAGGGCGAAGGACGACTCTGCCGCCACGCTCTTTTATGCTTGGCATGAGCTTGCTCCACTCTAAAATCGCATTTTCTATATTATAGCTGTCAATCACGCAGGCAAAAACACTATCTCCAAAACGCTCGCTCATGTTCGCATAAGCTAGATTTTCACGCTCTTTACCCCATGCTGTCATGGTAGAGTGCTCGCTAGCTGGTATGCTAAAAGCAGCCATATCTGCCCCATAAAACTGCCTAGCAAACAAAGCACCTGAAATCGTATCTGAGCCCTTGAAGTTTAGTAAATGAGCTGAGCCTCCTATACCAGCACTCTCAAAGCTAGAAACTCCCCTAGCCCCAAAATCATGTAGCTTAAAATCAATCTCGCTTGGCGTGCCAGTCTCGCTTAGAAAACGGCTTATTAGCTCTTTACAAAAATAGCTATTTGTAGCTACTGCTACTGGATACCAAATGGCTCTAAGTAGCGCAGTCTCCACCCAGCCAACAAGCCAAGGAACATTAGCGTCTGTGTTTTGCATCTGAACTAGGACATTTTCAGTAGGCACAACAGAGCCCTCAGCTACTGCTTCTATGCGAAGTGGCAGGGCACCGCCGTGTTCTTTTAGTATATATTCCCAGCCTTTTTCATTAAAAGGCAGACCATGTGGGGCGGCAAACTCTTTTGCTTCTTTTATATCATCAGCGGTGATTTTTTGACTTAAATACGCCTTTAAAAAAGCCTGCAAACCATAAAAAATTACCCTATTCCACCTGCCACCACGGCTTTCAATGTATGAGCTAATAAATTTTAGCTCTGGTGGGTATTGTAAGTAGTGCGAGAGTTTGTAACTATCTGTGTTTAGGATAGGATTCATCTTTGTCCTTAAAGAAAATTTTTTGCGAAATTCTAGCAAAAATTATTCTTTATTTGCTAAAATTTCGTAAATTTTTAGTAGAATAGCAAAAAATCAAAAGGCAAAAGATGAAAATACAACAAATTGCACCACTTAAAAATGATTATTTAGAAAGCATAGGCTTTGCGTGGCATAGCGACATTGACGGCAGCCGCTATGTGCCTGGCGAGCTTGTAGAGGTTAGTAGCGAAGAGTGCGAACGCTACTACGAGGCAGCAAATGAGCTTTATGATATGTTTGTAGCCGCAGCCCAGTATGTGATAGATAATAATCTTTTTCACGAACTAGGAATTCCATATAATCTAGTAAATTTAATAAAAGCAAGCTGGGAAAATGATGTTCACTGGCATTTATATGGTCGTTTTGATTTTGCTGGTGGCATTGATGGTAAGCCTATAAAACTACTTGAGTTTAATGCTGATACGCCAACGGCTGTCTTTGAGACTGCGATTTTACAATGGGCGATGCTAAAGCAAAATGGACTTGATGAGAGTGCGCAGTTTAATGACTTGTTTGATGGATTAGTTGAAAACTTCAAAAGACTACTAACGCTTGATGATGATACTAGCGGCTTTGAGGATATGCTAGCGCAAAATGATTTTAAGATTCTCTTTACTTGCTTGGAAGGCAGCGTAGAAGACGAGCAGACTACTAGATTGCTTCAAGCAGCAGCCACGCACGCTGGGTATAAAACTCGCTTTGCTTATATCCACGAAATCGCCTTTGATGATGAAAACGGCGTGTTTATGGAGGGCGAAAATTATGAGTTTTTGTTTAAACTTATCCCTTGGGAGAGCATAGCTATTGAAGAAGGCGAGCTAGCTTTGAGACTAGAAAACATCATCGCAAACCAAAAAGCAATCATACTAAATCCTGCTTATACTCTGCTATTTCAAAGCAAGGGCATAATGAAGATTTTGTGGGATCTCTACCCAAATCATCCCTTGCTTTTAGAAAGCTCTTATGAGCCACTTTCTGGCAAAACCTGCGTAAAAAAACCATTTTTAGCAAGAGAAGGTGCTAATGTAAGTGTGCTGGGCGCAAATGGAGAGATACTAGCGCAAAATGATGGAGAATACGGCAATCAAAAGTTTTTATACCAAGAATACACAGAATTGCCACAAGACGCAAAAGGGCAAAAGTATCAAGCAGGCGTGTTTTTTGCCTTTGAGGGCTGTGCCTTGGGCTTTCGCAAAGGCGGAGAAATCATAGATAATTACTCAAAGTTTGTAGGGCATATAATAGTGTGAAAATCATAGTAGGAATTAGCGGCGCAAGTAGTGTTCATCTTGGCATAAAAGCAGCAAATGAAATCTTAGCTGCTGGGCACGAAGTCTGCGCTATAATAAGCGATGGCGCAAGAGTAACATTTAAAAGTGAAAAAGCGTGGGAGTATTTGGGGAATTCTAGAATTCCTAAAGCAAATCTAGAGAATTCTAGAATTCCTAATGAAAATCTAGGGAATTCTAGAATTCCTAATGAAAACTTCTTGCAAATTGAAGAGTTTTTGGATGAAAAAATAGATATCCAAAGCAATATGTGGGACGCTGCAGCTAGCGGCAGCAGCGGCTATGAGGCGATGATAATCGCACCTTGTAGCTCAAACACCCTAGCAAAAGTAGCTGCTGGAATCTGTGATAATCTACTTCTAAGGGCTGCTGCTGTCATGCTAAAAGAGCAAAGAAAGTTAATCATCGCCCCAAGAGAAATGCCCTTTTCGCCGCTGTCTATAAAGCATATGAGCGATCTAAGCGGACTTGGCGTGATGTTTGCGCCGCCTATGATAGCGCATTATAGCAAGCCTTTAAGCCTAAATGACGCTGAGAATTTCATCATCGGCAAGTGGCTTGATTGCTTAAATATAAAAAATAATTTATTTAAAAGGTGGAAAATATGAGTGAAAAACTAAAAGTAGTTTTGCTTGATCGTGATACGCTAGGGCCTGATAGCGATGTGAGCATTTTTAGAGAGTTTGGTGAGTTTACTAGCTATGGAATTACTAGGTATAAAGAGCGAGCCGAGCGTGCAAAAGACGCTGATATCATCATCACAAATAAAGTAGTGATGGATAGAGAGCTATTAAGCGGTAGCAAAATCAAGCTTATTGCGCTAACTGCAACTGGGATGAATAATGTAGACTTAGAAGCAGCCAAAGAGCTAGGAATTGTGGTAAAAAATGTAGCAGGATATTCTACAAATAGCGTGGCACAACAATGCTTTGCTAATCTTCTTGCTCTGCTTAATCACACGGCTTATTATAATGAGTATTGCACTAGCAAAAACGGCTGGGCAGGCTCAGAGCTTTTTGCGCATTTAAAGCTGCCGATTCGCGAGCTTGCTGGCAAGAGCTTTTGCGTGGTGGGGCTTGGCGATATCGGTAAAGCAGTAGCAAAGATCGCTGCTGCCTTTGGCTGCGAGGTGTGCTACTACTCTACATCAGGCAAAAACGATAATAAAGAGTGGCGACAAGTGGATTTTGAGACTGCGCTAAAATGCGATATAATCAGCATTCACGCTCCGCTAAATGAGCATACAAAAGGACTTTTTGGCGCAAAAGAAATCGCTAAGCTAAAAACCGGCGCAATTTTAGCAAACTACGGCCGTGGCGGTATCGTAGACGAGCAGGCGATTGCCGATGAGATCGATAGGCGTGAGATTTACTTTGCTAGTGATGTGCTTGAGCGTGAGCCGATGAGGGAGGATCATCCGTTTTTAAAAGTCATTCGCAAAGACAGACTTAGCCTTAGCCCACATATCGCTTGGGCTAGTGTGGAGGCTAGAAAAACGCTAATGGAGCTAGTGGCTCAGAACATCCGCACATTTATAAAGGAGAGAAAATGAAAAAAATATTTTTTGCGCTAATTGCTAGTTTTGCACTCTCTAGCGCAGTTTTTGGAGCTAAATATAAAGAGCTGCCTGATAATATCCAGTTTCAAAACGCTGAAAATAGCGTAATAGAGGTCTTTAGCTATGGTTGCATTCACTGCTATAATCATCACAAAGCCCACACTCTAGCAAATGCTAAGAAGCTTGGTGCTAGTGTAGAGGTGTGGCAAGTGGAGCAAATGGCGCCTTTTGGAGCTGATTTTGCTAAGATTTTGGCTTTTGCAGGGGCAATAGATACTAAAAATGAAGCTGCTATCACAGATGAGGGCAGCGTGACAAAGAGCATTATGGATGCGTATTTTGAGGCGACTTTTGTGCTTAGAGCAAGCTTTAAGAGCACTGATGAGTTCTACGCACCAGCCCTTGCTATCTTTGAAAAAGCTGGGCATATAGTAAGCATAAATGATATCCAAAACTACAGCCAAAGCGACGCTGGCAAAGCGTATCTAGCAAGAAGTGCCCAGGGGCTAGAAGTAGCTAAAATCGTGGGCACGCCAGCCTTTGTGGTAAATGGCAAATATGTGCTAGAAAATAGCCAGATAAAAAGCGAAGAGGATTTTACAAATATAGTAAAAGAACTGCTAGCAAAATAGTTTTTATCGCAAAATCCTAGGAATTCTAGAATTTAGCTTAGGAATTCTAGAATTTCTTTTGGAATTCTCTAGGGAATTTTAGATTTTGCCTTGGGAATTCTAGATTTTTGCTTCACATCCGCTGGCCCGGGGTGGGGGTATTTTAGTCTTGGGAATTCTAGAATTCCCGAACTTGAATTCCTAGAAATTCTAGATTTTACCTTAGAAATTCTAGAATTTACTTATACCGCTTAAACTTAATTTTTATATAATCTCAATATCTTTTAAAATGTAATAATCGCTTTTAAAAATGCTTAGAGAAAATTAAAGAAAATATAAGTGGTGCCCGGGACCGGACTTGAACCGGTACAGCCAAAAGGCCGAGGGATTTTAAGTCCCTTGTGTCTACCATTCCACCACCTGGGCAATTAAAGAGTAAAATTATAGCAAAATTTTCTTAAAACTTGCTCAAATTTAAGATTTTTTTGCTAAAATACGATATTTATTTTGGGGTTATAGCTCAGCTGGGAGAGCGCTTGAATGGCATTCAAGAGGTCGGCGGTTCGATCCCGCTTAACTCCACCATTTCAGTTTATTTTAAGCTTCTTTTGATTTACAATAATTTAGAATAACACGATATATTCATTATCTTAGCTTAGTTTGATTTAGATTGATTGACATTGATTAGCTTTTGTTGTAGAATAATTAGCTTAGTTATTAACTCACTTAGAAGTTAATAACTCACTTTTATAAAAAAAAGGGGCTAAAATGGCGAATATTTCAAAAGCTTACTTGCTTGATAAAGATATTAGGCTATTAGAATTTATAGGTAAAGATTACAAAAAAGTAGTTGGTAGCCCAAAAGAGCTTTATGTCTGTGTGTATGAAAAGACTAAAATGAAAACTTTTAGTTTATACTATAATAAGCACTACATTAAAATAAAAGAATTCCGTGAGGGTATTTATAGTGTGGCTGATGCTAGGCGTGATGCCACAAAACTACTTAAAGAGCTAGAAAGTGGCAAAGATATGGCTACCATTAAGGGTAAAAACGACAAATATCTATTCAAAAATCTTTTTGAGCTACACATAACTCAAAAGCAAAAAAGAGGTTTAAAAGATAGCTATTTAAAGAAAATAGTTGATATAGCTAATAATTATTTGATGCCAAGCTTGGCTAGCCGTGATGTAAAAGGTATTAAATATAGCGAGCTTTTAGCAATTTTTAATGCCATTTTTAATCCAAATAATCCAAGAAAGAGTAGACTAGAAACAATTCATCGCCTTATAAATGAGCTAAATGCTGTCTTTAAAATAGCCCTAAAAGATAGATATATAGAGCATAATCCAAGCGATGGCTTACATGATGAGTTTCCTACTTCAAGCAGGTTTAATTTGGACAATCAAATAGATACTAGATATCCAGCGCTGACAAATGAGAGCGATATAAAAAGCTTTATAATTGACCTTAAAAACGATAATAGGCTTGATTTACAAACAAAAAGAGCTTTATACTTACAAATTATTTGTGGCAATCGCCCTATAAATACAGCAAGTGCTAAGTGGAGTGATATAGACCTTGAAAACGGCATTTGGACTATACAGGCTACTGAAATGAAAGCCAAAAGCGAACACAAAATTCCACTTTGTTCTTACGCTCTAAAAGTGCTTAAAGAACAGCAGATTTTTAGCGGTAATAGTGTGTTTGTGTTTCCAGCTGACACAATGGCTGGACATCTACACAGAGATAGTATAAGCAAGGCAATTCGCAACCTAGGAGGCAAAGATAAATATAATGGCAAGGTCACATCTCATGGTTTTCGTGCTACATTTCGCACGATTTGTTCTTTACACAAGGCTGAACTACTTCAAATGGGTATAAGCGAAGAGGCTATTGAGAGTGTGCTAGCGCATAAAGAATACAATCCAGTTAAGTTTTCATACGAGAGAGAAAAAGCTACAATAGAGCAAAAACGCACACTTTTAGAGTGGTATGCTAATTATTTAAATAATATTGAGCCACTTTTTTAAGGGATATTTAGCACAAAATTCTATTTTTGTGCTATAATTTCCGTTGATTATCTAGCAAAATATCTCAAAAATCTTTCAAAACACGATAAAATCGTAACTTTTTAAACTTTTTAATAAATTTTAGCTAAAATTTTAACCGCAAACGCTACTATATCGTAAAATTTTAAAAATTTTAATATATATTTATTAGCCTTAAAAAATGCCTTTGGGTTAGTGGTGCGATTGTAAATAAAATAGCCTTTCTTTCTTAATGGTGATTTCTCTTTTATTGGTAAAATATTTGAGAGTAGGTTAAAATCTACTTTCAATTTATGTGATTAACTATAAACCCTAAAAAATCTATTTTTCGTAAAATTTCCCCAAAATTTCGCTAAAATATCAGCAAGAAAAAATAAAAAGGCAAAATATGAATGTAGCGGAGAGAAAGGCACTTCACAGCGCAATTTGGAAAATAGCAGATGAGCTCAGAGGCTCAGTAGATGGCTGGGATTTTAAGCAGTATGTCCTTGGAGTGCTATTTTATCGCTTTATTAGCGAGAGTTTGGAGAACTACATAAACGAAGCTGAGGGCGCAGGCTTTGCTTACGCTGAGCTTAGCGACGATAAGGCAAAGGACGCAAAGGATGAAATCGTCCGCCAAAAAGGCTTTTTTATCCTGCCTAGTGAGCTTTTTTCAAATATCATCAAAAACCTTGATAAACACGAAGAAAACATAAATGAGGTTTTAAAATCGGTTTTTAAAAACATCGAGAATTCTGCTAAAAACAAAGCAAGTGCTGAGGATATAAAAGGGCTTTTTGATGATATAGACCTTAACTCAAATCGCCTTGGTGCAAACACCCTAGCACGAAATAAAAACATCTCAAAAGTGCTAAAAGCTATAAATGATATTGATTTTGCTAGTTATGGCGATACGATAAATGATATAGCAGGCGATGCATATGAGTATCTAATGTCAATGTATGCTAGTAATGCTGGCAAAAGTGGCGGTGAGTTTTTCACCCCTGCTAGTGTGAGCGAGCTACTAGCTCATTTAGTGCTAAATGGCGCCAAAGACTACAAAAGTGCCACTATCTACGACCCAGCGTGTGGCTCAGGCTCACTTCTTATAAAAGCACACAAACAAGCTCAAAGCAAAGGCATAAAAGCGCAGATGCACGGACAAGAGCTAAATATCACTACTTATAACCTTTGTAGAATAAATATGTTTTTACACAATGTAGGCTATGAAAACTTTTCTATCACTAATGGCGACACACTCACTGAGCCAAAATTTACGCGCGCAGATGATAGCACAATCAAGCTAGATATAAAAGAATTTAGTGCTGATTTTGTAGTATCAAATCCACCTTATAGCACTTCGTGGGAGGGCGATAATAGCGAAGTTTTGGTAGCTGACCCCAGATATAGTCCAGCTGGCAAACTCGCACCAAAAAGCTACTCAGACCTAGCTTTTATAATGCACTCGCTTTATTTGCTAAAAGATACTGGCGCAATAGTATGTTTTCCTGGCATTATGTATCGTGGCGGTGCTGAAAAAACTATAAGAGAATATATGCTAAAAAATAACTTCATAGACTGCGTTATAGCCTTGCCTGAAAATCTATTTTTTGGCACATCAATTGCTACTTGTATAATGGTGCTTAAAAAGCGTAAAAAAGATGAATCTGTGCTATTTATAAACGCCACTAGCTTTTATGAAAAAGAGCCAAATAATAACTATTTAAGCGATGAAAATATAGCTAGAATTTTGGATATTTATAACAAAAGAGAGAACAGCAAATTTTGCGCTTTGGTCTCAAATGATGAAATAATCGCAAATAGCTCAAACCTTAGCCCTAGTGCGTATTTTGAAAGTGAGCAAAAAGAGCAAATTGATATAAATGAGGTAAATAGCGAACTTAATGTTTGTCTAAAAGAGCAAAACGAACTAAGAGCTAAAATAGATGAAATTCTAAAAGAGCTATAAAAAAGGAAATAAAATGACAAGTTTGACAATAAGTGCAAATAATAGCGCATTTTTAGAACAAATCCTAGAAATCGCTAAAATCATAGCAAAAAAACAAAATGAAAAATTTAAGTTTCACACCGAGCAAAGCCAAACGCTAAAAGTGATAAACGAAGCTAGAAATAACAAAAATCTCTCAAAAGCTTATAGCGATGTAGATGAGCTTATGAGCGACTTGCTAAAATGAAATTTAGCATTAAATACCACAAGGTTTTTAAAAAAGATTTAAAGCCTTTTAAAAACGACTCTGCGCTTATAGCCGAGCTTCGTGCTGTCATAGAAAAGCTAGCAAATGATGAGATTTTAGAGCCAAAATACAAAGACCACGCACTAAAAGGCGATTTTATCGGCACGAGAGAATGCCACATAAAAGGCAATGCACTTTTGATATATGAAAAAAACGAAAATGAGCTTATTTTACACTGCTTGCGCTTTGGCTCACACTCAAAACTAGGACTAAAATAATGAGAATTCTAGAATTTATTAAGCAAAATTGTAAAAATGTGGAATTCAAACCACTTTATGAGCTTACCATTTGGGATAAAAAATTTAAAGGAATTCCAAAAGAGTGGCAAGAAAAAACTATTAAATTTAATCACATTTTATCTGCTGATTTAAAAAATTTACTTTGCGATGATGGCGATATTTTTTTGCTTTCTACTGGAAATTTTAGTGGCTATACAAATAGCGAAATTTGTAAAAATTTCAATCAAGCTGAAATTATAGCTTTGCCAAGTGGCGGCTTTGCTAATATCAAATATTTTAATGGTAAATTTATCGATAGTGGCAATTTACTTGCTATATCAAAAGATACAAGCAAAGTAAATTTAAAATTTATATTTTATTATTTACAAAGTAATTTAAAAATTATAGAAAAAATGTTTCGTGGTGCTGGCATCAAACACCATGAAATGAGCTCTATTTTAAGTATTAAAATTCCTGTGCCGAGTTTAGAGGTTCAAAATAAGATTGTAGAGGTTTTAGATAGTTTTAGTAGCCTTGTGCGTAGCCTTGTGCTTGAAAAAACTGCGCGCGAAAAACAATATAAATACTATCTAAATCACCTTATCACAAATGCTAGGAATTCTAGAATTCTCAAACTCGGCGAAGTGTGTGAGTTTGTTCGTGGAATTCGTGTAACAAAAAAAGACTTAAATAATGGTAAATATTTAGTCTATCAAAATAGTTTAAAACCACTTGGAAATTACGATAAAGCAAATTGTAGTGCAAACAGCACTTTTATCATAGTTGGTGGTTCTGCTGGAAGTATTGGTTATAGTTATGATGATTTTTGGGCTGCTGACGATTGTTTCTATTGTAAAACTAACGAAAATGTCATAAATCGTTTTATTTATTATATTTTAATAAATAAACAAAATGAATTACTTAGTAAAGTTCGTAAAGCAAGTGTACCTAGAATTTCACGAAATGATATTGAAAACATAGAAATTCCCCTGCCCTCACTTGATGAGCAAGAAAGAATAATAAGAATTCTAGATTCTTTAAATGAACTAGCAAATGGACTTAGTGCAGGAATTCCAAAAGAAATAGAACTTAGGCAAAAGCAGTATGAATACTGGCGAGATAGACTTCTAGAATTCCCTAGCAAGGATAGCAAATGATAGTTTTAGATGATTACAGCAAAATTCCCCAAAGCGAGCAAAGCTCTCAAAGTGAGAGTGAGCTAGAAAACGAGCTAATAAACGACCTTGTAAATAGCGGCGAGTATGAATACAAAGCAGATATAAAAGATGAAAATTCTCTATGGCAAAATGCTCATAAATGTATAGAAGAGCTAAATGATATAAAGCTTAGCCAAAGCGAGTGGGCGCAGATAAAAGAATATCTAAAAGGCAAAAAAAGCAGATATGAAAAGAGCGAAATAGTCTTTGAGAGTGGGCATGTGCTAACAATCAAGCTAGATAATGGCAAAGATAAAAATATAAAAATCTTTGATAAAAACGAGCTAGGCAGAAATAAACTTCAAATCATAAATCAAATTTGGCAAAGACGAAACACAAGTGGCGAAAATCGCTATGATGCTAGTGTGCTTGTAAATGGCTTTCCGCTTGTGCATATAGAGCTAAAAAGGCGTGGAGTAAGTATGCTAAATGCCTTTGAGCAAATCAAGCGGTATAAGGCGCAAATGAGCGAAGATAGCATTTATGGCTTTGCGCAGATTTTTATCATCTCAAATGGCACTTTTAGCAAGTATTTTTCAAATACAGCAAAAGACTATGGCTTTACCTCAAAATGGATGGATGCTAAAAATAATGAAATAGATGATTTAAAAGACTTTTGCGCTACATTTCTAGCCAAAAAGACGCTTTTAGAAGTGATTTTTCGCTACTGCGTGCTTGATAGCGAGAAAAATCTAAAAGTGCTAAGACCGTATCAAATCGCAGCTTGCGAGAGAATTTTGGGGCGTATAAACTCTAGTAGCAAGCAGGCTGGTAGCAGAGAGGCTGGCGGATATATCTGGCACACCACGGGTAGTGGCAAGACACTAACTAGCTTTAAAACAGCCGTGCTAGCAAGCAGGCTAGAAAATATCAAAAAAGTGCTTTTCGTAGTGGATAGAAAAGACCTATATACTCAAACACAAAGAGAATATGAGAACTTTGCCAAAGGTAGTGCAAACGGCGCAAACAATAGCAAGACTCTAAAAAAGCTTTTGGGCGACAAAGACGCAAAAATCGTAATAACCACAATCCAAAGGCTAGTAAAGGCTCTAAATGATGAGTTTAGCGTGTATGATGATGAAGTAGCTATCATAATAGATGAGTGTCATCGCTCGCAGTTTGGCGATATGCACAGGCGCATAAAAGAGCGGTTTAAAAGGGCACATATTTTTGGCTTTACTGGCACGCCGATATTTGATGAAAATGCTAGCGCAAATAGCTACTATAACACGACTGAAAATCTCTTTGGCGATAGACTTCACACCTATAATATAATCTCAGCGATAAGAGATGAAAATGTGCTGAAATTTAATATCATCAAAACAGCCAGCGCAAAGGCAAAGGACAGCGCAGACGAGCAAGTAGAGGGTATAGATGAGCTAAGTGCACTAAATGATGAGCGCAGGATAGAAAATAACTGCGCTTTTGTGCTAAAAGAGTTTGAGGGACTGACACATAAAAGGGCTTTTAATAGCATTTTTGCTACTAGCTCTACTGCTAGTGCTAAGCTATACTATAACGAGCTAAAAAGGCAGATAGCAAGCGCGGATTTGGGCTATAAAATAGCGATTATTTTCACAGGCTCAAATAACGAACAAAGCGAAGAAAATGTCAGCATTGAAGGCTTGGAGAGTGAGAATAAAAGCTTTTTAGCTATGGCGATAGATGATTTTAACGCAAATTTTGGTTTTAGCTATGGACTAGAGAATTTTAACGAATATTATAAAAAAATAGCTGAGCTTTTAAGGGATAGAAAGATTGATATTTTAGTCGTGGTGGATATGTTTTTAACTGGCTTTGATGCGCCGTGTCTAAATACTCTTTGGGTGGATAAAAGGCTAAAAATGCATGGACTAATTCAGGCGTTTTCTCGCACAAACCGCATAAGCGATGAGCGAAAGAAAATGGGAAATATAGTCTGCTTGCTAAACCTAGAAAACGAGATAGAAAACGCTCTAAGGCTATATGCGAACAATGACAATGTCGCCACGCAAAAAGATAGCCTTTTTGTAAAGGGCTTTGATGAGTATTTTGGGATTTTGAAAGCGAAGTTTGATGAGCTAAGAGGAATTAGCTTTGAGAGTGAGGATGATGAAAGAGCGTTTATAAAATGCTTTAGCGATATTTTGCGACTTGAAAATATTTTGAAAAACTTTATAGAGTTTGATGAAAAAGCACTAAGAAGTGATAGAGAGATAGAAAATCTACTAAGTCGCTATGATGAGCTAAAACGCAGACATGCGCAGCAAAAGCGAGAAAAGACTGATATTAGCGATGATATAGAGTTTGTGCCAGTGGAGATTTTGAGCAATTATGTAGTGGATAGAAAGTATTTGCTAGCACTTATCAAGGACTTTGGGGGCTCAGGGCAAAAGATAGCAGACTTCAAAGAACGCCTTGGCTCAATGCTGGGTGCTGACATCACGCTAAAAAGCAAACAAGAGCTTATAATGAGTTTTATTGATAAGATTACAGCAAATGGTGATTATAGCGATATTTCAGCGCAGTGGATGGCGCATTTTGAAGAAGAGAAAAACAAGCAATTAAAAAACATGCTAACTAATGCTGAGTTTAAGCTAGATGAGAACAAGGCTAGGGATTATTTAGAAACTTGCTTACACAGAGGCGAGCTTATGCTAAATGGCACGGATTTTGATGGCGTTTTTGTAGATAGAGGTAGCATTTTTGGCACAAAAAGCAATGCTCATAAAGAAAAGGCAAAAGAGGCTTTCAGCGAGTTTATAGAGGTATTTAAAGAGCCAAGTGCAATTTTTGATAATTCTTTTGTATAGTAAAAATTAAATTGTAAGATTGCTTTCTTTTCTTACTGGTAAAACGCTCTTGGCGCATTGCGCTGTGGGGTGGGGGATAGAGTAGAGCGATGAGCTTTGCTTATTACCACTCAAAGCCCTTGCGCTGTGGTTGCGTGGTGTTTATTGTATGTTGGTAGGCTTGTTGCGTGGTGTGCGTTGGTTGCCCTTGCGCTTGGATATCGTAAGTGCTATAAGTGCTTTTTGATGAGCGTTTAAGTGGGTTTAACTCTCTTTCTAGTCTATTTTCTACGCTTACATTCCACTTTTTCTCATAAACCACCTTTGAATACACTATATTTGGCTGTTTTTTATCTTTTATAGTAATTGTTCTTGGCACTTCATCAGTTATAGCAAATCTACAATACTCTCCACGCTGGATATTATTCTCATTTACTACACGCTCTAAGTCTTTTGCCCAAATAGTAATGTCTTTACCCTTACTGGTCGTGTATGTAACATAATAGCTCATCTCGTTTTCATCATTAAAATTAAAATTAGCCTTACCAAAGTCTTTTACCATATAATGATGAGGCTTGTGTCCAAAATTCTCACTTCCATTTAGCTTTAATTCTCCAAATGCCCTTGATTTCCTAGTAGCTTTGGCATCTACCCCCATATATCTAAGCTCCCTAGCAAATAGCTCTCTCATATTTGCTAGATCAGCTTTATTAGGATTTATACGAACTCCATCATCGCCCATCATTTTTAGCACTAAATGACAATGTGGATTGTCTGTATCGTTATGCATAGCAATTACAAAGTGATTATGTGGATACATTTGCTTTATAGCATTGATTGATGCTTTTTTTATCTGCTTAGTTGTAGCATTGTGATAATGTTTCATTGAAAATACTATATGAAGTGCCTCACGCTTTGGCTTTATATCATCACGCTCTAATTCTTTCTTGCTTTTAATCTCATAATACTCATTAAAGCTCTGCGCTATACTCTCAATGCTTTCTTTGCCTTGATAGCTACGCATTTCATCTTTATCAAATACTTCTAGCTCTCCATTGCGTGAGATATAGTGCAAATTCGCTTTTAGGCGATTAAAATCACACGATGAGCCAGTTACTCTAATAACTACTTCTGCGTTGTGTGGTGTAAAGGGGTTATTGCTAACTTGTTTAGAGCTTTTAGCTTGTCTTATTTTAAAAGTAGTGGCTGATTTAGATCGTTTTAGATAATCTTGCCAAACCTTTTTAGCCTTAAACTCATCATCAAAGAACTTCTTAGGCATTAAATTCCTTTTATTTTAGTTTGAAAATAAAATGAATTCGCCCATAAAATGAAGTTTCGGCTGTGTTTTACGGATGGACAAATGATAAAATTGATTTGGCTAGTATAATGCTAAAATCATAATGATTTTATAATAAGAGCATTTTAGATAGATTATGCTGTTTGGCTATTTCAAACGATTTTGCCTTTTCTTGCTGATAATATCCAAATCCTTTTTATAGCTCTCCAAGGCTTGATTGATTTCATCAATTATAGGCTCAAAGCCTTTAAAGCTTTGAATAAAATCATACTCTCTGCTTTGCTTAAAAAGCGTGATGAACTCAAAGAGATCTTTTGATACTTTATTGAATTTCGCAGTGGCGGTTTTAAGCTCTTTTAGCTCGTAATTATTCAAAAACTGCTCATCATAAAGTGAGTTAATAACTTGGTATCTACACTCTTTTCTTACAGAGCTAAATCCGTGAGATTTTGCTCTATTTTTTAGCAAATTATACTCATCATCACTAAGTGGAATTTGTATTTTATGATTGAGTTTAGTTTGAGCGTTATTGTCTAAAAACTGATCACTTTTATCCTTATCTAAAAACTCTAAAAGAGCTGAGTTTATTAAAGCATTTTTGCTACTAGAATTTTGCTCCATTAGTAGCAAAATTCTATAATAAATTTCATCGCTAACTCTTAGCCTTATTTCTCTCATTCTTATCCTTTCATATTACCATTAAGAGCGTCGCAGACAATGCTTTTTTGATTCAAAGTTCCACACTTTGATATCAAAAAAGCTATCCTGAACTCTACAAAAATCCAAAATTTTAAAAACCTCCCACTCACGCAAAAACTCTCACAAAAAATACCAAAATCAAAAAACTTTCATTGCGCACTTATCTGCGAAAATTCTAAAATTTCCAAAATATTTTTTCAAAAAAAATATCTCAAATTTTCCAAAAACCACCACTAAATTCTCCACCATTAAAAAGAGAATTTCCACTCCAAATAAAAAAGAATTTCTCCACCACTAAGAAAGAGAATTCCCCTTAATAACCCTAAAAGAATTTTTACAAATCCTCCATGTCTAAAACAATCTTTTTAATCTCATCAGCATTTTTATTTTGGCAGAGTTTGTATATTTTCTCATTTGGCTTTTCGCCAGTCTTTATGCTAAAAAGCTTATTTTCAAACTTTTTAAGCAAACTCCAAAGCTTGTTTCTACCAACAATCTCAAAGTGTGTTTCATCTTTGATTTTATAAAGCTTTGCTGTAAGTTCTTTTTGATTTAGACCACTCTCATCTTGTTCTAAAATTTCCACGCATAGCTTTATAGACATTTTTTCCTCATCACTTAGATTAAAAAGCTCGCTAAACCTACAAATGCTTTTTATCTCAAAGTTTTCTTTATCTACTTCTATTTTTAGGGGGCTGATATTTGGAATTCTGTATTTTTTTGGAGTGAGAGTATAGATGCTAGCCATTCTTTCGGTTTTGAAGTTTTCATCTGAGTAGTTTTCTAGCTGGTTATTGCCTTTTGAGCTAGATTTATCATGTTTGGCGGTGTGATTTTGAAAGATTATTGTAAGTCTTTTTGCTCTTAGTTCTTTTATAAATCTCATAAACTTTATAGCACTCTCATCACTATTTATCTTGCCACCATCTATGAGATTTATCGTGCCATCTATGATTAAAAGCACACCAGTAAAATCATCACAAGAGCTAAAATCGCACTCAAAGCGACTTGGCTCATAATCAGGGTAGTAATAAAAGATATTTTTATATTTTTCAATAAAATCCCTTACATTATTATCATTTAAACTTGCTAGGCTATTGTCACAGTCTATGTAGATAACTTGCTTTATGCTTTTATTATCAAGTGCGTATTTGGCTAGAGCTAGGCTAAGTGTAGTTTTACCACCACCACTTTGACCAAAGAGTTGAGTGATAGTCTGCTCTTTGATAAAGCCATCAACAAGCCACTTTAAATCTAGCTTAGCAAACTCATCAAGAGTTTTTATATCTTTAAACTTTGCTATCATGACTAGATATTTCCATTTTGGTTAGCAAGTAGCCAGTTTTCGATTTGTTCTCTTTTATAGAGAATTCTCTTGCCTATCTTAGTAAAAGGCAAAGGAAATCTATCACTTTCTTGGCGTTTTTTAAGGCGTAGTATTGCTTGGGCTGGCTTTGAGATGGCGTATTGTTCTTGTAAGTCACTTGGACTTAGCCAGCCATCAGCTAGTGTTTGGATTGCGTTCATATTCGTTCCTTTTTCTTAAATTTAGAACGAATTATATTCTTATTGATTTAATTTATAATAAACAAAGTATGTAATATATACTTTATTTTAGAAAATTCTTTTAGTTTTATAGAAATTCTCTACTTTATAGAATTAAGCGTTTCTTTTAGATTATTAAACTTCGCTTTTAAATCTTGTATTTCATCTTTAAGGGCTTTATTTTCTAAAAGTAGATTTAGTGTCATTAGCATAGGGCTACTTACTTTGTCTTTGGCAACAGCACTTTTTAAAGCTGGTTCGCTATATCCTAGCTCTTTTGCTAATTCCTTATAAGTAAGCCCCAAAAGCTTTGCTGTGCGTTTTACTGGACTGCTAAACTCTTTTAGAAGCTTGCTAGCATTTGTTTTGGTAAAGGGTAGTTTGTCAATAAACTTAGCATCTTTATTTAGCATGCCACGCCACTGGCAATATTCTAAAAAATCATTAAAATCTTGCTCATCAGCGTTCTTTTCATTTATAAACCACTTTTTTAACTCAGTTATATCTTTTTCATAGTTCATCATATATCCTTTTTTGGCTGATTATACTAAAAAATGGTTTAGAATAAGGCTTATTTATTATTTTTTAACAAAATTTACTCTTTTATATATACATTAAAATTTTTAAAATATTACTATATAGTAGCGTTTGAGTTTAAAATTTTAATTAGAATTCATTAAAAAGTTTAAAAAGTTATGATTTTATCGTAATTACAGAGTAATCATAGAGTATTTTTAAGCAAAATTGGCTATAATATGAGATTGGCTTTAAAAGTTTAAAAAAAGCAAATAAAAAATAAATAACTTAGTTTTAAACTCACTTGTACAAACTTAATTAGCTAAAAGATTGTTATTTAGAACTTTAGAGATATATAAACAAGTGAGCTTAACCCACCATTTAAGTTTCTTTTGATTTATTTTGATTTAGAATAACACGATATATTCATTATTTTAGCTTATTTTGATTTAGTTTGATTGAGATTAATTAGCATTTACTCTCATCAAAGTTCTAATGCTATCAAAAAGCTTTGTTAAAAGCTTATTATGCTCATCGCCTCTATATAAAGGCTTCTGCTTCATTATCGTTTTCTTTCATCAAGCTTGTCAATAATGTATTTCATAGTATTAATATGCTCTTGTATTTTAAGCTTTTTTATTTATTCAGCACTTAGGATATTTTTAGAGCCTAGAGCTTTTATTTGCTCGTTTAGCTTGATAAGGCTTCTATTTTATTTTGGAATTCTAGATTTTAAAAATAGCAAGAGAAGTGAAAAGTTTTTCTCAATTGACAAAACAAGCAAGTAAAAATGATAAAAAGAGAAAAATACATAGCTAGCATAGCGGTCGTTTTGTAAGCTTTAATATCCGCCCTTTTGTGCATAAAGAGCTAAAAGAATACACAAATGGGCTTGGCAAGGATTTTAGCTTGGGCGAGTATCTAAGCCTTGGTGGCTTTGCTAAAATTCTAGAATTCCAAAGCAATGAGATCATTAAAGCCTACTTAAAAGACCTTGATAGCACGGTAATTATCAATGATTTAATCGCTAGTATAATATCAAAAAACCGAGCTTTTTAAAAAAATTGTGGACTTTGCAATGCTCTCAAATGCTAGGGTGCTAAGTGCAAATAGCATTTTAAACTACATAAAATCACAAAAAATCACTTGTTCAATAAACACTGTAATTAAGTATTTATCGCATTTAGAAGAAGCTTATGCTATCCGCAAACTACCAAAATACAGCCTAAAAGCTAAGCTAAAATTAGAGTTTTTTGAAAAGGTCTATAACGAAGACATCGCTTTTAGCGTGATCCGCAGAGGGGATAAGGACATCACGCATAACCTAAAAAATATCATTTACAACGAGCTTATTTTTATGGGATATGAGCTATTTTTATACGATAATAACGGCAAAGAGATTGATTTTTTGGCTATTAAAGGTGGCAAAGAGTATTTAATCGCTTATAGCGTGGCTGAGGATAAAGCCTATAAGCGTGAAATAGGCGCATTTGCTAGCCTAGATAATTCAAGAACAAAAGTGCTTATCACAAGTGATGAAATAGACTTTTCTACTAGCACAGTTAAGCATATCAAGCTAAAAGATTTTTTACTTATGGACGAGCTATAAAAACTGAAATAAAACTAGAATTTTGGGCTTATTATTTCATTTTAGCATGATGATAGCAGCTCTAATGCTTTATAAAAAACTAAAAAAAGGTAGTTCTAATTGGTAAAAAACTTAGAAATTTATTGTAATTAAGAGAATATTAGAGAAAACTAAAAGTCTTTAAATGATGAAATAATCGCTTTTAAAAATGCTTAGAGAAAATTAAGAAAAGAGTGGTGGTGGGTCCACCACTCACCGAATATATATCTATAAATATTATTATATCATTAT
>CAMCEN010000012.1 GCA_945873855.1 uncultured Campylobacter sp.
ATGTGTTTTATTTTTTTTTTTAACATTTTTTTTTAAAACTTTTTATATTTGTGTTTTTTATTACTTTTCTAGAAAAACCATTTTTTTTGTTTTAATTTCTTTTAACTTTATCTTTTTTTTTAAATTTAAGTTTTATTTTACCCCCCCCCCTTAATATTTGTTAAATTTAAAAAAGATTTTTGTATTTTTAAAAAAGCTAATTTTTATGGAATTCTAGAATTCCTAAGGTAAAATACACCCCCACACCCCCAGAAAAAGTTAAAAGCCTTTTAGCTCAGCTATGAGTTCGCTAGCGATTTTTGAGGCAGCGAAGTCTTTGGCACGGATAAGCGAGCGTGAATGGTACTGCTCTTTTAGCGTTTTTTCATCCAAAACCCGCTTCATAGCAGCAGCTGTGGCACGCTCATCATCCACTGGCACCAAGATACCGTATTCATCATCTCCTATAAGCTCTTTTGCGCCGCTTTTGTGCTCGCTTGTAATAACTAGCGCACCGCACGCCATAGCCTCGATTAGCACATTTGCAAAGCCCTCAAAGCGTGAGACAAAGACAAAAGCCTCGCAAGCTCTCATAAACTTATATGGATTTGCGTTAAAGCCCAAAAGATGCACCTTTTGCTCTAAGCCAAGCTGTTTAATAACGCCCCTTAAATGCGCCTCAAGCACGCCACGACCCAAAATCACCAAATCAGGCAAATCAGGGCGCCCAAGACTAGCATAAGCACGGATTAAAAGCTCGTGATTTTTGCCCTCATCTAGTCTGCCTACGCTTAGAAAAAACTTTTTATTTTCTAGCTCGGTTAGTGGCTGGGCGGCTTTTTGCTCTATCTCATCTAAATCAAGCGCATTATATAGCACACGCATTTTGCTAGGGCTAATGCCGTAATTATCGCGCAAATCCTCTAGCGCTCCGCTGCTGTTTGGGTAGATAAAATCAGCCTTTGGATAGAGCCATTTTAATAGAGCTTTGCTAACAGCACCTTTTATACCAGCGTTTTTATAAAGCACGCTTGGAGTAGAGCATTCGTTAAAAACAAAGGCGCCTTTTAGCCCAAAAATGCGAGCAAGTCCAGCGATGTAGCAAGGGCGATTCATCCACACAAAATGCGTATCAATGCCTAAGTTTTGGCAAAGTGCTTTGTATTTTAGCGCAAGAAAAGGGATTTTTGCTAGCTTTAAAATACCGCTTTCAAAGGGCTTAGAGTTTTCTAGCAAGTGGATTTTTACGCCCTTTGGTAGCTCGTAGTCTATTTGGTTGTTTTGTAAAATAAGATGAATTTCAAAGTGATTTACTAGGTATTTTAGTAGATTGCTTACTACACGCTCAGCTCCACCACCAGCCATAGAGTATATAAAAACACTAAGTTTTTTCATTATCGTCCTTTAAGCTTTTGCAAGCATTTCAAATACTTGTTTTACGATTTTTGGGTGCAAAATCTCGCCTGAGTGATGAGGCAAAATCTGCCTTAGAGAGCCTTTTGCGTAAATTTTATGACTACCTTTTTGTCTAAGTAGCTCAAAGCCTTTTGCAAATAGTAATTTTTCTGCTTCTTTGGCACTAAGTCTTGGATACTCAGGCATGCAAAGCCACTTCTAAAGGCACGATACTAGCGTGTTTTGCGCTAATTTTAGCTATTTCTTTTTCATCAATGCTCTCTAAGTAGAGTTTGGCAGCTTCATTTATATTCGCTAGTGCTTCTTCATAGCTTTTGCCCTGGGATACACAGCCTTCAAGGGCTGGAACATAGGCAAAGTAGCCAAACTCGTCTTTTTCTATGATTGCGTTTAATATCATTTTTATCCTTTTGTGTGATTATAGCAAATTTAGCTCAAAATCAGCTCTTTATATTTTAAAGCGATTTTTGCTGGCTCAAAATCTGCTAGGCGTTTTAGGGCGTTTTTAGCTAGGCTAGACCTTAAGCTCTCATCTCTCATAAGCTCTTCTAAGGCTTTGGCAAACTCTAGCTCGCTTGCGATTATACCATCTTTTGCGTGGGTTATTAGCTCCCCGGCGCCTGCTGTTGGGGTAGAAATTCTAGCGCAATAAAAACTAATACACTCAGCCAAAACATTACCAAAACTTTCGCTCTTACTAGGCAGGGCTAAAATGCTAGCTTTGGCGTAGAGTTCTTTTGTATTTTTTGTGTGTCCTATAAACTCTGCGCCTATTTTTAGCTCGTCATTTAGGGCTAAAAGACGCTCTTTTTGCGACCCATCACCTGCGATGATAAAACGCCAATTTTTGCGTAAATCAGGGCTTATTAGTGCTAGGCTTTTTAGATAAAACTCGTAGTTTTTCACACTCTCAAGTCTGCCCACGCAAAGGACGATATTTTCTTTGTTTACTGGAATTCTGTGGCTTAGAAAATCAGCATTTAAGGGATTATAAATTACTTTTGCGTTTTTGCTAAAATTATAGTAGTTTTTCTCGCTCTCATTTAGCACTACAAGTGCCTTTGCCCTTGGATAAAGCAAGCGGCGCATAGCTCGCCAAAAGCGTGATTTTAGGGCTCTTGCGTCAGTGTGTTCGCTGATTATCACGCTTTTTGGGGCAAAAAAGGTGCTTATTAGCACATTTATATTTGTTTGATCTAGCATTGATATTACAGCATTTGAGTTACTTTTTTTGATAGCTTTGTTTATACGCCAAAACTTGCTAAATTTAGCTAGAATTCCCCTTTTTTCATATAAAGGTAGGTGGGTTAAAGTGGCTTTATACTCATAATATCCACTATTTTGCTCAAAATACAAAATCTCGCAAGTATCTCCCATTTTGCTAAATTCATCGCAAAGCGTGGATAATACACGCTCAGCCCCACCATTTGCTAGATTTGAGATTATAAAAAGTATTTTCATTTTATTAGCTCCCACCACTCTTTAGCTATGTTTTCTAGGCTAAATTTCTCGCTCTCGGCCCTGGTATTTTCTAGCACGCTCTCATCTGCATTTAGGGCTTTTAAAATAGCCTTTGCTAGTGCTTGCTCGCTAAAATCAGAGCTGATAAAGCCGTTTTTGCCATCTTCAAGCAGCTCTAGCGCTCCTACTGTTGGCGTAGCCACTCTAATACAATCAAAAAACGCACTTTCAATTAAAGCATTGCCAAGACCTTCAAAGCGTGAGCTAGAGACGAGAATTTTTGCTTTTTTGTAGTAGTTTTGTATATCGCTAACGGCTCCAAGGAATTCTAGATTTTTAAGACCTAGTTTTTTGCTAAGGCTTTGTAGGCTCTTTTTTTGCGAACCATCACCAAGCACTAGTAGTTTAAAATCATCTAGCTTTAAAAGCGCTAAAGCACGCAAAAAAATATCGCAGCCTTTGACATACTCTAATCTGCCTACAAAGATAATGAGCTTTTCTTTTTGTCCGCCAAAGCTAGGTTTAAAAATGCTAGGATTGTAAATAATAGCTTTATTTTTTACAAAAGAATAGTAGTTAAAATCGCTTCTACTTAGCACTGTTAAAGCGCTAGCAAAGGGATAAAAAATTCGCCTTAAAACTCTCCATTTAAGCCCCACAAAATCATGAGCTGAGTGCTCTGAGATAATGAGCTTTCGCCCCAAAAACGCAGTGGCAATAATGCTTAAAATATTTGTGCTATCCATAAATGAAATCACACAATCAGCGTCTTTTGCGCGCTTTCTAATGGCTAAAAGCTTAGCTGGTAGCCTAGGAATTCTAGAATTCCTGCTAAATTTATTAAGCTTTACTTTTGGGCTTATTTCATAAAAAATCTCTCCACTAAAATAGAGAATTTCTACTTCATTTTCTTTGCTAAAATAATTTGCCAAGCTAGCACAAACTCTCTCAGCACCGCCATTTTCAAGGCTAGTTATGACAAAAAGCAGCTTCATTTTTGGCTTTCATTTTTAGCGCTTTGTTTGCGGTAGCGAGCTAGCAAGATTTTTTGGCAAAAGGCGTGGGCAAGGATAACGAGCTTGAACTTTAACGAGCCATGCTTATTAAAAATTATAGGAAAAATATTTGCCCTTAGCCTTGCGCTAAAGCTAGCAACTTTTTCATAAAGCCTGGCCTCTCTTGCTTTGTAAATAAGAAATAGTGTACCATTTGCCAGCGCAAAAAAGGCAAGTGGCACAAGGCTAGGCGCACGCTCTTTACATTCTTTTAAGAAATTATCGCCTACAAGCACCATAGAATCATACTTTGCATTATAGCTACTACGCATGATTGAAATATCGCTATCTTGGTAGTTATACAGCCCACCAGTGTCAAAGGCTACTTTTATATCACCTAAAAAAATCTTTGAGATAAAAGAAAAATCCTCTGTTACATGCTCGCTTTCATTAAAGCGCAAATTCCCTATAACAGAGCGTTTAAATAGCTTATTCCACGGAGCCCAGCCAAAGCGGTGGGCTTTGTCTTTTAGCATAAACTCTAAAGCCTGCCATCCACTTAGAATAAAAGGCTTTGACACCTTATAATCATTTATGCTAAGCACGAGTGCGCCAGCCGAGCCGATTTTTGCTAGTAAATCAGTAAAATATCCCTTTTTTATACTATCATCACTGTCAATAAAAGCGATAAAATCGCCCTTTGCTAGCTCTAAGCCAGCATTTCTTGCTGAACTTACTCCGCCGTTTTGCTTGTGAAGCACTTTTATATTAGCGTTTTTTTTGGCTAGCTCATCACAAATTGCGCCTGAGTCATCTTTTGAGCCATCATTTATCAAAATAATCTCTAAGTTCTCATCTTGCGCTAGCACGCTACCCACGCATTCTTTTAAAAAAGCAGCTGAGTTATAAACTGGAATTATCACGCTTATTAGCATTTTTTTACCTTTAAAAATTTTGCTTTGATTAGTTCTAAAAATAAAGTTTTTTGCTCTTTGTTAAAGAGCACAAAAAACAAAAACAAGTAGCCAAAAAGGCAAAACAAAGCCCCAAAAAGCACCAAAAGTAGCCAAGAAAAGCTAAGCAAAATCAGGCTTTTTAGGGCTAAAATTATAGCAAGCAATGCTATAAAAGCCACTAAATTTCTAGCAAAATCTATAAAAAATGTGCTTTTGCTTAACTCTAAATTTCTAGCAGCATTTGCTATATCAAAAAGCAAAATTCTAGCCATATAGCAAACACTAGCGCAAACAAACATAGCCCAAAGCCCAAAGTCAGTAAAGCTTAAAAGCGCAAGCTGAGAACAAAAGGTGCAAAGTGCCATTACTAGATTTGCCATAGCTGGACGGCGCAGGGAATTTACTATGATATTTAAACTTAGCAGTGGATACATACAAGCCGAGAATAAAGCAGGCGCAGCAGCAATCATCGCTAGTGCGTAGATAAAGGCTATCTCGCTACTGCTTTTAAAAGGCAACCACAGAGCATAAAACTCAGCTCCAAGCCCTACAAACGCACAAATTGGCGGCAGGCAAATAAACGCCTGAGCCCTTAGAGCAAAGCGCAGATTATGGATAAGCTCAACTTTTAGATTTTTAGCATAAAGCTCTGTTAATTTTGGCGAAAAAACGCCGCTTAGCATAGCTATAAAGCTCTCAATTGTCATTATAAGCGACTTTGAAATTGCCATAATGCCCACCATCGCAGGATTTAAAAGCAAATTACAAAGCAGCAAATCAGCACCATTTATTATGCTATAACTTAGGCTATTAAAGCTATTAAAAGCACCTGATTTAAAAAGTGCTTTAAGCAGCCTTAACCTTGTATAGCGCAGTCTAAAACGCACTCCAAGCCCAAGTTTTTTTACTATAAAAAGCGAGCTTATAAAAACCACTATGCTTGAAATAAGTGCTGCAAATGCTGAGTAGCTAATCATCGGTTCTAAAAAATAATAAAGCCCAAAAACCAAAGCACCAAAAACCAAGCTTGCAAGTGCTGAGCGAAAGGCGATGAGATAGACTTTATTTACCACAAAAGCAAGGGCTGAGAAAATGCCATTAAATAGCCCCAAGCAAAAGTTAGCAAAATACAGCCCAAAGGCAATTTGCGCATCGCTTTTTAGCTCTGAGCTTACATTTATAATAGCATCAATTTTGTAGATAAAAAGAGCAGAACTAAGGCAGATTAAAAGGCTAAAAATTATGTTTATTACTAGCACAGATGAGTAGTATTTGCTAGCTAGCAAAACTCGCCCAGCATGGTACTCAAAGGCTATAAAGCGACCTGAGACTGAGTTTATCACCATAGTTAGGATGTAGCCGTAGCTTACAAGCGAGTTTGCTAGGGTTAGCAGTCCATAAGCCTCATCGCCCAAAGAGCGCAGTATAAAAGGGGCTAGCAAGAAATTCACAAGTAATTGTATAGCAAAGACGATGATGCTAGAGATTAGGTTTAATGCCATTTTTACCTTTTCTTTTTGGCTTTTGTGCTTTTATCGGCTGGTGGGGCTCGCTGACGCTTTTTACCGCCCTGCGCCTCGATGAATTATGTATTCTATCTTCGGCGCAGGGCAGCAAAAATCGCCTAGCGTGCCGCACCTTTTATTTTTACAGCCACGGCTAGCGCAGCGGCTCTAAGAGCAAAAATCGCTATAAAATCTTGGAGCCTTTGTTTTTACTGCGCTAGCGCAAACTCTAAACAACTGCGCGAGTTTGGGAATTCTAGAATTCCTAAACTAGAATTCTTAATCTAGAATTCCTAGAAATTCTAGAATTTACCTTAGGAATTCCAGAATTCCAATCTAGAATTCCTTAAACTAGAATTCCAAACTAGAATTCCAAAGAGAATTCCCCAAACTAAAATTCCCTAAACGGAATTCCACAAACGGAATTCCCAGAAATTCCCTTTATTTTAGCGCAGAGCTAAAAAAGTCCTGAACCCTTTTCATTTGCGTTTTTACAGCTGTCTCGTCCTTGCCCTCAAGCAAAAGTCTTAGTAAATTCTCAGTGCCTGAGTAGCGAAAAAGTGAGCGAATTCCAAGCTTTTTTAGCTCGCTCTCAAGCTCAGCAAGTCCAGCTATTTCGCTAAGAGGCGGCTTTTTGCCAATAGGCAGATTAACTAGAATTTGAGGAAAAGGCTTAATCTCTCCAAAAAGCTCGCTAGCCTTTTTGCCGCTCTCAAGCAAGCATGCGCTTACTTGCAGCGCACTTACTAGCCCATCACCAGTTTTGGCAAAGTCGCTAAATACTATATGCCCGCTTTGTTCACCTCCAAAGTTTAAGCCACGCTCTTTCATCATCTCAAGCACATTTTTATCCCCAACCGCTGAGCGACTTAGCTTGATTTTATGCGCTTTTAGATACTCATCAAGGGCAGCATTGCTCATCACAGTTGCTACTATTTCATCGTTTTTTAGCAGTTTTTGCCTTTTTAGGTGCGTGGCTAGCACGCCGATTAAGGCATCTCCGTGGACGACCTCGCCTTTTTCATCCACAACCACTAGCCTATCAGCATCCCCATCAAAGCCAAAGCCTATATCAGCACGCAAATGCTTGACTTGTTCAGCCAAGTTATTTGGGTGAAGTGCGCCACAATTTTCGTTTATATTTTGTCCATTTGGCTCATCGCCAAGCACGATTAGCTCAGCACCTAGTTCGCTAAATATCGTTGGCGCAGCCTTATACGCAGCCCCATTTGCTGTATCAAGCACGATGCGAAGACCTTTTAGCGTAAGATGCCTTGGAAAGCAGTTTTTGATATGGACGATATAGCGGCCAATTACATCATCTATGCGTTTAGCAGCACCTATTTGCATGTTTGTAGCCTGTGCACTAGCTATCAGCTCATCATTAGCATAAATCGCTTCTATAGCATCCTCAGCTGCTTCGCTTAGTTTATCTCCATTTGCGTTAAAGAACTTTATACCATTATCATAAAAGGGATTATGACTAGCTGATATCATTATACCAGCATCGCAGCGCATATCTTCTGTGAGAAACGCCACAGCTGGCGTTGGCATAGGACCAATTTGGCGAACATTAAAGCCCACAGCAGTAAGCCCTGCTACGATAGCAGTTTCAATCATATAGCCGCTTTTGCGAGTGTCTTTGCCTACTAGGATATTGTTTGTTATGCTATCTTTGCGAAAATAAATCCCTGCTGCCATCGCTAGGCGCATAGCAAGAGTTGCGCTAAGCCTCTCGCCAGCAAGTCCACGCACGCCGTCTGTGCCAAATAATTTGCCCATTTTTGTCCTTTTTGTGATTTTTGGTATAATTTTAGCAAGTTTAGGCAAAAATTCAGTAACAATTCTACATTTTAAAGAGTTTTTGCCGATTTTTTTAATAAAAGGAAGTATCATGGCAATTTCACCAGTAACAGGCGCAATCTACGCAAACCAAGTAGCCCCAGCAGCAAGCGCTATCCAAGGCGAACAGCAAGCAAAGTTTGATATGCAAAGCGCACTGGCAGCCGCCGCTGCTAATGAGCAAAAAAAAGAAGTAGAAGAAACCAGAGCCACTGATGAGATCTACAAAACAGATCCAGAAAGAGACAAACAAGAGCAAAAAAACGCCAAGCAAGAAAAAAAGAAAAAAGATGAAAAAGAGCTAAACCTAGATGAAATAGATGAAAAGCTAGGCGAGTTAAGGCAAAGCGAAGAAGAAAGCGAAAAGTATTTTTTTAACTTTTCAGTTTAAAAAATTCTAGAATTCCTAAGTAAGAATTCTAGATTTTTTTATTAAAATTTTCTGGGAATTCTAGATTTTAGGAATTCTAGAATTCCTTATCTCCACACTTTTGGTAGCACAAATAAAGCTATTAAAAGCAAAGTTATATTACACACCCAGCCTACAGCAATGCTACCAAAAATCCCAGTAAACAAAAAGCTAATTGCCGCTGCAATAGCGATAGTAACTGCATAAGGCATCTGCGTAGCGATATGCTCTAGCACAGGACAGCCTGCGCCAGTGGATGAAAGTATGGTACTATCGCTAATCGGGCTTGCATTATCGCCAAAAATCGCACCCCCTACCACAGCTGCTATGCAGATAAAGGTGATGTTTTGAAGCTCTTCTAACCCCATGTTGTTTGAAACTCCAAGTGCTGTAACAATAGGCATCACAAGCGGAATCATAATACCAAAAGTCCCCCAGCTAGTCCCAGTAGCAAAAGAAATAAGCCCAGAGACCAAAAACACAATGCTAGCTAGCAAAAATACTGGAAAATCGCCATTTACCACAAGTCCGCTTAAATACACGCCAAGACCAAGTCCACCCTCGCTAGGTGCTGATTTGATTATAGTGCCTATGCTCCACGCTAATATCAAAATCGTAAGGGCTGGCACCATTGATTTTATCCCCTCGCTAACAGCTGCCATCGAAGCCTTTGCACTTACTAGCCTACGAAAGATATAGTAAATAAAAGTAAAGAAAAAAGTAAAAATAATAGAGTGTAAAAGTGCCACTGAGGCATCTGTATTTTTAAAAGCGTCGCTTAAACTCATACTATGATAAGCCTGCGTTAAGCTTGTGATTTTAGAGCCGTCAATTGCCGCTATCATCGTAGTTAGCGGAAAAAACACTAGCACAGAACAAATCAGCAAAATCATAGGCAAAATCATATCAAAAGGATTTGCCCTGTTATTTTCTACAAACTCCGTATCATTTGGCACAAGACCAAATTTTTCTTCATCAAAAAGCTTGCCTTCTTTTGCCCTCTCATGCGCCCTTTTCATCGGTCCAAAATCTGCTTTAAAGACAATCATACCAAGCACAAAAAGCAGCACCCCAAAAGCATAAAGATTATAAGTAATAAGCCCTAAGAAAAACTCCAAAGGCGAAAGCCCTAAGCTCTCAAAACCCTGAGCGTCTTTTGAGATAGACATGATGGTAACCACCCAGCTAGAAACTGGCACTATCACGCACACAGCAGTTGCGGTGCTATGGACATTGTAGGCTAGTTTTGCGCGTGGGGTGCCAGTTTTATCGCTAATTGGCCGCATGATTGAGCCGGTTGCAAGCGCGCTAAAATAATCATCAATAAAAATAATAAGCCCAAAAATAAAGGTCATAAACTGCGAGCTTTGCCCGCTTTTTAGCCTTTTTGCTGCCCACACGCCAAATGAATGCGCAGCCCCAGTGTGCCCTAGTAACCCCACAAAACCGCCAAGCAAGGCGCAAAATAAAAATATCCGCACATTCCACGCATCGCCTAAAATCTTTGCAAAAAGATTTGAGACATCTAATAGCGAGCTGCCTAGATTGCCGCTATTTACTATCATTGTGCCTGAGAGTACGCCTACAAATAGCGATAAAACAGCGTCTTTGGTAAAAAAAGCAAGCGCGATAGCAAGCAGCGGCGGAATAAGCCCTAAGGCTCCAAAATTATCCATAAAAGTCCTTTGGAATTTTTGTTTAATTTTAGCAGAAATTTGAGTAAATTTTGCTATTTATCTTAGGAATTCTAGAATTTGGGGGTTAGGGGGTATTTTTAGTCTTAGGAATTCTAGAATTCCCTAGCTTGTCATTGCGAGGGAGTAAAGCGACCGAAGCAATCTCTATAAATTCTAAATTCATCCTTAGGAATTCTAGATTTTGGGGTTAGGGGGTATTTTTTAGATTTTTATAGTTTTTGGAATTCTAGTTTTAGGAATTTTAGAATTCCCTACTATGTCATCCCCCAGCCCCCTTGGGGATCTCTATAGGGAATTCTAGAATTCCCTGCGTCATTGCGAGGGAGCAAAGCGACCGAAGCTAGGAATTCTAAATTTGCTTGGGAATTCTAGATTTTGCTTAGGAATTCTAGATTTTTATCTAAAATTCCCTACTATGTCATCCTCGGGCTTGACCCGAGGATATCTATTTTGTGATGTCATCCCCGATCAAGTCGGGGGATGACAAAGAAAGTCAGGTTAGGGGATGGAACAAGGCTTAGGAATTTTAGAATTCCTAGGTAAAATACCCCCTAACCCCCAAAAACTAAGCAAAGAGCGGATGCGAAGCAAAAAAATAGGAATTCTACTTTTAGAAATTCTAGAATTCCCTGCGTCATTGCGAGGGAGTAAAGCGACTGAAGCTAGGAATTCTAAATTTGCTTGGGAATTCTAGTTTTTTGCTCGCTTTTAGGCTAGATAAATCTAGCTCGCAAATTTTATAAGGGCTACGCCCTAAACCCTTAGGGACTGCTGCCCCCTAAAACCCTGCTAGAATTTAGAATTCTCTTGCTTTATCTGCGTTTTTGGGCTATTTTTATTCTTAGGAATTCTAGAATTTCTAGAGCAGATATCCTCGGGTCAAGCCCGAGGATGACACAAGGCTTAGGGAATTCTAGAATTTTCGTCATTGCGAGGGAGCAAAGCGACCGAAGCTAGGAATTCTAGATTTACTCATAGGAATTCTAGAATTCCTAGGCTTCTTTGCTTTGTTCTTTTGGTGGTTTTAGGCTAAACTTTGAACTTAGCTCTTTTATATCACTGCCGCTAAAAGCAGCCAAGCAAGCATCAAAGGCAGTTTTTAGCACAGTATCTAAAAGGCTTTTTTCATCGCTGCTAAACGCTCCAAGCACCCAGTTTATGGTATCTTTACTACCATTTTGGCTTTTGCCTACGCCTATGCGAACTCGCTCATACTCGCTGCCAATTAGCTTATCAATGTTTTTTATGCCGTTATGTCCGCCGCTACTGCCCCCAAGCTTGAAGCGCAAAGCCCCAAGCGGCAAGTCAATATCATCGTGAGCGACTATTATGCGCTCTGGGTGATAAAAGTTTGCCACAGCTAGCACGCTCTCGCCACTTAGATTCATATAAGTGCTAGGCTTTAAGAGTAAAACTGAGCCCTTTTTGTATAGCTCGCCTTTAAACTTAGCGCTACTTTGGGCTATAAAACCACCGCTAGAAATAAGCAAATCAGCTAGCATAAAGCCAGCATTGTGACGAGTGTTTTCATACTCTTTGCCGATATTTCCAAGTGCTACAAATAAAATCATGGGAGTTCTTTTTGATTTTAGAATTTTAAAAATTTTGCTCGCCCTAGTGCCTGTGGGCACACGCTCGCAATGCTTAGTAGGGCTAATGCCCCCACCCCTTAGGTGCTTTGCCCCTAAAACCCCAAAAAGGAATTCTAGAATTCTCTTTAAAATTCGCAAGAGAATTCTAGAATTCCCTAAAACACGCTAAGAAATTCTAGAGTTCCCTAGAAAAAGGCAATTCTAGTATCGTGCGTCTAGTGTGAAAAAAGGTAGTTTGTGCCGCTGCAGGGATAGAACAGGTAGTTCATCCCAAAGCGGCGCAAACTAGCTTTTCATCGCAATAGATGTGCGAGACGAATTGCCAAAAGCTAAGATATATTACTTAGCTTTTACACAGCCTAACACTGCCACTGACTCAGGCTCTCTCATTACCACACCAGCTGGAACTGGGATATCACGCACAAGCACGCTATCACCTACATCAAGTGGAGTAACATCCACGATGAAAGCATTTGGTAGGTCTTTGCCAGCGCATTTTACTAGCAGACGGCGTTTTGAGTGGACGATTAGACCTTTGTTTTTAAGACCTTTTGCCACGCCAGTTGTAACTACTGGGATATAGTATTTGCTAACTTCATTTGGAAGCACAACACGCAAATCAACATGTTTTAGCACGCTTGTTACAGGGTGCTTTTGATACTCAGCAACTACTACTTCGTAGATTTTGCCAGCTACTTTTACTGAAAATTTTAGAGTATCTTTAGCTTTTACGGCTTTGATGAAGTCATTTAGCTTAAATGCACAGTGAACATTTTCCATGCCTTTAGCGTAAATGTTGGCGATTAGATAACCATCTTTTCTCAAAGCTTTTGTAGCTTTGCTATCAATACTCTCTCTAAGAATGCCTTCTAGCATTGTTTATCCTTTCGTATGAAATAAAAGCTAGAATTATAGCTTGTTTTGCTAAGAATTATCTTAAAATATTAAATTTATAAATTTTTCATAAAAATTGTAAAAATTTATTTAAAATTGCAAAAATTTATCCACTTTTTGCTAAAATCAGCCTTTCTAAAAGCAAATGAGGATAAAAATGCAAGTAGCAAATCTGCGATTTTTATTGCGTGATGATGCGATTATTAGGGTTTTAGAAGAGGATAATTTGCCTTATAAAAAGCAAAGATTTTTGCTCTTTGCTGTGCAAAAAAACTCCAAACTAGAACTTAGCAAAAGCGCAAAATCAGCTGTTAGCAATGCGCTTTATTTTTTAGAATATAGTTTTAGTCTAAATGGGCTTTATTATATAATCAAAAGCTATGATTTTTGCGATACTTGCGTGCTTGAAGTCCGTTTTAATGATGCTAGAGAGATTGTAGATTTTATCATGCCAAGCATGCTAGCAAATCATTGTGGCAAAAATATCACAAACGATGAGCGCTATAGCGAGATAAATCTTGCGCTTTTTGGAAATCCTAATTATAAAAGTGATTTTAACGCAGTGATTGAAAGAGCAAAGCTTTGTGGCGATTTTGCTCTTTTAGCACCTGGGCAGCTTTCTAGCTTTGAGGGCGCAAAAATCGCTCTTTATGGAGTGCTAGAAAATACAAATATTGCAGTTTTAGACTTTTTGGTCAAGAAAAATACAAAAAGTCTAAAAAACCTGATTTTTGCGCTGGAGAAAAACTATCATTTGTGTTTGTGCTGTGGCAGTGGCTTTGATGAGCAGATTTTTTCTAGTTTTAATGCGAAATTTTGCGAGTATTTGGCACTTGCAAACTCTCTTGGTGAGCAGAACTACCTGTGTGATTATATGAGTGCGCAAAATATAGAATCAAAAAGCCTAAAAGAGCTAAAAAAAGAGCGAAATATAGCCGAAGACGAGCTGGTTTTAAAGCTAGGCGATTTTAGTTCTGCGCTTAGAGATTTTAGCGTTATGCTAAGTGATGAGAGTGATTTTTACAGCGGTGAGCATGGCAAAAAAGCACTAAAAGCTAGCATGGCACTAAAGCTTCAAAATGCGATAAAAGACTATGAAAACGCTCCAAATACTAGCGCAAAATCAGCTCTAAAAGAAAGCTCTAAGCATCTTTATCACGCACTTTGCGCCTTTGGGCAAATGTATAATGCAAAGCTCTCAGCCAAGCTAGAAAAAAAGCTACTTGCTATACTAGAAATCTACGCTCATTGCGATAAATGCGAGTTTTTGGCAAAGTCTTTTGCTCTGCCGCAAATGGAGATAATAAATAAAAAATTGCTTCACAGCGCAGAAGAAAGTCTTAAAAAAATCGCTAAAAAACACGCAAAAAGCATTAAAATCTGCCAAGAGTTTTGGCAAATACTAAATTTTTATCACTAAAAGGCAAAAAATGAACTCACAAGAAAAAATTGTAGAGATGTTTGATAAAATCGCACCTAGCTATGATCTAGCAAACCGAGTGCTAAGCTTTGGGATTGATAAAAGCTGGAGAAAAAAGGCTGTGGATTTCGTGCTAAAAAAGTTTAGTAATCAAACAATCTCTATTGTAGATATGGCTTGTGGCACAGGCGATATGATAGCTTTGTGGCAAGGTAGAGCTGGCTTTTTTGGTGCTGGGATAAAGGATATTGTAGGCGTTGATCCTAGCTCTGGTATGCTTGAAGTTGCGCAAAAAAAGTTTAGCAAAAGCGGTGTGAGGTTCATAAACTCCCTAGCGCACGAAAGTGGCATTGAAGATGATTTTGCTGATATTATTAGCATCAGCTATGGAATTCGCAATGTAAAAGAGAGATCTGCTACTTTATTAGAGTTTAACCGCATTTTAAAGCCAGGTGGATATTTGCTAGTGCTTGAGTTTACTAGGCGTGAGAAAAAAGGCTTTATAAGTGCTTTAAGGGACTTTTATCTAAGCAAAATTTTACCAAAAATCGGTGGGGCAATTAGCAAACAAAAAGAAGCTTATGAGTATTTGCCAAGCAGTATTGAGAGCTTTTTAGACACTGATAGTTTTAAGACTGAACTAAAAGAGGCTGGCTTTCAAGTTGAAATCGCGCAGAGCTTTTCTTTTGGAATTTCTACTATGTTTGTGGCAAAAAAAGTTGTGCAGTTATAGGGAATTTTAGATGATAGAGTTTAAGAGTGTAATCGAGCTAAATGAAGCCGCAAGAGGCTTGCTAGAAGGGCATTTTGGCGAAGTTAGCTTAGAAGCTGAGATTAGCAAGATCACAAAACACAGCAGCGGGCATTGGTACTTTAGCTTAAAAGACGAACAAGCTAGTATTGATGCTACGATGTTTAGAGGGGCAAATTCTAGAGTAACTTTTGAGCCAAAGGTGGGCTTAAAGGTGGTTTGCGCTGGTAAGCTGACGCTTTTTAGTGCTACTGGTCGCTATCAAATAAATGTGCTTTCTATGAAAGAGGCTGGAGCTGGCGACCTTGAGGCTGCTTTTAGAGCACTTTGTGCAAGACTAGAAAAAGCTGGCGTTGCTAAGCGAAATATAAATGGCGTGCTACAAAAAGTAGGTGCTAGACCCCTACCACGCCTACCAAAAAGAGTAGGTATAGTAACATCTCTAAGCTCAGCAGCCTTTGCTGATATAAAAACAAGGATTGAGAGTAGCGGGTATTTTCTAAGCAAGTTTATTTGCTTTGATACGCTAGTTCAGGGCAAAGACGCGCCTGCTAGCATTATAGAGGCTCTTAGCCTAGCTGATAGTGCTGGGCTAGATGTGATTATTTTGGCTCGTGGTGGTGGTAGCAAAGAGGATTTGTGGTGCTTTAATGATGAAAATCTTGCTAGAAAGATTTTAAGCCTAAAAACGCCGATTATTTCAGCTGTGGGGCATGAGATTGATTATAGTATAAGTGATTTTGTAAGCGACCACCGCTCTATTACGCCAACGGCTGCTATTGCTGATTTGCTGCCTAGCAAGGATGCTTTGGCGCAGTTTATAGACACAAAGCTAGAAAATATAAACTTAGCTTGTAGCTCAAAGATAGAGAGGGCGCAAAATAGACTAAATATAGCAAGTCTAAAACTAAGCCCAAGTTCTATAAAAGAACGCCTTGATAAGTTTAATCTAAATATAAACACTAAGCAATCTGCGATAAAATCAGCCCTTGATAGTAAAATTCTCTCTTGGGGGCATAAAATAGAAAATCTAAAAACGCAGCTTAAAGCTAAGCAAGAGATTTTTGAGACCAAGCGTTCTAGTGTGAGCGTTTTTGTTGGCGGTAATCAAGCTAAGCTTGATGAGCTAAAAATAGGTGATAAAATCACGCTAAAATCAGCCTATGCTAGCAAAGAGGCACAAATTTTATAAAACAAATTTTAAAGGAGAAAAAATGAATAGAGTTTTAAACTTCTCAGCAGGTCCAAGTGGCTTGCCACTAAGCGTGTTAGAGCGTGCTAGGGATGAGTTTTTAGACTACCACGGACTTGGCTTTAATATCATGGAAGTAAGCCACAGAGGCAAGGTCTATGAAACTATGCATAATGAAATAATCGCAAATATAAAGGGACTTTATAAGCTTGATGATGATTATGCGGTGCTATTTTTACAAGGCGGGGGGCATATGCAATTTGCGCAGGTGCCGCTTAATTTATACATAGGCGGAGAGGCGCAGTATGCAAATACTGGCGTTTGGACGAAAAAAGCGATAAAAGATGCAGGAATTCTAGGCATAAACTACCGCATAACAGCTAGTAGTGAGGATAGTAACTTCGATCACATCCCAAGCGATGCTGGGTTTAGTAGCGATGCTGATTACTGCTATATTTGCTCAAATAATACAATTTATGGCACGCAATACAAAAATCTGCCAAACACGCATGGAGCACCACTTGTAGTGGATTCTAGCTCTGATTTATTTAGCCGTGAGATTGATTTTAAGGCTAAGCACATCGGTGTATTTTGGGGTGGAGCGCAAAAAAATGCTGGACCTGCTGGTGTAAGCGTGGTAATAATCCGCAAAGATCTACTTGATAGAGTGGAGTATAATGAAGAAAACACGCCTGCGCCTATGCGTCATAAAGCGCCTTTTGCCTCTCATGTGCCAACCATACTTCGCTATAAAGTCCAAGCTGAGGCAAACAGCCTAGCAAACACGCCGCCTACATACTCAATCTACTTGCTAGGACTTGTAATAGAGTGGATAAAAGAACAAGGTGGCTTAAAGGCAATAAATGCTATAAACGAACAAAAAGCGGAGCTACTTTATAAGGCTATTGATGAGAGTAGCTTTTTTAAAGCGCACGCTAGGGCTGACTCACGCTCGCTTATGAATGTAAGCTTTACAAGTCCTAGCCCTGAGCTTGATGCGCTGTTTGTAAAAGAGGCTGAGAATGAGGGTATGATAGGGCTAAAAGGTCATCGCTTGCTAGGTGGGCTAAGAGCTAGTATATACAATGCTGTAAGCCTAGAAAATGTCAAAACACTAGTAAGCTTTATGAGTGAGTTTGAGCGTAAAAACGGATAAAAGCTTTTTAGGAATTCTAGAATTCCCTAAACTAGAATTCCCTAAACTAGAATTCCTAAATCTAGAATTCCTAAACCAGAATTCCTATTTAAAATTCACTTTTAAAATCCACTAAGAATTCTAGAATTCCCTAAACTAGAATTCCTAAGCAAAATTCACTTTTAAATTTCACTAGGAATTCTAGAATTCCTAGTGAAATTCTAGAATTCCCTAGATCAGTTTAGCTGGCTTGCCTAGCAAGTAGCCTTGAGCACATTGAACGCCTAGGGCTTTTACTTGATCTAGTATATCCTGAGAGCTTACAAACTCAGCAACCATCGTGTAGTTTGCGCTAGCGGCAAAGTTTGATAGCATGCTCAAAAATGCTCTCGAATTCTCATCATACGGCAGACGCTTAATGATAGAACCATCGATTTTGATATAGTCTATGTTTAGCTGTAAAATCGTAGAGATATTTGCAAAGCCGCTACCAAAATCATCTATTGCTACATGGCAGCCTTTATTACGCACTTCATTAAGGAATTTTAGCACATCGTCCATTTTTTGATCGATATCCTCGGTTTCTAGCACTTCGATTGTAAGGCGGTTAGGTGCTTTACATTTTTTTAGTCTAGCGCTAAATAGCTCACGCACACTAGTATTTGCCATATCCGAGCTTGAGAGGTTGATAGAAAATACATAATCAAACTTCTCAACTAGATCAAAGGCGATGTTAACGACTGCCTTTGTGATAGATATATAAAGACCAGCTTGCTTTGCTATATTCAAAAACTCGCCTGGATAGTGTATCTTGCCCTCATCATCATAAAGACGCACCAAAATTTCATAACTAAATAGCTCGTAGTTATTTTCGCCAGGAAGCGGCTTAGTAAGATCATATATAGGTTGACACTCTGCGGTGATTTTGTTATTATTTAGCGCATAGCGGATCATGCTAGAGACGATTTGGTTATTGCGGTAGGTGCGTTCGTTATCATCATTTTGCTCATAGATGAAGTATGGGGCTTCAATTTGGCGAGCTTTTTGGTGGGCTAGTTTGGCTTGGGCTAGGCGGTCGCTGTTATCAGTATCTGCATCATTACTAAAGCCTAGACGCAAACTGATATTTAGCGTGATATCGTGATTTAGATTGTCTTTTAGCACTATGGTTGATGAGAAGTAATTAAGCAGTCTCTCAGCCAAGCGGTCTTTATCTTCTTCTTCGCACACTAGACAGAATTTGTCTTCTTGTAGGTGGTATAGCTCTGCTTTGATATCATAGTTTCGCATACAAAGACGGATTGTTCTACTAACCTCTACTAGTATTAGCGAGACTGTGCGGTCATTGTAGAAAAACTGGAAGTTTTCAAACTGGTCTATGCTTATATACACTACATATTTGCGCAATCCATTTTCTCTTGAGTTGGTTAGCTCTTTGTTTAGTGCTAGGTGGTTTGGAAGACCGGTTTCTTTATCTACATGTTGGTTGGTTTCTAGCTTTTCTGCGTATTTTTTTTGTCTGTATTCAGCTTCAAATTGCTTAGTAAAGTCTATTAACACGACATTTGCACCTATGATTTTTCCTAGCTTGCGTATAGGCGAGGCATACATGCTCTCGTGGTATTCGAAGCTATATCCACTCTCATCTTCTTTTGTGATTACTACATCTTGATTTAGTGTTTCTTCTGTGGTTGGGATATTTGATTCATCGGTATTTTTTCTTAGTTTTTTGCGCCTAATTTCATTTAGGCTATATTTGTCTTTGCTTTCTAGTTCGGCGATGATGTTTATAGGTCTGCCATCTGGACTCATCAGCTCTAAGACCGTGTCTATAAGTGGATATTTGTTTTTATCTTCTGAGTAGTTTACTGATTTTATCACGCCTTTTGCATCTATTTCAAAGACAGTATCGCTTGAGTTTTCTAAGATTTCTTTTATTTGTAGCTCTTTTTCATGCATTTTTAGCTTAGCTTGTTGATTTTGGCGGAGTTTTAGCATGAAAATTATCATCAAAGCAGCCACAAAAAGCAAGGTTGCATCAAGTAGATTTTTTGTGGTACGAGAGTAGTTATTTAGTTTTTCTATTAGTTCTGTTGCTGAGGTGTTTATGAGGTTTGATACTTGTTCGCGACGCTCTTGAATTCCTATTAGTTGGATGATTTCTTCATTTAGCTGGATTAGTAGCAAAGAGTAGTTATAGTCTATTTGAGAGCCTTCTTCTTGGCTGTTTGAGATGTCGTAGCGATAGGCTCTTACATCATCAGAAAAGAGGTTTGAATCAAATATCTCTCCAAATCTACTAAGCAAAATTCTAGAAAAAAATCCAGTTAAGGTGCGGATTTCTTTTGTATTTCTTAGATTTGCGCTAAGGTCTAGGGTTTTTTCCATTATTATTGCTTTGTGAGTCATAAATCTATTTAGTACAACTTCGTTTGCCTTTATATTATCCATTAGGTCTTTAAAGGATTTGTGTGAGCTTGGAATGTTGAAAAAGCTAGTATAATCGCTATTTTTTGAGATTTCATCTATTAAATCATCTATTTGTTTTAGATGTTCGTTTATAAGGTCTGTTTGAATAACAGAAAACTCAGAGTTTATATGATTATCTATAGCTTCATTTATATTTACTATTTTTGATATTTTGGCGGCTAGTTCGTTGTGCGTGTAAAGCCCTTGAAAGTTATAAGATATGATTATTATAAGTAAAACAGCCGTAACACTAAGCCAAGGAAAGAGCTTATCTAAGGTCTTTTTAAAATCTTGGCTTATAAATCTTTTTATTTTTGTTATTATTTTTTTCATTAGACTTCACTTTTAGTGTTGTAAGATAGGTGGAATTTCACTATCTAGGGTTTTTAGAAAAATTATTATTTTATCCATCTCTGCTTCGTTTAAAGTTGAACTTATAACGCTCAATTTTAAAAAGCGCAAAGTATCTTTTAAATTTGTGATATTTCCTATATAAGGTGCTGTTTTTGCCACATTTCTTAGGCTTGGGACAGTGCGCATTTTTTTCTTAGAGCCTGCGTTTTTGATATATGCTGCCATGCCACCGCCTAGATTTGCCCCGTTATGACAGGTTACACAGCCTTTGCGGATAAATAGCCTATAGCCCTCTTTTTCATCTTCGTTAAATACATCATCATGACCTTGTAAATAGTAATCAAAGCGTGAAGGCATACGCAAGGCTTTTATAAACTCTTCTATCGCATCAATAGCGTTTTCAAAGTTTATATTTCCATATATTTCTTCAAACTGCTCTATATAAATGGGATTTTTTTTGATTTGAGCGATGAAATAGCTAGGTTTTGTATTATAGGCTTTTGTATCTAAGAACATATTTTTTATTTCTTCTTTTAGGCTTTGGCGAACGCCTTCTTTAGTAAAATAATAATTCATGCTGGAATTTAGGATTGAAGGGCTTGAAAAAGGGGTTTTTGAAGTGCCTGTTACCTCTTTTAATAAGTGATGGCAACGCTGGCATGAAAAATTATTTTCATTTAATCTAGTATCAAAAAACAAGCTTTTACCCAAATTTGCTTTATTTTCATTATAATCATAAGGTTTAATAGGGCTTATTACCTCGCTAAAACCGGCAGTGCAAAGCACAAAAATACTCAAAACTCTAAAAATTTTTAAAATCATAAGTGTGATAATAGCTCAAATTTGCTTTAATTTGGCTAATGTTTAATAATTTTTTTTACTTTTATTAAATAATATTTTTTTATCTATAATTATTTGAAACTTTAAATATTCATCATTTAAAGGAATTCTAGATTATGATTTAATAATAATTTTAAATAAATGTTAAAAATTATTTACTAAAATTGCCAACCTAATTCAAATTTAAGGATCGTTAATGTTTAAAAAAATCTTTTTTGCTTCTGCGCTGCTGCTAGCAAGCGAGCTTATCGCAAAGCCTGTGGTAATAGCCTCTATTGCGCCTGTAGAGTATCTAGCCAAGGCAGTAGGTGGAGATAAAATAGAAGTTCAAAGCCTAGCAAAAGGCGATGTCCACAGCTACGAGCCAAAACCAAATGATATGAAAGCAGTAGCAAAGGCTAGGATTTTTATCGCTGCTGGGCTTGAGTTTGAAGAGGCGTGGATACCACGCTTTAAAGCTTCAGCAAAAAATCTAGTAGTAGTACAAAGCGATGCTAAAATCGCAAAGCTAAAAGAAGAGTACGCAGGACGCGAAGCCAAAGAAGGTAAGCACGCAGGACAAGCAGAGCATGATGAAAAGCACGAGGCTCACGCAGACCCGCATGTATGGCTAAATCCTATGCTAGCAATAACAATGGCTAGAAATATAAGCGATGCTCTAATAGATATGGATAAAGCAAATAAAGATTTTTATCTTGAAAACTTTCAAAAGCTAATGAATGATTTGCTAGCCTTTGATGAGAGCGCAAAAAATGAGCTAGCAGGGCTAAAAAACCGCAAGTTTGTAGTCTATCATCCTGCATGGGGGTATTTTGCAGCGCATTATGACTTAGAGCAAATCAGCATAGAGCGCAGTGGCAAAGAGCCAAAAATAGATGAAATGGCAAGCACTCTTAAGATGATAAAAGATGAAAATATCAAGGTGATTTTTGCTGACCCAAACCGCAGCCAAAAATCAGCTCAAATTTTAGCTAGCCAGACAGGTGCAAAAGTAGAGCTACTAGATCCACTTGGCTATAATCTACTAGAAAATTTAAAAATCGCCGTAGGAGCGATAAAAGATGCAAATTCGCCTAAATAATGTAAGCTTTAGCTACGAAAACTCTAGCCTTGCGCTAGAAAATGTAAACTTTGAGTATGATAAAAAGGACATTTTGGCACTAATTGGCCCAAATGGTGGTGGTAAAAGCACGCTTTTACGGCTTATTTTGGGACTTTTAAAGCCAAGCTTGGGCGAGGTAAAAACAAACGCAACGCTTGGCTATGTGCCGCAGTTTAGCCCTTTAAATACTAGCTTTGCGCCAACTCTTTTTGATGTGGTACTAATGGGCAGGCTAGGCAAAAAAATCTTTTATAGCAAAGAAGATAAGCAAATTGCCAAAGAATGCATAAAAGATGTGGGCTTAGAAGGGCTAGAAAATGCTAAAATAACAGCACTTAGCGGTGGGCAAAAACAGCGCGCTTTTATAGCTCGTGCGCTTGCGTGTAGGGCTGAGATTTTACTACTTGATGAGCCAACAGCTAGTCTTGATCCAAAAAACTCAGCGCAAATCTACGAGCTATTATTAGATCTAAATAAACAAGGAATAGGCGTGATTTTAGCTAGTCATGATACTGCGATTTTGCGTTTTTTTGCTGATAAAATCGCCTTTGTAAACAAAAAAATTCACATGCACGAAAACAAGCGAGTTAGCGTGGATTTTAAAGAGCTTCAAGCTAGCGAGCATTTTTGTGAAGTTGAGCTTGCTAGTCTTGCTTGCTGCTGTTCGCATGAATAGGGAATTCTAGAATTTATCTAAGGAATTCTAGATTTTATTTAGGGAATTCTAGAATTTATTTAGGGAATTCTAGAATTCCCTAGAGATAAAAATAAAAAACCTTAGGAATTCTAGAATTCCTAAGCCTAAAATCAGTAGGAATTCTAGAATTCCTAATAAAATAATTTATTTTAAAGAGAAAAAATGCTTGATATTTTGGCCTTGGACTTTGTTCAAAATGCTTTAATAGCGTCTTTGTTGGTTAGCATCGCAGCTGGGATTATCGGCTCTGTTGTGGTGATTAACAAAATGAGCTTTGCTGCTGGCGGCGTGGCACATGGGGCTTATGCTGGCGTGGGAGTGGCGTTTTTTGCTGGTTTTGCGCCTTTTTTGGGCGCACTTGGGGCGGCTGTGATTTTGGGCTTGCTTATTGCCTTTTTTAGCTTTGAAAAAAACGAACGCTTTGATAGCTTAATCGGCGCTATCTGGGCGTTTGGTATGGCGCTTGGTATTGTTTTTAGTGAGCTTAGCGATGGCTATACAAGTGATTTGATGAGCTATCTTTTTGGCTCTATCTTGGCTGTTAGCAAGGCTGATTTAGCCCTTATGGCTGGCTTTGACTTGCTTTTTTTGCTTTTTGCGATTTTGCTTTACCCTAGGCTTTGTGCTTTTAGCTTTGATAGCGAGTTTGCTAGGCTGCGTGGAGTGGGCGTTAAGCCTTTATATTACACGCTTTGTGTGCTGATTGCGCTTTGTGTGGTGATGAGTATACAGATTGTGGGGCTTGTGCTTGTGATTGCCTTGCTTACGATTGCGCCTAGCATTGCGGAGCGTTTTGCTAAGTCTTTGGCGCAGATGATGATATATTCAGCACTTTTTGCTTTTGTTTTTTGCGTTTTGGGGCTGGTTCTTGCTTTTTATCTAAATCTTAGCTCTGGGGCTAGTATAATTATAATCGCAGCTCTTGTCTTTTTTATGGCTAAATTTAAAAAATAGAGTTATAATTGCGTTTTTAAAAAGGACAAAAATGCATTTTAATCCATTAAAATTAAGCGATAAAAACATTATAGATGCGTATTTTAAAGCATGTAAAATAGTAGTAAGCGACCTTAGCTTTACAAATCTTTTTTTGTGGCATTTTAGCCGTAAGATTGAGTGGTGCGAGTGCGAGGATTGCCTCATTATCCGCACGACTTATCCTAGCAAAAAGCCTTTTATTTTCTATCCACTTCACAAAAATAACGATAAAAACGCTAAAAAACGAGCCTTAGAGGTCCTGATTGCTGATTTTAAAGCGCAAAATCTGCCTTTTAGCATTCACTCACTTAGCACTAGTGACAGGGGCGAGCTAGATTTGCTTATGCCTGAGCTTTTTAGCTATGAGTTTAGAGAGGATAGAAGCGATTATATTTATGATTGCGAGGAGCTAATAAATCTTGCTGGCAAAAAATATCACAAGAAAAAAACGCATTATAATAACTTTTGTAAGGCTTATGATTTTAGCTACGAGGCTTTAAGCGAGGCTAATGCTAGCGAGCTTGCTAGTGTGTATAGCAAGTGGTTTGAAGCCCAGCCAAACAAAACTGAGGGGCTAAAAAATGAGTTTATCGGTATCACAGCGGCTTTAGAAAATTTTAGCGAGCTTGATTTTAAAGGTGGAATTTTAAGGGTTGATGGCGTCATAGCTGCATTTAGCTTTGGTGAGATGCTAAATGATGAGTGCGCTGTAATTCATATAGAAAAAGGCGATATAAATTATAACGGCGTTTATCAGGCTATAAATAGAGAGTTTTTAGCCCACGAGTTTAGCAGCGCAAAAATCGTAAATAGAGAAGAAGATTTAGGCATTGAAGGACTGCGCAAGGCCAAGCAGAGCTACCAGCCGATTTATTTAGAGCAGAAGTTTAATGCGAGTTTGAAGTAATGCCAACTTTGATAAAAATAAATGGATTTAAGTTTTTCTTTTATTCAAACGAACATGAGCCAAAACACATACATGTTTTAAAGGGCGAAGAATTTGCTAAAATAAATCTTGCTAATTTAGAAGTGGTTTTTAGTAGTTTTAAAAATAAAGATTTAGCTTTTGTCTTAGAAGTGCTAAAAGGGCATAAAGATGAGTTTATATCAGCGTGGGAAAGGTATTTTAATGATTAAAGGCAAAAAAGTAGAATTCTCAAATAATATGTTAAATGTAACGCTAGAAGATGGCAGAATTATTTGCACGCCGATTTCGTGGTATAAAGAACTACAAAACGCTACTTTAAAAGAGCTAAATAATTACCATTTTATTTGTGCTAATACAGGCATTGAGTGGGAGAATTTAGACTGCCAAATAAGCATTATTTCAATGTTTGCTCAAGATTGCGAGCATTTTTCGGCGTAGTTCTAAAAAATCTAAAATATAGGATAGCAAATGCCACCAGGTGACGATCAAGAAAAAACAGAAGAACCCACCCCCAAGAAAATAGAAGACGCCCGTGAAAAAGGCAATGTGCCAAAGAGCATGGATACAGCGGGCTTTGTGGCACTTTTAGTGGGGCTTGTTACTTTGTTTTTTATGCTACCGTATTTTGGGCAAAAGTTTATAGGTATCTATCAATATGTCTTAGCCTTAATAGGCACAGAACTTAGCGTGCGAACAGTGGCAAATATCCTTGGCTACATTGTTTTTGAGATGATGCTAGTAGTTATTCCTTTGGCAGCTATTATTATGATAGCTGGCGTGCTAGGAAATGTTATGCAATTTGGCTTTTTATTTACCACAGAGCCGCTTACCCCTGATATTAGCAAGATTGACCCTATTAAGGGTATGGGACGGCTTTTTTCACTAAAAAAGCTAGTTGAGACCATAAAAATCGTGCTAAAAGTAGGCGCTGTTTTTGGCGTGGCGTTTATATTTTTCTTGCGCTTTGTTGTGGAGCTGCCACATACTGTGTTTTTTACGATGTTTGACCAGCTTTTATGGCTAAAAGAAAAGATTATGATTTTAGCTGCTGTGATGCTCTTTGTTTTTCTTATTATTGCGATAATTGATCTTTTTATCACTCGGTATAATTACTTTAACGACCTAAAAATGAGCAAACAAGAAGTAAAAGATGAGTATAAGCAAATGGACGGAGATCCGCAGGTAAAAGGTCGCATCAGGCAACTTCAAAGAGAAGCTGCCAAAAAACGCATGATGCAAAATGTCCCAGCAGCCGATGTCATCATCACAAACCCAACTCACTACGCAGTAGCCCTGCGCTATGATAAAGAGAGAGAAGACGCTCCTGTTGTGCTTGCTAAGGGTATTGATTTCATGGCTTTACAAATCAAAAAAATAGGGATTGAAAACGGCGTAGAAATCGTAGAAAATCCACCACTTGCGCGCGAGCTTTATAGGCTTTGTGATATCGACAGGCAGATACCTAGTGAGCTTTTTAAGGCAGTAGCTGAGGTGCTAAGCTTCGTTTATACAGCAAACAAGCAAAAGTTTGCTAAAAAACTTCAACAATGATGATTTTATCACTTAGGAATTCTAGAATTCCTAAAATCTAACAATCTAGAATTCCTAAAATCTAGAATTCCTAAAATCTAGAATTCCCAAAATCTAGCAATCTAGAATTCCTAGGAATTCTAGATTAAAAGCTTGCTTTTTTCATTATTATTTAAGCCAAAAACTGCTAAAATCCCACTCCATTTCGCATTTTTGCGCAAAGGTTTAGTGGCCGCAAATGTCGGTAAAATCGCGCAAAAAGAGGAAAAACTAACCCTAAGGAGAAACTCATGGTAACAATGAGAGATTTACTAGAATGTGGTGTGCACTTCGGTCACCAAACACGCAGATGGAACCCAAAGATGAAAAAATATATCTTTGGCGAGCGCAAAGGCATTTATATAATTGACCTTCAAAAAACTATCCGCTATTTCCGCTATACTTACAACATCGTTCGCGATGCAGCAGCAGCTGGCAAAACAGTGCTTTTTGTAGGCACCAAAAAACAAGCTATCCAAGCTATCAAAGACAGCGCAGAAAAATGCGGTATGCCTTATGTAAACAGCCGCTGGCTAGGCGGTATGATGACAAACTTTGGCACTATCAAACAAAGCATCCGCAAGCTTGAAGTAATCGAGGCTATGGAAGAAGACGGCAGTATCAATCTACTAACTAAAAAAGAAGCTCTAATGCTACGCCGCAAAAAAGAAAAACTAGAAGAAGTTCTAGGCGGTATTCGAAATATGAAAAACCTGCCTGATATGATTTTTGTCATTGACACAGTAAAAGAAAAAATCGCAGTAGCAGAGGCTAACAAACTAAAAATCGAAATCGTAGCGCCAGTTGATACTAACTGCGACCCTGATCTTATCACTTATCCAGTTCCAGCAAATGACGATGCTATTCGTGCTGTTCAGCTATTTTGTAACGAAATGGCAGAAGCTATAAATGAGGGCAAAGCTATGATGGATCCAGAGGTAGCAGTAGCTAACGAAGAGGCTATCAGCGAGGCTGAAAAACAAGAAGTGCTTGAAGAAGCAATGAGCGAAGAAGAATAAGGATTTATTATGGCAGAAATTTCAGCACAAATGGTAAAAGAACTGCGCGAGAGCACTGGCGCAGGTATGATGGACTGTAAAAAAGCCCTAGAAGAAGCAAACGGAGATATGAGCGCAGCTGTTGATATTTTGCGCGAAAAAGGTCTTGGCAAAGCAGCTAAAAAAGCTGACCGCCTAGCTAGCGAGGGTCTTGTAGATGTGCTAGTAAGCAGCGATAATAAAATCGCAACAATCAGCGAAGTAAACTCAGAAACTGACTTCGTGGCAAAAAACGAAAACTTCATAAATCTAGTTAAAAACACTACTAGTCACATTCAAGCTAACTCTATTCAAACAATAGAGCAGTTAAACACTAGTACTATTAACGGTGTTGTTTTTGAAGATTATTTTAAAACTGAGATTGCTAAAACTGGCGAAAATCTTGTAGTTCGCAGATTTGAGACTATAGAGGTTGGCGCAAATGGCGTAGTAACTGGCTATATCCACTCAAATAGCCGTGTAGGCGTGATCATCGCTGCAGCTTGTGATAGCGAAGCAACTGCTAGCAAGGCAAAAGACTTCTTGCGCAATGTATGTATGCACGCAGCTGCTATGAAACCACAAGTTATTAGCTACAAAGACTTTGATAGAGAGTTTTTGGACAAGGAAACAACAGCGCTAAAAGCTGAGTTAGAAAAAGAAAACGAAGAGCTTCGCCGCCTAGGCAAACACGAGCACAAAATCCCTGAGTATGGCTCACGCGCTCAAATCACAGATGAGATAATCGCTGGTGTGAAAGCTAAGCTAGAAGATGAGCTAAAAGCACAGGGTAAGCCTGAGAAAATCTGGGATAAAATCATCCCTGGTCAAATCGAGCGCTTCTATGCTGATAACACTCAAATAGACCAACGCCTTACACTTCTAGGACAATTTTTTGTAATGGATGATAAAAAAACCATTGAGCAAGCGATAGCTGACGAGGCTGCTAAAATCGGTGGTAAGATTGAGATTGTAAAATATGTTCGCTTTGAAGTGGGTGAGGGCTTGGAGAAAAAGCAGGAGGATTTTGCAGCAGAGGTAGCTGCACAAATGGCATAAGCGGATAATACTTTTGTTAATTCGTCTTGTGCGTCTATCGCACTCGTGGCTTAGTTTGATGAACTATATGTTCTATCTTCGCTAAGCCACGAGCACGCTAGCCACGCAATACTATAATTAACAAAAGTATTTTTTTAATTATCTTGGAATTCTAGAATTGCCTGAAAATTTATTTTAGAATTCAAAATTTTTGGAATTCCAAAATTTTGGAATTCAAATCTCTAAATTCTAGAATTTAGAGATTTAAATAAGAGTTTTAAATTCTAGAATTTTACTTAAAGATTTTTTATGTTACAAGCAATAAACCTTTCACACTCTTTTGAATATCCACTTTTTAGCGAAGTAAATTTAGACATAAAAGTAGGTAGTACCACAGCTATTGTAGGGGCTAGCGGTTCTGGCAAAAGCACGATTTTACACATTTTAAGCACACTTTTAAAGCCAAAGTCTGGCGAAGTGATTTTTGGTGGCAAAAATCTTTATAGCCTAAAAGATGATGAACTACTAAAAATCCGCAGGCAGGACTTTGGCATTATTTTTCAGGCGCATTATCTTTTTCGTGGCTTTAGCGCGGGCGAAAATATAGAACTAGCTAGTATTTTAAGTGGGCAAAAAATTGATAAAAACATCTTAGAGCGACTTGGTATAGCAGGGCTTATGACTCAAAAGGCAAGCGAGCTTAGCGGTGGACAGCAGCAGCGCATTAGCATAGCAAGAGTTTTGGCTAAAAGACCTAAAATCATCTTTGCCGATGAGCCAACTGGCAACCTTGATAGCCACACAGCAGCTGATGTGATGAGTGTGCTTTGCCAATACGCAAAAGAGCAAAGCTCAGCTCTTGTGCTAGTAACGCACGATGAGAGACTAGCAGGGCAGATGGATGCACAGTTTAGGCTAGAAAATGAAAAACTCAATCAAATCAGGGGGTAAAAATGGAAATTATAAGCTCATTTTTGATCTTACTTATCCTTTTTGTGGTGCTTATAATCAAGCTTGGAGTAAAAATCGTCTCACAAGCTGATATTTATATAATAGAGCGTTTAGGACGTTTTCACAGGGTGCTTGATGGCGGATTTCACATTATAATACCATTTTTTGATAGCGTTAGAGCGAAGCTTAGCGTGCGAGAAGGGCTAGTAGATATCAGCCGCCAGCAAGTAATCACCAAAGATAATGTAAATATCATGGTTGATGGCATTGTGTTTTTAAAAGTCTTTGATGGCAGGATGGCTGTGTATAATGTAGAAGACTATAAAAAAGCAATCTCAAACCTAGCGATGACCACACTACGCTCAGCAATCGGCGAGATGAGCCTAGATAGCACGCTTTCAAGCCGCGACCAGCTAAATGCTAAGCTGCAAATGGCTTTGGGGGATGCGGCAAATAACTGGGGCGTGAAAATCATGCGTGTAGAAATCTCTGAAATCTCCGTGCCGCACGATATAGAAGAAGCGATGAATATGCAAATGAAAGCCGAGCGTGAAAAGCGCGCGATAGAACTAAACGCTCAGGCAAACAAAGAAGCACTAATTCGCAACGCTGAGGCGCTAAAACAAGAACAAGTCTTGCAAGCAGAAGCCATAGAGCGCATGGCAGATGCTAGAAAATACGAGCAAATCGCACTAGCACAGGGTCAAAAGGCAGCGATGGAGGCTATAAACGAGGCAGCTCTAAGCTCTCATGCTGGGTTGGAATTCCTACTAGCAAATGAGCGTGTTAAGGCCTTTGGCGAGTTAGCTAAAAATACCAGCAATGATAAGATTTTAGTGCCTTATGAGACAGCCGAGCTCATCGGCTCACTTAGCGTTTTTAAAGAGTTTTTAAGCCCAAAAAAAGCTAAAAACAAAGAAAGCGCAGAGCAGGGCGAAATATGATATCAGCACTTTTTGGCTCGCTAGCACTAGTTTTTTTCATTATTGAGCTGGTGTTTTTGGATTTTAGCTGTTTTCTCATCGCCTTAGCACTTGGGATTAGTGCGATTTGCTCACTTTTTATAGAGCTTAGCATTACTATTTGGGCGGTGATTTCAGCGCTTTTGGCTGTGATTTTTTTCTTTACGATTAGAGCGCCTTTAAAACGCTTTTTTATGAGTAAAAAGAGCAAGGATGACTTTTTAGACGAAAGTGGGCAAGGCGTGGTAAAAGAGGGCATGATATACTTTAAAGGTACGATGTGGAGAGCTGATACCAGCGGTCTAAGCGAGGGGCAGAGCGTAAAAGTAAAAGGCATACAAAACGGTAAAATCATTATAGAAAAAAGCTAGAATTTGGCTTAGGAATTCTAGAATTTTACTAGAAATTCTAGAATTCCTAAATCAAAATCTAGAATTCCTAAATCAAATTCTAGAATTCCTAAGCCAAAATTCTAGAATTCCCAAGCTAAATTCTAGAATTCCTAGTAATGCTAAATATTATTTCTATCTTTTAGGGCTTTTGAGAGTGAGAGAAGATCTATATTTTCTAGGCTCACTCCAGTTGGTACGCCTTGAGCGATTTTGCTAAACTTTAGCTCAGGCAGCTTTGCACTTAGCTCGTTTTCTACTAGCAGCATTACTGCGTCGCTTGCTAGCCCAGGAGTTAGCGCAAAGATGAGTTCTTTTGAGCCATTTTGCTCTATGGCTCGCTGTAAATTTGAAAGCTCATCAGTGCTTTTTAGCACAAAATACAGCCCGTCATATGAGCGTGAGTTTTCGATTGTGATGATGTCTTTTGCGCTCTCAACCACGCAAAGCAAATCGTGATTTCTAAGCTCATCAGCGCAAATCTCGCAAATCTCACCCTCAGCGATAAAGCCACAACGCTCACAGCTACGCAAAAATCTAACTGCTTCTTCTATTTGGTGGGCTAGATTTTGCCCAAAAAAGGGATCGCCCAGTGCTACGAAATAAGCGTATTTTTGCGCTGATTTTTTGCCCACGCCAGGCAAGCGGGCAAAGCTTGCAGCTAGCTCTTCAAATCTACTTATGCTCATGAAAAATCACATAAAAGCAATGAAAGCCATCAATATACTTGTATTTAAGGCTGTATTTATGCATCGCACAAATGCTATCGATGATATATAGCCCAAGCCCCATGCCTGAGGTTTTTTGCCCTTTTCCACGCACGAAGGCTTGCATGTAATGCTCTATAGGATATTCTAGCTCTTTGCCAGGATTTTTGATACAAAGCATATCATCATAAATTTCCAAAATCGCTTTGTGCTCGGCTGAGTATTTAATAGCGTTATCTAGTAGATTTTTTATCGCTAAGCTAAAAAGCTGAAAATCTACTTTTAAAAGCGGGTCAGCCTCGCCTTTTATAAAAACATGCTTGCTAAAATCATCAAGCATGAGTAGATCTCTAACTTGTTCTAAAACCAAAGAAAAACGATAGTCGCTAAGGTTTAGCGTGTAGCTTTTTGAGATGAGCTGTTCGATTTTGCCAAACTCATTTATAAGCATATTGAGTCGCTCAAAAACGCTGATTAAACGCTCTTTTTGGTTTGTTTCGCTTAGCATCTCAGCCATGATACGACCTTTGCCGATAGGCGTTTTTAGCTCGTGCATTATCGTGCGCAAAAATAGCTGTCTAGAAATCAGCAGATCTTTTATTTTACAAGTAGCTTTGTTAAACTCATAAGCGACTTGTTCTATCTCATCTTCGCCCTTTGGCACAGAGATATTACACATCGCATCTAGCTCGCCGTTTGCAAAGCGCTTTATATCAGCCCTTAGCCGTCTTAGCGGTGAGAGCGAGCCATAAAAAGAAATACAAAATCCACCAATCAAAGCCACGCTAAGTGCGTAGGCTAGAAGCAGCGTGTTTTTGGGGCTTTGCTGTGTGGAGCGCAATAAAATCACCACGCCTTGATTTTTAAGCTTTAAAAAAGGCTCACCCTCATACTCTATCATCTCAGCTACGCCAAGCGGAGTTTCGTTTGAGCTAATACTTTTTGCCTCGCTAAGCAGATTGTTTCTAAGCTCAATATCACGCACATAAGCAAGATCAAAGTTTTTAAAGTACTCATCCCAGTTCTCAGGCAAACTGGCTTTGTTATACAGTGATACTAGCCAGTTTATAGCATTTAGCTGATTTGTGCGGATTTTGTCAGTATATTGCTCATTTTGTAGCCGCTCAAAGGCGTAAAACAGCAGCGAAACCAAAAAAAACCCCACCACAAAAATAAGAGTAATTCTAACGCGCAATGTGTATTTCATTATTTTACTTTATATAAAGAATTCTAGAATTGCTAATAACTAAAAATCTAGAATTCCTAAAGCATTTTTGCCTAGGAATTCTAGAATTTTAGCCGATTAGCTTGTAGCCTATGCCACGCACTGAGAAAATGTGCTTTGGCGTTTTTGAGTTATCGCCGATTTTAGCACGCAAGCGACCGATGATTACATCTAGGCTTTTTGAGTCTTTGTCTTTTAGGCTTTTGCAGTGATAGACTAGCTGTTCTCTTGAGACTGAGAAGCTATGCTGTTTGATTAGATACTCTAGTATTTCATACTCAGCTGGAGTTAAAGTAAGTGGCTTGCCCTCAAAGTTAATCTCATGTCGCTTGTCATCTACGAAAAATACTGAATCACTAGCGTTTACAGGCTGCTCTAGGCTCTTTTTGTAGCGGCGGATAAGAGAGATGATGCGAGCGTGCATTTCTTTTGGATCATAAGGCTTTGGCAAATAATCATCTGCACCGATTTGAAGTCCCACTACTCTATCATTTACATCAGATCTAGCTGAGCTTATGATGATTGGAATATCGTATTTTTCACGTATTTCTTTACACGCTTCAAGCCCGTCCATGCCAGGCAAAGTAAGGTCTAAAATCAGCAAATCATAGTTTTTTATACCAGCACTTATGCCGATATAAGGATCTTCATAGTTTGTAATTTTTATGTTATATTGGCTTAAATACTCAGCCAAAACCGAAGCAAACTCAGTATCGTCTTCTATCATTAAAACATTTATCATTTTAAGTCCTTTTTGTTTTTCGCTTAGAATTATAGCTAAAAACTTAGTAATTTTAGCTTTATTTTAAGATTTTTAGCTAGAATTTCACCTTTATATTATTTTTTAGGATAGATTTTGGATTATTATGAAATTTTAGGCGTCGTAAAAGGCGCAAGCACAGAAGAGATAAAAAAAGCCTACCGCAAACTAGCTCTAAAACACCACCCAGACCGCAATCTAGGCGATAAAGACGCTGAGGAAAAATTTAAAGAAATAAGCGAAGCTTATGAGGTTTTAAGCAACGAAGAAAAACGCTCTTTATACGACAGATACGGCAAAGAAGGCTTACAAAGTGGCTTTGGGGATTTTAGAAGTGGTGGTATGGAGTTTGATTTTAGCGATATTTTTAGCTCGTTTTTTGGCGGTGGCGGCAGAAACCAACGAAGAAACGCTGATATTTATGAGACTGATTTAGAGATTTTAGTAACGATTGATTTTAACGAGGCGATTTTTGGCTGTCAAAAAGACATAAGCTATACGCAAAAACGCCCTTGTAAAGCCTGCGAGGCAACTGGGGCAAAAAATGGGCAAAAAGAAACCTGCCCACATTGTGGTGGTAGTGGTCAAGTGGGAGTTCGTCAAGGCTTTATGAGTATAGTCCAGACCTGTCCACACTGCTATGGCACAGGCGAGATGATAAAAGAAAAATGTCCAGAGTGTGGTGGCAAAGCCTACGAAGAAGAAAAAGTAAGCATAAGTGTCCAAATCCCAGAGGGTATAGATAATGGCAACCGTGTAAGAATAGCTAGCAAGGGGCATGAGGGCAAATACGGCAAGGGTGATTTGTATGTGCGAATAAAGGTGCGCGAAGACGAGCATTTCGTGCGTCATGGTAATGATGTGTATATAGAAGTGCCGGTGTTTTTTACTCAGGCTATGCTAGGCGAGAGCGTGGAGATTCCAACCTTGCGTGGAACAACTACGCTAAAACTACCAATAGGCGCAAAGGATAAGGCGCAATTTGCCTTTGAGGGCGAGGGTGTAAAAAATATCCGCTCTGGGCAAATTGGCAGGCTAATAGCACAAATCAGTGTCGTTACTCCAAGCTCACTAAATGACGAACAGCGTGAGCTTTTAAACAAGCTTCAAAACAGCTTTGGCATAAAAAGCGGAGAAATAAAAAGTGAAGAGGGCTTTTTTGAAAGTGCGTTTGAGAAAATTAAAGGCTGGTTTAGCTAGGAATTCTAGAATTCCTAGAAATCTCACTTAGGAATTCTAGATTTAAACTCCAAAAATCTCCAAAAGCTCGTTTGCTACGTCTCCCCAGGTGCGAGTATTTTTTGGTGGTAAAAGGCTTATATTTTTATAATTTATCAGTATATTCATAAGCTCTAAATTATCTTTAAAATAAAGCGCTCTCCCCCCTAAAACTTCTCTAAAAATCTCTATATCTCTAGCAATAACTGGCAAGCCACTCTCGATTAAAGGCAAACCAAAGCCCTCATCATAGCTAGCTGCGATTAGCGCGTGCGAAGTAGCATAAAGCTCTGCTAATTCATCATCACTGCAAAAACCTTTGTAAATAATGTTTTCATGCTCGCCCTGTTCTAAAAAAGCCTTAAAATCATCATCCACTCGTCCCATGCGACCAACTATAATAAGCTTTGCATTAGCACCAATTAAGGCTAAACGCTCAAAAGCTAAACAAATAGCCTTTATACCCTTTCGCTCCTCGATTGTGCCAACGCAGATAAAAGTAGGCCCCTTTGCTTTATCTGCTTTTTTATATTCTTTAAAATGTGAAGCTAGGCTAAGCGTTTTTGTTTTGCTAAAGCCATAAGTTTTTAAATCACTCTCTACTCTACTAGAAATAGCTAGCAAAGTAGCATCAATGTCTTTTAAAAGCTCGCACCAGCGCAAATGAAGCTCTCCAGCATGATAAGGGAAGAACTCTGGATGAGTAAGAGGCAAAAGATCATAAACTCGCACAAATACCTTGCCACCAGCCTTTTTTAGCTCATCAAAAAAGCCGTTTTTGTGTGCTTCTAAAAGTGGTATTTCAGGCTCACAGCGATACATCACACTAAAATCAAGAGCGTAGAATATATCGCCTTTTTGTGGGATGATTTTTTCATCATTTATGCTAAATGGTAAGGCTAGCTTTTTTAACATAAACTCATTTGCGCTGCTGTAACCATGCCCATCAAAATATACAGGAATTACTGGCAAAGTAGTACTTTGAAATAAAGCATTTAACTCTTGCCAAACAACCCTAGAAATTCCAGTTTGCGGATCAGTCTTAAATACTGCACTAATATCAACTAAAATGCGATTTTTAAAGCATTTTAGCTCTTTTGGCTCGTTATAAGCTTTCTCTGTAATTTCAAATATTTTCTTAGCGCACATATCAGGGTCGTGTTCTTTTATAATGCGCTCTTTGGCTCTTTTAGCCAAGCTATCATCGCTATTATAGGCTTTTAATAGCACAGCATCAAGCTCATGCCCATCATCGCTAACCTGAGGAACATAAATAGCACAGTCATCAAAGCCAGAAAAGTTTGTAATAGTAGTAGTTTGGTAATTTAAACAATCAAGCAGGGCAGCACTAGCTTCTCCAAGATGAGTTTTGCGCAAGCATATACTAACATCACAAGCACTTAGATACCGCTTATAGAGCTCGTCATCTGCCCAACCAACGATATAGGCGTTTGTGATATTTTGTTCGGCTAAAAAGTTTTTTAATTTTTCATTAAAATCTGGTAAGCCATTTTCACCAACAATAAATAAAACAGCATTTTTATCTTTCATAACCCTAGCCCAAGAACGCAAAAGTTCTAAATTTTGCTTTATTGGATGAGTAAATCCAAATACACCAAAAGTTTTTGTATTTTCAAGTTTTAATTCTTTTTTTGCTTTAATTTTATCTAGACTTATATTTTGTCTTAAAAGTGGCATAATATTTAAAAAATCATTGTTTTTATAAATTTCATTTGCTAGACTAAAAGCTTTTTTAGTATGTACTATAATTGTTTTTGAACACTCGATCAAAGAACGATTTAGTGGATATTTTTTGGCAAAACTTTCATAAGAGTTATAAAAATATTCAAAAAGTCCTTGAAATCCATATTCTTTAAAAATTTCTTTTTGTAAAATATCATCATAATCATAGCAAGCACGCATAAAAATTGGAATAAAAAAATCGTGTAAAATAACAACGCTTGGATAATTTAGAGCGCATTCATAAATATTGTCATGGAGTGGATTGTTTCCCATATTATAAATCACACGGTCAAAAGCAGTGTTCTCATCACTCATAAGTTCATAAAAACGCTCATAGGTAATGATAGGAAACTCTTGGTCTAAAAGTTCTGTTTCATCACTAACCAAGGTAATATCATAATGCGCTTTTAAAGCACTCAAAAGCTCGCTACTATAATGAGAAATTCCTGATTTTTGTGGCAAAAATGGTGAGTGATAAGCTAGGGTTTTCACTATATCCTACCTATAAGTTTTAAAAGTAGTTTGCGAATTTTTAAAGCAACTTTAAGTGGAAAGAAATTTCTTATTTTATTTAATTTAATTGTTAAATTATAATTTTCGTCTTTTAAAGCTTTAATTTTTGCATTTAAAGCTTTAATTTCTTCATTTAAAGAATGTATATGCCTTATAACTGGAGAGTTTATATCAAAGTCATTAAATTGCATTTATCTTACTCCAAGATGATTTTAGGATTTAATTTTGCTAGGCCTTTAAAATCTGCTATTTCATCAAGCACTTCAAAAATAGTAGCATTATCATGCCATTCATAGTTATTTTCTAGGTGAAAGTTTCCAGAGTGCAGCGCAGTTGAAATGCTATAAACCCCTATTCCAATATTTAAATCAAGCTCAAAGCACAGACTTTTTTGCTCACCTTTTTTTAAGCTAAGTGGAAACTTTTGCAAATAAGTATTTGTGCCATAAATCTCAATAGCCAAGCGATTTTTAATTAAAAAGCCAAAAACAAGGTCATCTAAATCCTCATTTGCTCTAAAACTAAAGCAAAATCTCACCTTTTCTCCACTTAAAAGCTTAGTGCTTTTATTTCCCTTTGAGTTTAGGATATAAGCACTCACAAGCTCTGCCTTACCATTACCTGAAATGGTTTTTACTACGCCATTTTCATCTACGCTTTGGCTGATTTTTACGCCTTCTTTTTGTGAGATTAGCGCGTTATAATAATCTAACACTGCGCCTGGCTGGCCGTCTTTTAAAATCTCTCCTTTTTCAATGAGAATTGCCCTTTCGCACACAGCCACAATAGCATTTAGGTCGTGAGAGACCAGCAAAAGCGTAGTGCCTTTTTCCTTCATCTGCTGTATTCTAGCAAAACTTTTGTTTTGAAAATACGCATCGCCTACGCTTAGAGCCTCATCTATTATAAGAATGTCAGGTCTCCATGCAGTAGATACTGCAAAAGCAAGTCGCACTTGCATACCACTGCTATATAGTCTAACAGGCTGGTCAAAATACTCGCCGATCTCAGCAAAGTCTTTTATATAGGCGATTTTTTCATCGATCTCAGCCTTACTGTGACCAAAAAGACTAGCAGTTTGATATACATTTTCACGCCCACTAAGATCAGGGATAAACCCCATACCAAGCTCCAAAATAGCGCAAATCTTGCCATTTACAGTTATTGTGCCGCCGCTAGGGCTTAGAGTGCCAGTAATCATCTTTAAAAGTGTGCTTTTACCAGCGCCGTTTTGACCGATTAGTCCTATTGACTGCCCTTTTGGCACTTCAAAGCTCATGTTTTTTATGATTTTTATCTCTTGGCTGGTTGCTTTGCCAAGCCCAAAATAGCTAAGCACACGGCGCAAATTGCTCGAATAATTTTTATAGCTTTTGCTAAGGTTTTTTACGCTTAATATCATAGTACATCCGCCATATCATCTTTTGCCCTTTTATACACAAAAAGCCCAATAACTATAAGCAAAAAAGCCAAAATACTAGGATAAATCAGCAAAGAAAAATCAGGGGCTTTGTTATACAAAATAACATTATGATAGCCTTCTATCACGCAAGCAAGGGGATTAAAATACATTAAATGCTGATATTGTGGCGGTATTAAATTTATCATATACACAATAGGTGTAAACCAAAAGCCAAACTGAAGTAGAATTCCTACAAAATGCCCTAAATCACGCAAAAATACATTTACCACACCACACAGCAGTCCAGCACCAAAACCAAGAGCTAGAAGCAAAGTAGCAAGTAAAGGTATATAAATAAGATTAAAGCCTATATTTGCCCCACAAAAAAAGGCAATTACAATGCTTACTACTACCAAAACTACATTGGTAAAAACAGAACTTCCAGTAGCAATTATGGGTAAACACATCCTAGGAAAAGCAAGTTTTTTTAGTATATTTGCGTTTTTAACAAAGCAGTTCATACAAGATAGCACAGTATCGCTAAAAAGTGCCCACGCCATCATACCAGATATAAGATAAATAGCATAAGCAAACTGACTATCAACCCCTGGCAATTTCGCTCTTAGTGCGTATGAAAGCACTAAAGCATACATAAGAACTTGCGCTAAAGGGCTAATCAAAAGCCAAAGTCCACCAAGCTTTGATCTAGCAAAACGAGTGGAAAAATCGGTCTTAATTGATGAAATAATAAAATATCTATATTGCCAAAGTTCTTTCATTTTCAAGCTTAATTTAATAATTTCTTGTATTTTAGCATAAATTTCTTCGCTTTTAAGCCAAATTTCTAAGATTTTTAGCTAAGATTTCGCAATTTTTTGGGAGCAAACATGAGCAAAATCGCATTAGTAACAGGCGCTACAGGACAAGATGGCGCATATCTTTCACGCTATTTAGTAGATCTTGGATATAAGGTATTTGGCGCTTACCGCAGAGCAGCTAGCACAAATCTTTGGCGCTTAGGCGAGCTAAAACTACTTGATGAGGCAAATTTCAGTCTAATTGAGCTTGATATTACTGATCCAGTTAGCTGTATAAATGCTATAAAGGTAGCAAGACCAAGCGAAATCTACAACCTTGCAGCACAAAGCTTTGTCGGAGCTAGCTTTAAAGAGCCACTTCACACTAGCTATGCAAGCGGAATTGCTGTGCTAAACTTGCTTGAAGCTATTCGCCTAAGCGATAAGAGCATTAAGTTTTATCAAGCAGGTACTAGCGAGATGTTTGGCAAAGTTCAAGCCATACCACAAAATGAAAGCACTCCATTTTATCCACGCTCGCCATACGGAGTAGCAAAGCTTTATGGACATTTTATGAGCATAAACTACCGCGAAAGCTACGATATTTTCGCAGCTTGCGGGATTTTGTTTAACCACGAAAGTCCGCTAAGAGGCTTAGAGTTCGTAACTCGCAAAATCACAAATAGTGCTGCTAAAATCGCACTTGGCAAGCTTGATTGCTTAGAGCTTGGAAATTTGGAGGCTAAGCGTGATTGGGGCTTTGCAAAAGACTATGTAGAGGGCATGTACGCAATGCTTCAAGCCCCAAAAGCAGATACTTTCGTACTAGCTAGTGGGATTACTACTACTGTGCGTGATTTTGTAAAAATGAGCTTTGAGGCACTTGATATTGCGCTTGTCTTTGAAGGCGAGGGCGTAAATGAAGTAGCCAGAGACAAAAAAACCGGCAAAGTGGTAGTAAAGGTAAATCCTGAGTTCTTCCGTCCAGCAGAGGTGGATTTGCTAATAGGCGATGCTAGCAAGGCAAAAGAGCAGCTTAACTGGAGCGCAAAAACAAATCTAAATGAGCTTTGTGCAATGATGGTAAAAGCTGATTTAGAGCGTGCAAAAAACGGCTTTGAGTTTTAATATTTTGTGATTTAGAGGCAAAATATTTGCTTAGGAATTCTAGAATTCCTAGTATTTTTTCTAGCAAATTTTGATGAAATTCTAGAATTCCTAGTATTTTTCTTAGGAATTCTAGAATTTCAAGCCAAGTTTAAGCCAAGTTTGGCTAGAATTGCAATTTTTAATCATGGGTCTATAGCTCAGTTGGTTAGAGCATCCGGCTCATAACCGGATGGTCCCAGGTTCGAGTCCTGGTGGACCCACCACTTAAGCTTTCTTTAAGTTCCAAATAATTCCAAATGATTTCATAAAACAACTATATATCAATATTTTAAGCACTTTTTATATATTTTTCTTTTCTTTTATTTGCCTTTATGCTACAATTATTTTCATATAATTCATTGACTTAATCATTGACCTAAAAGTTAATAATTGACTTTTAGGTCAATGATTGAAAGGATGGCTATGCCAAATATATCAAAAGCAAATCTAATGGACAAAGATATAAAAGCTTTACCAGTAAAAGAAAAGAAGTATATAAAAGCTTGTGGTAATCCAAAGGAGCTTTATATATGGATATACCCTAGCAAAAAGAAAACTTTTAGCCTACTATATGATGGGCATTACTATATGATAAAAGAATTTAGAGAAGGAATTTTTAGCGTTGCGGATGCGAGAAAAGAAGCTATTAAAATGCTAAAAGATTTAGAAAATGGTAAAGATCCAAAAGAACAAAAAGAAAATGAGAAATATACATTTGGTGCACTCTTTGAGAGATATGCTGAGCTAAAAAGAAAAAAAGGATTAGTAAGTGTTGATAAGACAATAGTCAATAGATGTAAAAAATATTTACTGCCCAGTCTAGCAAAGCGTGATATAAAAAGCATAAAATATAGTGAGCTTTTGGATATTTTAAGCCCTATTTTTAATCCAAATGAGCCAAATGAGAGTAAGCTAGATACAATAGGCAAACTAATAGGCTATATAAACGAGATTTTTCAAATAGCTCTTAAAGATGGATATTTAGAAACTATGCCACTTATATCAGCTCTTAGAAAAGAATTTCCTAGCAAAACTATTTTTTACGCCAAAAACGATATAGAAGCCAACCAAAAAGCTATAACTGACTTGAATGAGCTAAAAGAGTTCATCTACGATTTAAAATGTTACAATGGAGAGTTAAGCACTAAAAGAGCCTTATATTTACAACTATTAGTGCCAAATCGTGCTGGTAATACAGCAGAAGCTAAATGGGCTGATATAGACTTAGAAAATGGTGTTTGGCATATCAGGTCTAGCGAAATGAAAATGAAAGACAAGCACGAAATAGCACTATCAAAGCAAGTCATAGAGCTACTAAGACAACAAAAACTGCTAACTTGTGATAAAGAATTTGTCTTTGCTTCAAGTGAAAGTAAAAGTGGCCACTTACAAAGAGATACGATCAGCAAAAATATCCGCACTACACTAGGTGGCAAAGTTGATGGTAAAAAAGGCAAATGGTATGGCAGAGCCACTCCTCACGGATTTAGAGCGACTTTTAAAACTATTTGTAAAAATAATATAGCACAATTACTTCCACTTGGCATAAGCTCTGATACCATAAAAGCTTGTTTAGCTCACAAAGTTACTGACAAAGTAGAACAAGCTTATCTTAGACAATTAGCCACAACAGAACAAAAGAAAATTCTAATGCAATGGTATGCTGACTTTTTAGAGAGTATTGAGCCTTTGGGAATTTTATAAAAATCATAAAACACGATTATATCGTGTTTTACTCCGTCTCCGTAGCAATTCCGTAGTAATTACGATAAAAGCACGATATAATCGGTGTTTCATCCAGTCGTAACAACTCACCATATATAACTATTTTTAATACGCCAAAAGAAAAAATTTTATCTCTCACGCTCTTTTTCTTGGTGTTTTTTTGGCTTTTGTTCTTGGACAGCAGTGCCTTCAGGTTTATTTTGAGTTTTATGCGAACCAAGCAATTTTTCAAATTCTAAAAATTCTAAACCAAAATTGTCATTTTTGGTTTGTAGTCTTTCGGCTCTCTTTTGCTCTCGCTCAGCCTCTCTTTGAGCCTCAACTTTTTCTTTTTTGGTGTAAAATTATAATTTTATGCTATAATCACAGTCCCAAGCTAAAATCTAAGATTTTAAGATTTTAGCCCCTTTAAAATGCTCTCAAATATCGGTAAAATCGTAATCTTTTAAATATTTTACAATATTTTAATCAAAATTTTAATCTCAAACGCTATTATATCGTAATCTTTTAAATATTTTAATAAATATATAGGGGTAAAATAGAGTAAAAATTTTATAAAACTTTTTGGGTCAATTAACTGATAGAATATTTTAAGGTGCCTTAAAGTATGATATCAGTTAATTGACCCTTTTAGAATTTGGAATTTCAAAAATTCCGCCAGTGTTTTGGAATTCCAAAAGCACTTTAATCTAAAATCCCGCCACTTTACTTTTAACAGTACCTAGGGATTGCAGTATTTTCTAGCTCGTGTATTGCTGCTTTGTGGATTGCCCAGCATACCCCACGCTACCTGCTAGCAAGCTTGCATTAACTGAGTTTAACAAAGCCCCCCCCCATTTTTTTGCCCCTTTTACACACCTTGTTCTATCTTATTATAAGCTAGCAATTTAATCTCTTCAAATTCTAAGCTTGTATCTTCAAGTATTATTTTATCTATTTTATATTCTCCATCATATAAAGCATTTTGTATAAATATTTCATTATTGCTATTAGCTATATCTGTGATTATTAAGTCGTTATTTTTATTTGTGCTAAGTTCTATTTCATTTAGTTTAATATCATTAAATCTTAAACTTATGCTTTGTTTATTATTATGGTGGCTATACACTACATCTTTGCCCCAATCTTTACTAAATACATATACATCATTACCGCCATTACCTACTAAATCTTCATTAGTCTTTGAACTAATTATAATATCATCTTTATTGCTACCTTGTAATTTATTATTTTCATCTTTATTTATGATAATATTTACATTAAGTTTTGAAGTAATTGCATCTAAATCATAAATGTTTTCGTTGTTTATAGTTTTAGTTATTAAGACATCTTTTAAGTTATTTACTAAAATATCGTTATTATCTAATAAATCTAAGACATAATATATTTCGTTATTATCAATTGCTTGATTTATTAGCTTGCTTACTAAATCATTTGCTTGCTTTAAGCTTGATAAATCATCAAAGACATCACTAAACTCTATTAAATCTATAAAGGCTTCTTTTAAGTTATCTTTGGCTTTATTTTCTAGCTTATTTAATGCATCGCTATAATCTATTAAGGTCTTAAGGCTATCATCTTGCATATTAGTATCTACTAAAAGCTTTAAATCATTTGCATATTCTTTTAATCTAGTTTGCATTAAGCTAGATTTATAGGTGTAATCAAGTATTGCTTGATAGCTTTTAGTTATATTTGCTTTTATGTTTAATAAGTCTTCATTGCTATCATAGTATAAAGTTTGAATATCCTTGCCACTAAAGGCTTGCAACACACTATATTTATCTTTTAATTCTAGCACTTGCTTTAATAAATCTTGGTCTATATTTCTTTGATTTAATAGCTTATTTAATCCGCTTGGGGTTAATGATTGTATATTAGCATTATTAGTATTTTCAAGCTCTTGGTTAATTGCTACTTTATCATTGCTTTTTAAGCTATTTACATAGCTAGTTGATACATCGCTTCTTATATTTACTATATTGATTTTATTTTGCTGCAAAAAGCTTTCATCATCATTTATGCTTTTATAGTGTTTGCTTGTTTTAGCCCACTCATTTACTAGCTTTGGTAATATTTTAAGTTGCTTTTGCTTTTCATCTAAGCTTGCAAACTCATTATAAATATCTACTAAGGCATTATCGCTATTAGCACTTAGGACTAAAGCATCTGCTAAATCTCTTACAAAGCCGGTGCCTTTAATAAGCCCAGCACTCTCAGCCATTTCTCTTTCAACCGTATTTACACTAAAATCAATATCACTAGCAAGTGCATTATCGCTATCATTTATAGCAAAGCTACCAACTAGAATTTGCTTATTGTCTTTATCTAGGGCTGTGTTATCATCTAGGAATTCTAGATTTATGCTTTTTATGCCGTGCTCGCTTAGGCTTTTTAGCTCGCCAGATTCAGCCTTGCCATTGCTGTTATAATCCTGCCAAACTAGAATTTCATTAAAGGCTTTATCACTTTCATCAAACACCCCATTATCATCGCTATCAAGGTCTTTTAGAGCCTCTACGCCGTTCTTTGCTAGTTCGCCATTTTTAAGCTGAGTAAAATTACCAAATAGCTCTGCTCCGCTATTTATCTCATTATCGCCGTTTATATCCCTTGCTAGTATGCCATCACTCCCACTTATCCAGCTACTTTTAAAGGCTATTTCATCGCCATTGTGGTCAAAAAACACGCCATTTTCAAGGGTTATAGTATCAATCTTGCCGTTATTGTTTAGATCAAGAGCGATAGGGTCGTAAAGTGAGAT
>CAMCEN010000013.1 GCA_945873855.1 uncultured Campylobacter sp.
AAAAAAAACGATATTCGGGTGGGTTATTTTGTTATACCCTAAATTACCCTCTGAGTAAGCACGACCTTAAAGACTTAAAGGAACGGTGCAACGAGCAGAGCTGGGAACAGGGCTTGCATGTGCCGGAGAAAGGAAAGACATTTGCTGGAGAAGTCCGGGAAGAAACGGTGGCATGGAGCAAAGACACCTACCAGCTTTTGAAACAGGCAGAGCAGGGAAAGGTCAAAAGCTATGTGCAGGATATTGCCTTTGAAATTGTTATTTGCCAAACTGGCAACTTTAAAAGCGCAATTGTAATAAAAAACAAATTTAATATTACTTAAATAAAACAATTAAATTTGATTTTTAAGGTTCAGCCTATCTTTTGGACTAGTTTAGACCCCTTAAAGCATTTTTTTAAAGTGTGCAAGCCCCAAGACATCCTACTACCCAGCATTTAGGGTACAAAATAATAAAAAAATATATAAAAAAACAATAAAAAAATATATAAAAAAATATAAAAAAAATATAAAAAAATATATAAAAATTTACTCATTTCTAAATTATGCTTAAAAAAAATTTTGGTATCATACGCTTTTTTTATATTTAAAGGTGGTTAAAATGACAATAATCGATGGCAAGGCGTTAAGCGCAAAAATAAAAGAGAGAGTAAAAAAAGACTGCGAAGAACTAATAGCAAAGGGCATTAAGCCTACTTTGGCTGTGATTTTAGTGGGCGAGGATAAAGCATCTCAAACATATGTAGCAAGCAAAGAAAAAGCTTGCATCGCTGCTGGCATGGGCTCAGTCATGCACCGCCTAGGCGAGCAAACTACGCAAAATGAGCTTTTAAGCCTAATTGAAGTGCTAAATAAAGATGATAGCATTCATGGAATTCTAGTTCAGCTCCCACTGCCAAAGCACCTTGATACAAACGAAGTTTTAAGACGGATTGATCCTAATAAAGATGTAGATGGCTTTCATGCTCTAAATGTAGGCAAACTAAACTCAGGGCTAGATGGCTTCGTGCCTTGTACGCCACTTGGTATAATGGAGATTTTTAAAGAATATAATATTGATTTAGTAGGTAAAAACGCTCTTGTAATTGGCCGCTCAAATATAGTTGGCAAACCTATGGCAGCCTTGCTGCTAAATGCAGGTGCGACTGTGACCATCGCTCACTCAAAGACAAAAAATCTAGCTCAAATCTCACGCTCTATGGATATCATTGTAGTAGCTATCGGCAAGCCAAAATTCCTAAGTGCTGATATGGTAGGTGAGGGCGCGACTATCATTGATGTAGGTATAAATAGGCTTGATGATGGCTCGCTGTGTGGGGATGTGGACTTTGAGGCTATAAAGGATAAATGTAGCTTCATAACCCCAGTGCCAGGTGGCGTTGGTCCAATGACAATAGCAATGCTACTATCAAATACCATAAAAAGCGCAAAAAATGAACTCAGGGCATAATTTTCTTTCAAAACTAAGCAAGTTTAGTTCTAGCTGGACTGGCACTATTATTATTGTGCTGTTTTTTATATTTTTTGTGGCGCAAGCCTTTGTGATACCATCAGGGTCTATGAAAAACTCGCTTTTAATCGGTGATTTTCTTTTTGTAAAAAAGTTTAGCTATGGTATGCCTACACCGCATATCCCGTGGCTGGAGCTGCCAGTAGCGCCTGATTTTAATGACAATGGACACCTTTGGGAGGGCAAAAGACCACAGCGTGGCGATATAGTCGTGTTTCGCTATCCAAATGAGCCAAAGATTTATTATGTAAAGCGTCTTTTTGCTATCTCTGGCGATGAGGTGATTTTTGCCCCAAGGGCTATGTATCTGCGCCCAAATATGAGCGATGATGAAATACGCAAAACTTATGGCGATGAAAATCTTTTTAAAATCGGCGGAAAGTTTTATGTGCGTGAGCCTTATAAAAACCTAGGAATTCACTATGATTCTAGCGAGCGTAAGGATAATTTTGGCGGGCAAGAAATAGATATTTTTAGTATAGCTACGATGTTTGCAGCACAAGGGCGCTTTGCTATGAGCGCTATTTTTGCCCCTGAGTTAGCGCCACTTGATGGGCTTGATTTCAATGCTTTTTATTTCAAAGTAAAAGAAGATGAGTTTTTTATGGTTGGTGATAACAGAGAAAATAGCAATGACAGCCGCTTTTGGGGACCAATAAACTATAAGCATGTAGTAGGCAAGCCGTGGTTTGTGTATTTTAGCTGGGATGGAGATAAAAAAGAAGTTCGCTGGGATAGAGTAGGGCGTTTTGTTGATAGCTTAGAAAGTGATGAGAGATATATAAATGCAAGCAAATAAAGTATATTTAGCTAGCGACCACGGCGGGTTTAAAGGCAAGGAAATTGCTCTTAAATACTGCAAAGAGCGTGGATTTGAGTGTGTAGATCTTGGCTGTAATAGCCCTGAGATTAGCGTTGATTATCCTGATTTTGCAAACGCTCTTGCGGCGCATTTAGAAAATGATAAAGGGGCTAAGGGAATTCTAGTTTGTGGCTCTGGCATTGGCATAAGTATAGCCGCAAACCGCCACAAACATATACGCTGCGCACTTTGTCACGATGAAAATACTGCTATGCTAAGCAGACTTCATAATGATGCAAATGTGCTAGCCTTCTCAGGTCGTTTTAGCGATGAAAAGATGATTATAGCGATGTTAAGAGCCTTTTTTGATACTCAGTTTGAGGGTGGCAGGCATCAAAGGCGCATTGATAAACTTTAAGTTTTGGAGAAAAAATGGTTTTTGATTTTATTTTCTACACTTCTTTGGTGTGTTTGATAGCTTATCTTACGGTTATGGTGTTTTATTATAAAACCTTGCTTAGCAAAGAACGCACAATGAGGGATTTTATGAAAACAAACCTTGATGATACTGAAATCGTCATCCGCAAACTACAAGTTCAGCTTCAAAGAAGTCTTGGAAATATAGATATATTAACTGATGAGCTAAACAAAATCAAAGGCGATGTAACAAACCTAAGGACTAGAAACTCTCAATACCGCCTAGAAAATGATAAGCTAAATCAGCATATTAAAGAGCTTGAAGGCAAAATCGAAGCCCTACTGTAATTTTATCTTCGGCTTTTTAGTGCTTTTTACTTTGGCGGTGCTCGATGAATTAAGTATTCTATCTTCGCACCGCCAAAGCAAAAATCACTCAAAAATCCTAATCTTGGGTTGAGGGTTTTGGAATTCCTAGGACGGAATTTTAGAATTCATAGAACGGAATTTTGGGCGAAATTTTGGAATTCCTAGAACGGAATTTAGAATTCCTAGGTAAAATTCTAAAATTCCGTGAGAATTCTAGAATTCCTAGTATAAAAAAGGACAAAAATGACATTTAGCGAGCAATTAGAAAAAGACATTAGAGTTATACCAGATTTTCCAAAGCCTGGGATTTTATTTCGTGATATAACCACGCTTTTAAACGATGCACAGGCCTTTGCTAGACTGCTTGATTATCTAGAATCTTGCTACAAAAATAGCGATATTGATTTTATCGCTGGGATTGAGAGTAGGGGCTTTATCTTTGGTGCTGCGCTTGCTAGCAGGCTCTGCCTTGGCTTTGTGCCTATTCGCAAAGCTGGCAAACTGCCTTGTGCTACTTTTAAAGAGAGTTATGAGCTAGAATACGGCTCTGCCACGATTGAGATTCACAAAGACGCGTTTAGAGGGCAAAAGGATGCAAAAGTGCTTTTAATAGATGATTTGCTAGCCACCGGCGGCACAGCCACAGCTGCTTGCAAGCTAGTAAAAAACGCAGGCGCAAAAGTGGTTGAAGCCTGCTTTATCATAGAACTAACAGAGCTTGGCGGTGCTAGCAAACTAAGAGCGCTTTGTGATGTTTATAGTATATTAAAATTATAAAGGCTTAAAATGCAAGAGTTTTTTACCGGACTTTTTGAGACTTATCCTAGTTGGGTTTATCTCATTGTGTTTTTTTGGTGTATTTTAGAAGGTGAGCTAGCACTCATTTTAGCTGGCATTGCTGCGCACTCTGGCGGGGTAAATTTGGGGCTTGTTATTTTTATAGCTGGGCTTGGTGGCTTTTGTGGGGATCAAATATATTTTTACATCGGTCGCTACAACAAAAAATATATCCAAAAAAAGCTAGCTAGTCAGCGTACGAAGTTTGCCATAGCACATGTCTTGCTTCAAAAATACGGCTGGCCGGTGATTTTTGTGCAGCGTTATCTTTATGGCTTTCGCACGGTGATACCGATGAGCATAGGCGTTACTCGCTATTCTAGCATTAAGTTTGCTATTATAAATTTAATTAGCGCTTGGGTTTGGGCGGCGATTACGATTTTGCTTGCTTGGTATTTTGGCGATGAGATTTGGATAGTGATTCACTGGATAGAAAAACACTGGTATTTTGGTGTACCGCTGCTAATAATGGTTGCTGCTAGCGTGGTGCTAACATTCAAAAAAATAGAAGCAAATATGCTTAAAAAAAGGGAGTTAAGAAAAAATGAAAATAGAATTAAGTAAAGCAAAAAGCGATTATGAAATAATCTTGCTTGAAAAAGATGAGATTAAAACAGCGGCTGATTTTAAAGACTTTGAGTTTTATGATTACAAGGGTGAGGGGCTTTTAAATCTAAGTGAGAAAAGGCGCATTTATTCTGCTATTAAAAAGCGTGATTTTAACGCTATTGCAAATGCCGCGTCAGCTGCAATACGCGCTATCTTAAAGCTAAAAATCAAAAGTGCTAGGCTTTGCTTTGATTTTAAAAGCGAGTGCGAGCTAAAAGCTGCAGCGCAGGGAATTTTGCTAGGTGCTTATAGCTATGAAAAATACAAAAGTGATAAAAAGCCAAAAAACTTAGAAAAAGTGCTAATTGATACTAATTTAAAAGACGCAGAGCAAATTCTAGCTAATTGCGAAATTCTAAGTGAGAGTGTAAATTTCGTGCGTGATATAGTAAATGAAATACCAGCTATTTACACGCCTGAGCGTATGGCAAAGGATGCGCTTGACTTAGCTAAAAATAGCAAGGTGCTAAAATGTGAAGTTTTAGGCGAGAGTGAGCTAAAAAAAGAGAAAATGAACGCTATGTTGGCTGTAGCAAACGCTAGTCCACACGAGCCAAAACTAATTCATCTTAGCTACAAACCAAAAGGCGCAAAGCTAAAGGTCTGCTTTGTAGGCAAGGGCGTGACCTACGATACTGGTGGACTTAGCTTAAAGCCAAGTGATTATATGCTAAGTATGAAAGCTGATAAAAGTGGCGCAGCAGCAGCTCTTGGTATAATCAAAGCTGCTAGCGAGCTTGGAATTGCCTTAGAAATCCACTCAGTGCTAGGCTGCGTAGAAAACGCAATAGGTAGCAAGGCTTATAAGCCTGATGATGTGCTAATTGCCAAAAATGGCGTTAGCATAGAAGTGCGAAACACAGACGCAGAAGGTCGCCTCGTGCTAGCTGATAGCCTAGCGTGGGCGCAAGAAAACATTAAGCCTGATTTTATCATTGACCTAGCTACTTTAACAGGGGCTTGTGTAGTAGGCGTAGGAGAGTATACAAGCGCTATAATGGGCAATAACTACGAGCTACAAAGTGATTTTTATAAAGCGGCAAAAACTAGTGGAGAGTTTTTTAGCATTTTAGAGTTTAATGAGCATTTAGCTGAGCATATAAAAAGTGATATCGCTGATGTCTCAAACGCTGCTAATACTCGCTATGGCGGGGCTCTCACGGCTGGGTTATTTTTAGATAAGTTTATAAAAGATGAGTATAAAGACAAATGGCTACACCTTGATATAGCAGGACCTGCTTTTGTAAGCAAGGCTTGGGGGCTAAATCCAGCAGGTGGCTCTGGGGCTGGGGTTAGAGCCTGCGTGGCGTTTTTAGAGAGTTTGGGGAGCAAATAATGGGGTTAGCGGTAGGAATAGTAGGTTTGCCAAATGTGGGTAAAAGCACGACATTTAATGCTCTAACAAAGGCTAGTAACGCTCAGGCTGCAAATTATCCATTTTGCACCATTGAGCCAAATAAGGCTGTGGTAGAAGTACCTGATGCACGCCTTGATGAGCTAGCAAAAATAGTAGAGCCAAAGCGAATTATGCACTCTCAGGTGGAGTTTGTAGATATCGCTGGGCTTGTAAAAGGTGCTAGCAAGGGCGAGGGACTTGGAAATAAGTTTTTGGCAAATATTAGAGAGTGTGAAGTGCTACTTCATATCGTGCGCTGCTTTGATGATAGTAATATCACGCATGTAGAAGGGCATACTGATCCCGTAAGAGATGCTGAAATAATAGAAACTGAGCTAATCTTGGCTGATATGGAGCAATTAAATAAAAAAATAGAAAAACTTGCCAGAGAGGCAAAATCTGGGGCAAACAAAGAAGCAAAGGCTAGCTTGGAGTGCGCAAATGCGCTTTTAGAGCATTTAAATGCTGGCAAAAAGGCTAGTAGCTTTGATGGTGGAGATGTTTTTGAAAGTCTTAATAAAGAGCTAAGACTGCTTTCAGCAAAAGAGATGATATACGGCGCAAATGTAGATGAAGAGGGGCTTTCAAGCGATAATGAATATGTAAAAGCGATAAAAACTCACGCAGCAGAAAATAATGCGCAAGTTATCAAGCTTTGTGCTAAGATTGAAGAAGATTTAGTAGGTATGAGCGATGAGGAAGCCAGCGAGCTTTTAGCTGGGATGGGAGCAGATGAGAGTGGATTGGAGCTTATAATAAAGGCTGCCTTTGCTAAGCTTGGGCTTATTAGCTACTTTACAGCAGGTGTGCAAGAGGTGCGTAGCTGGACTATAAAGCGTGGCTGGCTAGCCCCAAAAGCAGCAAGTGTCATTCACAATGACTTTGAAAAAGGCTTTATCAAAGCTGAGGTGATAAGCTATGAAGACTTTGTAGCGTGTAAGGGCGAAGCTGGTGCAAAAGAAGCTGGCAAACTACGCATAGAAGGCAAGGAATACGAAGTAAAAGACGGCGATGTGATGCATTTTAGGTTTAATGTGTAGGGAATTCTAGAATTCCTTAGGTATTTTTGGGAATTCTAGAATTTAAAGTTCAAGGGTTATAAAATAAATAGATATCATTTGCGATTTTTATCAAATACAGCTGATCACCCATGAAATTAGGAGTGATTGTAGCTAAAAAAAGGACAATTTCAAGGGAATTTTTAATAAATTTATAAAAAGGGCACATAATGAAAAGCACGGTTGAGGTATTTGAGAGCATTCTTAGCAAAAATGATAAAGCTGCGGCAAAAATAAGAGCTGATTTTAACGCTAGGGGCTTACTGGCAATAAATCTAATGAGTAGCCCAGGTGCTGGCAAAACCACGCTTTTAGAGCGCACGATAAAAGAGCTTAGCAAAAAGAGCGTAAAAATCGGCGTGGTGGAGGGCGATTTGGAGACAAACAAAGACGCTGATCGCATCATAGTGGCAGGCGCAAAAGCCCACCAAATCACCACCGGCCAAAGCTGCCATTTAGACGCTGATATGGTAAAGGTGGGGCTTGATAATTTGCCGCTTGATAAGCTTGATTTGCTCTTTGTAGAAAATGTGGGCAATCTCGTCTGTCCTGCTAGCTATGATGTGGGGACGCACGCAAATGTCGTGCTTCTAAGCGTGCCAGAAGGCGATGATAAAATCCCAAAATACCCTGTGATGTTTCGCCGCAGCGACCTTGTGATTATCACAAAAGTTAGTTTAATAGAGCATTTTGATTTTAGCATAGAACGCGCTAAAAGCGAGCTAGCAAAGCTAAATCCGCTCTCAAAACTCATCACACTTGATAGCAAAACTGGCGAGGGCTTTGAGGCGTGGATAGAGTTTATCGCTGAGCAAAAAGCCTTGCTAAAAAAGTAAATTTCTAGGGAATTCTAGAATTCCTAAATAAAATCTAGAATTCCTAGCACTAGGGAATTCTAGAATTCTTAGTATCTTTTTTCTTGGGGGTGCGGGGGTTTTCTTTTTTTATATTTTCTAGGAATTCTAGAATTTAAGGAATTCTAGTTTGGAATTACAAAAATCTTTTATTTATCACTTTTACGCCTATTACACTCTTTACACAGCATTTGGCAGTTTTCATCATTTGTTTTACCGCCTTGGCTCCACGGCGTTATATGGTCAGCCTCCATTTGTTCTATTTCAAAATGTTCTTTACACATAGGACAAATTCCTTTTTGTTTTTCATAGGTTTTGCGTTTTTGGCTATCGCTAAAAGCTCTTAAATTTAAATGCCTTTCATCATGGCTTAAAACATAAGGATAAACGCCTTTTTTATTTGTTACTTCATCATCCATCATTAGTTTTTCTAGCTCAGCTTCAAGCTTTTTAGCATCAAGGCTTTTGTCTTTATATTTATTATATAGTTCGCCCCACGCTATACCTTTCATCTCTCTGCGGTATTTTGGAAATTTCAGCTCCACCCACTCTATCACAGCTCTAAAATACTGCCACAGCTCATCGGCATTATCATCTTGCTGATGTATGCTCATATATTCTTCTATTTTGCCATTATTTATCCAGCTTATAGCAGTTTCTAGGTATTCTTGTCTTATAGGCGAGCCACTCATATATTTTTCGCCTATTTTATACGCCACGCAGCCAGTTTTGCTAAATTTTTGCTTTGCCGAGCTTAGCCAAGGTCCAGTATAAACAGCATTTCTTAGCTCTTGATTGCTTAGCTTTTCACCAGCTATATTTATGGTTTTAAACCACTCTAATTTCTCGCTATCTGTCCCATCGCAAATATAAATAAATAATTTATAATCTAAAATTTGCTCTTGTTTATCATTTGTAAGATTATGAAAATACATTTCATCTACGCTAAAATTCCCCACCACATACTCACAAAAGCTAATAGTCCTTTGCTGACCATCTAGCACTTCGTAGTTATCATCATTTTTTACCCAGTACATTACATTTAGTGGAAAGCCCTTGCGTATGGTATCGATCACTGCGTTTCTTTGAGCCTCTTTATAGACAAACTCCCTTTGATACTTTGGGCGGATATCTAGTCTGCCACCAAAGGCTACCACGCCTTCTTCATTACTATTTTCATAGCCATTTACTATATCTCTAATTGTAAATTCTTTTAACTCAATTTTCATTTTTTATCCTTTTTATTAGAATTCTTGCGTATTTTCTTTCTCCGTTTATAAACGGATATCCAAAATTATGCTCATCTACTTTTGTATTAGCCATTTGACCCAAAATTTCAAATTGCTCAGGGTTGTATTTATCCAAAAAAGTAATAGGCACGCCCATAGGCTCGTAGTAACCACACGGAATTTCAGAAGTTTTATCTACATTTATAGCATCGTAATTATCGTATTTTGGATATTCTTGTGGATTATATTTTTTGTATAAATCTAAAAATTCGTGGCGTTTTTTGTGTTCAAGATTTGTAAACCACCTAACGCCTTTTACTCTTATAAAATTATTGCCCTCTTCATCTGTGCGAAATCCTGCTGCGTTAAGTGGATAATCTTTTGGTACTTTAAATTCTCTATCGCCGCTATGAATTGAAATTCCAAGCCACAATTTATTATCTTTTATAAGTGGAAAAATTTCTTTATAAGAAATAGCATTTACATTGCCGATAATTAAAAATTTTTTATCATACTCTATGAGCTGCGCGACATACTCTCTAAATAGTGAAAAAGGCGGATTTGTTACTACAATATCGGCTTGTTTTAGTAGCTCCACGCACTCATTAGAGCGAAAATCACCTGGTTTATATTTTTTATCGCCAAAAAGTTTTTTAGCACGCTTTTTTACAATTTTATTTATAAGCTCATTTGTGATTAAATCATAGTCATTTATATCTTCAAGCTTATTTATAGAGACTTTATATACTACATTTCTTTCGCCAAAAAGGTCCTCAGTGTTAGCAATTGGCGAGTTTATATAAGTAGTAGTAATTAGCTTTTTAAGTCCTAAACGATTAAAATTTCTTATAAAATATTTAAAAAAGTTACTTTCTCTTGGGTCATCGCAGTTACAATAAACCACTTTATCTTTAAAATGCTCTTTGTAGTGTTTAAGCTCGTTTTCTATATCACAAAGCTGAGTATAAAATTCATCTTTTTTATTTTTCTTTGCATTGTCTAAGCTACCACCAGCCATTTTTTGCCTTTATTATGAAGTTTTGGGAGATTAATTTTAGCATAATTTTAAAAATATTATAGAAGTTTTTGTTTATTTTGGAATTCTAGAATTTGGAATTCCAAAATTAAATTTTGTTTCCAAAAAGTTATTAAGCATTTTTATAATTCGCTCGCAATTTATAAAAAAGGAGCAAAAATGCTTAAAAAAACTTTACTTTCAGGTCTTGGTGCAGCTGTGATTTGCGCTAGTGCAAGTGCTGCTAGTCTTACTGGTGTGGGGGCGACTTTCCCTATGCCAATTTACAAAGAACTCTCAAAAATCTACTATGAGCAAACTAAAAATGAGGTAAGCTACTCAGGTGGCGGCTCAGGCAAGGGAATTGCTAGCATAAGCGCAAAAAATGGCGACTTTGGCGGTAGTGATGAGCCCTTAACGCAAGAGGTGTTAAAAGAAAAAAATCTAGTTCAGTTTCCAGCTGTGATTGGGGCTGTTGTGCTTGGATACAATCTAAATGGTATTAAAGATCTACGCCTTGATGCTAGCACCTTAGCGATGATTTATAGCGGTGAGATTACAAAATGGGATGATATGAAAATCAAAGCTCTAAATCCTAGCATAAAGCTGCCAAACGCTGATATAATCGTAATAGTGCGCAGTGATGCTAGTGGAACTACATTTAATTTCACAAACTACCTAGCAAATGATGTGAAATGGAAATATAAATACGGCGTAGCAAAAAGCATAAACTGGGAAGCAAAAGTAACGCCAGTCGCCTCAAATCCGCTAATGGCTACTATGATAGAAAAAACGCCTTTTAGTATAGGATATTTAGAGTATTCTTATGCTAAAAACATGAATCTAGCTAGCCTAAAAAACTCTGAAAATGAGTATATCACACCAAGTCCAGCAAGCTTTGCAGTAGCTAGCAAAAATGCTAATTTTAGCGCAGAAAATGGCTTTTACAAAATCCTTACAAACGCTAGTGGCAAGGGGTCATATCCGCTAGTTGGAGCTAGTTTTATTTTGCTACATAAAGAGGGTAAAAATAATAAAGAAGTAGCGAAGTTTTTTAACTGGGCTATGAGTGATGAAAAGGCGCTAAATGCTACAAGAAAGCTAGGCTATGAGCCAATTGATGAAAATACAGCAAAAGCGATAAAAGAGTATTTGGATAAACAATAAATAATGAAAGAGCTTAGTTTTAAGGTTCTAATCCGCTTTGGAGCGTATTTTGTAGTGTTTTTGGCACTGCTGCTTTTTGCAGTGCTAGTTTTTAAATCAAGTGCTACATTTAAAAGCTTTGGAATAGGATTTATTTTTGATAGTGTGTGGGATGTTAATAAAGGGCATTTTGGCGGCGGGGCTGCTATTTATGCTACCTTGCTTAGCACTGCTTTGGCAATGATTTTTGCCCTGCCAGTAGCGCTTGGGGTTGGAGTTTTTCTTACTCACATTTTGGCTAAAAGATTTAGAGCGTTTTTTAGCATTTGTATAGAGCTTTTAGCGGCGATACCTAGTATTATTTATGGTATGTGGGGATTTTTGTATTTTGTGCCCTTAGTTGGCTCTATTTTTGGTGGCTCTGGCGTAGGTTTGCTCGCTAGTGCTGGCGTGCTTGCTATTATGATTTTACCTTTGATAGCTTGCGTTAGCAAAGATGCTATAAACGCTGTGCCAAAAAGCGTGGTAGAATCAGCCTACGCACTTGGTGCTACAAGGGCTCAGGTGCTATGCCAAGTAGTTCTACCACACGCAAAAAAAGGAATTTTAGCCGGTGCGATTTTAGCCCTAGCTAGGGCTCTTGGTGAGACTATGGCGGTGGTTTTTTTAATGGGTGGAGTGCTAAAGGTTCAGCCAAGCTTGGTTGAACCTGCTAGTTCTATTGCGCTAACTATTGCTTTACAATTTGGCGAAGCTATGACAAATAGAGCGCATGAGAGTGCATTATTTGCTTTGGCTCTTATTTTGTTTGTGATTTCTGCGCTTTGTTCAAGTGGAGTAAGATATGTATTTAAATAATGAGATAAAAAATAATATTTTTACCGCACTTTGCGTGTTTTTCGGGCTTGTTGGAGTGGGTTTTTTGCTTATTATCATCTGCTCGCTTATATACAAAGGCATTTTGGGGCTAAGTCCCGCGATTTTTACCTTGCCTACTGCTTTTGGTGGTCTAGCAAATGCTATTTTAGGACAGATTATTTTAGTTTTTATGGCTAGTGTTTTTGGGCTGTTTATCGGCTCTTTTGCTGGTATTTACATAAGCGAATACTCAAAAAACAAGGCTGTAAAAAACGGCCTAATCTGCGTGATAGAAATTTTGCTTAGCACACCTAGCATTATTGTTGGTGTGTTTATTTATGCGATTTTTGTTAGCACTTTTGGCTCTTATTCTGGCATAGCTGGCTCGCTAGCCTTGGGCTTTATCATGCTTTGTGTGGTGGCAAAGACCTTTTTTGAAGCACTTGGCTCGGTTGATCCTAAGCTAAAAGAAGCTAGCTACGCACTTGGGGCTAGTAAAAGGCAGGTGATAATGAGCGTGATGATGGCAAATGCAAAACCTGCGCTTATAACAGGCGTGATTTTGGGTGTTGCTAGGATAGCAGGTGAGAGTGCGCCATTATTATTTACAAATGCTAATAATGATTTTTTTAGCTTTGATATTTTTAGCTCGCTGCCAAGTCTAAGTGTAAGCATTTATGAGTTTAGCCTAAGTAGTGATGAGGCACTTAGAAATGCTGCGTGGAGTGGGGCATTGCTGCTACTTATCATGGTGCTTGGAGCAAATATTATTAGTAAGCTTGTTTTTTTAAAGGAGAGAAAATGAGTATTTTAGAGATTAAAAATTTTAGCTTTTATTATGCAAATAAAAATGACGCAAGCTTAGAAGATATAAATCTAAGCCTAGCAAAATCAAGCGTAACTGCGCTAATAGGCCCATCAGGCTGCGGCAAAAGCACGTTACTTCGCTCAATAAATAGAATTTGCGATATCACACAAGGTAATCGCTACAAAGGCGAAATAATCTTTAAAGGCAAGAATATTTTAGGCAAAAATACAAATCTAATAAAACTGCGAAGTAAAATCGGTATGATTTTTCAAGCTCCCACGCCTTTTAACATGAGCATAAGGGATAATGTGCTTTATGGCCTTAAAATCAAAGGCATAAAGAATAAAGCCGAACTTAATGTGATTTTAGAAAGCTCTCTTAAAAAGGCAAATTTATGGAAGGAAGTAAAAGACAGGCTAGACAGCGATGCTACAAAGCTAAGTGGCGGTCAAGCGCAACGCCTTTGTATCGCAAGGGCTATTGCGCTTAGCCCTGAGATTTTGCTTTTTGATGAGCCTACATCTGCGCTTGATCCTATTAGCACGGCTGCGATTGAAGAGTTAATCTTAGAGCTTAAACAAAAATACTGCGTGCTAATCGTAACTCACAATATGAGCCAAGCTAAGCGCATAGCTGATGTGACGGCCTTTATGTATCTTGGCAAGCTTATTGAAGCTGGGAATAGTAAGGATATATTTAACCGACCAAAGACGAAGCTTTTAAGTGATTATGTGGGTGGAAAAATAGGCTAGGGAATTCTAGAATTCCAAAGGCTCAGCTTGCGGGTGCTTTTTCTCGCCGCACGCCTTGATGAATTAAGTATTCTATCTTTGGCGTGCGACGAAAAAAAATCACCTCACAATCTTAGAGCCTTAGGAATTCTAGAATTCCTTAGATAAAAAATACCCCATAACCCCAAAAAAATAAAAATTTAAGCTTAGGAATTCTAGTTTTGGAATTCCAAAATGTTTAAATTCTAGAATTTAAGGAATTCTAAAATTTGGAATTCTAGATTTTATAGTAAAATTACCAAAAAATAAAAGAGCTAAAATGCCAAAAATCATAATAATAGATGATGAAAAAGATATGTTAGAGCTTTTAGAATACCACTTAAAGCTAGCTGGATATGAGACAAAGTGCTTTTTAAGCAGTGCTGGTGTGGAGGCTGAGCTTAGCCTTGGAGGGACTAGTTTGCTGCTTGTAGATAGAAATCTAATCAGCGAAGACGGACTTGATCTAGTAAAAAAGCTAAGGGCAAAAGGGCATGAAGTGGCTGTGATTTTCGTAAGCGCAAAGGGTGCAAATAGCGATAAAATCGCTGGCTTTGATAGCGGTTGCGATGATTATATAGCAAAGCCCTTTGATATAAACGAGCTAAAAGCTAGGATAAAAGCTGTTTTGCGCAGGACTGCTGCGGATAAAGACGAGCTTAGTTTTGGGGATATTTACATGGATTTAGCCCAAAATGAAGTGCGAGTAGGCGGCGAGATTTTAGAGCTTACGGCTTTAGAATTTCATATTTTAAGCTATTTTTTAGCTCATAGCAAACTGCTTATTTCACGCTACGAGCTAGCTAGTGAGATTTGGGGCGATGATGAGGTGAGTGATAAGGCGATAAACATTGCTATTTCACGCTTAAAGCGCAAGCTAGGCAGCAGCGGAGAGCATTTAAAAGCCATTAGAGGCGAGGGCTATAAACTATGTTAGCGGTGGGAATTCTTACGCTTTGCTTAGTGTTTTTTGCTGCTATTTTGCTAAGGATTTTAGGCGCAAATGACTTTGTAGCTAGAAGCGATGAGATAGTGTTTTACTTGCTTTTTATCTCACTTGTTTTTAGTGGGGCTTTGTATTTTTTACTCTACAATCAAAGCAAAAAAATCGCAAAAATCATCTACGAAAAAGATAAAAAACTAAAAAAACAAGCCAGCAAAATCGCCCAACAAAACGCTAGGCAACAAAGCCTGATTGAGGGCATTTGTCATGAAATAAAAAACCCAGTAGCCATAATGCGCCTAAGCGCTCAAAGCTTACAAGCTAGTACCTTTGCGCAAAAAATCATCTACTCTTGCGATAAAATCACAAAGCTACTTGATACGCTAAACTCAGCTTTTATAGGCGATATAGAGCCAAAAATAGAAAAAATAGATATTAGAGAGCTGGCGCTGAGAGTAAAAAACGAACTAGCAGATGAGCGAATAGAAATAAGCGGGCAAAAGTGCGTTTTTTGCGACAGGGAGCTAATGGGCTTGCTGCTTTATAATCTAATTTCAAATGCGCTAAAATACAGCTCTGGGCGTGTTATCATAAGACTTAGTAAAAGCGGGATTTTCGTGCGAGACTTTGGCGAAGGTTTTAGCAAAAGTGAAAAAGAGCTGATTTTTAAGAAGTTTTACAAAGGGCAAAATCACAAAAACAGCGGCTCTCTTGGCTTTGGACTTTGGGCTTGTAAGCAGATTTGTAAAATTCATAGCTTTTTGCTAAAAGCAAACTCTACAAAGCACGGCAGTACCTTTGCTGTGCTTTGCGCTAACGCGTAGGAATTCTAGATTTTAAAAGATTTAAAGAATTCTAGAATTCCAAAAGCACTTTAATCTAGAATTCCTAGGAATTCTAGATTTGCTTTTGGGTTATTATAAAAATGCGCAATTTGAAAATTAAAAAAATATTTGCTAGAATTAGCGCTTTTAATGCGTGAAAATAAGGATAAAAAATGTGTCTTTCAATACCTTCAAAAGTGCTTAGCATTGATGAAAATAACTTTGCTATCGTTGAAACTTTGGGCGTAAAGCGTGGCGTGAGCTTAGATCTCATCGGTGAACCAGTAGCTGTGGGCGAGTATATACTTATACATGTGGGCTTTGCGATGAGCAAAATCGACACCGAACAAGCCCTAGCAAGCTTAGAGCTATATCAAAAAATCGCTGATGATATGAGCAGTGGCGAGATAGATGAGAGTGAGGGCGACCTTGGTTTAAAGGCGATGAGTAAGGTATAAAGGGCAGAAATGGCTAATTTTAAAAGCATTGAGCTTTTTGCTGGTGCTGGTGGTCTTGCGCTTGGACTTGAAGATACTAAAGGAACGCTCTTTTTTGTCGAGCTAAAAAATAAGCATAACTACGATGAATAGCTCATCAAGTCAAATTTGTCAAGCTGAAAAATAAGCATAACTACGATGAATAGCTCATCAAGTCAAAAGACATTTATAAAAATGCAAAATCATCTTTTAAATTCTAAAAATTCCAAAGAGATTTGCACTCTTGTAGAAGTAATAGCTAAAAAATCAGCAAATGAGCCTTGGATCAAACATACAAAGGATTTTAATGGATCTAATAAACGATTTTAGGGATAAGGACAAGATTTTAGCCCTTTCTAAGCTAATAAGGGCAAAAAGCAAGGCGCTAAAAAAGCCGCTTAATATAATGGAAATCTGCGGTGGGCACACGCATAGTATAATGAAGTTTGGCTTGCCGCAGCTTGTAGGAGAGAGCATTAACTTCATCCACGGACCAGGTTGTCCTGTGTGCGTGATGCCGCGCAGGGCTATTGATGAGGCTTGCAAACTAGCAAGTATGGAAAATACGATATTTACGACCTTAGCTGATATGATAAGAGTGCCTGGCAGCACGCACAGTCTAGCGCAGCTTAGAGGGCAGGGGCATGATATAAGGGCACTTTATAGTCCGCTTGAAGCCTTAGAAATCGCTAGGCAAAACCCTAGCAAAAATGTAATATTTTTTGCTATTGGCTTTGAGACTACGACGCCGATGAGTGCTGTGCTAGTAGAAAAAACGCTAAATGAAAATGTAAAAAATCTCTTTTTTCACATAAATCATGTTACAGTCCCTGCGCCACTGCGAGCGGTAATGAGCGACGAAAACGCTAGGATCGATGGTTTTTTGGGCCCATCGCATGTAAGCGTGATCGTGGGAAGTGATGAGTATAAGGGGCTTTGTGCTGAGTTTAAAAAGCCTATTGCAATTTCAGGCTTTGAGCCTCTTGATGTGATGGCTAGCGTGCTAAATGTGTTAGAGCAATGTCTAGCAGGCACGCACGAGGTTTATAACGAATACTCAAGAGTTGTCTCTGCAAAGGGCAATGAAGTGGCTAAAGCGCTTATAAATAAATACTTTGTGCCCTGTGATATGCTCTGGCGTGGGCTTGGGCTAATAGAGCAAAGCGGACTTGATCTGCGCAGCGAGTATGACGCGCTAAATGCTAAAAAACGCTTTGATTGTAGCGTTACGAGTAAGCCTGAGAGCAAGGCGTGTATTTGTCCGCAGATTTTAAAAGGACTTGCAAAGCCTTATGATTGTAAGGTATTTGGTAAAGCCTGCACACCGCAAAGCCCCATAGGCTCGTGTATGGTAAGTGGTGAGGGAGCCTGTGCGGCTTACTACAAATACGCTAGAAATATTTAGGAATTCTAGAATTCTGGGGCCTTCTGTCATCCTCGGGCTTGACCCGAGGATCTCTATATGGAATTCCAGTTTTTATTCTAGAAATTCTAGTTTTTCTGGGGGTTAGGGGGTATCTTTTTTTTGGAATTCTAAAATTCCCTAAAATTCGTCATTGCGAGCGAAGCGAAGCAATTTCATTTATTAAGCCTTGAATGGGATTGCTTCGGCTTTTTTCAAAGCCTCGCAATGACGGAATTCCGCAATGACGGAATTTTAGAATTCTTTGTGATGAGATCCTCGGGTCAAGCCCGAGGATGACAAAGAAAGTCAAGCTGGGGGATGACAGGGATTTTAGAATTCCTAAGAAATTTAGAATTCCTAGAGATTGCTTCGCTTCGCTCGCAATGACGCAGGGAATTTTAGAATTCCTAAATTTACTCTTTTATCCCTAAAAGTCGCTTTTCAAACTGCTCTACTGGCAAAGGTCTATCAAAATAATATCCTTGTGCTACATAGCAATTATTTTCTTTTAAGATTTTTATATGTTCTAAGGTCTCTACACCCTCAACCAAGCACTTAAAGCCCATATCGTAAAGCATGGTTAAAAGGTGGCTAAGCAAGCGGTATTGCTCGCTGTTTTTGCTGCTGTTTTCAGGCAGTAGGCTGCGGTCGATTTTTATCACATTCCAGGGTAGTGCCTTTAGTAGGCTAAGCGATGAAAAGCCGGTGCCAAAGTCATCTACCGCTGCCCCGATGCCATGCTCTTTTAGCCCACAGATGAGCTTTTCTAGCTCTTTATAGCTTACCTCGCCTGAGCTTTCTAAAATCTCAATTTCTATTAGTTCGTGCGGGACTTTGTGCCTATCTATGATGGCTAGCAGGTCGCTTAGCAAATTTTCGTTTTTTAGGTTGTTGCGTGAGAGATTTACTGAGATTTTTACTACTTTCTTGCCCTCATCAAGCCAGCGCCTGATATCTTTGCAAATACACTCAAGCATGTAAAAATCAAGCTTGCAAATAAGCTCGCTTTGCTCTAGCACCGGTATAAACTCCACCGGCGGCACTAGTTTGCCGTCCTTTTGCCACCTACACAGCGCCTCAGCACCAAAAAGAGTGTAATTACTAAGCAGCACCTTTGGCTGATAAAAAGCCACAAACTCGCCGTTTTTAATAGCTTTTAAGCAATCTTTTTCTATTTTTTTGGTTTTTGGGTCTTTTTGGCTATCTTGCTGTTCAAATTTTTGGTAAAAAGTAAATAAAACCATTGTAAAAACTTGAATTTGCTCTTTTTGCATAGCAGTCCAAGGTTTGCTTTCATCAAAGGCGTGGATGTGAAAAACTAGCGTTTTTTCTCCCTCGTATTTTTTGGCAAAGGCAAAGTGGCTTTTGGCGCCATCTTTTGCGTAAAGCACGCAGGCTGGCTGTTCTTTGGCGTTTTGTTCATAAAAAAAGGACTCTAGTTTTGCGATTTTTAGCTCTTCGCAGGTGTCTTTGATGATCGCTGACAAGCCTTCAAAGTCGCCTTTATAATTTGCTATTTTTGTTAATATTTTCTCAAACATTTTGTGACCTTTTTAGTTATTGCTTACTTTTAGCTGAGGAATGCTTGCCATGATAGTGACGCTATTAGCGTTTCTTTTGATATCAAGGCTCACAAACATTTGCTCAAAAAGCAGGTATAAAAACACAGCATCAAACTTTTCGTTTTTAAAGTTTATATTTACTTCTTCAAAAATATTTTTAAACGCTTCTATTTCATCATTTTCTAGCTTTGAGATATTTAGCGTGATATTTAGATTTAAAGCGTAAGCTAGCTTTTTGCTATCCAAATTTATTAGGATTTTTGCTTTGCTTTTTTCATTTAATATGGTTTTTATGATTTTTACTAGCATTTGACCGATGCGACCTGGATCACCAAAAAGCCACTCTGGCACACTAGGGGCTAAAATCACCCTTGCATCATAGCCCAATAGCTGGGCAAAAATCTGCTCTTTTAGCTCACTGCTTTGATATTTTATTTCTTCAAGGTAGATTTTCTCATCGCTCATTTTTATGTAATCAATCATATCTTTAATAGAAGCAAAAACGCTGTGACTAGCGTTGCTTAAGCATTTTAGGTGCTCTTCGTTTTGCTCGTTTTTTACATTTTTGCTTATGCTATCAAGAGAGCTAAAAATGTTTTGTAGGAATTCTTGAATTTTAGTTGATACACTCATTATAAACTGAGCTTGGGATTTTAAGACCTCTTTTTGTTGCTCGCTATTTTTTAGGGCGCGGTAGTTGTCGTGTGCCATTTGCGAGATTGCGCTTGAGAGCAATTCTAAAAACTTGGCTGATTTTTGGATTTGTTCTGCGTTTTGGCACCTCCTGGCGTCTTTTGCTCCTATACCTATAAAACAGGCTATGACCTCGCGCTCTACGATTATCGGCGAGGTAAAATACACGCTTCCAGCACAGTTAAAAATCATAGCTTTTTTATATTTTAGAGCTAGATTTAGCCCTTCGTTTTTGCACTTTATTGGCGTGCTTTCATCGCTGGAGACTATTGGATCGCCTTCCATATCGTAGGCATTGATTTGCAGTCCTGTAAAAGCAGCAAATGATCTTTGAAATTGTGTTATTATATCTTCGTTTATTAGCTGATTTAATCTTATTTTACTTTCCAAAGCATCCACCTAAAATATTTTTTTGAATTGTGTATTTTTATATCATAATATAAAATTTATGTGAAATATCAACTTGAATTTTAAAAAAAATATTTTTGAGTTTTGTATGAAAAATCTAGAATTCCTAGGCTTGTTAGTTTGTTTCTGCTTTTTGGGGGTTAGGGGGTATTTTTTACTAGGAATTCTAGAATTCCTAAGCCTTGTGCCATCCCGACCTGCCTTGTGTCATCCCCCAGCTCGCGTTTTTTGTCATCCCCCGACTTGATCGGGGGATCTCAGTACTAGGGAATTCTAGAATTCCATATAGAGATCCCCCAAAGGGGCTGGGGGATGACATAGTATGGAATTCTAGAATTCCTAAGGCAAAGCATTAAGGAATTCTAGAATTCCTAAAAAAAAAGACACCCCCTAACCCCCAGAAAAACTAGAATTCCTAGCAATTAAATCTAGAATTCCTAGAGCAAAACACTAGGGAATTCTAGAATTCCCTAGTGTTTTTTATATTTTTTTGCCCTTTTTTGGACTATCAAAATATATTATCTTACCTGAGCCTATCTCCACATCCGCCCAGCTAGCGACCTTAAAGGCAATAGCACAAACCCCGCTTGTAGGTATATGCTCTAGTGCCTCATTGCTTAGTAGCCGGCAGACTTCGGTGATTTCTTCATTATGCCCTACGACTGCCACACAGCCGTGCTTGTCTTTTACATCATTTAGCACTGAGATTATGCGACCTGTGCTGCTTGCGTAGAGTTCTTTTACTTCTTTTATATTTTTGCCGTGTCCCAAAACCTGCGCAAAAATCTGCGCTGTCATCATCGTGCGCTTTGATGGACTAGAGATGATTTTATCAAATTTCACATTTTTTTCTTTCAAATGCTCTGCCATCAGCCTTGCATCGCTAAATCCACGCTCCTCTAAGCCTCTATCAAAATCAGGTGTGCCATCATGAACTGCTTTTGCGTGGCGGATAAAATATACTATTTTCATATGTTTTCTTTATTTTTTGTAGCTAGCAGCTCGATTTGTGCGATTTCATCTGCGCTAAATCCAGCCTGAAATCTGCGCTCTTTATCAATAGGCTTTGGATTTTCAAATGCCTTTGGATAGTATTTTCGCACGATTTCTAGCCAAGAGTTAGGCTCTATGCCCATTTGAGAGCAGGCGTATTTAAACCACTTATCGCCTTTTGCCACATGTGAGACTTCCTCATCACGGATTAGTTCTAGCAAGGGGCGAAGAGCTGAGTTCTTATCTATTTTGCTCAAAATATTTGTATTTGCATCCAGTCCGCTTGCCTCCATGTGGCGAGGAAGTATCGCCATGCGATCAAGTAGGCTGTGCTGAGTCTTTTGTAAAGCAACAAAAAGCCCATTGTGAACTGGCAAATCGCCGTATTTTATACCTGTTTTTTCTAGCTCTTCGTTTATCTTGCTAAAATGCCTGATCTCATCATTTGCTACCTCCATCCAGTCACTATAATACTGCAGCGGCAAACCTCTAAAGCGGTAGCAAGCATCAAGAGCGATATCAATAGCACTATACTCAATGTGAGCGATAGCATGTAAAAATACAGCATTTTTATCAGTATTTTTTACCCTTGGAAAATTAGACATTTCATAGACTTTACAAAAACTAGCGTAGCTTGGAGTTTGCAAGCTTTTAGGCTTTGTTAGCTCCTCAAAGCTAATGCTATTAAGGTTTGCTTCTATAGCACGCAGCTTTATAGTTTTGCTAGAAATGCTACTTTCGTTTAGACAGTTCCAAATCGCTTCAAAAAAGTTCATTTTCTATCCTTTTCTAGCTTTTAAAAACCCTGCGCCAAAGCCCACGCCAAAGCCAAAAAGATGCGCATACCACGCTACTTGAACCCCAAGTAGCATAGGCGCAAAACTCATAATCATTAGTCCTACAAAAAGCCCTGAGCGAAGCATAGGCATAAAATACGCCATAAAGCCAAAAAGCACGCATATAGCACCACTTGCGCCTACTAGATTTGAGTAAGGCTCAAAGTAAAGGTAGCTAAGACTAAGCAAGTTTGTAAGCACACCCCCAAGTAAATAAAGCAAAGCAAAGTTAAATGCTCCCAAAGCACGCTCTAAGCGGTATCCAAAGGCAATGAGAGCTAGCATATTCATACCCAAATGCTCAGCTGAGCCGTGCATAAAAATAGAGCTTAAAAGCTGATGATAAAAACCCTCAAAAAACAGAGCATTTAGCCCCAAAAGCATGTAATAGTAATCACTTACGCTCAAGCTAGTAAAAATATATACTAAAACATTAAGAATAACTAAAAGACAAATAGCCTTAACTTCTAAAAGGCTCTTTAAAATTCTAGAGAATTCTAGAGAGTTAGAGTTTTTGTTAAAATTACTCTTTAGCACGGCTTATTTTACACGACCATAGCCGCTAAAACGATTGCTAACAAGGCATGAGCTGTCCTTGCATCTTGAGATGATATAAGCATTTACCTTTTTACCAGCTATTTGATGATCGTTTGGTAGGCTTAGATTCATCACGCTAACGACATTTCTGCCACCTGTGTTGTGTAAAAACTCCACGCTGCCGTCTTTATTTACCTTTGAGACAATTCCAACATGCGTGATAAGCTTTTTCTTGCGACCTTTAGTGGCTCTTGTGGTGTTGTTAAAAAACACTAGATCGCCTACTTGTGGCTGAGAAAAATAAATTTTGTTTTTATCTTTATATAAATCAAACATAGCTTGACTTTTGCGACCGCTGGTGTAGTATTTGTTTAGCTCTTTTGGATCAAAAATTGCGCTATTATTATTTTTATTTATCGCTGTAATTAGCCCTGAGCAGTCACCACCAATGCGAGTGTTTGTGTATTTTTTTAGATTAAAGTTTGGATTTTTTTCTCTTTTTTCTGTGTTTGTTTGATAAGATTGCTTATTTTTGTTATAAAAGTTTGTCGCACTTTGCGAACTACCAGTGGCACAACCTGTGATAAAAAATGCCCCCAAAGCTAGAAATACTAATGTTTTAAACTTTTTTCTCACAATAAAACCCCATAAAATTTTACCTAAAGGCTGTGATTATACACAAAAATAATGAATTTCTAGTATAATTACGTAAAATTTTTTGATTTTAAGGGTTAAAAATGGATTTTTTACAAATCACAGGTGGCGCAAAACTAAGTGGCAGCGTAGAAATCAGCGGTGCTAAAAATGCTGCTTTACCAATCATCGCAAGCACAATCCTAGCTAAAAACGAAGTAAAAATAACAAATATGCCAGAAGTGGTAGATATCAAAACGCTTATCAAGCTTCTTGGCAACCTTGGCGCAAACACAAAGTTAGCAAATCACACGCTAAGCATAGATACAACTAGCATAAACTCTACAAAAGCAACTTATGATATAGTCCGCAAAATGCGCGCTAGTATCTTGGTGCTAGGCCCCTTGCTCTCACGCTTTGGCCACTGCGAAGTAAGCCTGCCAGGCGGCTGCGCAATAGGTGCAAGGCCGATTGATTTGCACCTCGCGGCACTAGAAAAAATGGGCGCACAAATTAGCATAGAAGATGGCTATGTCGTAGCTCACGCACCCTCAGGGCTAAAGGGCTGTGAGATAATGTTTGATAAAATCACCGTCACAGGCTGCGAAAACATACTCATGGCAGCAGCGCTAGCTAAGGGTAAAACTAGAATTCTAAACGCCGCAAAAGAGCCAGAAGTAGTCCAAATCTGCGAAATTCTGCGTGATAGTGGGCTTAGCATTAGTGGTATAGGCACTAGCGAGATAGAGCTTGAGGGCAGCGGTGGAGAACTGCTGTGTATGCCTGATATCAAAGTCATTAGCGATAGAATCGAAGCAGGCACTTATCTATGCGCAGCTGCTATGAGTGCGTCAAAAATCACCCTAAATCACACGCAAAAAGAGCTGCTTGGCGCTGTGATTGACAAGCTTGAGCTTATGGGGGCTAGCTTTGAGTATAAAGATGAGAGCATAACGATAATACCGCCAAAATCTCTAAGCCCTGTGGAGATTACTACTACGGAATTTCCTGGCTTTCCTACTGATATGCAAGCGCAGTTCATGGCGCTTGCTTGCGTGGCAAAGGGGGTTAGCATCATAGATGAAAGGCTTTTTGAAAACCGCTTTATGCACGCTAGTGAGCTAGTTCGCATGGGTGCAAATATCAAGCTAAACGGACACATCGCCACCATAACTGGCGCCAGCCTAAAAGCAGCTGATGTGATGGCAACAGACCTGCGTGCTAGCTCAGCGCTAGTCATCGCAGCACTTGGGGCAAGCGGAGTTAGCAATATCCACCGCATCTACCATCTAGACAGGGGATATGAGAACTTAGAGGGCAAACTAAGCGCCCTTGGTGCTGATATTAAAAGGCTAAAAGAAGACTAAGAACTTGAATTCATCTAGAATTCCCTAGGAATTTCATATGGAATTCCGTAGGAATTCTAGTTTAATTTTAGAGGAATTCTAGCGGACTTCTAGCAAAATTTTTTAAAAATTATGTTTAACAGCAAAATAAAATTTTTATGTCAAATTTTTAATATTTTTTATAAAATTCTAAATTAGCCTTTTATTAGATTAACTTCATCTTTGCCAAAATGATTTACCAAATCAGCGTAAGTTAGGCTTGGATAATCTTTTAAATCAAATATTTTATCAGGGTTATTTTTATAGTCTCTTTCTATTCGCTTTAATACATTTTCTTTTCCTTTAGTTTTAAAACCATTATAAAAACCTATAAATAAGAGTGTTATCAAAGCTAAAAGCGCAGAAGTAGGGTCAACATAAATCATTTTTTACCTTTTTTAAAAGACTTGACAAATAAATCTTAAAGTGAATTAGGGGCTAGTTGAATTAGTCTTTATAAATTGCTTTTTGTCCTAATGCGCTATCATAAAACCTAATATTTATAGTATCGCCCAATTCTTCTTTAATATCATTTTTTGTTAAATTAGGATAATCTTTAAGCTCAAAAGACGCTACTCCGTTTTTTAAATCTTGCCTAAATTTTTCCATACTTTGATTTTTTATTTTTATATATTTACCACCATCTATATACCATTTAATAAACAAATAAACAAAAATAATAGCAAAAATGCCACTTGGAGCAGAAAACATTTTTTATCCCTTGACAAGAAAATTTTAAAACTCCACAATTTTAGCAGAAAATTTATAAAAAGGTGGTAAAAATGAGCCTAAAACTCGCAAACAGCATTCCGCCAAAATTCAGTCAAAATTCAGTCAAAATTCTGTCAAGATTTCGCCGTCATTGCGAGGGAGCAACGCGACCGAAGCAATCTAGTTCAAAGCAAAAAACTTAAATAATGAGATTGCTTCGTCGTTCGCTTCACTCACTCCTCGCAATGACGGAATTTTAGACGGAATTTCACTATAGAGATCCCCCGATCAAGTCGGAGGATGACTCACTAACGGACAATGACGGAATTTTAGACGGAATTTTGACGGAATTCTAGAATTCCTAGCTTGGTTTTATTCCAAGTTCACTAAGTTTAGCTAGTGCCACCTGGGCTGTGAGCTTATCCATACATGCGTGGTGCCCTAGAGGACAAACTCGCTTCATACAAGGCGAACAAGGCAAATTTAGGCGCAGAATTCTAGAGTTTTCTTTATCATACGGCGCAGTTTCTATCCAGTTTGTAGGCCCAAAAATAGCAAGAGTTTTTACCCCAAAGGCAGAGGCGATGTGCATGGGGCCGCTGTCGTTTGTGATAAAAAGGCTAAGTCCTGCGATATGTTGCGCAAGCTCTTTTATGCTAGTTTTAGCGCAGAGATTTTGGTGGGCGATGTTGCTCTGCTCTAAAATAGCTGAAATCTTAGCGCAAATTTCTTCTTCACCTTTACCGCCAAAGATGATTATATCGTATTTTGAGGCAAGGGCGCTAGCTAGAGCGGCAAACTTTTCTGCTCCCCAGCGCTTAGCCGAGCCGTAGCTTGCGCCAGGGTTTAGTCCTAGCGTCTGGCGAGTGTAAGAATAGGGCGCAAAATGTAATTTTAAAGCTTTATTTAAGCTTTTTAATTTTAGGGCTAAATTTACGAAATTTAAATATTTTTCTACTTGATGAAGCTCGTTTTTTTGGTATTTAAAAAGGGCTTTTTTCTTTGCTTTTATAAAAAACAATAAAAACTTGCTAGCAAAATGCGAGCGAAAAGAAAGCGCAATATCGTAATTTTGTAATTTTTTTGCTAACGAGTAGAGCCACAAAAGCCTAGATTTTGAGCTTTTGCTATTATCGGTGATGAGAAGCTCGCAGTTTGGCAAAGCGCTAAAAAGCTCGCAAGCAGCCGCTTTGCCAAAAAATGTAATTTTTGCTTCTTTATAGTTTGCTACGATATTTTCTATAGCAGCGCTTGCCATCACGCTATCTCCCAGCCAAGTAGGTAGCTCTATAAAAACTCTCATAGATACCGCCTAACAAGCTCTATTTGTGCTTTTACATTTGCTTCTAGTGAGTGTTCTTTTGCTTTTTGGCGGTTTTTTAGGCCTACTTCTTCTAGCTTTTGGCTGTCAGCTAAAAGCCCCGCTAGTATCTTACTAGCGCAGGCGCTGTCACTGGCTACAAATTCCCCGTCAAGCAACTCTGCTGCCCCGCATTTATCGCTAGCTATCACAGCGCAGCCATAGCTCATCGCTTCTAGCACCACTAGCCCAAAGGGCTCATAGGCTGAGAGCAAAGCTAGTATATCGCAGGCCTCAAAATACTCGCTAGCCCCATCGCTAGCACCAAGAAAATGTGCTTTTACACCAAGGCTTTTTGCTAGATTTTTATAGCTCTCAAGTTGCTTGTCCTTGCCTACAAAAAGAGCATTATAGGCACTTTTTTGCTCACTTAGCGCAAGCAAGAGTTCTTTAACGCCTTTTCTTTTAAAGCCAGAGCCTACAAAAAGCACAAGTGGTTCGCTCTCATCAAGCCCCAGCCTAGCGCAAAGCTGTTTTTTTGCGCTTTTTTTATCTATTTTTTTAGGGAATTCTACGCCGTTATAAAGCACTTCTATCTTACTCTCAGGCACGTTGTAGCATTCTATGATTTGCCTTTTTACCATTTGTGATATTGCTACTATGCATTTTGCGTTTTCAAAGCATTTTTTCTCTAAATATGGATGAATGAAGTTTATAGGATTTAGCCACCAAAACTTTTTGCTTTTGCGATAAACTTTGTGAACGCCATCATCTGTGCGGTAAATATCGCTGCTATCAATGCGAGCTAGGCTAAAATACAGCTCATTAGGGGCTTTTTTTGCTCTTGCTTCTTTGTTAAAAAGCAGGGCTTTTATCCACGAAGCAAGCTTTTTGCTGCCGCTAAAACCACGAATTTGGCTAGGAATTCTAGAATTCTCAAAGCTAGCTTTAAGCCACTTTAAGTATAACTCAGCCCCACCAGATGCGTTTGGATTTTCTCTTAGAAATACTAGTTTTTTCATACTTTTTGCCCCTTAAAGTAAGAACAAGCAAGAGCAAAAATAAACATCGTCAAAAGTAAATTTTCGCTGTGAAATTGAAGCTCAACTAGCCCTGTGATATTGCCTAGAACTAGAATTAATAAAGCGCAAAGCCCAAGGGCGCTTTTGCGTGCTTTAAAGAACTTTACAAGCGCAAAAAGACAAAAAATAATATAACAAAGTGCGGTAAAAATACCAGTTGTAGAAAGTAGATGTAAAATCGTGTTGTGTGCGTGTGGAGCGTGTGGTTCTGGGCTATTTGGATACCAAATAGAGTTATCTACATTTAAAAACTCAGCCCCACCAATACCAAAAAACGGATGTTCTAGCCAAGTATAAAACGCAGAGCCAAAAATATAAAGTCTGGTGCTAAGAAAACCACTGCCAAGGCTGATTTTATAAGCAATACGCTCGTGTGGCAAAAGTGTAAGCAAAAAAGCTACTAAAGCTAAAGCTATAATCACTCCAAGCATTATAAATAAATGCTTCCAGCTAAATTTGCTCTCATTTTTGCTAGAATTAAGAGCAAAAAAGCCAAAAAGTAAAAACAATAAAGGAAGCAGATAAATACAAGTCCTAGAAGCTGATAATACCACCCCACTAAAACTAAGCAAAATCGCTGCTATACAAAGCCACCTGCTAACTAATCTCCACCAAAAAGCACAAAGAAAAATGCTAAGTATAAAAAGCGAGTAAATGGCGCTTGTATTTACATAGCCGATGCTTTTTAGCTCAAAAAGCTGGGCCCCTGCAAAAAAGACCTTGTAACTAGCCATAATAAATGCTATCAAATAACCGCCAAAAAGGCAATATAGCACAAAATTTAGCCTAATATTTTTTGCACCAAGTCCATAAATCACCAAAAACAGTGCGACACTGCGAATGGGGTCTAACATGTATTTCATCTGAGCGTTTATAAGCGCACTAAGCGCAAAAAAGCCAGCATAGGCGATGAGAAAAATACCAACCATATCAAGCTTAAAAGGAAGTTTTTGCCGCCAGATTATATAAAAGCCAAGGACGATTAGCGCATAAAGAGCGATTTGTTTTACAGCCTCGCTAATTGGCAAAGCAAAAAAAAGTATGCATAAAAGTGCGTTAAAAATGCTAATTAGTGTGATTTTAGCTTTAGAATTCTCTAGATTTGCTGTTTTTTCAAGGCTGCTTTGGCTAAAAGTGGCTTGCTTCATTTTTTGTTCCCTAAAATCTCTTTATATACGCTATAGACATCGCTAGCCATTTTCTCTAGGCTAAAGTTTGCCCTTACAAACTCTTGTTTGTTTGAACTTAGATTTTCAAGCATTTGAGGATGTTCTAAGAGCAGTTTTAGCGCAGATTTTAGCTGATTTTCATCGCAGTCGCAAAGCAAAAAATTATCTTTAAAAAACAAATCTCGCACGCTACCAACATTTGTAGCAATGCAAGCTTTTTGCATAAACAGGGCTTGCATCAAAGTCTGTGGCACGCCCTCGCTAGATGAGGTCAGCATAAAAATATCCATAGCACTAAGCATTTTTGCAGGCTCAGGGCTAAAAGGCAAAAGAGTAACAAACTCGCTCATCTCATTCATAGATATAAAATCACGCACAAAGCTTTCAGTATCGCCGCTGCCAACTAGCAAAAAGTGTGTGTTTGGGTGTGTTTTGTGTATGCTAAGAGCGATATTTAAGAAAATATCAAGCCTTTTAACTTCTCTAAAAAGCCCCATGCTGCCCACACAAACTGCACTTCTAGGAATTCCTAGCTCATCACGCACCTTGTTTTTATCGTATTTGTTAGGCTCAAAAATTCTAGTGTCAATGCCTGTTGGTATGCTTTTAATCTTACTTGGCGAAATGCCATTAAAATCAATGAAGTTTTGCCTGATTTGCTCGCCTGTTGTGATGATAAAATCAGCTCTTTTGTTTACGAAATTTAGCGGATGAGAGCTGATTTTATTACCGATGTGGCGAGTTCGTACAAACTTTGCTCCGCTTAAAATGCTAGCCATCCAGCCTATCCAAGTATCCTTGCCACTATGTGTGTTTATGATGTCTATTTCATGCTTTTTGGCTAGTTTTGCTATACCGTAGGCTGAGCGTATATCAAGCGAGTTTTTAAAGCCAAAGTATGCTACCTCTAGCCCAGCCTCTCTTGCCTTTTGACCTAAAACTGCGCCATCTCTTGTAGCTAGTAGCACCTTTGCGCCATAAGTATCACGCAAGGCAAGGCTTTCAGAGAGTATGCGCATCTCTTGCCCGCCCCAGCCAGTACTCCACTCGGTGTGTAGGATATTTATTTTTTTCATTATATTGCCAAATAGGGTTTTTAAATGATTATAACGAATTTTTTAAAAGCTTGTGATTAAAAAGAGCTTAAATCTTGGTGACCCCTACGAGACTCGAACTCGTGTTACCGGCGTGAGAGGCCGATGTCCTAACCGCTAGACGAAGGGGCCAAAGGTGTAAAAAGGCTGTAATTCTAGCTTTTAAGGGCTTAAAATGTGCTTAAAAAATCTAGAATTCCTTAGGAATTCTAGATTTTTGCGCAAAATTACTAAAATTCGCTATAATCACAACAAAAAGGACAAAAATGGAAAAAGGACAAAAATGAGTATAAGCGTGCTGATGTATCACCATGTGCTTGAAAATGATGGTTTTATTGCTATTTCACAAAAAAACTTTGAAGCGCAGATGAAAATGCTAGCAAAGGGCGGCTATACCACTATCACACCTGATGAGCTACTAGCGTATAAACAAGGCAAAATCACCCTACCAAAAAAATCCGTGCTAATTACCTTTGATGATGGCTGGAGAAATAACTACATTTATGCTTATCCTATTCTTAAAAAATATGGGCTAAAGGCTACGATTTTTCTAATTACTAGCTGGATAGAAGAGGCTAGCAAACAGCCACTAGCTTTTGAGCCTGCCTGCCACGAAAAGGCCAAAATACTCGCAAAAGAACGCCCCGGCGCTGTTGTTTTAAACTGGGATGAGATAGAGGCGATGAGCGATGTTTTTAGCTTTCACTCGCACACGCATGGGCATACGGACGGATATTTTGGCAAGCTTGATTTAGCAGATGATATCGGGCTTTGTAAGCAGACGATTAAAAAGCGCCTTGGCTTTGATGATGTGCATTTGTGCTGGCCTCGTGGCATATATGATGAAAACTCTATAAAAATCGCCAAAGATGCTGGCTACAAGGTGCTTTACACCACAAAGCGTGGGGCAAATCTAAGCGATAATGAGTGCGAACATATTAGGCGCATAGCTATCAAAAATAGCACTTTTTGGCTGAAAAAAACGCTATTTATATATTGTAACGACACGCTCTCACGGCTTTATTCGCTAATAAAATCTAAGTGATGGTTATATATTTTTGGGGGTGCGGGGGTATTTTTAACTTAGGGAATTCTAGAATTTTCGTCATTGCGAGCGAAGCGAAGCAATCTCTAGGAATTCTAGATTTTTGCTTGGGAATTCTAGAATTTAGTGTAGGAATTCTAGATTTTTGCTCGCTTTAGTGGGGTAAGCCCCTAGCCATGCAAATTTTATAAGGGCTACGCCCTAAACCCTTGGGGGCCCTAAAACCCCGCTAAAATTTAGAATTCTCCCTCGCAATGACGGCGATTTAATGAGATTGCTTCGGCTTTTTCAAAGCCTCGCAATGACGGAATTTCCACAATGACTGAATTTTGAATGAGATTGCTTCGTCGTTCGTTTCACTCACTCCTCGCAATGACGGCGATTTGATGAGACCCCCCCCGAAGGAGTCGGAGGATGACACAAGGCTTAGGAATTCTAGAATTCCTTAGATAAAATCACTTAGGAATTCTAGATTTTACTTAGGAATTCTAGAATTTCTAGGCTTAGAAGCTTAGTCTTTGTTCTTTGCGGCGAGTGGTTGTTTGGCTAGCTTCATTTATGCTATCAACTATGGTTTTGCCCTGATCGCCGCTGCCATGCCATTGTCTAATGCTAGCTTTGTAGCTATTAAAGGTAGTGCCAAACTTGTTATTTCCTAGCGCATAGCAGTTTCTAAAAATATTGCAATACTCCTCTGCTTTATCGCCTTTTAGCTTTATGGTTACTTTGTCGGCTGTAAAACCACCTAAGAAATCTGCGCCGTTTTTAAACTTCGAAGACTTCGAAGAATCCACACCCTCATAGTCAAAAAGACTATCAGTAGTGCTTTCTTTTATATCTGGGTTGTTGCCATAGGCTAGAAAATCAAAGCCATAGTAGTTTATATGTCCTGCGATGGCGCTTGAGATAAAAACCTTACTTTCTTTGCATGCTGTGAGACTTGTAGACTCGCAGTACCCAGCCAGATACACAGCACCATCAGTCGTAGTTTCGCTGCTAGCTACATTTGGAGCGATGATAGCAGCGTCTACGAAGTTTAGATCATCGCCTTTGTAGCTAGAAATAAAGGCTGCTTGGTCAGTTGTAATTTTTGTGTTTAAGTCTGCGTTTTTACTCATGTCTATATTCAGGCTTGAGCTACCTATATGGGCATAGCTTCTAGCTAGTAGATCCTCACGCTTTAGGTTTAGTTTATTAACCTTTATGTTTTTGCCAGCGTAGAAGTTATCGTTGGGCATATTTATATCAATGTTATTTTTGTCTGTAATCTCTGTTAGCGCAGGTTTAGCGTTGTAGCCTTCTTTGTGATTGTAAGGTTTTTTTGGCTCTAAGGTGAGCATGATAGCACCGCTTATATCAGTCTCGTCATTGTTTACTGTTACGCTAAAATCAGTTGCTATGTCGTTTGTTTTGCTACCATTTATAGTGATAGTAGGATTTGCTGGATTACCTGAAAATGTTAGCTTATTAGCTACTTTTAGGTGATTGTCATAGTGGCTAAGGGTGCGATTATTTTTTAAACTTTCAAGCGATGCGCCTATTGCCAAAATACTAGCGTTAAAATCAGCCGCTTCAAATATTTTATTATTTGTAGCGTCGTAGTCATCTGGTTTTATTGTATGTATATAAGTAAGCTTATCTGTGCCGTAGCTCTCATTTGCCGGTGAGTTTTTGCTCTCAAAAAGCATTTTATAAACAGCTGGTTTAAAGGAATAAAAGTTTAGCTCATTGCTGCCATCTTTATCACCGCCACCTTCAGGCACAAAAGGTATATTGCAACCTACAAGACCGTTTATTTCTTCATGGTGGCTTTTAAGCACATCGCAAAGCGGGGTTGCTTGGCTTTGAGAGTATCTTGTCCACTCAGTATCTACGCCATATAGCACAGTTGGACCTACATTATTGTAGGCTATGACTTTTGTTTTATTTACTATATCTGTGTATATTGCGCTGCTTGTATTTCCGTTAATCTCAGCTATAGCTATGGCGCAGTTAGCTTTGCTACCAGCTACGCAAGGGCGAATTAGAGCGTTGCCACTTGTTTCGTTTATTGGATTTTGATTAGCGCCATCGCTGTATATTTTGCCTACTATTGCTATTTCGGCAATAGAGTTGTAGCTCTCTATTGTATTGCCTTGTGCATCCACTGGGGTTAGAGTGATACGGTTCATCTTTTTAGATTCTAGTAGTTTGTTTGCTACTACTTTACAATTATCGCAATTTGCTAAAGAGCCTATTTGTTTTATAGCATCACTAAACCCATCATCATAAGCATTGCCGTTGATTTGATACTTTTGCTCAGCATATAGCCAATCATTTGCGTTTGGCAAGTCTTTTACTACTATTTTCTCTGGTCTAGCATCAAAGTAATATTGCTGACTTTTCCCATCTGTACAAGTGAGTTTTAAATGCATTTTTCGGTAGTTTGTGCCTGGTCTATTTTCTATTGTAAAATTAATTTTTAAGCATTGATCAGTTTCGCACTTGTAAGTAAATGGCTTTATTGGTTTGTTACTTCCGTCTTCGTAGAGTTCTAGGCTATCTATATTATTTCTTGTTCTGCACAAAAACTCGCCTTTGTCTGTTGTAAAGTCTCTAGTTGTCTTTTTGCCTATGATCACTGTTGGCAGATCACGATCAGAGTCATTTTGCCTTTTAGGATCACTATTATCGCTCATTTGCGTCTGAATTACTAAAAGCGTGGTTTGTAGATTTATTTTTCCTGTTGTCTCAATATTGCCTGTTTCGCAATCTCGCAAAAAAAACTTTAGAACTTTTGTATCACCTTGTTTTATGATAAGAAATGATCTTGTAGGTCTATTTCTCGTGCTTTCATCTACTTCGCACGATGAAAGAGCGTAGTAATCGCTATTGGGGAAGTTGCTTTGATCACCTTTTTGTCTACCTACTTGAAATACTGCTTGTTTTTTTGATGTAACACCAGCGTTAAAGCGTAGTAGAATATTGCCAGTGCTAATGTTTGTAAAGAAAACTGTGCGATCAGATGGAAAATCAGTAACATTAACACTATAGTATTGATGACCGCTACCAGTTGGGATATTTAACTCTAAAATTCTCAAAATTCCTGATTGCGGCGGAGTGCCACTCTCATCAGTTATGGTAAAATCAGCGCTAAAACCAGCACTAACAAAGCCAAACATTAAAAATAAAGCTAAAAGCACCTTTTTCACAATAAAACCTCCTTAAAATCATAAGCGAATAAACTACATAATTGTAGCACATTTTAAGCTTTTTATTATTAAAATCTTAAAATTTTAATCTAGAATTCCTAAGAAATTCACCTAGGAATTCTAGAATTTACTTAGGAATTCTAGATTTTGCCTAGGAATTCTAGAATTTCTAGGGCGTCTTAGGCGTTTTTTAGCACATCTCGCACGACTTGGGCTATGATTTGTGCGCTTTTTATCTCGCAGCGTTCGTTTATTGTGTGTGCGCCGCTGATGTTTGGCCCTATGCTACAAGCTACTAGCTTTTTGCCTTTTTGCTTCATTTTTGCGCTTAGACAGCCGCATTCTAGCCCAGCGTGGATTGCTGTTATTTTAGCGTTAGGGCGGTATTTTTGTAGGGCAGTTAGCACGCTTGTGGCAAACTCGCTTTGCTCAGGCTCCCAGGGCATAGAACTAGGGCCAAACGAGCTTTGAAAGCCAGCAAGCTCGCTTATTGCCTCATAACTATTTTTTAGCTTTGCTAGCTCCGCTTGGCTGCTGCTTCTAGCATATATTTGCACGCTAAAAGCTATGCGCGCATTTTCATCTTTGCTAGTAAGGCTAGTTCGCACTATAGCAAGGTTTGCGCTAGTTTTTGGAAGTCCTAGCCCCTCATCCCAGCCAAGCACACCATGCGGTAAAGCAAGTAGAAAATCATTTAACAAAGGAATTCTAGAATTCCTAGAATTCTCACGTTTAGTGAAATCAGCTGAATTTGATTTCATTGGAATTCTAGAATTCTTAGTAAAATCAGCCGAATTTGCTTTCATTGGAATTCTAGAATTCCTAGTAAAATCAGCCGAATTTGCTTTCATTATAATGGGATTTTTTAAATCATCATCACAAAGTTTAGCAAAAAGCTCTTTTACGCCTAATAAATCAAGCTTTTTAGCCTTGACTAGCCCTTTGCTTTGTAGCTCGCTAGAAGCAGATACTAGCGCCTTTGCCCAAGTAGGTATAGCATTGTCTCTATCTCCACCGCTCATAGCAAGGATGTTTGCGCCATGATTTTTGGCAAAATGCGCTAGTTCTTTGATGGCATTTGGGATATTTTTGGCTATTTGCATGCCGCTATGCCCACCTTCTAGCCCCTCGCAGCTAAGCTCGTAGTAATTAGCATTTAAATTGCTATTATTTTGAGTGCAGTTTTTTGCGCTAGTGCTATGAGAGCTTTCATTAGATAAAAGCCTAGTGCTCAAATGCTCACTAGACTCACAGTAATTAGCATTTAAATTGCTGCTATTTTGAGTGCTGTTTTCTGCGCTAGTGCTATGAGAGCTTTCATTAGACAAAAGCCCAGTGCCAAAATGCTCGCTCACGCTAGAGCTAAAAAGCTCGCCCAAACCAAGCTTGCAAGGCTCAAACTCACGCCTAAACTCTGCTAAAAGCCCACCAGCGCAGCCGATGATGACCTCACTATCATCCTCGCTATCAAGGTTTAGTAGAGCTGGAGCGCAAATCTCGCCAGCAAAAGCATTTGCGCCGATTAGCCCCACCTCCTCATCGCTAGTAAAAAGCACCTCTAAATCCTGCGCCTCGTCCATTATATCCATAATAATAGCAAGCCCGATGCCATTATCAGCGCCCAGCGTGGAGTTTTTCGCACTCAAAAACTCTCCATCATTTTTAAGCTCTATTTTTGGTGCCTCGCCCACGCAAACCATATCATAGTGGGCTTGAAGGCAGATTTTTGGCTTGCCTTTTATAGCGTGGATATTAAAATTCTCATCAATTTTGGTATCAAAACCACGAGATTTTGAGAATTCTAGAAGGAATTCGCCTAGTTTTTGTGCCTGATAAGAACAATGTGGGATAGAACAAATCTGCTCAAAATACCCTAAAAATCGCATTTTTACACCTTTTAGAAAAAATTTTTTGAAAATTATACTAAAAAATCTTGACATTTGTATTTTTTTGGGCTATAATTCCACTTCGTTAATCAAGTTTATGTCTTGCTAGCTCAGTCGGTAGAGCATCTCCCTTTTAAGGAGGGGGCCGTTGGTTCGAATCCAACGCAGGACACCACTTTCTTTTTTAACGATCGGTCGCTTAGCTCAGTTGGTAGAGCGCTACCCTTACAAGGTAGATGTCATAAGTTCGAGTCTTATAGCGACCACCATCTTTTATGGTTGCGGCGGTAGTTCAGCTGGTTAGAATATCGGCCTGTCACGTCGGAGGTCACGGGTTCGAGCCCCGTTCGCCGCGCCATTTCTCTCGGTTTTTAGACCATTTTGCAGGCTTGACCCTTTCGTCTAGAGGGCCCAGGACATCGCATTCTCTGTGCGAGAACGCAAGTTCAAATCTTGCAAGGGTCGCCAGATTTTCTTTTTTTAAATTTGTTTTGCCTCGTTAGCTCAGTTGGTAGAGCAGATCACTCTTAATGATAAGGCCGTAGGTTCGACCCCTACACGGGGCACCAAGATACGATAAAACCATGCTTTGAAGCATTTCATTTACCATTTTATCCAAGTCCTTTCTATTGATTTTTCAATATTATACAGAGTGAAAAATCAAACTTGGGTAAAATCTGGGTGAAATTATTTAATTTATTTTTTTACCACTATCATAAAGCTCCACAAATTCTTTTTGTAGTTTTTCTTCAAAAATAATTTAAAAAAAACTTTTAGAATATAAATCTTTGCCTAGGAATTCTAGAATTCCTTGTGATATTTTTTAGGAATTCTAAATTAGGAATTCTAGATTTTTCTTAAGAATTCTAGAATTCCCTGCGTCATTGCGAGGAGTGAGTAAGACGAAGCAATCTCTAGGAATTCTAGATTTTAGTGGGGTTTAGGGTGCAGCCCTTATAAAAAGCAGCAGGGCTTGTCCCACTAAAGCGAGCAAAATTCTAGAATTCCAAGAATAAATTTAGAATTCCTAGAGATTACTTCGCTTCGCTCGCAATGACGAAAATTCTAAAATTCCTTAAGCCCTGTGTCATCCCCCGACTTGACCCGTGGATCTCATCACAAATAAATCTAGAATTCCTTTGTTTTTCTGGGGGTTAGGGGTTTACCTAGGAATTCTAGATTGGGAATTCTAGATTTTGTCTAGGAATTCTAGATTAGGAATTCTAGAATTCCTTGTGATATTTTTTTAGGAATTCTAGATTGGGAATTCTAGATTTTGCCTAGGAATTCTAGAATTCCTAGGCTATGATTAAAACGGCCAAATAGTTTCTATTAGCTTAGTTCCCCATGGTTTGTTTGTGGCTTTTGCGATGTCGCCTTGAGTGATATATGAGATTTTAGCATCGCTTACATAGCGTGAGCTGATTTCGTTGTTTTGGCTGATGTCATATGGACGGATGACGCCTGTTATTTGCATGATTTGTTTTTCGTTGTTTAAGAGGATTTCTTTGCTACCTTCGATGAAATAATTTCCATTTGAGAGCACTTTTACGATGCGAGCTGAGATTGTGGTAGTAAAGGTCTCTGTGCGTGTGTTAGTGCCACCGCCGCTAAAACCGCTTTCTCCGCCTGCGCTAAAACCGATGTTTGAGTATTTATTTAGCGTGTTTGCTACATTGCTAAGTGGTCCCGCGCCAGCTGTGAACTGCCCACCATTTAGCGCAATTGTGCTATCTTTTGTGGTGTTTTTGTTAGCTTGACTGGTTTGGTTTGTGTTTTCTTGGATTATTACTGTTACGATATCATTTACATTCATAGCTTTGCGGTCGGCAAAAAGTGGATTGTCCCCACGACCAAAAAGACTGCCAGGCTGAGAGATGCCAAGGCCTGTTTCTTTGCTAGGCATTTGCTCTACATACGCAGGTGGCGTCATCGCAATGTGTGGGTCAGCACTCGCACAACCGCTAAAAATCGCCCCAACTGCTACGAAACTACACAACAAAATTACTTGCTTTTTCATTTTTATACCTATAAATAGATTTTTTTGCTACAATATAAGCAAAATTAGTTCCAAAAGGAGAGGATATGGGATTTTCTGCTGATTTGCTAAGCCGTGCTAGAGCGTTAAAGCGTGTTGTGGTGCTACCTGAGAGTGATGATGAGCGTGTGCTAAAAGCTGCTAGCAAGGTGCTAGAAATTGATGGCGCAAAGATTATACTTTTGGGCAAAAAAGATGAGATTTTAGCTCGCGGGGGATCGCTAGAGCTTAGCGGGGTCCAGTTTATAGATATTAGCACTAGTGAGTATTTTGATGACTTTGCTAGCACTCTTTTTGAGCTAAGAAAGGCAAAGGGTATGAGCCAGGCCGAGGCAAAAGAGCTAATCTTGCGCCCTGAGTACTTTGGCACAATGCTAGTGTATAAAGGCATCGCGCATGCTATGGTAAGCGGGGCAAAGACAACTACTGCTGATACCATCCGCCCAGCACTACAATTTGTCAAAATGAAAGATGGCATAAGTACAGTTAGTGGGGCTTTTGTGATGGTTTTGGGTGGCGCAAGCGAGAAAGATGAAAGCGAGAAAAACGAAAGAGTATGGTTTTTTGCTGATTGTGCTATTACACCACGCCCAAGCACCGAACAGCTTGCTGGCATTGCTCTAAGCACGGCTAACACGGCAAAAAGCTTTGGCTATGAGCCAAAAGTAGCCTTTTTAAGCTACTCAACAGGAGATAGCGCAAAAGGCGAGATGATAGATTTTGTAAAAGAAGCACTAGAAATAGCGCAAAAAGCAGCACCTGATATAGCAATGGATGGGCCGATGCAATTTGATGCGGCTGTGGATAGCAAAGTAGCAAAATCAAAAAAGCCAAACTCAAAGGTAGCCGGGCAGGCAAATGTGTTTATTTTCCCTGATCTAAACTGCGGAAATATCACTTATAAAGCAGTCCAAAGAAGCGCAAACGCCCTAGCAATCGGTCCAATTTTGCAAGGGCTAAAAAAGCCAGTAAATGATCTAAGCAGAGGCTGCAGCGTAGATGATATAGTAAATACCGTGCTAATCTCGGCTCTCCAAGAATAAAATTTGCTAGGGAATTCTAGAATTCCCTAAAATAAAAGGTAAGATATGAAAATACTTGTTATAAACTCAGGTTCAAGTTCTATTAAATTTAAGCTCTTTGATATGAGCGATGAGAGCGTGATCTGTAAAGGACTAATAGAACAAATCGGCCAAGCAAACTCAGGCGTGAAAATCACAAATGTAAAAACTGGCGCAAATGTAGAGCGCAGCATGCCTATTACTAACCACGGCTTTGGTATTGATATGATGAATTTTTTGCTCTTTGAAGTAGGAGCTTTACAAAGCCTAGCAGATATAGCTGCTGTAGGACACAGAGTCGTTCAAGGTGCTGATGTCTTTAAAAGTGCAGTGCTAGTAGATGCTGATGTGCTAAGAAAAATAGAAGCTCTAATCCCACTAGCCCCACTACACAATCTAGCTAGCATTTCAGGTATAAGGGAGTGTCAAAGGGTAAGCCCGCAAATACCAAATGTGGCTGTTTTTGATACTGTATTTCATCAAAGCATGCCGCCTGAGGCCTACATGTATGCGCTGCCTTGGGAGCTATACGAAAATCACAAGATCCGCAGATACGGCGCACACGGCACTAGCCACGAGTATGTAAGCAAACAAGCCGCAAAGCTACTAGGCAAGGATGAAAACGAACTAAACGCAATTAGCCTACATATAGGCTCAGGAGCGTCAGTTTGTGCGATAAAAGGTGGAAAATGCGTAGATACTAGCATGGGCTTAACGCCACTTGAAGGGCTAATGATGGGCACTAGAAGTGGAGATATAGACCCTGCTATTGTGCCATTTTTGCTAGAATATACTAGATACACTCCAGCTGAGATAGATGCTATAATGAACAAAAAAAGCGGCCTTATGGCAATAGCTGGCACAAATGATATGAGAGATATACACCAAAAAGTAAGCGAGGGCGATGCAAAAGCAAGCCTAGCACTAGCTATGCATGTGCGAAGAGCGAAAAAATACATAGGCGCATATCATGCGATAATCGGGCAGATTGATTGTATAATCTTCACAGCTGGCATAGGCGAAAATGACGCAAAATGGCGTGCGGCTGTGTGTGAGGGGCTAGAAATTTTTGGTATCGAGATAGAAAGGGCTAAAAACGAGCAAAACTCGCATGAAAATCGCGATATCTCAAAAGATGACTCAAAGATAAAAATCTTGGTAATTCCAACAGATGAAGAACTAGCAATTGCGCAAAAAACAAAAGAAGCTATAGAAAAATAGTGTATAATGCGTGAAAATTTTTAAAAGGTATAAAATTTTTAAAAGGATAAAAAATGGCATTTCAATTACCACACTGGCAAGATTTTTATGAAAAAGCTTGGGCTTTTAGAGCAAAGTTTTTAGAGAGTGAGCTAGAGAGTGGCGCAAACGCACTCCAAGCCATAAAAGAACTAGAAAAAAAAGAGCGTGGCTATACACTGGGAGTAAATGATACAACTGGCGAAGTTTTGTATATGAAAAAAGAAATCAGCGATGATGAACCGCATATAAAAGATACAAATATTGCGCTTTATTCTAAAAGGGGCTTTAATGGAAATATTATAATCTTGCCAAAACATACTAGCTATAATTTTAGAACCTTGCTAATTGATCTAATAGATGCAACCGGCCCTTATGATGCCATAATCGAGCTTGGCTGTGGTTATGGCAGAAATCTTTTTGAGATATTTTATGGCGGTGGGCCAAGGGAGGCTAAATACATCGGTGGAGAGTTTACAAAAAGCGGTGTAGAAACCGCACAAAAACTAGCCAAAAAAGCCTCAAAGATGAAAACAGAGTTTTTTCATTTCAATCACCTTGAGCCAAAACTGCCGTTTAAAAAGCCTTTTAAACGCGCCTTTGTCTTTACCTGCCACGGCATAGAACAAGTAATGCAAATAAACGAAAACTGGTTTGATGAGGTATTAAAGGCTGGAGAGTTTGTGCGTGGGGCACACTTAGAGCCTTTTGGCTTTCAGCTTAAAAACTCTGGACCACTTTCAGATATGCACAAAGATTTTATGATTCAAAACAGCTGGAATATCAACTTCGCTGATGTTTTGCGTCAGGCTGTGGAGAGAAAAATCATAAAAGATGAGCAAATATTTTTAGAGATGGGAGTAACACCAGATGTAAATGTTGGCTCGCTAGCTTTTTGGAGCAAGGCTTAGATATTATTTTTATAGGAATTCTAGAATTCCTATAATTTAATAATTATATAAAGATATATTCTATATAATTACAGCATTCATTTTTTGGAGTTTCATATGAAAATCTTGACAAAAATATTTTTGTTCTCGTTTGTAGCTAGTGCCTCGTTAGCTGCTAATACAAGCAAAGTAAATTTAAAAGAATTACAAGAGCAAATCGCAAGCTTACAGGCCCAAGTTAATGAGCTAAAAGCCTCTAGCGCAAACAATAACAACGAAAAAGTTCAAAAACAAATTGATGAACTTCAAGACAGAGTCGATGAAAATGAGCTAAACGTAGCGCTTAGCAAGGTAAAAATGGGACTTGATTTTACCGTTGGTGGTGCTAGTGTGCATGGCAAAATAGGTGGTGTAAAGAGTAATAATGAAAACAAATGGGCAACAGAAGTTCATCTAAATCTCAACGCTCAAATTAACGACCGCACTAGATTTACAGGTCGCCTTGCTATGGCAAAATACTGGGGAAATATGGGCAATAGAACCTTTATAGGCGATTATGAGGGTGGCAGAAACCCTCAGGGCAACTCTGTTGTGTATCTTGATAGAGCTTACATAGACTATGACATCATCCCAGATGTCTTTGTGGCTACTATCGGTCGCCAGCCAGGTACCGACGGTCCAGGCTCAAACCTACGCAACAGCTCAGTGCGTATGAGTACCTATCCAGCAATGCTAGTAAATGCTATGGGCGATGCCTTGGTGCTTACTTATAAACCACAGAGTCTAAAAGACTATAGCGCAGCTTTTCGTGCTGGATATATCCGTTTTTATCAAGGCTCAGAGATTGATATAGAAGGTGGTAGAAATCTACTTGGTACCCAAAAGGGCAAAGACTCAAATTTGTATTTGCTAATGGCTGAGGGTGAGCTGCCGCTTGGAGATTTTGGTAAAAACTTGTTTATTTTAAGCTACATTCACGGCGATAAATACTCACTACCTATAAATACAAATCTGCGAAGTACATCATTAAAAATTCTAGATGATACTTATAATCTAGGAAATAATGATTTATTGAACCTACATTTTGAGAGTTCAAACACCTTTGGCTCACCATTTAGCTGGTTTGTCTCAGCTAGCTACTACCGTGGCTCAAAAGGCGTTGATAACTCAGAAAAAATGAAAGCAGATATAGCCTCAAACCTAAGTATAGTAACTGCAATGGGGCAAATCATGGAAAATGTAACACCAGGTAGCCAGACAATAGCGCAGACTACCCTCGCTGGTATACAAAATGAAGTTTTGCAAAGTGGCGCATTAAACTGGAATAACAAAGACGCTTGGGCTATTCACATCGGAGCACGCTATGATTTTACCGAGGCATTTAATCTTGGCTTTGAGTTCTTTCACGGTAGCAAGTACTGGGTTGCGCTCTCTCGCCCTGGTATAAATGACCCACTAGATTTTAGAAATACACGAGGAAATGTTTATGATATTTATGCTATTTGGCGGCTTGATTTGAATCAGTATTTGCGCTTTGCCTACACTCATATAGATTATCAATATGCAAACAGTAGCATTCCTGTTGGTGGGACTTATAAGGTAAACGATAAAGCAAATATATTTTCACTCTTTTATAATGTGAGATTTTAGATGAGACTAACGGTAATTTTTTTAACCTTTATTGCTACTTTTACTTTGCTAAGCGCGGCTGATTGTTCATCTCTTATTACTAAATATGACGCACCAGACCCAGCTAAAAAGACCATGGCACAAATTTCTCGCTGGATAGAGCGCAAAGTCTCTGATAATCCAGGCGATGCTAAAGAACTAGAAGCCTGTCTCATCGCTGGCGCTGCTGATAATCCAAACAAAGAACAAGTCGCCGGAAAATAATTTTTTAGGAATTCTAGAATTCCTAAAATCTAGAATTCCAAAAATCTCAGCTAGGAATTCTAGAATTCCTAAGTTAGAATTCCAAAAGCAAAGCT
>CAMCEN010000014.1 GCA_945873855.1 uncultured Campylobacter sp.
AGCTTTTAAAAAGCGGAGTTTGCGGTATAGGCGAGTATTCTAGCTTTGGGCTTGAGGCTAAGATATTAGCTAAAAGTCCGCTTCGCTCACGCTTTTATTGTGAAATTCTTGGTACAAATGAAGCTTTTTTAGAGCAGGCTTGGAGCGCATTTTTAGAGCGTTTTAAAAGCGCATCTGCACTAAAAAACAAGCGTTTTTGCCCAGCACTTGCTATCCACTCGCCCTACTCTACGCACCCAAACCTAGCCAAAAAAGCCCTAGAATTCGCTAAAAAAGAGAATTTGCTAGTCTCAGCGCATTTGGCTGAGAGTAAGGATGAAATTGAGTATTTATCCGGCAAGCAAAATGGGCTTAAAGAGACTTTAAACCTCATAAATCCAGCTATAAAGCCATTTTATAGCCTTGGTGAGTTTATTAGCATGTTTGATAGCGACAAAACGCTTTTTATTCACTGCGTTCATGCTAAAAGTGAATTTAAAAATCTAAGGCACATCGCTCATTGCCCTCGTTCAAACCGCTTTTTAAGCTCTGGGACTTTGGATATCAAAACAGCCGCAAAATACGCAAATATCGCTCTTGGCACAGATGGACTTAGCTCAAATCTTAGCCTTAGCATTTGGGATGAGATGAGAGCTGGCATTATGATTCACAAGGATAATGATTTAGACACTCTTGCTCGCACTTTGCTTTTAATGGCTACAAAAAACGCTGCTAAGGCACTAGGCTTTGATAGCGGAGAGATAAAAGTGGGCAAAAACGCTGATATTGCTTGCTTTGCCCTGCCAGCTGGGAGCAAAAAATCCCGCCTAGCTTTGGATTTGATTTTACACACAAAAGAGGCAAAATTTTTATTTATAGACGGAGAGAAAATATTTTAATTTTAAGGTAAATTCATAGTAAAAAAGTAATTTTTTTGCTATAATTGCCCACTTTTAGTATTTTTTTAAGGACAAGTTTTGTTATTTAACTCTTATATTTTTATTTTTGCCTTTTTACCACTTACTTTTTTTGTGTATTTTTTTCTAAACAAAAAGCGCATGACTGAACTGGCTAAGGCTTTTTTGGTTTTTGCATCTTTGTTTTTTTACTCGTGGTGGAATGTATTGTATTTGCCACTAATTCTAAGCTCTATGCTAATAAACTTCGCTCTTGGCAAACAGCTTAGCACCAAAGCTGCTAAGCTTCAAGGCAGCCGCAAAGCTGTGCTTATTTTTGGAATTATTTTTAATGTAGCCTTGCTTGGATATTTTAAATATACTGATTTTTTCCTAGAAAACTTTAATTTTGTTTTTGGCACGCAAATAGAGCTTTTAAAGCTTGCCCTACCGCTTGCTATTAGCTTTTTTACCTTCCAGCAAATTGCCTATCTTGTAGATAGCTACCGCAGAGAGACCAAAGAATATGATTTTTTAACCTACGCTTTATTTGTTAGCTTTTTTCCTCAGCTTATAGCAGGTCCTATCGTCCACCACGCTGAGATGATGCCTCAGTTTGCAAGGTTAAAAAACCGCCTTATAAACTACGCAAATGTTTTAATGGGGCTTTTTATTTTTAGCATTGGATTATTTAAAAAAGTAGTTATTGCTGATACCTTTGCTATATGGGTAAAACACGGCTTTGATAATATGCCTAGCTTAGAGCTTATTACTGGCTGGACTACAAGCCTTGCTTATACCTTTCAGCTTTATTTTGATTTTAGTGGGTATTGTGATATGGCAATAGGTGCTGCGCTACTTTTTAATATAAAACTGCCTATAAACTTTAATAGCCCTTATAAAAGCCTTGATATTCAAGACTTTTGGCGCAGATGGCATATTACGCTAGGACGATTTTTGCGTGATTATGTATATATCCCACTTGGAGGCTCAAGAGCAGGGAATTCTAGATTTTCAAATCTATTTTTTACCTGTTCAAATCTATTTATCACCTTTTTAATAGGTGGCATTTGGCATGGTGCTGGCTGGACCTTTGTGATATGGGGAGCCTTGCATGGCATTGCGCTTGTTATCCACAGGCTTTGGCAAAGTGTAGGCTTAAAGCTTCCTAAAATTCTAGCATGGTTTATTACCTTTAACTTTGTAAACTTTGCTTGGGTGTTTTTTAGGGCAAATAGCGTAGATGATGCTTTAAAGGTAATTAAAGGTATGCTTGGATTAAACGGCATCAACTATGAACAATATAAATTTTTGCGCTCAGCATTTCGCGCAGAAGCATTGCATGATGGTATTCATATATTTTTATACTTCTTAGCAGCGTCGTTTATTATCACGCTTGCTGGCAAGACTTCTAGTCAAATTGTCAAAAACAAAGAGAATATTTATTACACTATCGCATTTTGTGTGCTATTTATCTTGGGTGTGTTCTTTATGAGTGTAAGCAAATATTCTGAGTTTATTTACTTTAATTTTTAGGCTAGAAGATGCAAAAAAAGTCTAGAATTCTAATTTTTAGTTTTTTTGGAGTTTTTATTGTCATCTTTTTTGCTTTTTGCGCTGTGGTTTGGTATGTAGATCCTTTTAGACTATTTCACCAGCCATTTATGTGCAAAAATCAAATATATGATGATATGCGCTATAATGCTAGGTGGTTTATAAAAAGTGGTGATTATGACTCTATAATTTTAGGCACTTCAATGCTAGCAAACACTAGCGCAAAAGAAGCAGCAGAGTTACTAGGCGGCAAGTTTATAAATATCTCTATTTGGGGCTCAAGCCTAGAGCAAAGAGCGATATTAATGAACTATGCTCTTAAAAAAAAGCCTATAAAAAAAATTATAATTAGCTTAGATAGAGGTGGCTTGGTGCCTGTCGATGTGAAACTAGATAATAAAGTTTCAGCAAATCGCTTTGATTTTTTATACACTGATAATTCAAATATTTTTAAAGTATACATGAATATTAAATTTATCAGTAAAATATTTAGTTTTAAATGCGAAGAAGATGCAAATATGGATATGCCAAGTTCTTGGATGCTTAAGTGGGGCGATAGGACTGAACAAAGATTTGGAGGGCTTGAAAATTGGATCAAAACTTATAAAGATAAGGATATGCAAACAACTATGCAAATGTTAAGTAGTGCAGCAATTATGGCATTAAATGGCTATCAGCCACAAAATTTACTAAACACTTATTACTTAGAAAAATATCAAAAAGACCTTGATAACAATGTGCTTAAATTTGCTAAAGATTACCCAAATACAGAGTTTGTTTTAGTTATTCCGCCTTATTTTATGGCTTATAATTCTATTTTACGATTTAGCGCAGATGGGTATTCTGCATTACAAAAAGAGCTGATAAGATATGTTTTAAATCAAAAACTTTCAAATATTAAACTATATGCTTATGATTATCTAGATTTTACATATGATGTAGGAAATTATATGGATTTAGGGCATTACTCGCCTGAAATTAACTCAAAAATCCTGCAAATGTTGTCAAAAAAAGAAGGAGAGTTAAATCTAAGCAACCTTGATAAATGGTGGCAAAAATACGATGAAGCTGCAATGAACTATAATTTTTTAAATTTTTATCATGAATTTGCCACAGGTGTAGAGGCTCAAAAGGCAATAGATGCAAAAGAAATGTAAAATTTTAACATTTAGTTTTGTTTTAGTAATTTTGCTTATAAGCTTTACTTGTTTTGCTACTATTTGGTATGTAGATCCACTAAAATTAATTCACAAGCCCTTTATGTGCAAGGATACAAGTTACGATAATGTGAATTTTGTAGTAAAAAATTTAATAGATAATGAAGACTATGATTCTATAATACTTGGAACTTCATTATTATCAAACACTTCAGCAAAAGAGGCCAATAAAGTTTTTGGTGGAAAATTTTTAAATGTGTCTATTTGGGGAACTTTAACAAACGAAAAAATTACTATTTTAGACTATATTTCTAAAAATAAAAAAATCAATACAGTAATAATGTCTCTAGATCAAGGAAGTAAGCCATTGACTGAAAATAACTTTATTTCCTTAAATAAAGAAGTTATTTCTACCTATAATTTCACTATATTTGATGCCCTAAAAATATATTTACAAAACAAACACTTAAAGCATATTTTTAACTTTAGCTGCGAAAATACAAAAATAAACAAAGATACCCCTACTACATGGACATATAACGAAAGTATCTCTAATAGACTTGGTGGTTTTGAAAAATGGGCTAGTATAAATAGAGTGCAAGTAGTAAATATAAACAATACACTAAAAGACGCTACCGAGAAGATATCTAAAGAAGAATTTAGCTACCTAGACTACGATTTTAACAAAGAGTATTTAGATAAAAATTTACTTGATGTTTTTAGAAAATATCCAGATACCCAGTTTATTTTGATAATTCCACCTTATTTTATTGCTCAAAATGCCATTTATTTTCAAGTTTACAAGAACTTTGAAAATGCGCAAAAATCATCACTGTTTTATTTAATAAAACAAAAACCAAGCAATGTTAAAATTTATGGTTTTGATGATATGGACTTTGTTAGCGATGTGGCAAACTACTATGATTTGATACATTTTTCACCAAAAATAAGCTCTGATATACTTGGTTTTGTAAAAAACGATATAGGCTTACTAGAAGAAGAAAACTTTGAGCAATATTGGAGTAAGTTTGCAAATAAATCAAGAGAATTTAATTTAAAAGATTTTTATGAAAAATTCCTTGCTCAAGCAAATAAAAAAAGATAAAAAAGGATATAAATGCAAAAAAAATTTAGAACTTTAGTTTTTGTTTTTTTCTTTATTGCCTTTATTCCAAGTATTATCTTTGGTTTTATTATTTGGTATATAGATCCATTTGCACTGTGGCATAAACCTTTTTATTGCCCAAATCAAGTATATGAATATAAAAATATGCGTTACAACGCTAAGCGGTTTTTAGAGCACAGTGACTACGATAGCTTGATTTTTGGCTCATCTATGCTAGAAAATACTAGCGCAAAAGAAGCAGCCAAAAAGCTTGGTGGAAGTTTTATAAACATTTCTATTCGAGGTTCGCACTTTAATGAACGCAGATTTATTTTAGATTACGCACTTGCAAAAAACAAAAATATCAAACAAGTTCTTACTACTTTTGATATTGAAATCATTCCGTTTTTGCATACTTTTAGCTATTTGGCTATGAAGCATTGGGGAGTTTTGTATGATAAAGAAATGCTAAATGACTATAGTGTTTATACAAACAAAGAAACTCTTGCGTATATTTTTAGCACATTTTTTAAGCTTATTAGTGGCAAAGAAGTGTCTTGCGAAAATAGAGATTTTGATAGACCAGCATCGTTTTTTGCCGAGAGCGAGCATTTGCTAGGTGGCATTAAAAACTTTGTAAAAAATGACTACAACCTAAATGAAACTAAAAGTGCAGTAGAAAAAATCAAAAACAAACAAATCAGCAAAGACGAGCTAAATCCAAAAGACCTTGCGCTAATTAAAGAACTCTTTGATAAAGATGTAATAGAGCCAATAAAAAACCATCAAGATACCGAGTTTATAATGATTGTCGCAGCATATTCTGTGGTAAAATCTGCCATTGCGTTTCAAACAAACCCCGCAGGCGCAAGACTACAAAAATATTTTTTAAAATATTTATTAGATCAAAATCTACCCAATCTAAAAGTCTATGGTTTTGATGATATGGGCTTTACAGATGACATTGCTAATTATGTTGATTTGGGACATTACAGCAAAGATATAAACTCAAAAATGCTTGATTGGATAGCGCAAAAAAAAGGAATACTAACCACCCAAAACTTTGATGAATATTGGGATAAATATGAACAAAAATCAAAAGCTTTTGATCTTAGTAAATTCTTAGAAGAACTACAAAAAGCCAAGGAATAATCTAGAATTCCCTAGATTTTAATCAGGAAATTCTAGAATTCCCCAGAAATATTTACGCATTATTTAAGCAATATCTTTATAATTGCGCCTATGCAAATCAAGGCAAAAAAGCACTTTGGACAAAACTTTTTAAAAGATGAAAGCATAAAAAACAAAATCATCCAATCGATTCCCGATAGCAAGAAAATTGTAGAAATCGGGCCTGGCTTAGGTGATTTAACTCATGGTCTGCTAGCAAAATGTGAGCAGTTAGTTTGTTTTGAGATTGACTCTGATCTAATAGAGCATTTAAAAAGTCGTTTTAGCCACGAGCTAGAAGGCAAAATGCAGCTAATAAACGCAGATGCTTTAAAGGCTTGGGGAGAGCTTTCAAAACAGCCTTATTTTTTGGCAGCAAATTTGCCTTATTATGTGGCGACAAATATCATTTTAAAAGCCTTGAGAGATAAAAATTGCTCTGGCTTTGTAGTAATGATCCAGCGTGAGGTCGCGCAGAAGTTTTGCGCCAAGGGCGCAGAGCAAAACTCGCTTAGCTTGCTCTCTTGCCTTTATGGAGAGTGTGAACTGCTTTTTGATGTGGGGCCAGAGTGCTTTGAGCCTGCGCCAAAGGTTACTAGCTCGGTTATAAAGCTAGTTAAAAACAAAGAGCCAGACTGCGATATAGCAGGCTTTGAGAGTTTTTTAAAAAGCTGCTTTGCTGCCCCACGCAAAACCCTAGCAAAAAACCTGCTAGCTATAGTGCAAAAAGATCGTATTTTACGCATTTTTGAGCAACTTGGCATAAAAGAGAGCATTAGAGCCCATGAGTTAAATCTTGCCTTATTTTTAAAAATATTTGATGAGGTAAGAGATGCAAAACGACAATAACCAAAACCCAAACTCAAACGCTGCAAATAATGTAGTAGATAGCTTTTTTGGCCCTAGTGACTTTGACGGGGAGGCACCACTAGGCGGAGAGCAGAAAAAAAAGTTTAAAAACCACCGCAGAAACTTAGAGCGTCAAAACGCAGCCGCAAAAGCAAAAGCAGCAGCTAAAAACGCAAGGGACAACAAAGCCGTTGCAGAACAAAACAACCAAAACGCTGGGAATACTACTCTAAACACCCAAAATACCGAGCAAAATCCAGCCAAAGCTGAGAGCAAAAACCGCCGCTCAAAAAATAGAAAGAAAAATCAAACAATAAAACTAAGTGGCAACGAAGACTGGCAAAAGGCTATGCAAGAATCAATCAAAGCAAATAAAGCCATCCACGAAGAACGCCTTCATCCACTAAAAAACGCAAATGATGCTAGCAAAAAAGTCTGGATCACTCCACTTGGTGGTCTTGGCGAAATAGGCGCAAATATGACTGTTTTTGAGACAGAAAATGACGCAATTATCGTAGATGTGGGTATGAGCTTTCCAGATGAGAGTATGCCGGGCGTGGATATTTTGGTGCCTGATTTTAGCTATATTCGCAAGATCAAAGACAAAGTCCGTGCTGTCATCATCACTCACGCACACGAAGATCACATCGGCGCAATGCCTTATTTTTTCAAAGAATTCCAGTTTCCAATCTATGCTACACCTTTGCCACTTGGCATGATCAGCAATAAATTTGAAGAGCACGGACTAAAAAGCCACCGCAGCTACTTCCGCCCAGTAAAAAAAAGGCAGATCTATGAAATAGGCGAGTTTGAAGTAGAGTTTATCCACATAACTCACTCAGTAATCGACGCCTCAGCACTTGCTATCATGACCCCAGCCGGCACGATTATTCACACCGGTGATTTTAAAATCGATAGCACGCCAATCGATGGCTACCCAACAGACCTTCACCGCCTAGCAGCGTATGGCGAAGATGGAGTGCTGCTGCTAATGAGCGATAGCACAAACTCATGGAGAGAAGGCGTAACTAAAAGCGAAAGCAGCGTAGGAAAGACCTTTGATGCTTTGTTTGATAAAGCCAAAGGTCGCGTGATCATGAGTACTTTTAGCTCAAATATCCACAGGGTTTATCAAGCAATAGAGCGTGGAGTTAAGCACGGACGCAAGGTTTGTGTGATCGGCAGAAGTATGGAGAGAAACCTTTGGACTGCTATTGAGCTTGGCTACATTGAGCTTAGAAAAGATATTTTTATAGATGCAAATGAGGTGGCAAAATACCCTGATAATGAAGTGCTAATCGTAACCACAGGCTCTCAGGGCGAGACCATGAGCGCACTATACCGCATGGCAACTGATGAGCATAAATATATAAAGATTAAGCCCACAGATCAAATAATAATCAGCGCAAAAGCAATCCCAGGCAACGAAGCAAGCGTATCAAGGGTGCTAAACTACTTGCTAAAAAACGGCGCAAGCGTAGCGTATCAAGACTTTAGCGAAATTCATGTTAGCGGTCACGCAGCCGCAGAAGAGCAAAAGCTAATGCTAAGCTTAATCAAGCCTAAGTTTTTCTTGCCAGTTCACGGCGAGTATAATCACATCATGCGCCACAAAGAATACGGCGTAGCTTGCGGCGTAGATGAGCGAAATATATATCTAATGAATGATGGCGATCAAATGGAGCTTACTGAGCGTTACTTAAAACGCGCTCGCACAGTAAAAACCGGCAAGACCTTTATAGACAATCAAATCGGCAAGCAAATCAGCGATGATGTAGTAATCGACCGCCAACAACTAAGCGAAGCCGGCGTGATCGTAATCATGGCGCAGATCGATAGAGGCGAGCACAAACTAATCAAAAACCGCGTTATCAGCCACGGCCTAGCCCAAAAACACATAACAAAAGATCTTGAGGACATAACACAGCAGTTTTTAACCACAGCAAAAGACGAGCTCTTTGACGATCACAAAGGCATGGAAAACGCAATCCGCACGCTAGTTCGCAAACATGTATTTAGAAAAGTAAAAAAATACCCAACTATCGTGCCGATAATCTACTTTATGTAAGGCGTTTATGCTAAAAATAAAGCAAATAGACCACGCCGTTTTGGTAACAAAACACCTTGGTGCTTTTGCATTTTTACACCTTGCAATTCTAGAATTCCTAAGAAAATCTACTAGGAATTCTAGAATTCCCAAGAATTCCTAGCGTATTTTATCAGCCAAAAACTAGAATTCCTAAGAAAATTTACTAGGAATTCTAGAATTCCTAGCTCTTTTTATAATAAATTCCAAAAATTTTAGCTAAAATATGCGATTTTAATATAATCTAAGGTGATATTTATGAAAAATGCTGATTATAGCGCACTTGCAGCTCAGTTTGGCACTCCTTTATACATTTATGATTTTGATGAAATTGGGCAGCGTTACACTGCGCTAAAAAGCCAGTTTGGCGCACACAAAAGCCTGATTTGCTACGCTGTAAAAGCAAACTCAAACCTAAGCATTTTAAAGCTTTTAGCAAACCTTGGGGCTGGATTTGATTGTGTTAGTATAAATGAAGTAAAAAGAGCGGTGCTAGCTGGGGCTAAGCCTTATAAAATCATATTTTCAGGTGTGGGCAAAAGTGATGATGAGATAAAAACCGCACTTGAAATCGGTATTTTAATGCTAAATATAGAAAGTGGCGCAGAGCTAGAAAGAGTAGAAGCTGTGGCAAAAAGCCTTGGCAAAAAAGCAAATATCAGCATCCGCATAAACCCAAATATAGATGCAAAAACTCATCCTTACATCTCAACTGGACTTAGCGAGAACAAATTTGGCGTAGTAATTAAGAGAGCCAGAGAGCTGTATCTAAAAGCGCATAAAAGCGAGCATTTAGAGCCTGTGGGCTGTCATTTTCACATAGGCTCTCAGCTTATTGATATCACGCCTATTCACGAAGCAGCTGTGATTGTAAGTGATTTTGTAAGCGAGCTAGCAGCAGCTGGGGTGGAGCTAAAGTTTTTTGATGTTGGCGGTGGCATAGGTGTAAGATATGATGATGAGAGTGAGCCTGATCTCTACACCTACGCACAAGGAATTCTAGCCGCACTAAAAGGCAAAGAAATGACCATAGTCTGCGAACCTGGCAGATATATAGTAGCAAATGCTGGAGAGCTGCTAACAAAGGTGCTATATGAAAAAGTAAATGGTACTAAGCGTTTTGTCATCGTTGATGCTGCTATGAATGACCTTATCCGCCCTAGCCTATACGAGGCTTATCACAAAGTAGTAGCTCTAAATGCTAAAAATAGCGATAAAACCTCAAAAACTGATGTCGTAGGGCCAATTTGCGAAAGTGGGGATTTTCTAGCCAAAGATATAGAGCTGCCAAGTCAAAATTCTGGCGATTTACTTTTAATCAAAAGTGCAGGAGCGTATGGATTTAGCATGTCTAGTAACTACAACTCTCGCCTAAGGGCTGCTGAGATTGCTATAGAAAATGGCAAAGCAAGGCTAATTAGAGCAAGAGAGAGTTTTGAGGATTTAATACGCCTTGAAAAAGGGCTTATTTAAGGAGTTAAGATGATTTATTTTGTAGATGTTCAAGGCACACTTATAAGCGATAGCGACAAAAGCCCGATTTATGGCTCAAAAAACCTTATCCGCCACTTCAACACGCATAATATCCCCTACATGGTAATCACAAATAACACAAAGGCAAAAAGCTCAGACTTTCTAGCAAATTTAAAAAGCAAAGGTCTTGATATCCGCCCTGATGCTTATATAGACCCATTTTGCGTGCTTGATGATGTTTGTAAGCCTTGTTCTGCTGCGCTTTTTGGCGCACCACAGTTTATAAAGACCATGGACGAGCTTGGCTACACGCAGGATTTCTCTAGCCCAAAAGCTGTGATAATCGCTAGCTATGATGCCTTTAGCTTTGATGATTTTGCTAAGATGATTGAACTAGTTCAAAAAGGCGCAAAACTAATAGCAATGCACGCAACTAGCACTTACAAAAAAAATGGCAAACTATATCCTGGCGTGGGGGCAATAGCCTCTATGATAGAGTATGCTACTGGCATAAAAGCAGCAGTTGTCGGCAAGCCTAGCGAGCTTTTTTACCGAACAGCTCTTATAAAAGCGAGCAAACAGCTAAGCAGCAAAGAAATTTTATACCAAAACTTACACGAGGGCATGGCGCAAAGCTCTGAGTTTATGGATTTTAGCTCAGTTAGCATAATCAGCGATGATGCAAAGGGTGATTTGCTAGGCGCAAAAGAACTTGGTATGCAAACAATCCTTGTTCTAAGTGGCAAGGTAGATAAGCTTGAAAACGCAGGCGTAAGAAGCTCTGCAATTAACTATACCTTTGGCAATGTAGGCAGATTTTTAGAGAGCATAGAAGATGAGTGATTTAAGTAAATTAAGAGAGCAGATTGACGCTTGTGATGATGAAATAATCGCTATTTTAAAGCGTAGAATGGATGCGGTAGAAAAAATCGGCGAAATAAAGCGCAACGAAGGTGGCGCAGTCTACCGCCCAGAAAGGGAAAGGCAAATCATAGAGCGTCTTAGCAAGCACTGCGATAGCTCAAAGCTAAGCAGGGCTGGGATTGAGGCAATTTTTTATGAAATTTTCTCGCTCTCTCGTAGTCTAGAGGGGCGTGAGAAGGTCGCATTTTTGGGGCCTTTTGGCACTTATAGCCACGAAGCAAGCGTAAGCCGCTTTGGGCAAAATGCTATTTATGAGCCAATTACTAGCATTGATGGAGTTTTTAGACAAGTTGAGCGTGGGGCAGCGAAGTTTGGCGTGGTGCCTATAGAAAATAACACAGAAGGCGCTGTAGCAGCTAGCTATGATAGCCTTGGCGAGCATGAGAGCATAAAGGTAGTTGGCGAGATTTATCTTGATATTAGCCACGCACTTTGTGGGGTTTGTGCTGATATTTCGTGCTTAGAGCGTATTTACACGCACCCTCAGGCCTACGCTCAATGTAGAAAGTTTTTAGCAGAACACGGCTTGGAGGGAGTAGAGTTTGTAGCCACTAGCAGCACAGCCAAGGCCGCCTGGTTAGCAAAAGATGATGAAAAAGGCGCTGCGATTTGCTCAAAGATAGCTGCTAAGCTCTCAAATATCCCTGTGATTTTTGAGCGAATTCAAGACAATCTTGGAAATAGCACGAGATTTTTTGTGCTAAGTAACGCATTTTGTGACAAAAGTGGCAATGATAAAACAAGCATTATCGCCTCAACCGAGCATAAGCCAGGTGCTCTTTTTGATTTGCTTAGCATTTTTGCTGGGCTTAAGATAAATATCACAAAGCTAGAGAGTAGGCCTGATAAAAAGCACAGTTTTAAAAGTCTTTTTTACATTGACATAGAAGGGCACAAAGATGATAAAATAATCGCCAAAGCTCTAAATAGCGCAAGGCAAAGTGGTCATGAAATTCGAGTGCTTGGCAGCTACGCTGTGGCAAAGTAAGGTGGTGTTTGAAAGGCTTTAGGGAATTCTGGGGAATTCCCTAGAATGCCATCCTCGGACTTGACCCGAGGATCTCTATAGGAATTCTAAATTTATTTTTAATGAGATCCTAGGGTCAAGTCGGGGGATGACACAAGGCTTAGAAATTCACGGAATTTTAGAATTCCCAGGAATTCTAGTTTTTTAATAATTTTAAAAGGATAAAAGATGATTTTCAATGAGTTTTTAGAGAATTTAGAAAGTTATGAACCAGGCAAGCCAATAGAACTAGTAGCGCGTGAATATGGTATAAAGCCTGAAAATATCATCAAAGTAGCTAGCAATGAAAATCCCTTTGGCTCTTCGCCCAAAGCTCTGCAAGCGATAAGAGCGAGCGAGCCAGCACTTTATCCAGATGATAGCTACTTTGCGCTAAAGCATGCTTTGGCTGTGCGTTTTGGCTGTGAGAGTGCAAATATCATCATAGGCTCTGGTTCAGATCAAGTCATGGAAATGGCTATAAAAGCAGTTTGCAATGAAAATCGTGGAATTTTGCGGGCAAAAACAACCTTTGCTATGTATGATATATACGCAAAATTCGCACACGCACCAGTATATAAAATGCAAAGCGAGTTTCATGACCTAGCACAAATGGCTGAAATTTATACTAAAAACGCCGCAAATATCGGCGCAGTAATTCTTTGCCTACCAAACAATCCACTTGGCGAGTGTCCTGATGCAAGCGAGGTTTATGAGTTTTTAGAGCTTATTAACGGGGATACTTTAGTTATCCTAGACTGCGCTTATATGGAGTTTGCCACCTTTAAAGACAGCAAAAAGCACATTAAGCCAGCTCATGTGCTAAGTAAATTTACAAATGTACTTTATAGCGGCACTTTTTCAAAAGCTTATGGCCTTGGCGGAATGAGGGTAGGATATGGTCTAGCAAACACAAAACTAATAGAACAAATCTCAAAACTTCGCCCACCATTTAACATAACAACCCCTAGCCTAGCAGCAGCGATAGCAGCACTTGATGATGAGGATTTTGTACAAAAAGGCATTAAAAACAACTTTGATGAGATGCCAAGATATGAAGATTTTGCTAGCGAGTTTGGCCTCAAATTCATCCCAAGTTATACGAATTTTATAGCAATTTTTACAAATGAAGAGAAAAACTCATCAATTTTAGCTGATAATTTGCTAAAAAAAGGTATAATCTTGCGCAATCTAAAAAGTTATGGCTTAAACGCAGTTCGTATCACAATAGGCACTAAAAAACAAAATGATAAGGTTCTAGAAGCTCTAAGAGCGGAATTTGCGTAAAAAGCTTTTATAGGAATTCTAGATTTTTAGGCTAGTTTAATGGATAGATTTAAAGAATTTTTTGAACAAGTATCTGCTGTATTTTTAAATCTTACAAAACGGCAAAAAATAGTCGTTTTAAGTAGTATTGTAGCAGTTATTGCCTTTATCGTGCTACTTATTTTGCTTATGCGTGGCTCAGGCAGTACTCAAAATGAGTTTGCTGGATATAGCGTGCTTTTTCGCAATATTGACCCAAGTGTAAGCGCACAGGTCATCACCCAGCTAGAAGCTGATGGAGTAAACTATAAGCTAGCTGATGAGGGTACTATCCTTGTGCCTACAAAAGATGTTTATAAAGAGCGTATCGCAGTAGCAAGCATCACAAATATCCAAGGAAATAACGGCAAAGTAGGCTTTGAGCTTTTTGATAATAAAGAGTTCGGTGCTACTGAGGATGAACAAAGAGTAAAATTCCAAAGAGCCATCCAAGGCGAGCTAAGCAAGACTATTGAAAGCCTTGAGCCTATTGAAAGGGCTGTTGTTTACATAGCATTTCCAAAAGAAAGCGTATTTACAGAGCGTCAAACCCCACCAACAGCTAGCGTGGTAGTAAAACTAAAAGCAAACACTTCACTAGACCTTGGGCAAATCGATGGCATTAAGCGCATCGTGGCTGGTTCTGTAGCAAATCTAAAAGTAGAAAATGTAAAAATCGTAACCCAAGATGGTATAGCCATAGGCGAGGATACAGTAGCCTTAAAAAACGAACAAGAAGCCGCTAAAATCGCCGCTCAGGTTAGGTATAAACACGAGTTTGAAAGCCGCTATGAAAATAAAATTATAGATATGATAGCTAGCTTTACAGGTAGCAAAGAAAAAGTAACCGCTAAGGTTACTATGGAGTTTGATTTTAGCCAAACTGATAGCGAAAGAGAGATTTTTGACCCAAATAGCGTAATTCGCTCAGAACAAAATATAGAAGAACACAAAGTAGGCCGTGATAAGCCAGATATAGGCGGTGTGCCAGGGGCTGTTAGCAATATAGGTCCAGTCCAAGGCATAGAGGATAACAAACCAGCCGAACAATACGATAAAACCGTGGCAAACACAAACTACGAAATCTCAAAACAAATAATCAAAACCAAACCGCAATTTGCAACCATACGCCGTATAACAGCAGCTGTGGCAGTAGATGGCCGCTATGACTATGTGCGTGATGAAAATGGTGATGCTACAGGGACTGTTAAGTATTTCCCACTAGATGAAGCTGAGATGAATAGTATCACAAATCTAGTAAAACAAGCCGTGGGCTATGACCCAAATAGAGGCGATGAAGTAACAGTCTCAAACATAGAGTTTAGACCAAATAGTATAGCAGTACCACTTACGAAGTTTGAAGCCTTTATGGAATCTTATGTAAATCCAGTTTTGCCAGCGGCTAAATACGTTTTTGCCTTTATAGTGCTATTTGTGCTGTATAAGAAAGTAATTATGCCATTTATGGAGAAAATGCTCAAAGACCTTACGCCTGATGATGATAGCTTATTTCAAGATAGTATGAATGTAGATGATGAAGCAGAGGATACTTTGGAGAGATTTAAAGCAGCAAGAAAACGAGCAGAAGATGAGCTTGGTATAAGTCAAGACTTTAACGAAGAGGATCTAAAATACGATGTATTGCTAGAAAAAATGAAAGCAATAGTGAGTGAAAAAAGTGAAGAAGTTGCTAACCTACTTCAAGGCATGGTCAAAAACGACTCAGGCTTTGCGAGTTCTAAGGAGTTATAATGGCTAAACTAAGCGAAGATCAAAAAATGATGTATGATGATCTCTCACTACCTGAGAAGATCGCTATTTTGATTATTCAGCTTGGCGAGGATGGAGCGAGCTTGCTTTTTGCTCACATGGACTCTGATGTAGTTATGGAAATCTCTCGCCACATTGCTATGGCAAAAACTATAGATAAAGCAGTGGCTGCTGCTGTGCTAGAGGAGTTTTATGCTCTAACACAATCAAACCAATACATAAAATCAGGTGGTCTAGAATATGCAAGAGAAATTCTATACAAAACCTTTGGCCCAGATGAAGCGCAAAAAATCTTTGATAAACTCCAAAAATCAATGGAAACTACTCGTTCTTTTGGCTTTTTGCAAAATGTTCGTCCACAGCAGCTTGCAGATTTCATTGTAAAAGAGCACCCTCAAACAATCGCTCTAATCGTAGCTCACATGGACGCTACATCTGCTGCTGAGACGCTATTTTACTTCCCAGATGATATTAGAGGCGAGGTTGTTATCCGTATGGCAAATCTAAGCGATATTAGCCCAAGCGTTATCAAGCGTGTTTCAGCTGTGTTAGAGAGCAAACTACAAGCACTTACTAGCTATAAGGTTGAAATCGGTGGTCCAAGAGCAGTAGCAGAGGTGCTTAACCGCCTAGGACAAAACGCTAGTAAAAGCACGGTGGAATTCCTAGAAAACGCAGATCCGACGCTGGCAGAAAATATTAAAGAAATGATGTTTACCTTTGAAGATATCAACACACTTGGCAAAGAGGCTATTAGAGAGGTTCTAAAAGTAGTTGATAAAAAAGATCTAATGATAGGTCTAAAAGGTGGTAGCGAGGCTCTAAAAGAAAAATTCTTAAGCAATATGAGCCAAAGGGCTGCAGAGGCGTTCTTAGAAGAGCTTGGCTACCTTGGAGCTGTAAGGGTAAAAGAAGTAGAAGAAGCCCAACGCAAAGTAGTAGAAGCTGTGCACAAACTAGCTGAAACTGGTGTTATCCAACTTGGCGGAAATGATGAGATGATTGAATAATGAGCAATGTAATAGATCGTAGCAATCAAAAGCACAATATCGAGCCTTATCGCTTTAAGATTTTACAACAACAAGGCGGTGTGGTAAGCTTTGAAGAAGATACAAGCCAGATTTTGGAGCCAGAAGCAGAGCCTATAAGCCCAGCTGAGGCTGAAAAGGTGCTTGAAGATGCGATAGAACAAACCCCGCTGCCACCAGCACCTGAACCAGCCCAGCCAAATCCTAGTTTCATAGAAGAGCTTTTAAAACGCACAGAAGAGCTAAGCGACAATCTAGTAAAACTACAAATGAAAATAGAAAGTCAAGAAAACGAGTTTAAAGAACGCCTTGCTAACGAAACGGCAAAAGCTCTTGAAGATGGTAAAGCTGAGGGTCATGCGCAGGCTGCGGCTGAGTTTGATGCTAGGCTAAAAGAAATAGAAGCAAGCTACGTAGGTTCGTTTAAAAAGCTAGAGAACGAGTGCGTTAAAATCACAGAATTCCTAGATAAAAGCGAACCGCAGCTTAGCCACACAGCAATAGACATAGCAAAGCAAGTAATAGAAAAAGAACTCAGCCAAAACTCTAGCCAAGTAGCAACCAGCATAGCAAAAAGCCTAATTAGCGAGCTAAAAGACGCTAGCAAAATCGAGGTAAAAATAAACCCGCAAGACTACGAGGCTATAAGCAAAAACCTAGCAAAAATCCCAAATCTAATCGTGAGCGAGGATGATGCTATCGCAAAAGGCGGTGTGCTAGTGCTAAGCAATATCGCAAATATGGACGGGACGATAGCTACTAGATTTGAGAAAATTAAGAAAATTTTAAGTGAATAAAGGCTGGGAATTCTAGAATTCCTAAGGTTTTAAAACATAAAATTCTAGGAATTCTAGAATTCCTAGTGTTGAAATTTTACAAAAGCAAGAATATTTTAAAAATGGATGTAAAAAGTTTATCAAACGACGAGCTAATAGCACTAGCTGCTAATATAAGAGAACAAATCTTACAAGCTGTTAGCAAAAACGGCGGACACCTAAGCTCAAATCTTGGCGTAGTAGAGCTTATTATTGCCATGCACGCAGTTTTTGATTCCAGCAAGGATCCTTTTATCTTTGATGTAAGTCATCAGTGCTACGCTCACAAGATACTTACCGGACGTAGTTTAAAGACCTTGCGCCAGTTTAAAGGCATAGGCGGATATACAAATCCGCATGAGAGCGAGTGCGATTATTTCGTAGCTGGGCATAGCTCTACTTCTATTTCACTAGCCGTGGGAGCTGCTAAGGCGGTGGAGCTAAAAGGCGATGAGCGCATACCAGTCGTGCTAATAGGCGATGGTGCGATGAGCGCAGGCGAGGCTTATGAGGCACTAAATGAACTAGGAGACCGCAAATACCCCTGCGTCATCATCTTAAATGACAATGAAATGAGCATAGCAAAGCCTGTTGGCGCACTTAGCAAATACATAAGCCACGCTATGGCAGGGCCTTGGTATCAAAGCTTTAAAGCTCGCATAAATGAGCTGCTAAAATACGCCCCAGATAGCGCAGCATACATGGCAAAGCGACTTGAAGAGGGCATTAGGCTCATCACACCAGGCATGCTTTTTGAAGAGCTTGGCTTAGAGTATATTGGGCCAATTGATGGGCATAATATAAGCGAGATTATCTCCACGCTTCGCACCGCAAAAGCGATGAAAAAGCCTGTCATCGTCCACGCACAAACCATAAAAGGCAAGGGATATGCTCCAGCTGAGGGGAAGTTTGAAAAGTGGCATGGCGTCTCACCCTTTGAGTTAGAAGATAAAGAGAAAAAAGCTGAGCTTAGCTACGAAATGACAAGGAATTCTAGAATTCCTAGCATAAATGAAAGCCCAAAAACTGCCACGCAGATTTTTAGCTCTGCCTTGCTAAGCCTTGCTAAAAATAATGAAAAAATCATCGGCATCACAGCAGCCATGCCAAGTGGCACTGGGCTTGATGCTTTGCTTAAAGAATATCCGCAGAGATTTTGGGATGTAGCTATTGCCGAACAGCACGCAGTTACGCAGGCTGGAGCTTTGGCAAAAGAGGGTTTTAGACCTTATGTGGCAATTTATTCTACATTTTTACAGCGTGCTTATGACCAGATTATCCATGATGTGTGCATTTTGGACTTGCCGGTGGTTTTTTGTATAGATAGGGCTGGCATTGTTGGCGAGGACGGCGCTACTCATCAAGGTGCTTTTGATATTAGCTTTTTAAATGCTTTGCCTAGTATTGAACTAGCTGCGCCTACTTGTGAGGCTGATTTTAAAGCACTTTTAAGCTGGTCGCAAAGCGCAGCCCATCCCCTAGCCCTGCGCTATCCTAGGGGCAGATTTATCTGCGATGAGCTAAAAGATGAGCTAGAAATAGATGCTTGTGAATTTAAGCCTTATAAAGCAAGTTTTGTTAAAACCGCACAAAGTGATTTGCTCTTTATCGGCTATGGAAATGCTGTGGGCAAGGCCTGTGCTGTAGCAAATAAATTAGGTGGTGCAAATGTCGTTAATCTAGGCTTTGCTAAGCCACTTGATGAGGAGTTTTTGCGCAAGCTCTCAGCTTCATTTAAGACTTGGTATATTTTTAGCGAAAGTGCCAAAAAAGGTGGCGTGGGCGAAATTTTAAGCTCGTTTATAAATGAAAATGATTTGGGTGTGAAAATCATTAGCTTTGAGTATGAAGATGCCTTTATCACCCATGGTAAAAAAGAGCTAGTAGAAGCTAGTCTTGGGCTTGACGCAGCTAGCATAGCAGAAAAAATCAAAGCCTATAAAAGCGCAAAAAAATGAAGTTTTTCATAACAGGAAGTGATACTAATGTTGGCAAAAGCTTTGTTACAGCCTCGCTTTTAAGGGCTTTTTTAGAACAGGGAGCAAAGGCTGTGGCACTAAAACCAGTTCAAACTGGCTACGCAGAAAATTCTAGAATTCCTGATGAAAATTCTAGAATTCCTAAGGCAAAATCTAGAATTCCTGATGAAAATTCTAGAATTCCTAGCCAAAGCTTGGAGCCTGATTTTAAAGAATACATAAAAGCAGGTCAAAATGCTGATTTTAAAGCTACTTGCTACACTTTTGCTTATCCAGCATCGCCACATTTTAGCGCAGAGCTTGAGGGCAAAAAAATAAAAGCAAGAGGAATTCTAGATTTTATAGAACAAAACTTGGCGCAAATCACGCTCATTGAGGGTGCTGGGGGAATTCTAGTACCACTAAATGAAAAAGAGAGCTTTTTGGGTATTGCAAAAGAGCTAAATGCGCCTGTGATTTTGGTGTGTAAAAACTGCCTTGGAGCTATAAATCATGCACTTTTAAACCTAGAAATCTTGCGGCAAAACTCTATAAAGCTCGCAGCTCTTGTTTTAAACTTTCATGATGAAAATGACGCAATTTGCCTCTCAAATCAGCAATTTTTACAAAAGAAATTCTCCTGCCCTATCATTACTTTAAAAAACTACAAAAATAACAAAAACTACTCAAACTCAGCTAAAGATTTTAGAGCTTTTATAAGCAAATTTTTAGATAAAAAATAAAATTAGTTACTTTTTTACACAAGAAACATTATTTTAATATTATTTTAATAAGTTCTTAAAGATATTTTTTAGATAATTCGAGGATTTAATTTTAAAAAAAGGACTAAGATGAGTTTAAATCAAAAACTCCTTTTGATTCTCGTCGCTGCAATAGGTGCATGGGCTTTTGGTGCCTTAGCACTTCATCAAGGCGAGAGCATTTCGGCTGTGTGGCTAGTAGTGGCTGCTGTTTGTATATACATAATAGGATATGGCTTTTATGGTCGCTTTATCGCCGCTAAGGTAATGTGCCTAGATGATAATCGCGCAACTCCTGCATATCGTCTAAACAACGGCAAGGACTTCCATCCAACAAACAAATATGTGCTTTTTGGACATCACTTTGCTGCTATTGCTGGTGCTGGACCTCTAGTTGGGCCGATACTAGCAGCACAAATGGGATATTTGCCAGGTATGCTATGGCTGCTTGTGGGCGTGGTGCTAAGTGGTGCTGTGCATGACTTTGTGGTAATGATCATCTCTGTTCGCCACGATGGCAAGAGCCTTGGCGAGATGATAAAAATGGAGATGGGCAAATTCACAGGTGCCGTTGCGATGATAGGCATTTTCTTTATTATGCTTATTCTTATCGCAATTCTTGCGATGGTTGTTGTAAAAGCCCTTGCTGTTAGCCCTTGGGGTTTATTTACTATTGCTATGACTATTCCTATCGCGCTTGGTATGGGCATTTGGATGCGCTATATCCGCCCTGGCAAGATTTTAGAAGCTAGTATTGCTGGTTTTATCTTGCTACTTATTAGTATTTGGGGTGGAGAGTATGTGGTAAATGATCCATTTTGGGGCAATGTATTTAACTTTAGTCAAACAAACCTAGCATTTGCCATTATGATCTATGGCTTTGTAGCTGCGGTATTGCCTGTGTGGCTACTACTTGCACCAAGAGATTATCTAAGCACCTTCCTTAAACTAGGCGTTATCTTTGGCATGGCTGTAATCATCCTAATCGTAGCCCCAGATATCAAAATGCCAGCTACTACAATCTTTGCAAGCACTGGTGATGGTCCAGTTTTCGCTGGTGATTTATTTCCTTTCCTTTTTGTTACTATTGCTTGTGGAGCGATTTCTGGTTTTCACGCATTAATTTCAAGTGGAACTAGCCCAAAAATGGTTCAAAAAGAAGGTCAAACTCTTTTTGTAGGCTATGGCTCTATGCTAATGGAAAGCCTTGTTGGTGTAATGGCGCTAATCACAGCAGTTACACTAACTCCAGGTGAGTATTTCTCAATCAACATGGGTGGTCTTGGCACTGATATAAATCTAGCCGTGCCAAAAATTCAAGCCGTACTTGATAGAATAAACGCTAGTGGCTTTAACTTCACTATCACAGTAGAACAACTAGAAGCCCTTAGAAACGGCGTAGGCGAAGCAGATATGCTCTCACGCACAGGTGGAGCACCTACTTTTGCCCTTGGACTTGCTTTGCTATTTAAAGAAGTATTTGGCGGTCTTGCGATGATGCCTTATTGGTATCACTTTGCGATACTTTTTGAAGCACTATTTATCCTGACAGCAGTTGATGCTGGAACTAGAACTTGTCGCTTTATGATCCAAGATATTTTAGGCAATGTTTATAAACCAGCCGGCAATGCAAATAACCTACTTTGGGCGCTAATAGCAACTTTCATCGGCGTAGCTGGCTGGGGCTGGCTACTGTATGCTGGCGTGAATGACCCTATGGGTGGTATTTATACGCTATGGGCGCTATTTGGCGCAAGCAACCAAATGCTAGCTGGTATGGCGCTAATGTTTGCTACTGTTTATATATTCAAAAAAGGCAAGGCAAAATACGCTTGGGTTACAATCCTGCCAGCTATCTGGGTGTGGGTAACTACAATGTATGCAGCACTACAAAAAATGCTACCTACAAACGGCGATCCAACAAGCGTGCACGATAAAGTAAGCCATGTAGCAACAGCGCAAAATAAAATTGCTGAGCTAAGCAAACTAGAAAGTGAGCTTGCAAGCCTAAAAGCTAGCCCTGATGCGAGTGCTGAGGCTATAAGCAAGCTTGAGGCTGCTATTAGCAAAACAAACACTATCATCTCAAATAACATAATAGACGCTGTGCTTTGCGGTGTATTTATGGTAGTTGTTGTAGTTGTTACTGTTCAGTGTATTAGAATCTGCGCTAGATACGCAAAAGACTTTAACGCTGCTAGCAAGGAATTCCCACTAAACGAGAGCGAAATCAAAGATGCCGCAATCTACATCAAAAACTAAAAATAGCGAGTTCTTGCGAGATGCTCTGCGCCGCACCATGTCGGCGTGGAGCAAACTAGAGCGAACATTTTCTCAAGTAGCAGGTGGGGCTGATTATCAGGCGTATTTACAGCATTTTTATGATAATCACAAAGACAAGCCAAACGCAAAGCCGCTAAGCCCAGAAGAGTTTTATCAAATGATAAACGACGAAAGTGGCAAGCGACCTCGCTGTTGCTAGAGCGCACAGGCTGCCGTGAGTAGTGACAATCTGCGCTTTGTAGAGTTTATGGAATTCTAGATGCTTGGCTTAAAGATTTTTATAGGGAATTCTAGAATTCCCTATGTATTTTTATGGCTTTGTGCTATTCCTGTCTTCGCTGATGGCTGGGTAAGGCTAGAAAAAGACGGTTTTACTTCAAGGCTAGAGAATTTCTCATATCGCTATTTCACCTCTACTGGCGAGCTAAAAGATTCTTTGTGTAAAGTCTATATAGATGGTATTTTAAACATCAGTGGAGTAAATAAAAAATCAAATATCAAGCTAGATATTTTTGGGCTTAATCTAAAAGTAGAAGGCAAGTTTGATGAAAATAAAAATCTGCGCCTAAATCTCTCAAATGGCGTAACTATCGCTTCTCATCAAGATGTAAGCGACAATACCCAAATCATCATCAGCGATGGCACAAAAATGATAATCCGCAAAGATGCAAAGCAAAATCTCTATATAAACTCAAACGCAGCTCCAATGTATGAGTTAGCAATAATCTGCGCATATCTGGCAAAGTAGTAGGATTTGTGCTACTTTATAATAAATTTTGTGCTAAAATATACGCCTTTTAAAAGGTAAAAAAATGTATGAACTAATAAAAACTCTATATCCTATATACCGCTCTATAACCGGTGAGGGTGTGCGAAAAAGCCTAGAAATCATAAATGAAGCTGTGGGAGGTGGCTTAGAGCTAAAAGCTCTGCGAAGTGGTACGCTAGTCTATGACTGGGTGATACCGGCTGAGTATAATGTCCGTGATGCCTATATAATCACCCCAAGTGGCAAAAAAATCTGTGAGTTTAAAAAGCATAATCTACACTTGCTAGGCTACTCAGAGCCTGTACATAAAAAACTAAGCTTAGATGAACTTCAATCTCATCTTTATAGCAACCCAAACAAGCCAAACTCTATTCCTTACGCAACAAGCTACTATGAAAGACGCTGGGGATTTTGCCTAAGCCATAATGAAAGAAATAGCCTAGAAAACGGCGAATACGAAGTTTTTATTGATAGTGATTTTAACGAAAGTGGCGAGCTAAACTGGGCTCAGTTTTATCTACAAGCTACAAAGCCTACAAAGGACGAAATACTAATCTCTACCTATATCTGCCATCCACAAATGTGTAATAACGAACTAAGCGGTCCTGCTGTGTGGTGTGAGCTAGTAAAGTGGCTAAAAAGAGGGAAGGAGCGCAAGTATAACTACCGCTTTGTAATAGCCCCAGAGACCATAGGTGCAATTGCTTATATACACGAGAATTTTAATGCTCTAAAAGCAAATGTAAAAGCTGGTTTTGTGCTAAGCTGCTTGGGCGATGATAATGAATATAGCGTGGTTTTGCCCCCTGATGAAAATAGCCTTAGCGCAAGAGTAGCCAAAATAGTGCTAAAAACTAAGCAAAATGCTAAAACTTATAGCTTTTTAGAGCGTGGTAGCGATGAGAGGCAGTATAACACACCTGCTCTAAATCTTGGAGTAGCTACGCTGTGCAGGACAAAGTTTGGAGAGTTCCAGCAGTATCACACTAACGATGATGATTTAAGCTGTGTGAGTCAAAAAGGCTTGGAGGGTGGTTTAGAGTTTGCCAAAGAGTGTATAAAGGCACTAGAACTAAATGAAATTTACGCACCAAACTTCATCTGCGAACCTTGCCTTGGCAAGTATAATCTAACATCAACTCTAGGTATGAGCGGAAGAACAATGTCACAAATGCTACCACGGCATTTTTTAGCTTACTGTGATGGCAAAAAAGACTTACTAGAAATCTGTGAACTAATAGGAGCAGGCCCAAACGAACTAGAAAATATAATAAAAATCTGCCTAGAAAATAATATTATAAAGATAACAAAATGATACGCTCGGTTTGTGATTTTTTAGATAATTCTGCTTTAAAATTTCCAAATAAAATAGCCTTTGTAGAAGGGCAAAAAAGTATAAGCTACAAGGATTTTAACAAAATTATAAGTGCTGTAGCAAGTAGAATTCTAGAATTCCTAATAAAAAAAGAGCCTATTTTAATTATCTTGCCAAAAGGCATTGATGCGCTTATTTCAATGTTTAGCGTAGCAAAATCAGGCAATTTTTATAGCATAATTGATGAGAAAATGCCTCGTGAGCGAGTAGAAAAAATCATAGCAAAATTGCGTCCTAAGCTGATTATAACCTCAAAAGAGCTTTATTTTGATTATGGAATTCCAGCTATTTTTAGTGATGATTTTACTACTTTTAGTATAAATCAAACTACTCTAAATACTGTAAATATCATAGATACAGATTTGCTTTATGTGCTTTTTACATCTGGCAGCACTGGCGAGCCAAAAGGTGTGGCAATTACGCATAAAGGCGTAGTTGATTATGCTTTTTGGGTTTGTGAGACTTTTAACTTTACTGAAAATGAAATTTTGCTTAATCAAGCACCATTTTATTTTGATAATTCTGTGCTTGATATTTATGGCTCGCTTGCTAGTGGAGCATGCCTGCATATAATTCCAAACTCACTTTTTGCCTTTCCTAAAAAAGTCTGTGAGTATATAAAACAAAATAATATTAACACGATTTTTTGGGTGCCAAGTGTGCTTATTTATTTTGCAAATACAAATGCTACTGCTCTTTTAATAAACTCACCCCTTAAAAAAGTATTATTTTGTGGTGAAGTTATGCCAAATAAGCAATTAAATATTTGGCGTAAGTCTCTATCAAATGCTCTTTATGCAAATCTTTATGGACCAACTGAAATAACTGATGTTTGTAGCTATTATGTGGTAAATCATGATTTTAGCGATGATGAGCCTTTGCCTATCGGCAGAGCATGCAAAAATACTGAACTTTTAGTTTTTGATGATGAGATGCGACTTATCACACCTGATGAGATTTACCATAAAGGTGAGCTTTATGTGCGCGGCACTTGTCTTAGCGTAGGCTACTACAATGACCCAGAAAAAACTACAGAGGCTTTTATCCAAAATCCACTTCAAAATGCTTACACTGAAAAAATATATAAAACCGGCGATATAGTAGCTTATAACGAATACGGCGAGCTTATCTGCTATGGTCGTAGCGACAGCCAAATCAAGCTAAAAGGACATAGAATAGAACTTGGTGAAATTGAAACAGCACTAAATTCGCATGAAAATATAAAAAGGTCGGCTTGTGTGTTTAAAGACAATGAAATAATAACATTTTATGAAAGCAATAAAGAACTTGATTACTTAAAAGACTTTCTTGAAGCAAAAATTCCAGCCTATATGATACCAAGAAAATTTTTTCACGTAAAAGAACTACCACAAAACCCAAATGGCAAAATTGATAGAAAAGCCTTAAAACAAAAACTGGAGCAAATATGAATACTGCAATAGAACTTTTAAAAACCATAGGCAAGGATAATATTGATATAAACTCAAAATCCCTAATCAGCTCTGGCGAGCTAGATAGCCTAGATATAATGGCACTAGTAAATGCTATAGAAGAAAAATTTAATAAAAGCCTAGATGCTGATTTTATAGAAAAAAAGAACTTTGAGAACATAGAGGCGATAGAAAATATGCTAAATAAAGCTTTTGGGGAAAAGGGCTAAAAGTGAAGCAAGAAACAGAGTTTGTAAATTTTCCTAAATGCTATGAAAGCTGTGGTGGGTATTGTTGTAAGGGCTTTAAAAACGCAAATTTTAAGTTTTTTGATGGCTCTTATGTAGCCTTGCCACTTTTAGAAAAAGAGTTTAACGAGTATAAAAAAAGCGGTGGAATAATAGGCTTAGAAGAAGCTAAAAAAATAGAAGAGTTTAAGCTAAAAAATGGAGCAATTTTACGAATATTTTGGCTTCATTGCTCTTTGGTTGGACTTTGTAATCCACACCAAAATAGACCTTTGATATGTAAATTATATCCATTTTTGCCAAAAGTAGATAACAGGGGAGGAATTCTAGATTTTTTTTCTGCTACTTTTTTTGATTTGTTTTATGATAAAAGCTCTCATCCTTGCACCTTGGTAGCACAGCACGAAGACGAGGTAAAAGCACAACTTAAAAATAGCTTAGAGCCTTTACTCAAAGATCCGCTTTATATTTTTGCTTTTAGAGCTTGCGAGTTGCTTGCTGTTTATCTAAAAAACTCGCTAAAAAAAGAGTTTGGCTCTTATTTGATCAATAAAATAAATGATGAAAATCATGCAAAGTTTTGGCAAAAGGCTGAAATGCTATTGCTTTTACGAAAAGCCTGGCGCAATCAAGAATTCTACAATGAAATTTGCGATATCCACGATGAGATAGCCCAAATTTGGGGTGAATTTTTGCCTTTTAAATGACAATGGAGTAAAAATGCTGTTTGAATCAAATCATCAAAAATATAGCAAAAATGACTTAGTGGCTGTTTTAAAAAACGCCGGTATTTGCTCTGGGGATAGCATTTGCGTTCATAGCGAGCTTTTTGGGCTAGGCAAAATGTTAAAGACAAAAGATGAGTTTTTAAACGATATAATATCTGCGCTTTGTTCATGCGTAGGCGCAGATATACACAAACCTAAATTTAGCTTAGGGACTGTTATCGTGCCTACTTTTACTTATGATTTTTGTAAAAGTGGTGTGTATGACAAAAAAAACTCAAGAAGCGAAGTTGGGATTTTAGGCGAGTATTTTAGAAAACTTCCAAATATATATAGAAGCGATGATCCTATTTTTAACTTTGCTATTTTTGGCAAGGATACCGATAAATACAAAGGTTTTAGCCTTTCTTGCTTTGGCGAGCAATCGAACTTTAAAAAAATGATAGACAATAATGTAAAGTTCATCACTCTAGGCACTACAGATACAGGATGCACGCTAGTTCATTATTGCGAAGAACTACTTCAAGTCCCTTATAGATATTATAAAGACTTCTTTGGCAAAATCATAGATGAAAATAGCATACAAAAAGAGTGTAAAATAAAGTATTTTGTAAGAAAACTAGATATGCCATCTATGCTAAGCGTGCCAAAAATGAAAGAAATTCTAATCAAAGATAAGGCTATAAAAATTTATACTCTAGGCTCTGCTCAAATCGGAGTCATGAGTGCTAAAGAGTATTTTGCTTCTTTGTTTAACGCTTTAAAAAATGATAATTCTATTTTTCTAAGAAATTCTTAAAAATCAAAAGCTCACTCGTTGTAGTTAAGCCATTTTCTGTAATTTGAAATAATGATTTATCAATAAGCTTAAACTTATTAAAAAGTTTTTCTATATCACAATCAAAGTGTTCTATGCCTATATTTGGAGTATCTCCATTTTTATCTATTTTTTCTTGTATATAAGAGACGCAAATATAAGTTTTTGTTATACGCTGCAATTCTTTTGCTATATTTTCTAGCTCGCTTTTTGGTATGCAATTCAAAACTCCACCAAGACAAGCTGTAAAATCAAAAAACTCATCTGGGAATTCTAGTTTTTTACCATCATAAACGCTAAAGTTTACTTTCTTATCAAAATAACTAGCCATTTGCTCTGATATCTCAATAGCTCTTTGGCTGATATCTACACCATATGCCTCTATGCCAAACTCAGCCATCAGTACACTTTGTCTGCCAGACCCGCAGCCAAAGTCAAGCCCTCTTATACCCCCCCCCTGTACGGCCAAAATAGACTCAAATTTATCAAAACCTATGCGTTTTTTTATATAACAGCTAAGAAAGCGTACAAAAACTTCTTTAGGATAAAATAGTATATTTTCACCATTTTCAAATCTAATATCCCAATTTTTACTCATCATAAGCACCTTTTATTTTTTTAATTATACCAAAAAAACTATATTTATATTAGGAATTCCCTAAAAAAATAGCAAATTTTGGCTAAAATTTTGCTAGAATTCACACAAATTTTTCAAAGGATAAAAAATGTTAATGAAAGGCAAAAAAGGCCTAATCGTAGGCGTAGCAAACAAAATGAGCATAGCTTATGGCATAGCAGAACAGCTAAAAAATGCAGGTGCCCAGCTTGCATTTACTTACCTAAACGACGCTATAAAAAAGCGTGTAGAGCCCATCGCAACTGAGCTTGGCAGCGATAAAGTCTATGAGCTAGATGTAAATAATCCCTCGCATTTGGGCGCCCTAGCCCCACGCCTAGAAAAGGACTTTGGCAAGATTGATTTTGTGCTTCACGCAGTAGCTTTTGCGCCAAAAGAAGCACTTGAAAACGACTTTTTAAGCACTAGCAAAGAGGCTTTTGACATAGCACTTGGCACTAGCGTTTATTCGCTTGTATCTCTTACTCGCGCGGTTTTACCTGTTTTAAAAGGGGGTGCTAGTATCCTTACTCTTAGCTATCTTGGTGGGCCAAAGTTTGTGCCGCATTATAATGTAATGGGCGTAGCAAAAGCTGCGTTAGAAAGCTCAGTTCGCTACCTAGCCCACGACCTTGGCAGCAAAAATATCCGTGTAAATGCTATAAGCGCAGGACCGATTAAAACCCTAGCAGCTAGTGGGATAGGCGATTTTAAAATGATTTTGCGCTATAACGAAGTAAATGCACCACTAAAACGCAATGTAAGCATAGAAGATGTGGGCAAAAGCGGTCTATACTTGCTAAGTGATCTTAGCTCGGCTGTTACAGGCGAGATACACTATGTAGACTGCGGCTACAATATAATGGGCATGGCTGATATAGCAAAGGACAAGGGTGGAAATACGATTTTAGCGTGGGATGAGCAAAAATGAGTGAGAATATGACTTTTTCAAAAGAGGATTTAGAGCGCAAAGTTACGCTTAGTGCGGGTGATAAAGCACCGGAGTTTCGTGCCAAAAACGCCGATGAAGTAAGCGTAAATCTAAGCGATTTTCGTGGCAGGACGGTGATTTTGTATTTTTACCCAAAGGATATGACGCCAGGGTGCACTACTGAGGCTTGCGAGTTTAGCGAGCTTTATGATGATTTTAGGGCTTTAAATGCTGTGGTAATCGGTGTAAGTCCTGATAGCAGCGAAAAACATGTGCAGTTTGGCAAAAAATACGGACTAAAGCATATCTTGCTAAGCGATGAAGATCATGAGATTTCAAAGGCTTATGGCGTATGGCAGGTGAAGAAAAACTACGGCAAAGAGTATCTTGGCATCGTTCGCACGACTTTTTTGATAGATAAAAATGGCAATATAATTAAGGTCTTTAAAAGCGTCAAAGCCGCTGGACATGCTGCTAAGGTGCTTGAAAACCTTAGCTAAACGCTATTTGGCTTTATATTTGGCTCTATAGGAATTCTAGATTTGTAACTGCTAAAATCTAGAATTCCTAAGGCAAATTCTAGAATTCCTAAGGCAAATTCTAGAATTCCTAGGATAAAATTCTAGAATTCCTAAACCAAATTTAGAATTCCTAAGCAAATTTATTAAGGAATTCTAGATTTTATTTATAAATGATTTTTTCTAGCTTTAAAAGAGCAATTTTTCGCTCCAAGCCATAAGCGTAGCCTTTTAGTCCAAAATCGCTGCCTAGTACTCTATGACAAGGGACGATGATAGGGACAGGATTTGCGCCCACTGCTCTACCAATAGCCTGAGCAGCGATTTTTTCTTTACCTAGTTTAGCGGCTAGGGTTTTTGCGATTTTGCCGTAGCTTGTAGATGAGCCGTATTTTATAGCTAAAAGCTCACCCCAAACGCTAAGTGCAAACTCTGAGCCACACAAATCAAGCTCTGGTATAAAATCAGGGCAAACACCGTTAAAATAAATATCAAGCCAGTTTTTACTCTGCCTAAAAATCTTGCAATCTGCTAAAAACTCGCCCTGTGCTAAGTTCTTACTAGCAAAACAAAGCCCACAAAGGCTTTTTTTATCCCTGCTAAAAAGTGTGATTTGCCCCAAGGGCGATGAATAAAAATCATAAAACATTTTAAAATCTATAAAAAATTCTAGAATTCCCTAGGGAATTCTAGAATTCTCTAAAAAAATGTATCCGTGTGAATATTTTCAAAGGCAGCTTTCATGCTAGTAAAGAGCTTTGGATGCTTAGCTTCAAGCTCCTTTAAAAGCTCTTTGGTCTCAGCTCTTGCGTGTGGCATTTTGACATCAAAGCGCATCGCAGGGCAAGCCTCATCGCCTATTACTTGTAGATTATTGCGAATAGCATTGTCTCTTAGCTGTTTTTCACGGGCGAAAATGAGTGGGCGAATCACGACTATTCCATTTTCGCTTGTATATTTTGGAGCAAGGGTTCTAAGAGCGCCATTATAAATAAAATTCATAAAAAAACTCTCACAAGCATCATCAAGGTGATGAGCGATAGCAAGCTTGTTAAAGCCGTGTTTTAGGGCGTAGCTGTATAGATACCCACGCCTCATGCGTGAAAAAAACGAGCAAAAACTAGAATTTCTGCGGATTTTTTCCTTGCTTAGCTCAAAAACAGAGCTCTCAATTACCTCATGTTCTATGCCGTATTCTTTACAGTGCGAGCTAAGATAATCAAAGTTCTCGCCCATTCCATAGCTTAAAGTTACAGCTTTAAAGCTCCATTTTACAGGGCTGTGGGCCCCAAAATGCTTTAAAATATGGGCTAAGCTTAGGCTATCCTTGCCACCGCTAAGGCCTAGCAAAATCTTATCGCCCTCTTCAAAAAGGCTGTATTTTGCGTTTGTTTGCCCAACTATGCGAAGTAGTTTTTTACTAAGCTCGATTTTTTGCTCTTTTTGCTCTGTTTGCTCTGTTTCAAGCTCGTTTATAATATTTTCACTCATACTTCTGCCTTATGCTAATTTATGTTTATTTATATTTTGCATTTTATTTTCCTTCGCGCCATTTACAAAATTTCTAAACCTATATTTTTAAAAAGTTGGGGCTTAAATTTTCTCAATCATTTTTATCAAAAACTGAGCACCAATCTTAGCCGAACTCTCTAAAAACTCATCAAAAAGCACGCCAGCATCGCCACTAGCAGTATCGCTAATAGCTCTAAGCAAGAAAAACGGCTTAGCATAAAAGGCACAAACCTGCCCCACACTAGCGCCCTCCATCTCACAAGCTGCAGCTGCGAACTTCTGCTTTATCCACATTTTTTTCTCATTTCCAGCAATAAACTGATCGCCACTAGCAATAATGCCCTCTAAAAGCTCTAAATCAAGCTCATCGGCAACTTTTTTAGCAAGGCTATTTAGCACAGGGTCAGTTAGCGTGTAGTGATCGCTTTCTGGTATAAAGCCCAAAGGATGCCCAAAAGCCTCTAGTTCAGCATCGTGCTGAACGCACTTTGAAGCAATTATTATATCGCCGATTTTAAGGCTTTCGTCCAAAGCCCCTGCCACGCCAGTAAAGAGCAAAATATCAGCTTTGTAACGCTCAAAAAGTATGGTCGCACTCATAGCACTTGCTACCTTGCCGATTTTACTATATGCTAGCACGATATCGTGCCCTGCGTATTTTGCGGTGTAAAATGAGTTTCTAGCGTATTTTTCTTCGCTATACTCACCAAAATGCTCTAAAATCGGCTCTATTTCTTCACGCATTGCGCCTAAAATCGCTATTTTCATCTCTTAGCCTTTTAATGCGCTTAGCGTAGCCTCTAAGCTTGCCATGTCAAAGACGCTATAAGTACTCTTTGCGCTGATTTTTTTATTTAGCCCAGATAATACAGAGCTACCAAACTCTATGAATGCGTCTATCTCACTTTCGCAGGCTTTTATGCTTTGTTTATAAAGCACAGGGCTTGTAAGCTGTTTTTGTAATAATTCTAAGGCTTTTTCTTTGCTATTATAGGGGCTAGCAGTAGCATTTGAGATGACAGGAGCAAAACTAGCACTCAAGGCACTCTCTAGCTCAGCCCTTAGCTTAGCACTAGCGTTTTGTAGCAGTGGACAGTGGCTTGCTACGCTCATGTTTAAAAGCATTGCCCTTTTTGCGCCTGCTTCTTTAAACTTGCTCTCTAAGGCACTTAAATCGTCTTTAAGCCCAGCGATTACTAGCTGGCCGTCGCAATTATAGTTTGCTGGATATGCACTAAGCCCAGAGCTAGCGCAAATCTTCTCGATTTTTTCATCATCAAGACCTAAAATTACCATCATGCCAGCGCCTTTGCCTTCGCAATCACTAGCCATGAACTGCCCACGCTTATTTACGATTTTTAGTGCTTCATTTATACTAAATGCTCCAGCACTCACAAGCGCGCTAAACTCTCCAAGCGAATGCCCCAAAAGCGCTCTAGCTTCTGCGTTAAAACTTTCTTTAAAAGCGCTTAATGCCATGTGCGAAGCTAGCAAGATAGCAGGCTGTGTAAACTCACTGATATCAAGATTTTCGCCCTCAAACATGATTTTTTTAAAATCCATTTTAAGCGCATCGCTTGCGCTATCAAGCAGTTCTTTTGCTCCCTTAAAATTATCATAAAACTCTTTTGCCATGCCTGCTTTTTGACAGCCTTGACCTGGAAAAATAAATGCTAAGTTCATAATTATCCTTTGTTTGTTAGGGAATTCTAGTTGTTTATTTAGGAATTCTAGAATTCCCTAAATAAATTCTAGAATTCCTTAAATATTAGCTAGCTACTTCTTTAAGCTCTATATCAAGCTTTTTTCTAGCACAATCGTTCAAAAATAAAGCAATAATTTCTTCAAAAGAAACACCCTTGCTTTTTGCCAAATCTTTAAAATATTTAAGTGTTTCTTGGCTTAAACTCATGCTAATTTGGCTACTTGCATTATAATACGGATTTTTAATAGCCTTTGAAAAATCATATTCTGCTTTCATTTTCATATCCTTTAAGCTTTTTTACCCAAATATTCTTTGCTTTCATTTTTTGTGGCTTTTCTAGCTGAGATTATTCTTATTACATCTTTTTCTTTATAGCAATGAACCACTAATAAAAGGTTATTTGCTAAACTTTTGCCAAGCAATAAAAATCTCTCTTCATCGCTAGAATGCTCCTCATCATAAATAAGCAAAGCAAACTCATCGTTAAACACGCTCAAAGCTTCTTCAAAACTCACGCCGTGCTTAGCTAAATTTAGTTTGGCTTTTACATTATCCCACTCGTAAAGCATGAAATTTAATGATGTCTGCCGCAGCAGCCCCCACCATGCTCATCATGATGCGCCCCACCACAGCACCCGCCATCTTCGTGCTCATGCCCAGCATGTCCGCCGCAGCCGCAGGTGTGAGGCATCACAACTACGCCTGTTAGCTCCTCGTTTTCATCAGCGTCTCTTAGCTCAGTAAGCTCTACTTCAAAAAGCAAGTCCTTGCCAGCATAAGGATGGTTAAAATCAATCACCACCTCATCGCCTTTTAGCTCTTTTACCACCACACGTGCAGTCTCTCCACTCTCATCTTGCCCAAAAAGCTCCATGCCAACAGCCAAATCAATACCTGCAAACTGCTCTTTTGGCAGGGTTTGGATGAGCTTTTCATCATACTCGCCAAGCGCGTCAGCGCAAGCTATGCTGATTTCTTTATGCTCGCCTTCTCTCATACCTAGCAAGGCTTCTTCAAGCTTAGGTAAAACCTGATTTTTGCCACTTACAAAGGCTAGTTCGCCCCCACCTGCGTTGCTCTCTAAAAGCTCTTTGCTCTTAGCATCGCTTAAAGAATAAAAAAACTTAACAACTTTACTCATTTTTGCTCCTTTAAAATTTTTTCTTCACTGCTTTTTGTCACTACCAAAGCGATATATATAAGGGCTCCAAGCCCACCAAATAAAGCCAAAGCACTTAAAAATATCTGCATTATAATCCTCCTAGTTCATCTTGTAATTTTGTCATTTTTCTTTGTAGTAAATAAATACTAAAAGCTACAATAAAAATACCGCAAAAGCCCATTATGCTAATCCAAAACGGCGTTTTTATAAGCTCGCTAACGCTGCTAAATGTAAAGCCAATCAAAGCAATTAACGAATTTACAAGACCTGCTAAATAAATATTATAATTTCCTAAATTTTCTTTTATTTTTTCTTTTCTGCTTATTTTTGTTTATTGCCTTTTAAAAAACTACATTATAGCTAAAATTTTGCTATAATTTGGAATTTTTAGCAAAATTTTAAGAGCAAAAAAGAGCAAAAAAAGGTAAAAAATGAGCGAGTTTATAAAAATAACCGGCGCAAAAGAACATAATCTAAAAAATATAAATCTATCTATCCCAAAAAACAAACTAGTAGTCTTTACAGGGCTTTCAGGCTCTGGTAAAAGCACTCTAGCTTTTGATACTTTATATGCTGAGGGGCAAAGACGCTATATAGAGAGCCTTTCAAGCTATGCTAGGCAGTTTTTAGGACGAGTTGGCAAGCCTGATGTAGAGCGTATTGAAGGGCTTACCCCAGCAATAGCAATAGATCAAAAAAGCACTAGCAAAAACCCACGCTCAACTGTGGGCACTATCACTGAGATCTACGACTACTTGCGCCTACTTTATGCCAGAGTTGGCACCCAGCACTGCTATAAATGCGGCAAGCCAGTAAGCAAAATGAGCATAAGCGATATAATAGATCAAATAAACGCCTTACCTCAGGGCTCAAAAATCATGCTTTTAGCCCCATTAGTGAGAGAGAAAAAAGGCTCATTTGAAGCCGAGCTAGAAAGGCTTAGAAACGATGGCTTTGTAAGGGCTCAAATAGATGGTGTAATGCAACGCCTAGATGATGAAATAGAGCTAAGCAAAACCAAAAAACACACTATAAAAGCAGTAATTGACCGCATAGAACTAAGCCCAGAAAATCATTTGCGCCTAATAGAAGGTGTGGAAAAAGCAGTAGCTCTTAGCTTTGGTGAGGTAGAGATTAGCATTGTAAATGCTGATGAGATGGGGCTTTTGCAGAGTCATATGCATTTTAGCGAGCATAATGCTTGCTTTGATTGTAAGATTTCTTATGAGAGCTTGGAGCCACTTTCATTTAGCTTTAACTCGCCAAAAGGCGCATGCCCTGCTTGCGATGGGCTTGGGATGAATTTCAGCCTAGATCAAAGCAAGGTCATAAATGAAAACCTAAGCGTAGAAGCTGGGGCTTTAAAACTGCTTTATGGCTTTAATAAAAGCTATTATTATAAGTTTTGCCTAGCATTTTGCGAACAAAATGAAATAAATGCCAAAACTCCGTTTAATGAGCTTGCTGCCCACGAGCAAAAAGCCCTGCTTTATGGCAATGCTAGCAATATCAAATTTACTTGGAAAAGACATCATTTAGAGCGTAGATTTGAAGGGGCTTTGCGCCTAAGCTATGAAATGCTAAAAGACAGCAAAGATTTTAGCGATTATATGATAGAAAAAGAGTGCAGCGAGTGTAAGGGCAAACGCTTAAATAAAGGCTCTTTGGCTGTAAAAGTAGCTGGCAAAAGCCTTGGCGAGCTAATAAGCATGCAGATTAAAGAGTGCTTTGCTTTTATGAATGAAACTAGCAATTTTACCTATCTCTCAGCGCAAAATGCTACCATCGCAGAGCCTATTTTAAAAGAAGTTAGAGAACGCCTTGCGTTTTTGTGCGATGTGGGCTTAGGCTATTTAAGTCTGGGCCGTGATGCTAGGACAATTAGCGGTGGAGAGGCGCAAAGAATTCGCATAGCAAGTCAAATCGGCTCAGGTCTTTCTGGCGTGATGTATGTGCTTGATGAGCCTAGCATAGGACTTCACGAGAAAGACACCATGCGCTTAATCAAAACTCTAAGAAGCCTACAAGAAAAAGGCAATAGCGTTTTAGTAGTAGAACACGATAAAAAAACTATGGAGAGTGCTGATTTTATCATAGACATTGGTCCCAAAGCTGGGGTCATGGGCGGAGAGGTTGTATTTGCTGGCACTTATAAAGAACTGCTAAAAAGCAAAACCCTAACCGCACAGTATTTAAACGGCAAAGAAAGCATAAACTTTGCTAAAAATAGAGCGCAAGAAAACTTCATAGAAATCAAAAACGCAAACATAAATAATATAAAAAATCTAAGCGTAAAAATCCCGCTAAGTAACCTAGTAGGCATCACAGGCGTATCAGGTAGCGGCAAAAGCTCGCTTATTTTAGGCACGCTTTTGCCAAAGGCCTTAGAGCAATTAACTCGCTCTAAAATCACGCCAAATGCTAGCGTAGCGCATATTGATGGACTTGAACAGCTTGATAAGGTAATCTACCTTGACCAAAGCCCAATTGGCCGCACCCCACGCTCAAATCCAGCTACTTATACAGGCGTGATGGACGAGATTAGAGAGCTATTTTGCGCTACAAAAGAGGCAAAACTGCGTGGATATAAGGCTGGTAGGTTTAGCTTTAATGTAAAAGGTGGGCGTTGTGAGAAATGCTCAGGCGATGGAGCGATCACTGTGGAGATGCACTTTTTGCCTGACATTAGCGTGGTTTGCGATGCCTGTAAGGGCAAGAGATACAATGAAGCCACGCTTGAAATCAAATACAAAGGCAAAAATATAGCTGATATTTTAGAAATGAGCGTGGCTGAGGCACTGGAATTCTTTAAAGCTGTGCCAAAGATTCACGCTAAGCTTGCTACAATCTGCGCTGTGGGACTAGAATATATCACACTAGGACAGAGTGCTACCACGCTAAGTGGTGGAGAGGCTCAGCGCATGAAACTAGCAAAAGAGCTGAGCCGCAGCGATACTGGCAAGACTCTTTATATACTTGATGAGCCTACGACTGGACTGCATTTTGCAGATGTTGCTAGGCTAGTTAGCGTGCTTCAAAGTCTAGTAGAACTTGGCAATAGCGTAGTGGTAATAGAACATAATCTTGATGTGATTAAAAACTGCGATTATCTAGTAGATATGGGGCCAGAGGGTGGTGACTTGGGCGGTCAGGTCATCGCTACTGGCAGCCCAAAAGAAGTAGCCAAAAATCACAAAAAAACGCACTCTTTTACAGGCGAGTTTTTAGAGGATGAGTTAAAAGCGATGAAATAGGAATTCTAGAATTCCCTAGAATAAATTCCCTAGAATAAACTCACTTAGGAATTCTAGAATTCCCTAGAATAAACTCACTTAGGAATTCTAGAATTCCTACAAAATCATACTTGCAGCTTGCTCTACCATTGCTTTTAAATCATCAAAATAAATCGGCTTTTGTAAAAAACCAAAGGCGCCGATTTCTATAGCTTTCTCTTTTAGACTCTCATCAGCTGACATGAGTATCACAGGGATACCCAGCAAATCACTCTTTTCAAGGTTTTTGATCAAATCAAAACCATTTATTTTTGGCATATTTATCTCAGCAATTATCATTGAAAAACTATCGCTTAGACGCAAGAGATTTAAAGCCCCCAGCGGGTTTTTTTGTACAAGCACATGCCCTACATCGCTTATGTGTTGAAGCAGGGCTTTTTCCACCTCAGCAGAGCTTGCATTAGGCTCGATTAGCATGATTTTCAAATCATTTTTTAAGATATTATTTGACATCTTTTGCTCTTGTGTGAATTTTTTGCCAAAAGTATAGCACAAATTGCGAAGTTTTTTGTATAATTGCGCTTATGGATCACATAGAAAGTATAAAATGCCTGCGCCTAGCAGAGCAAATAGCAGGCATAATCGACATCTCAAAATCAGTATTTGACGCTATTGCTGCTACTCCACGCTCGGCTTTTGTGCCCAGCATCAAGGATGCTTTTAGCCTAGATCCGCAGTCCATAGGCGGTGCGCAGTGGATATCATCGCCCTTGACAGTTGTTAAAATGACAGAAGCACTGAGGGCCGAGGGCTGCGATAATGTTCTAGAAATCGGCTGTGGCAGCGGCTATCAAGCAGCCGTGCTCTCAAAAATCGCTCACAGAGTTTTTAGCATAGAGCGCATTGAAAGCCTTGCAAGTAGCGCAAAAGCACGCCTAAAGCAGCTTGGGTTTAATAATGTTTTTGTGCGCTTTGATGATGGTAGCATAGGCTGGAAGAGCTCTGCACCTTTTGATCGCATCATACTTAGCTGCGCTACTGCTAGCGTGCCACAGGCTCTTTTTGATCAGCTAAAAGATGGCGGCGTGCTAGTAGCACCTGTGGCAAAGGACAGCACCCAGCAAATCACTCGCTATATCAAAACAGCCGCTGGCATAGAAAAAGAAGTGCTTGATAACTGCGATTTTGTACCGCTGCTTAGCGGTAGAGCCTAAGTGGCTTTTAAGATTTTGTCTTAGGAATTCTAGAATTCCTAAGAGAATTTACTAGGAATTTTAGAATTCCCAAGGTAAATTCTAGAATTCCTAAGCCTTGTGTCATCCCCTGACTTGATCAGGGGATCTCATCACAAAGAATTCCAAAATTCCGTCATTGCGAGGAGTGAGTGAAACGAGCGACGAAGCAATCTCATTTATTAAGCCTTGAACGAGATTGCTCCCTCTTTTTTCAAAGCCTCGCAATGACGGTGATTTGATGAGATTGCTCCCTCTACTTTGCTCCCTCGCAATGACGGAATTTGAGAATTTATTCTAGGAATTCAAGTTTTTGGGAATTCTAGATTTTATTCTAGGGAATTCTAGATTTTATTCTAGGGAATTCTAG
>CAMCEN010000015.1 GCA_945873855.1 uncultured Campylobacter sp.
CCTCGCAATGACGGAATTTCCGCAATGACGGAATTTTAGAATTCCTAAAACTATAAAAAGCTAAAAATACCCCCTAACCCCCAAAAACTAGAATTCCTAATGCTAAAATTCTAGGAATTCTAGAATTCCTAGAATAAAAAGAATAAAAATCTAGAATTTCTAGAAAAGAATTACATTTTGCCTTCTACTCTGTCGTTTGCTTGGTAGTTGTTGTAAATGCCATTAAACATTGCTTTATCTTTGGCTTTTAGCCTTGGTTTTGGTTTTTGTGGCAAATACGACTTAATGCAGTCGTTGATGCAATCATTTTGCCAAAAATCAACCTCGCCTCCAAAAGCACAAACAAACAGCGCAAATGACGCTATAATCGCTCTCACGCCTTGCCTCATTTACAAATATATTTTGCGTCTGCGCTAGCTTTTAGGCTTTTGCTTTTTAGTTCTGGGGCTGAGATTTTTGCTGCTGCGCCACCCTCTGCTAGGCTTGTGCGGTAGTAGCTAGCACCATTAAAGTTTAGCTCATTTAAAACGCAAGTTTTGTTAAAATCGCTGCTTAGATTTTGCGCTGCGTTAGTGGCTGCTGCGCTAAGTGCGCTTTTTAGCTCGCTTTGATTTTTTGCCTCAGCTTCAGCGCTAAATGCTGGATTTATCGCAGTTAGATGAAGTTTTACCACGCTTGATTTGATTAGATTTTCTATATCAGCGATTAGTTTGTTGTATTGTTCTAGCTTGTTAGCGCTAAACTTACAAGCTAACTCAGAGCTAAGCGAGAGCGAATTTAGACCATCTTTATTCATTTCATTATAGGTTTGATACGCACCGCCTGTGCAAAGCCCATTTTCTTTAACAAGCGTTAAAATACCGCTAAAATGAGCATTTATCATGCTTTTATCATCATCGCTGATATTTTTGGCATAAAAGCTAGGATAAGAGATGTAAATATCAGGCGTAGCCTCTATACTAGCGCTGATTTGTTCGTTTATCACTAGTTCGCTACTAGAGCTTTGTGAGCTTTGTGAGCCTTTTAGCACATTTACAAACTCGCCAAAAAGCGAGCCAAGCACGAAAACAATAAGGGCTAAAAAGCCACCAAGAATTGTAAATAAGAAATTTTTCATTTTTTCTCCTTTTTTAAAGCAAATTATAAGCTAATTTTGTTTAAAATAACCTTTCTATTTTTTAATTTGTGCCTAGGTAGCTCAGCTGGTTTAGAGCGCTGGTCTCATAAGCCGGAGGTCGGGAGTTCAAGTCTCCCCTTAGGCACCAAATATCTTATTTATTTCATAATCTCACCATTTTTTAAGACTTTTTATAAGGCAAGAAGCAAATGTTAAAAAAAAACGAAGCAGTAGTATTTAGCACCGCAAGGGCTCTAAGAGAGTATAAAAAAAGCCTTTTTGGCTTTGATGTAGCTTTGAATAAATGCTATGATTTGGGCGAGTTTTTTGAGCGAGTTATCATCGTAAATGGGCTAAAAAAAGCAGACACCGCCACCAAACTCTACTGCCTAAAAAACGCTATTTCAAGCGTAAAAGAAGCAAAAGAAGCTTTGGGAATTCCTAGTGAGTTTTTTGCTTTTTTGAAGTGTAGCGAGTATATTTTTAGCTTTTTTAAAGAACTTTGTCTTTTTGGCGTTAGTATAGAAAAAATCGAGCTAAAAGATACTTATGATAACTTTGGCGAGCATTTGAGAATTCTAGCTAAGCTCTTTAAAGAGTATGAAAAAAATCTTAAAGCAAAGGGTTTTTATGATGAAATAAGCAGTGATTATGAGATAAATGATAGTTTTATCAAAGAATTTTCTAGCATAAAAATCTTTCTTGATGGAATTCCATCAAAGCACGAAATGGAGGTATTTAAAAAGATTTCACAACTTTGCGAGCTAAAACTAGGTTTTAAAACCACGGAATTTAACTTTAAGCTTCAAGAGCTAATAACAAATAGCTTTAACATATCTTTAAAAAATGGCTTTGAATACGAAATAAACGCTAGTAAAAATAAAATCATAAGCGAAGAAAAGTTGGCGCAAAGAAAACCTGAAAACATAAGAATTCAAGGCTTTAGCGAGCGTAGTTTGCAATGCGCTTTTGTCTTTGATGAGATTTCACGCATGATAAGAGCAGGTCTAAAGGCTGATGAAATAGCTGTGATTTTGCCTGATGAGAGCTTTGCGCAGATACTTAGAAACATAGATGAAAATAATATGCTAAACTACGCAATGGGCAAAAGTGTGCGAGATGAGCTTGCTTTTTGCGTGCTAAATGCTGTGCAAAATACGCTAAAAAAAGACACTGCCTATCACTACGAGACAAAATATCTAGAATTCTTTAAAAACTCTTATGAAAATCCAGCTGATTTTGGCGCAATTAATGAGCTTTTAAAGCCACTTTATGAGCATAGCACAAATGCTAGCGAGCTAGAAAATATTTTTAGCAAAGAGCTTTTTAGCCTTGAAATGCTAAGCAAAAACTTACAAACTCTAAAAACCAAAGAGGTCTTAGAATTAATCTTAGATGCGCTTAGCAAGGCAAGTGTGAGTCTAAGTGGCGGCGGGGCTGTGACAGCAATGGGCTTGCTAGAAAGCCGTGGCGCAAAGCCAAAAGGCGTGATAATCGTGGATTTTAACGATGATATAGTGCCAAAACGCTCACAAAAAGAGCTGTTTTTAAGCTCAAAGATTAGAGCCAGAGCTGGGCTTATTAGCCACAAAGATAGAGAAAATCTACAAAAAGGCTATTATAATGCGCTAATAAACGGCGCAAAATACCTTAGCATAAGCTTTACGCAAAATGAACAAAGCGTCAAATCTAGGTTTTTAAAAGAACTAGGGCTTGATGAGTGCGAGCTAAAAAACGATGAGAAAAACTATGAAATTGCTCTAGCTAAACCTGAGAGAATTCTAGAATTCCAAAAGCCAAATTTGCGCATAAAGCATGATTTTTTTGCTTCTGCGCTTTCTTTTTCTAGGCTTAGTGCTTTTATGAAATGCCGTGAGCTATACTATTACAAATACATTTTAGGGCTAAAAGAGCCAAAAAACCTTGGAGCTTTAAGGGACAGCGCAGATTTTGGCACTACTATTCATGGCGCATTAGCAAGGTATTTTAGCGAGCATAAAGACAGCTGTGATTATAAGCTGCTTTGCTTTATGCTTGATAATGCCTTTAAAACAAGCTCTAGCGTAGATGAGCTTGAGTTTGAGATGCTAAAAGAGAGATTAAAGCGTTTTTGCGAGCTACAAAACGAGCATTTTAGCAGGGGTTGGAGAGTAAGTGCGTGTGAAAAAGAGCTAAAAAATGAATTCTGTGGGATAAAAATCGAGGGTAAAATCGACCGCATAGATATAAATGAAAATGGTGAGCTTTGCGTGATTGATTATAAAACCGGCTCTTTGCCTAAAAACGACTTACAATTACAATTTTATAAGGCACTAAGTGGGGCAAGCAAGGGGTATTTTATAGACTTAAAAGAGAGTATGGACTTTGATGAGAAAAAAGCAAGCCAAAGAGCAAAGCCAGTAATCTTAGAAGATGAAATACAAAAGATAAAAGACTTTTTTGCTGGACAAAATGATGGTTTTGTTTGTAGCTGTGGGGGCAAAGAACATGGCTACGCATTTAAAGAGCTTTTAAAGGGGCAATTATGAAAGAAGATAAAAGATTTCTAGCGCTAGAAGCCAGTGCTGGCAGCGGCAAAACCTCAAGTCTAGCGGTGCGCTTTGTAGCCTTAATCCTAGATAAGCAAAATGAGCGCTACCCCATTATCTCAAATATCCTAGCTATAACCTTTACAAACAAAGCCGCAAACGAGATGAAAGAAAAAATCATCAAAACATTTTTAAGTCCGCAAGACTACGAGCTTAGCGATATTTCAGCCTTGCTTGAAATCAGCGTTGATGAGGTAAAAAACCGTTTAAAAGATAGGCAAAGAGATTTTTTATCCAGCGAGCTAAAAATCTACACCTTTGATGCATTTTTTGCCCAAATTTTACGGCAGTTTAGTTTAAATGTAGGACTTTTGCCTGATTTTAGCAATGGAGAAAATCTAGAAAATCTCATAAACCAAAACCTAATAAAACTACTAAGCAAAGACGAGATAAAAGAGCTAGCAAGATTTATTCTCTCAGCAAATTTCAAAACCGCTGCGAATTTCTTAGAGGTTGCAAAGCAGATGAGCGAGTATGATATAGAAAGCTTTTCATCCCCTGCGCCCTCTCAAAGCGCAGTGTGGCAAGCATATGATGAGCTAAAAAAAGCCGCACTTTTAGTTTGTGAGAAAAAAGGCGTAAATGCTTTTAATGAAGTAAAAAACATAAAAGATTTTTACAAACTTCTTTTTGATGAAAAAGAGGCAAAAATAGCTAAAAAGGCTATAGATAAATGTCCCTTTGAAAAAGAAGCTCTAATATCTGCGCTAAAAGCTTATTATCAGGGCTTTTGCGCTCATAAAATTTCTAGCTTTTTTGAAGAGCTTAAAAAATACAAAAAAGCCAGAAAAGAGGCGATAAAAGCCAAAAATGCTATGGATTTTAGCGATGTTTGCGCTTTTGTTTATGAACTGCTTAGAAATGAAGATAAGAAATTTGAGCCAAATGAGCTGTATTTTAGACTTGATGGTCGCATTGATGATATTTTAATCGATGAGTTTCAAGATACAGATGCTAGGCAGTTTGAGACGCTTTTGCCATTAATTGCTGAGATTTTTGCTGGATATGGGCAAAATGAAAGGCTAGGAAGCTTTTTTTATGTAGGCGATAAAAAGCAGAGCATTTATGCTTTTCGCGGGTCGCACAAAGAGATTTTTGATTATATCAAAGACAGCTGTTTTAAGCAAATCAAGCTTGAGGGCTTAAATATAAATCGCAGAAGCACCGCTAGCATAGTGGAATTTGTAAATGAGACCTTTAGCGGTAAAACCCAAGGCTATAAAGCTCAACTAAAAGATGAAACTAACCTTGGCAAAGTGGCTGGACTTGTGGATATTTCAAGCTTTGAGTATGATAAAAATGAGAAAAATGATGAGAGCTTTTTTGCCCTGCTTGATAGCAAGGTAGATTTTTTGCGAGGGAAGGGCATAAAACCTAGTCAAATCCACATCCTATGCTGGCAAAATGAAGAAATAACCTACATCAAAGAGCATTTACAAAGCCGTGGCATAAAGGTCGCAAGCAGCGCAAAAGAGCTAAAAGCAAGCAGACAAATTCAAATTTTGCTAGCCTATCTTAGAGCTTGTTTGTGCCCTGATGAGAGTGAGTATTTTTGCGAGTTTTTAGCTCGCTTTGGCATCAGTGCAAAGCCTAAAAAACTGGCTTTTAACGACCCTGCTCGCACGCTAAAAATGCTAGGCAAAGAACTAGGGCTAAACTACCAAAGCAAAAACTGCCTAAAACTCTATGAAATCGCTGCTAGCACTAATGATATTTATGAGTTTTTTTATAAAATTCAAAGCGACAGCACCCCAGCTAGCGACACTGATGAGGGCGGCATAAATATCCTAACAGTTCATAAAAGCAAAGGTCTAAGCTTGGAGCATTGTATTGTTTGCGATAGATTTGGCAAGGGCAGAAACGATGATAGCGTGTTTTTAAGCTACTACGACCTAAAAAGCGCAAAGTGGCAAATCACGCTAAATGAAAGAATTCTAGAATTCCTAGGCGATGAAAACTACAAAAACATAAAGGCAAAAATAGAAAAAATTAACGATGATGAGAGATTAAATAAGCTTTATGTCGCATTTACTAGGGCAAAATACAGCCTTTTTATCATCGCAAGAAATGGCGGCGATGGCAATGCTCCAAGCTACTTTAAGCCCTATACTAGCGGTGGGCAGATAAAAGAAGTGCTTGATCTAAAAGAGGGTGTGCGTGGGGAGTTTTTCGCTGGTGAAACTAAGCAAGATGAGAGCTTATTTAGCGAGCCTTGCGCGGCTTTTGAGAGAATTCCGTGCCAAGAAGTGCCGATAAAAGAAGGCACTAGATCCAGCGCAGGGCTAAAAAACATTTATTTTGGGCAGGCTTTACACTACGCTTTTGAACTTAGCGGAGAGTTTGATAAAAAGGGCATAGAGCAAGGTCTAGCTCTAGCAAAAAACAAATTTGGCTACTTGCTTGATGATGAGGCATTTTCTAGCATAAAAGCTAGGATAGCAAGTTTTGCAGAGCTTAAAAAGCAGAAGTTTTCGGACTTTAAGGACTATTTTAAAGAACAAGAGCTGATTTTTAAAGGCAAGCTTTTGCGCCTTGATGCGCTGCTTTTAGGTGAAAATGAGGCTGTGATTTTGGACTTTAAAAGCTCGGTAAATGCCGCTAAAAACAGCAGCGAGCAGATGAAAATATACAAAAACGCAGTAGAAGCTATCTACAAAAAGCCAGCAACAGCGTATTTTGTGACATTTAGGGGCGATGAGTGCTATTTAAAGCCCTTGGAATTCTAGAATTCCTTAAGGAATTCTAAACAGCTGTCATCCTCCAGCTTGACTGGGGGATCTCTATATGGAATTCTAGAATTCCATGCGTCATTGCGAGGCTTGAAAAAGCCGAAGCAATCTCGTTCAAAATTCCGTCTAGAATTCCGTCATTGCGAAAATCGCCGTCATTGCGAGCGAAGCGAAGCAATCTCTAGGAATTCTAGATTTTTATCCTAGGAATTCTAGAATTCCCTGTCATCCCCCAGCCCCTTGGGGATCTCATCACAAATAAATCTAGAATTCCCTGCGTCATTGCGAGGGAGCAATCTTGTTTAAAATTCCGTCTAGAATTCCGTCATTGCGAAAATCGCCGTCATTGCGAGCGAAGCGAAGCAATCTCTAGGAATTCTAGATTTTTATCCTAGGAATTCTAGAATTCCCTGTCATCCCCCAGCCCCTTTGGGGGATCTCTATATGGAATTCTAGATTAAGAATTTTAGATTAAGGAATTCTCTTTGGGAATTCTCTTTGGGAATTCTAGATTAAGGAATTCTAGAATTCCCTACTATGTCATCCTCGGGCTTGACCCGAGGATCTCTATACGGAATTTTAGAATTCTTTATGATGAGATCCTAGGGTCAAGTCGGGGGATGACACAAGGCTTAGGGAATTCTAGAATTCCCTAGCAAATTCCAAAGCTTTTATAAAGCTCTAAATACTCTTTTACTACAATGCTCTCATCGTATTTACTCTGCGCTATTTGCCTAGCCTTTTGCCCCATGCTAAGAGCCAAATTCTCATCATCCAAAAGCACCGAGATTTTAGCAGCTAGATCAGCGCCACTTCTTACTTCACACAAAAGCCCAGTTTGCCCATCACTCACAGCCTCATTACAGCCCCTAGCCTTGCTTGCCACGCAAGGCTTAGCCATAGCCATAGCCTCTAAAATCGTGCGTGGAAAGCCCTCAGCGTAGCTTGGCAGCGCATAAATATAGCTTGCGTTTAAAAGAGCCTTTATATTATCGCTCCACGGTAGGTAAAAGACATTTGCGCCTGAGCCTAAAAATTCCGTGCTAAATCCAGCCTTACCTTTTACAGGCGAGCCTACAAAGACAAAGGCGCAGTCCTTGCGATCACTTAAAATATCAGCCGCTTCGTAAAACTCGCCCACGCCCTTATCCACAAGAGCCCTTGCTGCCATTAGCACGATTTTTTTGCCTTTTAGCGGCTCTAGCTCTGGCGCAGCTAGCTCAGGGCTAGGGGCAAAAAGAGAGCAGTTTATGCCCACGCTTTTAATAACCTTGATTTTATCCTTATCGCAAAGCTTTTTTTCGCTAAAAAATTCCGCATCAGCCTCGCTTACAAAAATACAAGCCTTTGCCTTATTTAGCGTGTTTTTATAAAGGTTTTCAAGCACAAAGCGCAAGATTTTATGCTTCCAGCTATCACCTGTGTAAGCAGATCCTAGCCCCTCAACAAGGCAAAAAATATTTTTTATACCTATCATACTAGCTGCCATCGTGCCAAAAACATTGCTTTTGTGCGCTGCGCTCTGGAGCATGTCAAGGTGAAGTGGGGCTAGGGCTTTTGCTAGATTTAGAGCGTTTTTGCCCACGCGAAGTGGATTTATACTAGCACCATCAATATCATAAAAAACGCACTCAAACTCAGCCCCCACACGCTTTTCATAAGCGCCCCTTGGCATGATAGCATAGACTTTGTGCCCAGCGTCCTTTAAAGCACGCATTATAGGCAATCTAAAATAATAAATACTCATGTCGCTATGTGATAAAAAACCTATTCTCATTTTATAATCCTTATGTTTAGAAATTCGGCTGGCACTTGCCCTTATTGCACCTGCTCTGCGCCTTGATGAATTATGTATTCAATCTTTGGCACACAGCAGGCACACTAAGGGCAAGTGGAGCACTTTTTTAGCCGCACTTTTTTATTGGAATTCTAGAATTTTAGCAATTTTTTGTGTAAATTCTACACAATTAAAAAGTTTTAAATGTAAATTCTGCTTTTTTGTTTAAATAAATTTGATTAAATTTGAGCTAGAAAACAACAACTGAAAGGATAAAAAATATGCAAAACAGAGTAAAAAATGCAGATTTTGCAGCAAAAATCATGGACGCTGACGCAGCAGCAGCCTTGGTGCCAAATGGCGCTTTGGTAGGATTTAGTGGCTTTGTGGGTGCTGGTGCGCCTATTCATCTACCACTAGCTATCGCAAAAAGGGCAGAGGCTCTTCACGCGCAGGGCAAAGAGTATAAAATCGGCGCACTAACAGGCGCATCAACTGACCCGCACTTAGATGGCGATCTAGCAAAAGCAAATGCTGTTAGCTTTCGCTCGCCTTTTATGACTGATCGTGATATGAGAGGTGCGATTAACTCAAACGAGACTGAGTATATGGATGTTCATCTTAGCTCCCTAGCACAGCAAGTAGAGGCTGGGTTTTTTGGCGAGATGGACTTTGCTATCATTGAAATTCTAGGTATAAAAGAAGATGGCTCGCTAATCCCATCAACCTCAATCGGTAACAACCAAAACTGGCTAAACTACGCTAAAAAGGTGATCCTAGAAGTAAACTGCGCCCAACCAGAGAGCTTAGAGGGAATTCACGATGTAGCATGCCTGCCAAAGCCACCTTTTAGAGAGCCAATCAACATAAACCGCCCAAGCGATAGAATCGGCACCCCATATATGAAAGTAGATCCTAGCAAGGTAGTAGCTGTCGTAGTAGGCGAGAGCAAAGATAGAGTAAATAGCTTTACTCCACTTGATGAGGTCTCAATCGCAATCGGCGATAATGTAGTAAAATTTCTACAAAAAGAAGAAGCCGAGGGTCGCCTGCCAAAAGGCACACTTTTGCCACTACAATCAGGCATCGGCAATGTAGCAAATGCCGTGCTAGCAGGCTTAGAGCGTGCTGGATATAAAGGTCTTAGCTGCTATACTGAGGTTATCCAAGACGGGCTTTTAGCGCTAATTAAAGCTGGTGTTGTAACAGAGGTTAGCTCAGCCTCGCTTTCACTTAGCCCAGAGGCGATAGAGGATTTTAGAGAAAATATAGAGTTTTACAAAAAGCACATTGTCCTTCGCCCTCAAGAGTTCTCAAACCATCCTGAGGTCATCCGCCGACTTGGTATCATAGGCATGAACGGTATGCTAGAAGCTGACATCTACGGCAATGTAAATAGCACAAACACCATGGGAACGCAAATGATGAACGGTATCGGTGGTTCTGGCGATTTTGCTAGAAATGGCTATATCTCAATCTTTGTTACACCATCAACTGCCAAAGGCGGCGACATCAGCGCAATCGTGCCTTTTGTAGCGCATGTAGATCACACAGAGCACGATACTATGGTAGTAGCTACTGAGTATGGCTATGCTGACCTTAGAGGCAAAAGCCCAAGACAAAGAGCCGCTGAGATGATAAAAATCGCCCACCCAGACTACCGCCCAATGCTACAAGCGTATTTTGATGAGGCGTGCAAAGGCGAGAATGGCAAACCAGCCGGACACACTCCACACATACTAAGCAAAGCTCTAAGCTGGCACGATAAATACAACAAAACCGGCTCAATGAAATAAGGGCTTTTTGAAATATTTGCCTAGGAATTCTAGAATTCCTAAATCTAGAATTCCTAGGCAAAATCACTGGGAATTCTAGAATTCCCAAGTCTTGTGTCATCCCCCGACTTGATCGGAGGATCTCATCACAGAGATCCTCGGGTCAAGCCCGAGGATGACATAATACGCCTTGTTTAGCTATGGAATTCTAGAATTCCAAAAAAAACACCCCCTCCCACCCCCAGAAATTCTAGAATTCCCCAAAAACGCAGATAAAGCAAGAGAATTCTAAATTTTAGCGGGGTTTTAGGGGCGAAAGCCCCTAAGGGTTTAGGGCGTAGCCCTTATAAAATTTGCGAGCTAGGCTTATCCAGCCTAAAAGCGAGCAAAATTCTAGAATTCCTAGGGGCTTTTTGCGTTTATATCATTTAAGAATTCTAGAATTCCTAGACTAAATTCTAGAATTCCCCAGAATAAATTATCCAAAATTTTTTTAAAAAAGAATACCCCATAACCCCAAGAAAAAAGAATTCCTAAAAATTTTATAAACTCTTAACCAAAATTTAGTTAGAATATATCCCAAAATTTTCAAGGAAATCTAATGCGTATCAAAGCACAACATGCGCCGTTTATCGCGCGCAAAATAGCCTATGAGCTACTAAAATGCGGCTTTGTAAGCCTAAAAAACGGCGGCGATGAAATCACGCAAATCGCTACTGATATCATCCTAAAAGACATAAACGCAGAACGCGCCATAGAAGAGCGCGCTAATGAGCTAATGGACGATAACGAGGGCGATATAGAGTTTATGCAAGTTGACCGCAGGGCGATGTTTGGCATGATTAAAAAAAAGCTAGCTTCGCAAATGGGCTTTGAGTTAAATCACGATGAGCGCTACTCTCACATCTCGCACGATATATTAAATACTGCGTGGAAAAAAGACGCACTTGAGTACAATGTAAGCGAAAATAGAGTAAAAAATGTGATTTACTCTGCGATTGAAGGCTATCTTAAAAACTTTGAAAAAGCGCAGCGTGCGGCTTTTGATGAGCTTGAGGGGCGAGAGAAGCTAGCTTATGGCTCGCCTGAGTATGAACTAGCCTTTGAAAAAGCCTACGAAGAACAACTAAGAAAGCACGGGATAATAGGATGAAAGCGTATATTTTTATTGAAGGTGGCGTGTTTTTGTGCGCTGATGCTTTGGGTGCTGGAGGGACTTATACTGGCGAGATGATTTTTAACACATCTATGACAGGCTATCAAGAGATTTTAACTGACCCAAGCTATGCTGGGCAGTTTATCGTCTTTACTATGCCAGAAATCGGCATCGTAGGCACAAACCGGGATGACATGGAAAGCTCTAAAATCCATGCTTGCGGTATGTTTGCAAGACGGCTAAATACCTTTGCTAGCAACTTTCGCTCTACTGCCAGTCTGGATGAGTTTTTAAAATCTCAAGGCAAAATCGCAGTTTATAACATAGACACAAGAGCCCTAACAAAGCTAATGCGTAGCCGTGGGGCTCAAAATATCATTGTCTCAACTGAGATTAGCGATAAAAACGAGCTAGAAGCTAGATTAAAAACTTCAAAAAAAATCGCTGAAATAGACTTTGTAGCCGAGGTTAGCACAAAAGAGGGTTACACGCACAATAAAGGCGTGTGGAGCTGCGCAAAAGGTGCGTATGAAAGCCCAGAAAAGCTAACAAAATGTGTAGCCGTGCTAGACTATGGTGTAAAGCAAAATATCCTAAACGAACTAGTTAGTGCTGGCATCAAAGTAAGGGTCTTTGCCCATGATACAAAGGCTGACGCGTTAATAGATATGTTTAAAAAAGGCGATATTAACGGCGTGTTTTTAAGCAACGGCCCAGGTGATCCAGTTAGCCTTGGGGCGCAAATCGCAGAGATCAAAAAGCTAATAGAGGCAAAAATCCCTATGTTTGGCATCTGCCTAGGCCATCAGCTGCTCTCAAATGCCTTTGGCTATCCTACTTACAAGCTAAAATTCGGCCAGCACGGCTCAAATCACCCAGTCCAAAATCTAATCACCGGTGCTGTAGAAATAACTAGCCAAAATCACAACTACAATGTCCCTGAGGACATCGCAGAGGTGGCAGACATCACGCACCGCAATCTTTTTGATAATACAATAGAGGGCGTGGCGTATAAAAATGCTCCGGTTTTCTCAGTCCAGCACCACCCAGAAAGTAGCGCAGGTCCACACGAGAGCGAGTATCTTTTTGCGCAGTTTTTAAAAGCACTTTAAGCTTTAAGGAATTCTAGAATTTCTAGGGAATTCTAGAATTTAGCCTATGGAATTCTAAATTTTATTCTAGGAATTTTAGATTTAGTCTTAGGAATTCTAGAATTCCTATACTAAAATTTCAAAAAGGATTTTATAATGAGTGGCGCATTTATTTTAAACATTATTATCACAGCATTTGTTCTTTCTTTTTCGCATTGTTCTTTTATGTGCGGGGGCTTTAATGTCATTTTAGGCAGGCTTTGTGCTGGCCTTAGTAAGCTTAGCACACTTGCAATGATGCTGCTTTATCACGCTGGGCGAACCACGGCTTATGCGTGTTTGGGGGCTGTTTTTGGCTATTTTGGTGCTGGGGTGATGAGAGATGCTAGTGCTAAGGGGCTAGTGTTTTTTGGCGCCGGTGTTTTGCTAGTCGTGCTTGGAGTCTCGCTTTTGCTTCGTGGCAAAATGCTAGCTTTTTTTGAAAACTCCTTTATCCAAGGCAAAATCCTAGCCCTTGCTTTAAAGCTTCAAAAACGCCGTTATATAGTGCTTCTTGGCTTTTTAAATGGACTTTTGCCTTGCGGGGTGGTTTATACATTTTTGGCTATGAGCTTTTCGCTTGGCTCAGGCGCACTCTCAGCGCTTGTGATGATACTAGCTGGGCTTTGTACCACGCCTGCGCTACTTTTTTACGCTCTGCTCTCACGCTTTTTTACCCAAAGACTGCGCTTTATTTTTGAGCTACTCTCAGCCCTTTTAGTTTGCGCTTATGGACTTTATTTAGCATTTAAAGGCTATATGTTATTGTAGGAATTCTAGAATTTATTCTAGGAATTCTAGATTTTCTGGGGGTTAGGGGGTGTCTTTTTTTGGAATTTTAGAATTCCTAGTGATTTTGGACTAGGAATTCTAAAATTTTGCTCGCTTTTAGGCTGGATAAGCCCAGCTCGCAAATTTTATAAGGGCTACGCCCTAAACCCTTAGGGGCTGCCGCCCCTAAAACCCCACTAAAATTTGTGATATTTTTAGTCTTAGGAATTTTAGAATTCCTTAAAATAAAAAATACCCCATAACCCCCAAAAAGCCTAGGAATTTTAGAATTCCCAAAGTGAATTCCTTAAACTAGAATTCCATATAGAGATCCCCCGATCAAGCTGGGGGATGACACAAGGTAGGGCGGAATTTTGGATGGAATTTTGAACGGAATTTTAGACGAGATTGCTTCGGCTTCTTCAAAGCCTCGCAATGACGGAATTTCCACAATGACGGAATTTTAGACGGAATTCTAGATTTTAGTCATAAAGAAATCTGCCTCTATCTCCATTGCTTTGATATTGTCTTGGCTCTGCTTTCCAGCCGTATTCTTGGTATTCTTTTGGGCAGCTAGATATTGAGACGCGCTGTATATCAAGCAAGTTTGAGAGCTGGCCCTCTAAAAACTTAGCTTTGCCATATTTTTTTTCAGCCCTTGCCTTGCCTGCCTCGTTATAAAGCTTACAGATTCTAAGCTCAAAGTCACTTAGCTTAGCAGCATTTGCCATGCCAAAAGCACAAAGTGCTAAAATTAGTATTTTTTTCATTTTTTATCCTTTGTTTGAGTTTTTTGAGTATCTTTTTTTGGGTTTAAAAAATCTTTTAGCGCTGAGTACTCACTAGCACTAAAATACCGCCATTTGCCCTCTTTTAAAGTATCCAAGCTAAGAGAGCCAAAGGCCACACGCTTTAGATCCATCACAGGCAGGTCAAAATAGCCAAAAAAGCGTCTTAGCTCCCTGTTTTGCCCCTCTTTTATGATGACTCTAAGCCTTGTGTAAGGTCCGCTTTGACTAACTACCTTAAAGGCTAGAAAAGGCGCAAACTCCATGCTTTTTATCTTTGTTTTTGCGTGAGCGCCTTTTGTGGCATCAGCGGCTTTTAGGCCGTTTCTCATCGCTTCAAAGACTACCTCGCCAACCTGTCCTTTAACCTTGACATAATACTCACGCTCTAAGTCGCTTTTTTCTAGTGCGTGGGCTACCTTTGGGCTGTCTGTGAGTATGAGTAGGCCGCTGCTAGCATAGTCTAGCCTGCCTACAAAGCAAAAGTGCTTAAAGCCATTTGGCAAGCTATCAAAAATAACCTCTCTGCCTCGCTCGTCGCTGTGGCTAACGATTTGCCCTTTTGGCTTGTGATAGACTATGGCTGTAAAGCCATCTTTTTGCGTGATTTTGCGGCCGTTTATGAACACGGGCGAGCCCTCTTTATACTGCGTGCCAAGCTCGGTTACTACGCTATTTCCTATGCGGACTTTGCCTTCTTTTATCAGCTCATCAGCAGCTCTGCGAGAGTAGTTTGTGTTTGCGGCGATGTATTGATTTAAGCGCATTTTATAGTCCTAGTGCTGTTAGGTCGTGGATGTGAAGCACGCCTATTGGCTTATTTTCTTTTGTGATGATTAGGATTTGAATTTTGTTTTCTTGGAGAATTTTTAGAGCGTCGTAGGCTAGAGTGTTTTCATCGCTTAGTGTTTTTGGGCTTTTTGTAGCGAAATTTAGAGCCTTTGCGCTTAAATCAAAGCTAGGATTTTCTAAGGCTCTGCGCAAGTCTCCATCGCTGATTATCCCAGCTAGTTCTCCGCTAGCATTAAGGATAATAGCAGAACCTAGCTTGCCAGTGCTCATAGCTGAGATTGCTTCTTTTAGGCTGGCGTTTTCATTTACGATAGGCAGATTTTCTTTTCGCATGACATCGTGAACTTTTAAAAATAGTCTTTTGCCAAGCGCACCGCCTGGATGAAAAGCTGCAAAGTCCGTGATAGCAAAGTTTTTTAGCTTCATAAGTGATAGTGCTAGCGCATCGCCAAGAGCTAAGGTAAGCGTGGTAGACACGCTTGGTGCGGCGTTAAATGGACAAGCCTCACGCTCTATATCTAGGCTTAGATTGACATCGCTTAGGCGAGCAAGCGAGCTATTTTCTTTACTCATTGCGATGACTTTTACGCCACGAGCCTTGATGTGTGGGAGTATGGCTAGCAGCTCGCCACTCTCGCCGCTATAGCTGATAGCTAGGATGATATCACCATCTGCTATCATACCAAGGTCGCCGTGCATAGCCTCTGTAGGGTGTAAAAAAAACGCAGGTGTGCCAGTGCTAGCTGCGGTGGCGGCAATTTTTGCGCCGATGTGTCCGCTTTTGCCTACTCCTGTTACTATTAGCTTGCCTTTGGCGTTTTTTATAAGCTCTAGAGCCTTACAAAACCTAGAATCAAGGCTGTTTGCGTGTCTTTCTAGCTCGCTAGCCTCTAAGCGCAAAATATCTTTTGCAAAGTTTAAAATATCCATTTTCATCCTTTTAATCTGCTTTATTTTAGCAAAAAGAAGTAAAATTTTTGCTATTTATTCTAGAATTCTAAAAGAAAACTTATAAAAATTTAGTAATTTTTTTTAAAAAAATTTTTTAAATGCTTTTATGGTAGAATATCAAAAAATTTAAAGGCTTAAAAATGCAAAAGAAAAAAATCCTTGTTTTAGGCGGCGGATATGCAGGCTTGGAGTGTACCTTGCGCCTAGAAAAACTGCTAAGAGATGATGAAGCTGAGGTCACACTAATCTCAAAGCACGACTATCACTATCAAAGCACGCTTTTACACCGTGTGGCACTTGGCACTTATAGTGCTAGAAAAGCGAGAATTTTTTATAGAAAAATTCTTAATAAAGCCTTGTTTATCAAAGATACAATCACAAAAATAGATATAAATGAAAAAAAAGTAAATGGAAATATAGGCTGCTATGAATACGATTATTTGGTAATTTCGCTTGGTTTTGAGCCAAATTATTTTGGCATTGAGGGCGCAGATAAGCACACCTTTGCCCTTGCTACTATCAACTGGGCGACAAAAATGCGCCACGAGCTTGAGACGAAGTTTAAGGACTTTGATGGTAGTAAAGACCCAAATGATCTTAGTTTTGTAGTGGTTGGAAGTGGTTTTACTGGCGTGGAGTTTGCTAGTGAACTAGGTGATAGAGCAAAAGAGCTTTGCGAGATTTGTGGCATTGCGCCAAGTCTAGTAAAAATCACGCTAGTATCTCGTGGAGAGCAGATTTTGCCTATGTTTAGCCCAGCACTTAGTGCCAAAGCTCGCACAAAAATCCTCAAAAAAGGCGTAAATATCGTGCGTGGAGAGGTGATAAAGTGCCAGAGCGATGGTGTGATTATCCGCACAGATGAGGGCGAGAAAAAGATAAATGCAAACACGACTTTGTGGAGCGCAGGTGTAAAGGGCTCAAGCATAATAAGTGCTTCAGGCATTGAGAGCAAAAATGATAGAGTGCTAGTAGAGCCTGATTTGCGTATGCCAGGGCAAGAAAATGTCTTTGTGCTAGGTGATTGTGCAAGTGCTAAAAAGCGTGATATCATCCACGCTCCAACCGCACAGCTAGCCTGTCAAATGGGCGCACACGCAGCAAAATCACTAGTGGCTTTGCTAAGAGGCAATAAAACAAAAGAGTTCAACTTTAATCACAAAGGCACGGTTTGTTCTATCGGGCACACAGATGCGGTGGGCTTTGCTTTTGGCGTTGGCATTGCTGGCGAGGTGGCGGCTTTTCTTAAAAACTTCATTGAAAATAAGTGGCTTTATTTTATCGGCGGTCTAAGCTTGGTTATCAAAAAAGGTCAATTTAGATTTAGAAGTAGCGACTAACTTTGGTATTTCATCATTTTAGATATTTGTTCTATGTGAAACATTTTATCTAGAATTCCCTAGGGAATTCTAGAATTCTTGGAATAACTTTTGCTTGTTATTTTAGGAATTCTAGATAAAGGAATACACATGGAAATCTCACAAATTTCAAATCAAACTTTAAGCACTTACAGCACTCAAAAAAATCAAAATCCTAGCAGAAATTTTGAGCTAGAACTAGAAAAAGCTAGCCAAAAGAAGCTTTGGGGGACTAACGCAGACGGCTCGCAAACTGCCTTTTACAAGGCTGATGAAAAGGGTAACTATATAGTAAAGCACATGGATAAAAATGGCAACGAGAGCCAAAAAATAATAAACGCAAATGATGTAAACCCTGCAAATGCTGATAGCGATGAAATGTATGTATATGCCCTAAATCTAAAAGAAAATAATAAGGCTAGTTTTGAAGATACTGTGCTAAAAGTAGCTATGTCTGAGGCAAAATCTCGCGTGGAAAATGAGTATAGAGGGACTTTTAGTAAGGATACCAAGCTAGACTGGAAAGCACTAATAAGCGATATAATCGCACAATCAAGCTCAAACTGGGACTACGAAAATAAAGCAAAATGGCAAAATTTTTTAGAGCTTTTGGGCTAAAAACTCTTTGGAATTCCAAAATTTTAGCCTTAGCTAGCAAGTTTCTAAGGCTAAAATTACATTATATTATAGAATTCTAACATGTGATTATATACGATTGGATTTAAGTCTTTTTGCATATTCATAAACTCTTTTAGCATTGATTTTAAATCAATTTTGCGCTCAATATCGTTAAAAGTGTAAAAATTGTCATTTCTCACGCCTGCTGATGCGCTTAGAAAATCACGCAAAGCAGAGCTGGTTTTGCCTATTTTATCATTGTGCGAACTATAAGCTAAAAGCTCAAAATAGCTAGCCGAACTAGGATTTACTTCATTTACATTTACGCTGTATTCTTTCACCCTGCCTTTATTATCCCACGCTTTTACGATATACTCGCCATCACTTTTCTCAAAAACGCTCGCTGAACCGCCATTTGCTAGTGTAGTGCTAGTAAGTGCTTTATTGCCTTTTTCATCATGTATTTTAAGTGTAAAGGTATTTAGCATATCGCCAAAAGTACTGGAATTCTCGCTTTTTGAGCTAGTGTATTTTGTATTTATAAAATAATTTTGATTTGAAATTTGATTTAGCATAGCATGATCCTTTCTATATTTCTAAGCAAAAAGTGTGCCATGAGTAAAACTCAGCTGTTTTTTTCTCTTTTTTTGGAATTCTAAAACTGAGCTCAAAAGCAAAAATATTTTGTTCTAGATTCTATATTTTTACATCAAGCAAATTATCTTTGTTTTTTTCTTTTTGCTTTTCTAGTCTGCGTTTTTCTTGTAATTTTTCTAGTTCTTCAAGTAGTTTTTGCGTGGCTGATTTTTGCTCTTTTGCATCGCCACTTTGACTCATAGCCCAGCTGCTTACAGAACCATCATCGTTTATTATTGTTCCACTTGCTACGATTTTGCCACCAAACCAATCGTGTGTGATTGGCTTTAACTCGTTTAAATCATAGAGCAAAGCTTCGTATTTCTCACGCTCGGCTGGGTCGTTTGCCATTTTTTGTAGAATTCTAGGGCTTATTGCGACATTGCCGTGTCCTTGTCCGCCAGGCTGAGTGCCGATACCTATCTTTAAATTGCTAAATTTAGAGCTTAAATCCATTAAAAGCTCGTTTTTGCCCGTTTTCTCAAAGTTTTGAGACTTAGCAAAATTATAAGCATTTTCGCTTACATACAATTTTTCGCTACCTATATTGCCCATTGCTTTTATACTCATTTTTATACTCCCTTATTAAAATGAAAAAGGTATTATAGCCCCCTCTTTTTTTTAAAAGGGCTTAAAATGGCTTAAACTCAGCCGTTTTTTTTCTCTTTTGCTAGTGTGTGGATGATAAGTCCAACCCCCAAGGCAACCACTACTACTAAAAAGCCGATTTGTGCTATATCAAGCGTTGTCATATTTTACCTTTTCTCTTAGTTGTCCGCAAGCAGCTGAAATATCAAGCCCCTTGCTCTCTCTAATCGTGCAAGTTACGCCCTTACTTCGCAAAAAATCACGGAATTTTTCCACATCGCTCATAGCTGGACGCTTAAACTCACTGCCCTCGTGCGGATTAAAAAGTATGAGATTTACCTTTGCTTTTATGCCATTTAGCAGTTTTACTAGCGTTTTTGCGTCACTCTCGTGGTCATTTACGCCACCAAGCACAAGGTATTCAAACATAATTCGCTTTCGCTGATCGATCGGGAATTCCCTGATAGCCTCCATTACAGCAGCGATATTGTAGGCTTTATTTACTGGCATTAGCTTATCTCGCAGCTCGTCATTTACAGCATGAAGTGAAATCGCTAAAAGCACGCCTAGATCATACTCGCCAAGTTTTTTTATCTGGCTTGCTAAGCCACTTGTGCTTATAGTTTGGCGTCTTGCGCCTATGGCAAGTCCGTCATTTTCTTTTAGAATTTCTACTGCTTTTTTGACATTTTCAAAGTTATCTAGTGGCTCGCCCATACCCATATATACGACATTTACTCGCCTTTCATAAGGAATTTCATTTGCCCTTTTTATATATAGGATTTGCCCCACGATTTCGCCTGCGCTTAGATTTCGCACAAAGCCACCCTTTGCTGTGAAGCAAAACGCACAGCCCATTTTACAGCCTACTTGCGAACTAACGCAGATTGTGTATCTTGCGTGGCGTTTTAGCTCTCCATTTTCATCACTTAGTTCTTCTTTCATCGGTAGTAGCACACTCTCAATTGTCTTGCCATCATGCAGGGCAAAAAGGTATTTTTTGCTACCATCGCTACTGGTTTCGCATTTTACTTCACGAACGCTATCAATGGTGTAGCTTTTTGTTAGCTCATCTCTCATAGCAACTGGTAGATTGCTCATTTGTGTGAATTCTACTGCGCCTTTTTTGTAAATCCACTCGTAAATCTGCTTAGCACGAAAGCTAGGTTTTACCATGCTTTCAAGCTCTTTTTTACTAAAATCTAATATAGTTTTCATTTATATAATTCTCCAAAATATCCATTGCTTTTTTATGATTTTTGATAAAATCATTGTGAGCGTTTTCATCGCAAAAGTTTGTAGCGCAAAACACTCCAAAAACTGGAATTCCAAAGCTTTTTGCTACTTTATAAACGCTAAAAAACTCCATATTCTCAGCAACTAGTCCTCGCTCATAAAACTTGCTAGCCACGCTTTTATCAGTTGTGATAAAATTTGAGCTATTTATTTTTGTTTCATGTGGAACATCGCAATTTAAAGGCGAATACGAAAGCCCCAAAAGCTTGCTGATTTCGATATTCACAGCAGTTTTGCTCTTTATAATATCAAAAATTTCGCCCTTTTTATAAAGCCCACAAGTGCCTACAAAAATCACTTTTTCAAAACTAGAATTCCTAGCTAGAATTTTAGTTAAGTTGATAGCTGAGCTTACAAGCCCCACACCTATACTCTTAGCAAAGTCCCAAACTTCACCATTTCCAGCACAAAGAAATAAAATATTTTTATCCATTTTTACTATCCAAAAGCTAAGGAATTCTAGAATTCCTAAATCTAGAATTCCTAAATCTAGAATTCTTAAATCTAGAATTCCTAAATCTAGAATTCCTTAATCTAGAATTCCATATAGAGATCCCCCAGTCAAGCTGGGGGATGACATAGTGGGGAATTCTAGAATTCCCTTAATCTAGAATTCCTACACTCTCACGCTTATGCCATTTGCGCTTAGATATTCTTTTAGGGCTTTGATTTCTATTTCTTTGTAGTGAAAGATGCTAGCTGCTAATGCCGCATCCGCTCCACATCTAAAAACATCTAGTATATGCTCCATGCTCCCAGCCCCACCGCTAGCGATGACAGGCACGCTTACAAGGCTAGAGATTTTGCTAGTAAGTTCTATGTCAAATCCAGCCTTAGTCCCATCGCTATCCATGGAAGTAAGCAGTATCTCGCCAGCACCAAGCTGGGCTACTTTTTTTGCCCAAAGATACGCATCAAGCCCTGTATCAATGCGGCCGCCGTTTATAAATACATTGTGCGAATTTTTTGTTTTTTTAGCATCGATTGCCACCACCACGCAAGAACTGCCAAATTTATTTGCCGCTTGTTCCACCAAGCTAGGATTTTTTATAGCAGCTGAGTTTAGGCTGATTTTATCACAGCCTGCGTTTAAAAGGCGCGAAATATCATCGATGCTGCGAATCCCCCCACCCACAGTAAGCGGGATAAAAAGCGTTTTAGCCACTTTTTCTACGATATGAACGATAGTATCACGCTCTTCATGACTTGCGGTAATATCCAAAAAGCACAGCTCATCAGCGCCCTCATCATTGTATCTTTTTGCGATTTCTACTGGGTCGCCTGCGTCTTTTAAGCCCACAAAATTCGTGCCTTTTACCACCCTGCCGTCTTTTACATCCAGACAAGGTATTATTCGTTTAGCAAATTTATTCATTACTCAGCCTTTTTTAGCTAGTATTTTAGCTAAAAATTCTATAAAAACAAAAATGAAAAAACAAAATCCTTTTATTGCGCTAAAAAACCGCAATTTTCTAATTTACTGGCTAGGACTTGGCATTAGCCAAAGTGGCACTTGGATGCAAAACATCGCTCAGCCGTGGCTAGCACTCATTATTACAAACGACCCATTGCTAGTAGGCTTTGTAAGCGCAGCGCAGTTCGTGCCGATAATGCTATTTTCGCTATTTTCAGGTGCTCTTATAGATAAAATAAAAGACAAAAAACGCATTTTATATCTTACCCAAGGCGGTCAATGTTTGGTCTCGCTCATCTTTGCGCTTAGTGTGTTTTTTGATTTTGCTAGCTATGCTTTGGTGCTTAGCCTTGCCTTTGCTATGGGTGTATTTAATAGCCTTGATAGCCCTACTCGCCACTCTTTTATCTACGAGCTTGTTCAAGATAGAGCTATTTTACAAAACGCAGTTGCGCTAAATGCAATGGCTGTTAGCGTCTCACGCATCGCTGGACCTAGTTTAGCTGGGCTTGTGATGGCAAGTCTAGGGATAGGGGCTTGCTTTTTGGCAAATACCATTTCTTTTGTGGCAATTTTTTGCTCTTTGTTTTTGGTTCATCTAAAAGCCCCAGACAAGCCAAACTTGCAAAAACAAAATGTCCTAAGTGCTGTAAAATCAGCTCTAATCTACATAAAAAAGCGAGATATTTTGCTTACTCCCTTGCTAATCTTGCTGATTTTTGCTACTTTGATACCAAATTATTCTGTGAGCATCTCGGCGCTCGTGCGCTTTGAGCTAGGTGGGGGCGATAGCGATTTTGGCTATCTTATGGCTTGGATCGGCGTGGGTGCGCTTATGGGGGCTTTGGGCTCAGCTTTTATGAGTAGAGTTAGCTTAAAAGTCATTTATTTTGGCCCTTTTGCTTGTGCGTTTTGGCTTTTTTGCGTAGGACTTGCGCCTAGTATTTTTTGGGCTGGAGTGGGGCTTGTTTTTACAGGATTTAGCTTTATAATGAGCTTAAATGCTATAAATGCTTGTTTACAGCTGTTTTCAAGGGCGGAATTTCGTGGGCGAGTGATGAGTGTTTATAGCTTATTTTTCTTGGGTTCTACACCGCTTGGAGCGTGGTTTGCTGGCTACTTGGCTAGTGAGTTTGGCTCTAGACAAGGGCTTTTTATTTGCTCTATTTTAACAGCGATTTTGCTTATTTTACTTTTTGCGCTAAAATACATTTTTCAAACAAAAAAGGATAAAACTAGAATTCCTAGAATCTAGAATTCCTAGGCTAAAATTCTTAAGAATTCTAGATTTATTAAAAAATATAAAGGATAAAAATGAGCGAGCAAATGACAATATACGGCTACTCAAAGCTAAACGATGAGCTAAAAAATCTAAAACTAAAAGAACGCCCTGAGTGCATAAAAGAGCTTGATATTGCGCGTTCTCACGGTGATTTGAAAGAAAATGCTGAGTATCAAGCAGCAAGAGAACGCCAAAGATTTATCGATAACCGCATAAGTGAGCTTGGCGATATCATCGCAAACGCAAAAGTCATCGACCCTAGCACCTACGCCCACGATAGCGTAAAATTTGGCTCAAAGGTGGTTTTTGAGGATATGGATAGTGGCGATGAGAAGTGCTATACCATCGTTGGTAGCGTAGAGAGTGATTTAAATAGGGGACTTATTAGCATTGAAACACCGCTTGCAAAGCAGCTTCTTGGCAAAAAAGAAGGCGATCAAATAGAGTTAAACTTACCAAAAGGCAAAAGCGAGATTGAGATAATTAGCATTAGCTACGAACCTATTGATTTTGAGGGCAAAAAATGAGCATAAAGGTTGGAATTTTAGGCGTTTCAGGCTATACAGGCTTGGAGCTTGTAAAGCTGATTTTAGCCCACCCACACTTTGAGCTTAGCTATGCTGGGGCTAGCAGCGAGAGTAGGCTTAGCGAGCTTTTTCCTCAGCTAAGGGGCGTTTTTGATTTGGCTGTAGAAGTAGCTGATATCTCGCAGATAAAAAAGCGTTGTGAGCTAGTATTTACAGCACTTCCACACATGCAAAGCATGAAATACATAAAAGAGCTAAGAGAACACATAAAAATCGTAGATCTCTCGGCTGATTATCGCATTAGCTTAGAGAGTTTTCGGGCAAATTACGGCGAGCACACAGACGCTAAAGGGCTAGAAAGTGCTGTTTATAGCGTGCCTGAGCTTCACAGACACTCTCTTAAAAACTGCTTGCTTGTAGCAAATCCAGGCTGCTATCCTACAGCAAGTCTTTTAGCCCTTGCTCCCTTTGCTAAGATGATTGATGAAAAAGCCGGCGTTTTTATAGACGCAAAAAGTGGCGTAAGTGGCGCAGGCAAAAGCCTAAAAGCTAGCTCGCATTTTATCAGCGTAGATGAGAACGCAAATGCCTACTCGCCGCTTACTCACCGCCACGCAGCTGAGATAAAAGAGCATTTTTACGCACTTGGTGGGGCTGGGGATGTGCTTTTTGTCCCACATTTGCTGCCGCTAAATCGTGGAATGCTTGCAAGCGTGTATATCACACTTAAAGAGCAGTTTTCGCAGATTAATCCCCTTGATGTGCTAAATGATTTTTACAGCAAAGAAAGCTTTATTCGTATTTGCTCTGAGCCACCGCAGATAAAAAATGTCGCTGGTACGCATTTTGCTGACCTTTGTGCCTATAAGCGCGGCGATAAAATCGTAGTTTTAAGCGCAATTGATAATCTACTTCGTGGGGCAAGCTCGCAAGCTTTGGCAAATGCAAATATAATTTGCGGTTTTGATGAAAGTCTAGCCCTGCCTCGCTTAGCGCATTTTGTCTAGCGCTAGGGAATTCTAGAATTCCCTAGCACATATCAGCACATATCTAGGAATTCTAGAATTTCTAGATATTTTTTTAAAAAATTTACATAAATTTCATAAAAATTTGCTTAAACATTCTTTTATTTAAGATATTTTTTGTATAATAAAAGGCTATTAACAAAAATTTAAGGATATACATGAGTATTAACACTGAGAAATTTGTCCAAGAAAATGACTTTCTAGTCTCAAAAACCGATACAAAAGGCATCATCACTTACTGCAATCAAGCCTTTATGAAAATCGTAGGCGCAAAAGAAAGTGAACTTCTAGGCAAAAATCACAACATCGTCCGCCATCCAAATATGCCAAAGATAGTTTTCAAGCTACTTTGGGATACTGTTACGAAAAAAGATGAAATCTTTGCTTATGTTAAAAACCGCAGTTTTGATGGCAGCTTTTACTGGGTGTTTGCAAATATTACGCCTTCGCTTGATGTAGATGGCAACATCATCGGCTACTACTCAGTACGCAGAAAACCAAATCCAAAAGCCCTAAGCATCATCGCCCCACTATACGAAAAGCTGCTAGAGGCTGAGAAGACAGGCGGCATGAAAGCCTCAGAGCAACTGCTAGCAAAAACGCTAAAAGACCTTGGCACTACTTATGATGAGCTAATGAATAATCTACAAAGAAAAAAATAAGGAAGCAAAAATGTTTGGTAAAAAACACGATGAAAAACTAAATGAAATCCTAAAAGTGGTAAATCAGGCTCGCCAAGGACTTTTAGAATCTAGGGTTACAAACATAGACCCGGGCACTCTAAGTGGCAAAATCGCTCTTTGTGTAAATGATTTGCTAGACCAAGTTGAGGCTCTCCAGCGTGAGATTTACACCTGTATTGATAGCGCAGAAACAGGCAGAACGCATAGAAATATCTTTACCGAGGGTTTTAGAGGGCTTTTTAAAATAAACGCTCAGGGCGTAAGTCGTGGCGTAGAGAGTGCGCACGAAAGCCAAAAAAGTAAAACTCGCATCATCCTAGCCGATGAGCTAGATAAAGCAAACAAAGGTTCTGATGGCATAGTAGATATCCAAAGCAATCTCTCAGGCGCAATCTCAAACCTAATCCAAATCAGCGATATGACAAAAGAAACCTCAAGCAAAGCAAACGAAAGTGGCGAGGCTATAAAAACTCTAAATAGCGAAATGCAGCAGTTCGAGATGCTAATTACAAACACAAATGATGCTATAAACAATCTAAATGAAAAAACATCTGAAATCTCATCAGTAGTAGATCTAATCCGTGATATCGCAGATCAAACAAATTTGCTAGCCCTAAATGCTGCTATAGAAGCAGCTAGAGCCGGCGAGTACGGCAGGGGCTTTGCTGTGGTGGCTGATGAGGTTCGCAAACTAGCTGAAAACACACAAAAAGCAACAAATGAAATCGGCATAAATATCCAGTCTTTACAACAGCAAACAAACGACCTAACCTTAAACGCCGAGCGTATAAATGAAATCGCAAACCTTGCAAATAAAAGCGTAATAAACTTTGGCAATGCTATAAATACCTTTAACCAAAATGCTGCTCAAACTGCTCAAATCAGCCAGTATGTAGTAAATAAAACCCTAGGAATCATCGGCAAGCTAAATCAAGTAACCTATCTGCAAACCGCCCAGCACAATGTTATCCACGCAATCGGCGACAACGAAGCCTTACAAAAGCAAGGCGAGATTTTAGCGCAGTGGTATAGTGATGTAGAAAAAATCTTTAAAGCTGCTAGGCTCTACGATAAGCTAATGCAAAACGCAAATGAACTAAAAGCAAATGTAGAAAAAAACATCTCTAATAGCCAATATGGTTACAAAAAAGATGATATAGAAAAGTTCATTAGCACATTTAAAAAGGCAAATGAAGCAGGGAATAATATCTTTGCTATCATTGATGAGGCAGCTGAGAAAAGTAGTAAATAATTTCTAGGGAATTCTAGAATTCCCTAGAATTCCCTACTATGTCATCCCCCAGCCCCTTTGGGGGATCTCTATAGAAAATTTTAGAATTTCTTTGTTTTTCTGGGGGTTAGGGGGCGTCTTTTTTTTAGGAATTTTAGAATTCCCTAAAATTCGTCATTGCGAGGCTTTGAAAAGCCGAAGCAATCTCGTTCAAAATTCTGTCATTGCGAGGGGGCAAAGCAGAGGGAGCAATCTCTATGAATTCTAGAATTCCCTAAAAAATACCACCGCACCCCCAACCAGCGGATGTGAAGCAACCAGCGGATGCGAAGCAAAAAAACGCAGATAAAACAAGGGAATTCTAAATTTAGTGGGATTTTAGGGGCGGCAGCTTTTAAGGGTTTAGGGCTAGTCCTTATAAAATTGCAGGCTAGATTTAGCCTAAAAGCGAGCAAAAATCTAGAATTCCCCCAAAATTCGCCTAATCGCAAGACTAGCTAGCATAAGCCCCGCACTTGCAGTTACAGCCATACAGCTGCCAAGATTCTTGCATCTAGGCTCTTCTATGCTATAAACGCAGGCAAAATCGCCACTAAAACCAGATTTTCTAAGCTCGTAGCGAAACTTCGCCCCAAAGGCATCTCCTTTTGTCTGCCAAATGCTAGCATAGCGCAGTTTAGAAGGGTCGATCCGCTTTGCGCTCCCAAGCGAGCAAAGCAGTTTATCGCTAGCGTTTTTGGCTAGCAAAATCTTCGCCTTTATATCATCAATAGCATCGATCACCACATCAAAATCACTAAGTCCCAGCGAGTTTATACTGCTTTCATCAATTCGCCCGATGATGCCACGCACATTTGGCAGCTCTCTCTCAAAGACAGCCGCCTTTGGCTCATTTACATTTTCGCTGCGAAACTGGCGGTTTTGATTTGTGATATCAAAGCTGTCGCTATCGATAACTGTGAGAGCTCCCACGCCAGAGCGAGCAAGTGCTTCAATAGCAGCACCACCCACGCCACCACAGCCGCACACTAGCACTTTTGCAGCTTGAAGTTTGCTAAAATCATCGCCAAAAAGCCAGCGAGAGCGAGTATATCTATCAGTCATTTTTATCCTTTTTGTTTTTGTGAATTTACTTTGGGAATTCTCTAAAATTCGTCATTGCGAGGCTTTGAAAAAGCCGAAGCAATCTCATTTATTAAGACTTATTAAGTTTTGAGCGAGATTGCTTCGTCTCACTCACTCCTCGCAATGACGAAATTCCAGCAATGACGGAATTCCCGCAAGCCAATCAATCAGGCGGCCTATATCCACTTTCTTTTTTGCGTTGTTCCATCCTGTATGCATCATTTAGCGCCTCTTCGCTATCGTATTTTGTCCCGCCCAAAAACTTCTCATAGTCATCAAACTGCTTTGAGCGCACGCCCCAGAGCAAAGCCCAAATCGCACAAAAAGCAAGAAAAATAGAAACCCCAAGCATCATCGCAATTGTAGAGTTCATGGCTGTCCTTTTAGTCTAAGTGAGTTTAGCACCACAAGCAGCGAGCTAAACGACATTGAAATAGCAGCAAATAGCGGGATAATAAACCCAGCCATCGCTAGCGGTATGCTAAGCGCATTATAAACAAGGCTTATGAATAGATTTTCTTTTATTATTTTGAAGGTCTTTTTTGCTTGGCGTAGCGCAAAGACAAGGCCCTCCAGCTCATCACGCAGCAGCACCACATCGCTAACCCCCACACTCACACTTGCCCCTGAGCCCATAGCAATTCCTACATTTGCACTTTTTAAAGCTAGGATATCATTTATCCCATCGCCCACCATTACGACATTTGCGCTTTTTTGTAGCTCTTTTATTAGCAGGGCTTTTTGCTCTGGATTTAGTTCGCCGTGACTTTCATCAATCCCTAGCTCGCTTGCTACCTTGCTAGCTACTATTTGCTTGTCTCCACTTAGCATTAGCACCTTTAATCCCATTTTTTTTAGCTCTTTTATGCTAGCTTTTGCCCCTTCTCTTAGCTCATCATCTAGTAAAAATCGCGCCACAAGCTTGTTATCATACATAAAATAATACTCGCTGCTGCTATCTTGCGTATCATCAGCCAGACTAGCTCCAAGGCTTTTTACAAAAGCAGCCGACCCACCTGCGATTTTTACGCCTTTATAAGTTGCAGTGATGCCCTTACCAGCGATGTTTTGGATGTTTTCTAAAATTCCCTGGTTAAATGAACTTAAAGCGCAAGTTTTTTCCAAAATATAGCTTGCTACTGCCTTGCTGATAGGATGCGTGCTAGCACTTGCTAGGGCTAGCAAAGCCTCATCATCAAAAGGCAAAAATCTTTGCCCCTTTAGCACCTTTAAATTAGCTTTGCTTAGAGTGCCGGTTTTATCAAAAGCGATTATATCACACTTTGCTAGGGTTTCAAGCACTTTTGCGTCTTTAAAGACAATTGATCGTTTTGTAGAGGTTCCCATAGCCACCAAAGTAGCAATAGGCGTAGCAAGACTAAGCGCACAAGGACAAGCGATAACTAAGACGCTAATAGCTATACCAAAAGCATTTGCCCCACTCCACGCTGAGATATTTGCCACGCTCCAAAAAACAAAGCTAGCCACGCAAAGCCCCAAAATAGCCCAGCCAAAGTGGCTAGAGATTTTATTTGCTAGCTCTTCAATCTCTGCTCTAGCAAAACTTGCATTGCTTAGAAGTTTTGAGAGTTTGTTTAAAAATGAGCCCTGAAAGCTACTTGTGGCTTTGTATATCACGCTACCCCCAGCGCACAAAGCCCCACTAAGCAAAGCATCATCTTTGCTAATGCCCACAGGCACGCTCTCGCCGTTTATGCTAGAATTATCCACGCTAGCCTCCCCACTAAGCACCACTCCATCTATCATAGCCCTCTCTCCAGAGCGTAAAAGCACAAAATCACCGCTTTTTACCTCACTTACATCGCAGGGCTTAAACTCGCTAATACTAGGAATTCTAGAATTATTTTTTACGCTCATTACTTGTTCTACAAAAAGTGAGCTTATATTTTCTAGTTCTTGGGCGGCTTTTTGCGTGGCTTTGGTTTGTAAAAACTTGCCAGCAAATATGAAAGTTACAAGCATGCAGGCTGAGTCAAAATACACCTGCTCTGAGCCACTTAGCATAGCATAAACTGAGTAGAAATACACGCTTAAAATTCCTAGGCTTACATTTACATCCATGCTGATTTGACGCAGTTTTAGCGAACTAAGAGCCGAGCGGTAAAACACGCTTGCTGTATAAAACACAGGCGGGCTTGCTAGCACAAACTCAGCAAAATGTAAGATTTTTTTTGCCCCAAGGCTAAGGCCTTCAAAATATCCGCTATATAGGGCAATTGCCACCCACATTATATTCATAGAACAAGCTAATGCTACGATAAGTTTAGCGTAATACTCACGGCTTAGAGAGTTGTTTGCGCCCTTAACCTCGTTAAAGGGCTTTGGGTCATAGCCTATGGCAATGATGAGATTTAGTATATCCTCAAGGGCTGTTTTTCGCTCATCAAATAGCACTCTAGCCTTGCTAGTAGTAGCACTTATATTTAGCTCCAAAACGCCCTCTAAATTGCTTAGAGCCTTTTCATTTAGCCAGATGCAAGCTGGGCAGTGGATACCTGAAATTAGCACTTCAAGCTCGCAGATAAAAGGATTATTCTCATCACGGCGCAAAAGCTTTGAAAACATTGAGCCAGCACTTTGTTTATCAAAGTGCTTTGAGCTAGGTTTTGCTAGGTTTTGCTCGCCTTTTTTAAGCTTATAGTAAAACTCGCTAAAGCCCTGAGATTTTAAGTAGGCATAGACATTTTTACAGCCATTACAGCAAAACTCATTGCCGTTTGCGTCTATTACCGCCTCACCCTCAAAATGCCCAGCGCAGTGCTTACAAACAAACATTTATAGCCTTTTTATTTTGATTATAGCCAAAAATAAACAATTTTTATTCTAGGAATTTTAGAATTCCTAGTGATTTTGCCTAGGAATTCTAGAATTTGGAATATTATTTGCTAGAATTTCATAAACTTTAAAGGCTAAAAAATGATAAATGATGAGATAAAAGGCACTTATGATGCTGTAAAATACCATAGCCACGCTTATGCGCAAGCTAGTATTGATAGGCTTTGTGCCACGGCTAGGGTTTATGGTCTGCAAACCGTTCCTACAAACCTATAAAATCCTATAAAAAGATATAAAACTCTATAAATA
>CAMCEN010000016.1 GCA_945873855.1 uncultured Campylobacter sp.
AAAATCTCAGCTAGGAATTCTAGAATTCCTAAGTTAGAATTCCAAAAGCAAAGCTAACAAAATTTTAAAATTCTCCAAATTTTTACCTTTTTCTTAGCCTATATTTATCAAAAATATTATAAAATAAGCTTTTTTAAGGATAATAAATGTTTGATGAACTTTTTGAAGGTAACCCAAGAGACAAGGCTTTTGAGATAATCTTTGGGGCAAATCCAAGCGTGGTTAGCTCTGAGCTAGAGATGGTTTTTGAGCAGTTTTGCGCTCTAAAAATACTAGCTAGCAAGGCTGGCATTAGCGATGAGAGCGTTGCTAGCTTACTTCACACTGCCGAGCTTGATGAGGAAAAAAACGACTTTTATATAGATTTGGTAAGTGGAATTTTAAGCAAAAATGAATAAGGCTTTTTGGCTAAAAAGTTTTTTTAAAGCTCTTTTGTTTTGCGTGTTTTGCGCTAGTTTTGCACACTCTAGGCCACCTGCCTTTGCTAGCACAAAGCTTTTTTTGCTAGCAAAGGATCAAAAAGCCTATTTGTTTATTACAGAAAAAGCTACCTTGCGTAAAGAAACCTTTGAGTTTAGCTGGACGCTTTATGATGGGCTAAATCTCGTGGTTCATAGCAAATGGCGACTATACCCACGCCAAATAATGTTTTCACGCAGGAGAGGGCTAGAGCTATATAGCCAAAATATTTTGCTAGCACGCAAAAATCCTTATTTAGATGAAGTGCGAGTGTATATAGAGTTTTTATCTTTTGAAGCTGGTGCTGCTAAGTTTGGCGTGCATGTGATGGATAAAAGCCAAAGAGTGGATATTGAGTATTACCCTGACCAAGAGGTACAAGATGAACAAAATTGATGATAAATTAAACGAGTTTATAGCCCAGCTTGATTATAGCGTTGTTAGCGATATGTTTTCTAAGATTTCTAGTGGTAAAAAACTTCGCTCAAAGCTGATTTATAAAATCGCAGGCGATGATGAAAAAAGCGTTAGACTTTGCGCTGTTGTGGAGCTAATCCACCTAGCAAGCCTGCTTCACGATGATGTGATTGATGATGCCTCTTTGCGCAGGGGCAAGGCTAGCATAAACGCACTTTTTGGCAATAAAAACGCTATCATGCTAGGCGATACTCTATACTCAAAGGGCTTTTTTGAACTTAGCAAGTTTGATGAGAAAATCGCAAGTCTAATCAGCGATGCTGTTTGTAAACTAAGTCTTGGTGAGCTTATGGATGTAGAACTTAGTAAGGCTTTTAACAGCGATGAGAATGCGTATTTTCGCATGATTTATTATAAGACAGCCGTGCTTATCGAGGCTGCCTCTGGTGCTGCTGCCTTGCTAGTGGGTGCTGATGAAAACTCTCACAAAGAATATGGCAAAAACCTCGGAATTGCCTTTCAAATCATAGATGATATCCTAGATATTACTAGCGATGAGGCTACGCTTGGCAAGCCTGCTATGAGCGATTTTAAAGAGGGCAAAAGCACCTTGCCTTATATCTTGCTTTTTAAAGCGCAAAATGAAAGCCAAAAAGAGCGTCTAAAAGCACTATTTGCCAAAGACTTAAGCGAAGATGAGCTTAGCTGGCTAAAAGAACAATTTAACAAATACAAAATTATAGAAAAAAGCGTCCAAATTGCCAAAGACTACGCAGATAAGGCACTAAGTGCTGTTAAAAATACTGAGCTAAAAGAAGTAGTAAATGCTATGATAAATAGGAAGTTTTAATGCAATATTTAATAATCAGCTTTACTCACAAAAATACAGATATCGCCCTTAGAGAAAGGCTTGCTCTAAATAGCGATGCAAAGAAAAAAGAGATTTTGCGCCTGATTTGCGCAGCGCAAAATATAAGCGAATGTATGGCTATAAGCACCTGTAACCGTGTGGAGCTAATCGCAGTTTGTGATGATACCACAAGTGCTACCAAGCATATACTAAATGCGCTTAAAGTCATTACCGGCGTGGATTTTGAGACCTTAGAGTATTATGCTAGCGTTTATGAGGGTAGTGGGGCGATTCATCATCTTTTTAGCGTGGCAAGCTCGCTTGATAGCCTAGTAGTAGGCGAAAATCAAATCGCAGGTCAGCTAAAAGAGGCCTTTAAGTTTGCTTATGAGAGTGCAAATGCCGGGGGTGAGCTAAGCTTTCTTATACACTGGGCTTTTAAGACAGCTGCAAAGGTAAAGAGCCTAACGCAGATTTCTAAAAATCCAGTTTCAATTAGCTCAGTAGCTGTGGCAAAAGCCAAAGAAATCTATGAAAACATGGGAGTAAGCCTAGGAGGCATGAGTGCTGTCGTGGTGGGAGCTGGGCAAATGGCAAGCCTACTAGCAAAGCACCTAGTAGCAGCTCATACAAATGTAATCATCGTAAACCGCAGCAGGCAAAGAGCTGATGCCCTTGCTAGCGAACTTGGCAGCCTTGCTAGCGTAGAGGACTGGGACGAGCTAGCAGAGTTAATCAATCGCTATGCGCTGATTTTTGTAGCTACGGCTGCGCCAAAGGCCATTATCACAGATGAGCTTATAGAAGAGCGTGATTTTAGGCGATATATTTTTGATATTTGTGTGCCTAGAAATGTGGATGTAAAAGAGAGCTTTAACATTGATATTTACGCTGTTGATGACCTTGATGAGATAGTAAAGGGAAATATCGCCTTGCGCCAAGAAGAGGCCACGGCTGCCTTTGGTATAGTAAATGATGGCGTGGCCGAGTTTTTTAAAGCTATAAAACAAAAGCACTCAGCCCCATCAATCAAGGCTTTGCGTCAAAGGGCAAAAGATATTTGTGAGAGTGAGCTAGAAAAGGCGATAAAACACGGATATTTAAAGCGCAGCGATGAGAGTGAGGCTAGAAAGCTTTTACATCAGGTTTTTAAGGCCTTTTTACACAAGCCCACCGTGCGGCTAAAAGACCGCAACGATAGTGATACTGTATCTGCGCTTGAGTTTTTGTTTGATTTAAAAATTACTAACAAGGATGAAACGCAAATCTAGAATTCCTAGAAATTCTAGAATTTTACTTAGGAATTCTGGAATTTTACTTAGGAATTCTAGATAAAAACGGCGATTTTAGTATCGTGGTGCTAGTGTGGCTAAGCATCTTGGTGGCGGCGCAGGGATAGAATACAAAATTCATCTGGGGCCACCACTTAAAGATGCTTAGTCGCAATAGTGCTGCGAGACGAATCGCCAAACAATAAGGATAAAATATGAAATTTTCAAAAATGTTTATACCAACTCTAAAAGACGCCCCAAAAGATGCCCTTTTGCCTAGCCACGCACTTTTAATAAGAGCAGGCTTTATCAGCCAGCTTGGCACTGGGCTTTATGACTTTTTGCCACTGGGTCTTAAAATGCTTGAAAAAATCAGCGCAGTTGTAAGAGAAGAGATGAATAAAGCCGGCGCAAATGAAGTGCGCTTTAGCTACATGACGCCTAGCGAGTTTTGGCGCGAAAGTGGGCGTTGGAATAAATTTGGCAAAGAGCTTTTGCGCCTTAATGACCGCAAAGAAGGCGAGTTTGTCCTAAGCCCTACAAATGAAGAAAGCGTGGTAAATATGGTGCGTGGGCGGATTACTAGCTACAAGCAACTCCCACTAAATCTATATCAAATAAATCTAAAATTCCGTGATGAGGCGCGTCCTCGCTTTGGGCTGATGAGAGGGCGTGAGTTTGTGATGAAAGATGCTTATAGCTTTCATAGTAGCGAAGATGATTTGCGCAGAGAGTTTCTTAATATGCACGCTACTTATGAGCGAATTTTTACTAGGCTGGGGCTGGAGTTTAGAGCAGTTAGCGCAGATAGCGGCGCGATAGGCGGCTCTGGGTCAAAAGAGTTTATGGTGCTAGCGCCAAATGGCGAAGATGATATCTTGCTAAGCAGCAGCTACGCAGCAAATGTAGAAGCAGCTGTGCGCAAGCCTCGCACAAGCCTCGCAGAGCGCCCAGAGGCAAACGCAACAAGCAAGTTTCATACGCCAAATATCACTAGCATTGACGAGTTGGCAAAGTTTTTTCATGTAGATCCATTTTACCTTGTAAAAGCCGTGATAAAAAAAGGGCTTTTTGATGATGGCAAAGGCGGAGTTAGCGAAAAAATCGTGGTATTTTTCGTGCGTGGGGATGACGAGCTTCAAGAGGCAAAAGCGCAAAATGCTAGTAAGGCTTTGGAGCTAATGGATGCTAGCGAGGCTGAAATAGCAGCTGCCCAGTTGGTAGCTGGCTTTTGTGGGCCAAAAGGACTGCCCAAGAACGTAGAGTTCTACATTGATAATGAGCTAAGAAATGAAGAGCAGATGATAATCGGCGCAAATGAAAAAGATTATCACATAATCGGCTTTAAAATGACTGGCTTTAATGATAGCAGATGGGCTGATCTAGTGGCGGTAAAAGAGGGCGATTTAGACTTAAATGGAGAGCCACTGGTGATGAAAAAGGGCATTGAAGTAGGTCACATTTTCATGCTTGGCACTAGATATAGCGAGGCGATGAATGCGACTTATTTGGACGAAAATGGCAAGGCTCAGCCCTTTATCATGGGCTGCTATGGTATAGGCATCTCACGGCTTATTGCTGTCATGGTAGAGGCTAGTAATGACGAGCGTGGCATAATCTGGGATAAAAAATGCGCTCCATTTAGCGTCCATATCATCGTACCTGATGTAAAGAACTGCGCTGCTTTGGAATTTGCTCTTAGCTTAGAGAGCGAGCTTGAGACGCAGGGCATTGAAGTACTACTTGATGATAGAGCAGGGGCAAGGTATGGTGAGAAAATCGCTGATTTTGAGCTTATTGGCGTGCCTTTTGGCGTGGTTATCGGCAAAGACTACGCAAATAGCGGCGAAGTGGAGCTAATCACAAGAAAAGGGCTAATCAAAGAAAAAATCAGCGCAGAGCTAGTTAAAAACAAGCTTTTAGAGCTTTTAAAGGATGAGAGATGAAAATTCGTATCGCAAGTAGAAAATCAGCTCTTGCTATGTGGCAAAGCGAGCATATAAAAAAGCGTTTAGAGGCTGCTGGACACGAGTGCGAGATTATCAAAATGAGTACCAAAGGCGATGTTATACTAGACACCCCACTAGCTAAAATTGGCGGCAAAGGGCTATTTACCAAAGAACTAGAAAATGCTTTGTTAGAAGGACGCGCTGATATTGCTGTGCATAGCCTAAAAGATGTGCCAACACGCTTTGAAGCAGGACTTGAGCTTGCTTGCGTGTGTAGTCGTGAAAATACCGATGATTGCTTGCTTAGCATGAATTATACTAGCTTAGAGGGCTTAAGATTTGGTGCTAGGGTTGGCACTACGAGCCTGCGCCGTAGAATGCAGATTTTAGCCAGAAGACCTGATCTTAAAGTAATTTCACTTCGTGGAAATGTAAATTCTAGAATTTCAAAGCTTAAAAACGGCGTTTTTGATGCGATTATTTTGGCCCAGGCTGGCATAACTCGCCTTGGGTTAGAAAAGCTTGTAAATCACATTAGCCCGCTTGGTAGCGTGCCTGCTATGGGGCAGGGTGCGCTTGGCATTGAAATAGCTAGCGCAAACAGGGCTGTAAAAGCAGCGATCGCCTTTTTAAACGATGAAAAAAGCGTGATTGAGACAAGCATTGAGCGTGCTTTTGTAGATACGCTAAATGGTGGCTGTCAGGCGCCTATTGGCATTTCAGCCGTTCTTAGCGGCGATAAAGTGCGAGTTAAAGCCATTTTGGGGCTTGTAGATGGTAGTGAGATTTTGAGCGCTGAGCGTGAGTTTTGCGCTAAGCTTGGCAGCGAGGCTGGGGTGATACTAGCTAGAGAGTTTATCGCGCGTGGGGCAAAAGAACTTTTAGAGCGTAGCGAGCAGATGAGCAACGCTATGGAGTTTTAGCTCTTGCTTATATTAGTTTTTCTGGGGGTTAGGGGTGTCTTTTTAGGAATTCTAGAATTCCTAGGACAAAATTTAGAATTCCTAGAATAAAATCTAGAATTCCTAAGAAAAAACCTTAGGAATTCTAGATTTTATCTAAAATTCCTAGCTATATAATCCCCCGACCTGACTTTCTTTGTCATCCCCCAGCTTGACCAGTGGATCTCATCACAAAGAATTTAGAATTCCCTAAAAATACCCCATAACTCCCAAAAACGCAGATAAAGAAAGAGAATTCTAAATTTTAGCGGAGTTTTAGGGGCGAGAGTCCCTAATGGTTTAGGGCGTAGCCCTTATAAAATTTGCGAGCTAGATTTATCTAGCCTAAAAGCGAGCAAAAATCTAGAATTCCTAGAATAGAATCTAGAATTCTTAGAGATTGCTTCGGTCGCTTTGCTCCCTCGCAATGACACAAGGAATTCTAGAATTCCTAAAAAGAAACCCCCCTAACCCCTAGAAAAACAAAGGAATTCTAGAATTCCTAAGGCAAAATCTAGAATTCCTAAGAAAAAACCCTAGGAATTCTAGATTTGCTAGCTTAATTTATTGTAATAATCTTATTATAGCTTGCTGGATTTGATTTGCTTGTGCACTTGCGTAGCTGCCGCTTTGAGATAAAATATTTTGTTTATTAAACTGCGCTACTTCGTTAGCAAAGTCTACATCTCTTATTTGGCTCTCGGCTGCTTTTATGTTTAGGTGAGTTACTGAGATATTGTTTATTGTAGCTGTGATTTGATTTTGTATTGAGCCAATGTCTGAGCGAATACGATCAAGATCACCAAGTGCTACCACAGCTATATCTATCAAAGTTTGCGAGCCATTATATGTAAGAACGCCCGGTTCTTGGGTGACATTTGAACCTTGAGTTCCTACCACTCCATGACCCATTGCCTTTGATAGCGTGCCAGACATAGGCTCTGTAAGAAAATCATGTAGATTTACAGCAGCTTTATGTGGAGTAGTACTATCCTCAAATCTAGTTTTTCCATCATCTGAGATACCTGTTGAAACTACGCCTTTTTGATTTTTTGCTATTGTGTTTACTGGTGTTATAGAGTAGCTAGTAGGTATAGAGCCGTGTTTGGAAAAAGTAAGCTCTCCAAGAACAAGAACATCGTTTAAGAATTTTGTTGCATCAGTAGGATCAGTAAATGATAGTCCTAAAGCTCCCTTTGCTCCATTATCATTTGTTTTTATATATATAGGTAAACCGTTGTGACTATTTAGCATCATGCGACCAGTACCATTATCTATCGTGGCTGTAACACCTGTAAGAGAACTTTGAGAGTTTATAGCATTTAGCAGCATGCCATCAGCATCATCCTTTTGAACAGTAGCATTGTTTAAAATTTGATAGCCATTTATACTAAGATCGACTGGACCAAAAAATCCTGATCCAAGTATGGGAACAGGTGTAGCCAAATCGCTCCTAGCACTTGCTCTAATGCCAGTTTCTACATGCACAGCATTTACTCTATCTGTGATGTATTTAAACCCTTGTGTGAGCAAATCTTGACCAGTAAAATTAAACTCTAATTTTTCATTGCCTATAGTTCCGTAATTAAGAGTGAAAGTCCACTCAGCTTTGGCAAAGTCAGCTGTGTTTTCATACATAAGAGGCGAGCTAGTAGCAAAAGACAAATGCCCCACAGACTTGCTATCAGCTCTAGGTATCGTAATAGATATAGTTTCATTTGAGTAAGCACCCATTTGAAAGTTTTTATTGCTAAAATTGCCATTTAGTAGTTTGTGACCATTAAAAGTAGTCGTGTTTGCGATATTATCAAACTCTTCTAAAAGGCGCATGATATCTTGGTGTATAGCCAAGCGAGAGTCTCTAGTGTGAAAGTCATTTGCAGCCTGTATAGCCTTTACTCTTATGGTATCTATTATCTCGATTTGTTCAGCCATAGCATAATCAGCGGTTTGTAGTATGCCTATTGCGTCATTTCCGCTAGCTATGCTTTGCTCTAGGCTGCTTGCTTGAGAGCGCAGACTATCAGCCACAGTCATTCCACTAGCATCATCAGCAGCTTTGTTTATGCGCAGACCAGAGCTAAGGTGTTCTAATGAGGCAGTTAGCTTTTTGTTTGTGCGCTCAGTGCTATTATTAGATGATAGCGATGTTATGTTTGTGTTAATCCTAAAAGACATTTTACCTATTTTATATATAAAATTTCTGCCTTATTATATCGCCAAAATCTTTAAAAAATTTAGCATTTTCATAAAAAAAATATTTTTTTGCTTTTTTGTAATTTTTTTTCTAAAAACCCTTGACAAAGAAAAATTTTTTGACTATAATTCCAACCTGTCAACAAAAATGCTGGTGTAGCTCAGTTGGTAGAGCTACTGCCTTGTAAGCAGTAGGTCGGCGGTTCAAGTCCGTTCACCAGCTCCATTTTTAATTTTTTTTAACAGTGTTTGACCAGTCAATCATAGTCAGGGTGAGATACTCAAGTGGCCAACGAGGGCAGACTGTAAATCTGCTGACTATGTCTTCCGTGGTTCGAATCCACGTCTCACCACCACTAGCTCTTGTGTTTTGCACGAGCTGTTACGCGGGATTAGCTCAGTTGGCTAGAGCATCAGCCTTCCAAGCTGAGGGTCGCGGGTTCGAGTCCCGTTTCCCGCTCCAAGACTGAATTCTATAGGAATTCTAGTTTTTACTGGGAGCTGTAACTCTTTTTTGATGTTACTTCGTTTTGCGAGGGCGATTTTTGTCTGCGCAGATTTTCCAGTTTAGATTTTTTGTTGTTTACTTAGCTAGCGCATATTCTCTCGCCATAGGCTCATATGGCTCAGAGGTAGAGCACTTCCTTGGTAAGGAAGAGGTCGCGAGTTCAAGTCTCGCTATGAGCTCCAGTTTTAGATGATTCGCTAGTATGTAAATTTGTAATTTAAATTTTTAGCCCGGAGGATACTATGGCAAAAGAAAAATTTAACCGCACCAAACCACACGTAAATGTTGGTACTATCGGTCACGTTGACCACGGCAAGACTACACTAACTGCTGCTATCTCAGCTGTTTTGTCTCGCAAAGGTCTAGCAGAGCTTAAAGATTATGACAATATCGACAACGCTCCAGAAGAAAAAGAGCGCGGTATTACAATCGCAACTTCACATATCGAGTATGAGACTGACGCACGCCACTACGCTCACGTGGACTGCCCAGGACACGCCGACTATGTTAAAAACATGATTACTGGTGCTGCTCAAATGGACGGTGCTATCCTAGTTGTTAGCGCAGCAGATGGCCCAATGCCACAAACTAGAGAGCACATCCTACTATCTCGCCAAGTAGGTGTTCCATACATTGTTGTATTTATGAATAAATGCGATATGGTTGATGACCCAGAGCTTCAAGAGCTAGTTGAAATGGAAATTAGAGAGCTTCTAAGCGAGTATGGTTTCCCTGGTGATGATACTCCAATCATAAAAGGCTCAGCCCTTCAAGCACTAGAAGAGGCAAAAGCAGGCAAAGATGGCGAATGGTCAGCTAAAATTATGGAGCTTATGGCTGCTGTTGATAGCTATATCCCAACTCCAACTCGTGATACTGATAAAGATTTCTTGATGCCTATCGAGGATATCTTCTCAATCTCAGGTCGTGGTACTGTTGTTACAGGACGCGTTGAGAAAGGTGTAGTAAAAGTAGGCGATACTATTGAAATCGTTGGTCTAAGAGATACTCAAACAACAACTGTAACTGGCGTTGAAATGTTCCGCAAAGAAATGGATCAAGGTGAGGCTGGTGATAATGTTGGTGTTCTATTACGCGGAACTAAAAAAGAAGACGTTGAGCGTGGTATGGTTCTTTGTAAACCAAAATCAATCACTCCTCATACAAAATTTGAAGCAGAGGTTTATATCCTTACAAAAGACGAAGGTGGACGCCACACTCCATTCTTTAACAACTATCGCCCACAATTCTACGTGCGCACAACAGATGTTACTGGCTCAATCACTCTAGCAGCTGGCACAGAGATGGTTATGCCTGGTGATAATGTTAAAATCACTGTTGAGCTAATCGCTCCAGTTGCGCTAGAAGATGGAACTCGCTTTGCGATTCGCGAAGGTGGCCGCACAGTTGGTTCAGGCGTTGTTTCTAAAATTCTAGCCTAAGCTTAGAATTCTAGAATTCCATATGGCGAATTTTACTTGTTGTAGAATTCGCCTTTAAAAAATTTTAAAAGAGAAAAAAATGGCAAGTAATACTCGTATTAAAATAGGTCTAAAATGTTCTGAGTGTGGTGATATCAACTATACTACCACTAAAAACAGCAAAAAAACAACTGATAAAATTGAGCTTAAAAAATATTGCCCACGCCTTAAAAAGCATACGGTGCATAAAGAAACTAAGCTTAAATAATATTGCCCTTAGGGCAGTAGCTCCAACGGTAGAGCGCCGGATTCCAAATCCGATGGTTGGGGGTTCGAATCCCTCCTGCCCTGCCATTATAAGGTTTTAAATGAATAAGTTGATAGGATATTTCAGACTTGCTCGTGCTGAGCTAGCTAAGGTCATTTTCCCTACAAAAGAGCAGGTGCGAACTGCTTTTATAGCTGTTGTTTCAGTTGTAGCTGTAGTTTCAATATTTCTAGCACTTGTAGATTTGCTAATGAGTTTTAGCATTTCTAAATTTGTAGCATAAGGAATCGCTATGTCACATAAATGGTATGCTATTCAAACTTATGCAGGTAGTGAAATGGCTGTTAAAAGAGCTATTGAAAATTTAGTAGTTGATCACGGAATTCCTGAGAAATTAGCACAAATCCTTGTGCCAACTGAGGATGTTATAGAGATCAAAAATGGTAAGCAAAAGATTAAAGAGCGTAGCCTTTATTCTGGTTATGTTTTTGCTAATCTTGAGCTAGATACTAGTCTTTGGCATTTGATTCAATCTTTGCCAAAGGTTAGCAGATTTATCGGCGAGGCAAAAAAGCCAAGCCCGCTTAGCGAAAAAGATGTAAAACAAATCATCGAAAAAGCAAGCACGAAAGAAGCACCTAAACCAAAAATTTCTTTTGAGCCAGGTGAGATTGTGCGTGTTACTGATGGTCCGTTTGCGAACTTTAACGCTACAGTTGAAGAATATAATATGTTTCAAGGTAAATTGCGCCTAAATGTTTCAATATTTGGTCGCAATACACCAGTTGAGATAGAATACACAAAAGTCGAGAAGATCATCTAAGGAGTAGAAAATGGCTAAAAAAGTCGTTGGTGAAATCAAGCTTCAAATTGCTGCTACAAAAGCAAATCCAAGCCCACCAGTTGGTCCAGCTCTTGGTCAACAAGGTGTTAATATTATGGAATTCTGTAAAGCATTTAACGAACGCACAAAAGATATGGCTGGCTTTAATATCCCAGTTGTTATCACTGTTTATGCTGATAAAAGCTTTACATTTATCACTAAACAACCACCTGCAACTGACCTTATCAAAAAAGCAGCTGGTGTGCAAAAAGGTGCTGACAACCCTCTTAAAAACAAAGTTGGCAAGCTTACAAAAGCTCAAGTTCTTGAGATAGTTGAGAAAAAAATAGCCGATCTTAATACTAAAGATCGTGAGCAAGCTGCTAAGATTATAGCTGGTTCAGCTCGCTCTATGGGAATTACTGTAGAGGACTAAGTCTATTACCACGCAGACTTTAAATACTAAGTGGAAGCAAAATTTGCGGAGAATATAATGTCAAAAATAACTAAAAGATTTAAAACTTTGCTTGAAAAAGTAGATTCTAGCAAAGATTATGTACTTGATGAAGCTATTACTACAGTAAAAACTCTTGCATCAGCTAAGTTTGATGAAACTGTAGAGATCGCTCTAAGCCTAAATGTTGATCCACGCCACGCTGATCAAATGGTTCGTGGTTCTGTTGTGCTACCTGCTGGAACTGGCAAAAAGGTTCGTGTAGCAGTAGTCGCAAAAGATGCTAAAGCTGATGAGGCTAAAGCAGCTGGTGCTGATATTGTTGGTGCTGAGGATTTTATAGATGAGATAGCTAAAGGTGTGATTAACTTTGATGTGCTTATCGCTACTCCAAATTTAATGGGTGTTCTTGGTAAAGTAGCTAGAACACTTGGACCAAAAGGCTTGATGCCTAGCCCAAAAACTGGCACAGTAACTATGGATGTTGCTCAAGCTGTTAGCAATGCTAAAAGCGGTCAAGTTAACTTCCGTGTTGACAAACAAGGAAATATCCACGCTGGTGTAGGTAAAGTAAGCTTTAGCAAAGAAAAACTAAGCGAAAACCTACAAACTTTTGTGAAAGCTATTAACCGCCAAAAACCTGCATCTGCTAAAGGACGCTACATCAAATCTGCGGCTCTTAGCCTTACAATGAGCCCATCTCTTAGCCTTGATGTTCAAGAGCTACTTGATATGAAATAATCTTAGATTGGAGATAGTCGGAGTCTTTGACTTAATTTTTAAGGAATTCTAGAATTCCTTAAAGTCCTGCTTGAAATCGCCTTTCGGAAAGGAGAAGAAAGTGACTAGAGAAGAAAAAGCTAAAATAATTTCACAACTACAAGATGAATTTAGTGGTGATATGGCTATTGTAGTTGCTGATTTTAAAGGTCTTACTACAAAAAAGCTTGAAGCTTTGCGTGATGCTGCAAGAGCTGCTGATGTAAAGGTTCAAATCATTAAAAACACTCTAGCTAGCATTGCCCTTAAAAACAGCAATAAAGATGGTATCGCTCTAAAAGATACAAATATCTTTATCTGGGGCGGAGATGCACTAAGTGTAAGCAAAGTAGCTGCTAAGTTCGCTGAGGCAAATGCTGAGTTTTTCAAGCTAAAAGCTGCTCACATTGACGGCGAAGTTGCAGATGCTGCTAAGGTTGTGGCTCTTTCAAAACTACCAAGCAAAGACGAGCTTATCGCTATGCTTTTGCAAGTTTGGAATGCTCCACTACAAAATTTCGTTATCGGCTTAAATGCTCTTAAAGAGAAAAAAGAGCAAACAGCTTAATTCTAAAAAATAAAAAAAAGGATAAAAAATGGCAATTTCAAAAAATGATGTATTAGAGTACATTTCAGGTCTTTCTGTTCTTGAGCTTTCTGAGCTTGTAAAAGAATTCGAGGAAAAATTCGGCGTAAGTGCTGCTCCAGTTGTAGTAGCTGGTGCTGCTGGCGGTGCTGCTGCTGGCGCTGCTGCTGAGGAAAAAACTGAGTTTAATGTCGTTCTAACTGACGCTGGCGCAAACAAAATCGGCGTAATTAAAGTAGTTCGTGCTATTACTGGTCTTGGCCTAAAAGAAGCAAAAGATGCAGTTGAGCAAACTCCATCAGTTCTAAAAGAGGGCGCTAGCAAAGAAGATGCTGAAAAAGCTAAAAAAGAGCTTGAAGAAGCAGGTGCAAAAGTAGAGCTTAAATAATTTTAGCTCACAAATATTTCTAGTTTGACTAGAAAATAATTTTTTAATCTAGAATTCCTTATAGGAATTCTAGATTTATAGAATATCTAAAAAATATTAAAATAATTTTCTTATTATCCTTAATGTTTCTTTAGAGGTTTGATTCTTTAGATTCTATTTTTAAATGCGTCCTTTGGCGCCGAGGGGGAATTCGTGAAATACGGAGTAAGAAACAATATCCAAGCTACAGTCAAAAAAATCAAAAAAGGTGATGTAATGTCACAAATAGAATGTTCATTTGATGCATGTGATACACTTAGTTCCGTGCTTACTACTGATTCGCTTGAGGATCTTGGCCTTAAACCTGGTGATAAAGTAAAATTGCTTGTAAAAGCTATTCATGTAATTCCTGTAAAGGAATAATTCGTCTTGCGTTTTTACGCTTATATTTCTATTTAGCAAGGAAAAATAATGCTAAACAGCCTATTTTCTGGTAATCGTTTAAGGGTTGATTTTTCTGGCGTTGCCAAAGAAATCGAAATCCCAAATTTACTTCAACTTCAAAAAAAGAGTTTTGAACACTTTTTAAATATCGATAATGATAAAATGGAAAGTGGTATCGAAAAGGTTTTTAAATCAATATTTCCTATCCACGATGCGCAAAATCGTCTTAGCCTAGAATACCTTGGCTCTGAGCTTAGCGCACCTAAATATACTGTTCGTGAGTGTATGGAGCGTGGGCTTACTTATGCTGTCAATTTAAAAATGAAAATCCGCCTTACTGTTCACGAAAGAGATGAGAAAACTGGTGAAAAAGTGGGTATTAAAGACTCAAAAGAACAAGAAATTTTTGTTCGTGATATTCCACTTATGACTGATCGTGTAAGCTTTGTTATAAACGGCGTTGAGCGTGTTGTTGTAAATCAATTACACAGAAGCCCGGGTGTTATTTTTAAAGAAGAAGAAAGCCCAACCGTAGCAAACCGCATGATTTACACAGCTCAAATAATTCCAGATCGTGGCTCATGGCTGTATTTTGAGTATGATACAAAAGATGTTCTTTATGTGCGTATAAACAAACGCCGCAAAGTGCCTATTACTGTGCTTTTCCGTGCTCTTGGATATAAAAAACAAGATATAGTAAAATTATTCTATCCAATCATAAACCTAAAAATAAAGAAAAATAAAGTGCTTGCGCCTTTTATCCCTGAGGACTATACTAGCAAGCTTGATTATGATCTAAAAGACGAAAAAGGCAATGTGGTTCTAGAAGCTGGTAAACGCCTAAGTAAAGCCAAAGCTGAAAAGCTAGTTGCTGATGGCTTGAAGTTTGTAGAATATCCACTAGAAGTGCTACTTAGCCGCTATCTTGCTAGTCCTATTTACGATAAAGAAAGCGGAGAGGTGATCTATGATACCCTAACTCAGCTTGATGAGAATAAAATCGCAAAAATCCTAAATAGCGAGAGTAGCATTGATATAGCAAACGACCGCGCAGCTGGTGTGGATACTGCTATTATAAACTCATTTTTACAAGATGCCGAGACTCTAAAACTACTTCGCCAAAGCGAAAATGTAGATGATGAAAACGACCTAGCTGCAATTCGCATTTATAAAGTAATGCGCCCTGGCGAGCCTGTTACAAAAGAAGCAGCTAAGGCTTTTGTAAATGACCTTTTCTTTAATCCTGAACGCTATGACCTTACTAGCGTTGGTCGTATGAAAATGAACCATAAATTAGGTCTTGATGTACCTGATTATGTAAATGTTCTAACTCGTGAGGATCTAATCAAAACCGCAAAATACCTAATCCGTGTTAAAAACAATGATGGCGTAATCGATGATAGAGACCACCTTGGTAACCGTAGAATTCGCTCAATAGGCGAGCTTTTGGCAAATGAGCTTCATCTTGGCTTTGTAAAAATGCAAAAAGCTATCAAAGATAAATTTACTAGCCTAAGCACAAATCTTGATGAGATTATGCCTTATGATTTAATCAATCCAAAAATGATCACTACTACTATAATGGAGTTTTTCACAGGTGGCGAGCTAAGTCAGTTCATGGATCAAACAAACCCACTAAGCGAAATCACTCACAAACGTCGTCTCTCAGCCCTAGGCGAAGGCGGTCTAGTAAAAGAGCGTGCTGGCTTTGAGGTGCGTGATGTTCACCCAACTCACTATGGTCGTATTTGTCCAGTAGAGACTCCAGAGGGTCAAAACATCGGTCTTATCAATACTCTTTCTACTTATTCTAAGGTAAATGATATGGGCTTTATAGAAGCTCCATATCGCAAGGTAGAAAATGGCAAAATAACTAATGAAATCGTCTATCTAACAGCAGCGCAAGAAGAAGGTCACTCTATAGCCCCAGCTACTACGGCACTTGATGAAAATGGCATGATAAAAGATGATCTTATAGAAACTCGCAAAAATGGCGAAATTCTTTTTTCTCGCCGTGAAGAAGTTACTTTAATGGATCTTTGCAATGGTATGGTTATGGGTGTTTCAGCCTCTCTTATTCCTTTCTTGGAGCATGACGAGGCAAAAAGAACACTCATGGGCTCAAACATGCAACGCCAAGCTGTGCCACTTATTAAAAGCGCAGCACCGATAGTTGGTACTGGTATGGAGAGCGTAGTAGCAAGAGATGCGTGGGAGAGTATAAAGGTATCTCGCCCTGGAATTATAGAAAAAGTAGATAATAAAAATATTTTCGTGCTTGGCGAAGATGAAACTGGTCCATATATCGATCAGTATAGCATGGAAAAAAATCTACGCACAAACAACAATACTGCTTTTGGACAGCATCCTATCGTCCGCAAAGGTGATAAAGTACAAGCAGGTCAAATCATCGCTGATGGCCCAAGTATGGATAATGGCGAGCTTGCAATAGGTAAAAACGCTCTTGTAGCTTTCATGCCGTGGAATGGCTATAACTACGAGGATGCGGTGGTAATTAGTGAAAAAATGATCCGTGAAGATGCCTTTACTAGCGTGCATATCTATGAAAAAGAAATAGAAGCAAGAGAGCTAAAAGACGGCGTAGAAGAAATCACTCGTGATATCCCAAATGTCAAAGAAGATGAGCTAACTCACCTTGATGAAAGCGGTATAGTAAAAATCGGAACTAAAATTCATCCAGGAATGATTTTAGTTGGCAAAGTAACGCCAAAAGGAGAGGTTAAACCAACTCCAGAAGAGCGTTTGCTTCGTGCGATTTTTGGCGAAAAAGCAGGACATGTGGTAAATAAATCACTTTATGCTGGTGCTACTATGGAAGGCGTGGTAATTGATGTAAAAATCTTTACTAAAAAAGGCTATGAAAGAGATGCTCGTTCTATCCAAGCTTATGAAAATGAAAAATCTGTGCTTGAAAAAGAACACCACGATAGACTTTTAATGTTTGATAGAGAAGAGATTTTAACTATAGAGAATTTCTTGCTAAAAACTCCGCTTGAAAAAGCTGTGAAAATCGGCAAAAGCTCATATAAAAAAGGCGGAATACTAAAACAAGAAGATCTAGATACTATCGGTCGCTTTAAAATCGCAGCCTTTGTTAAAGAAAACTACTCATCAAAGGTTCAAGCAGAATATGATAGAATCAAAAAATATTTCCAAGATGAAAAGAAAAAACTAAGAGACGAGCATTTGGCAAAACTAGAAATCATAGAAAAAGATGATATCTTGCCAAGTGGCGTGGTAAAACAAGTAAAGGTCTATATAGCCACAAAACGCAAGCTAAAAGTAGGCGATAAAATGTCAGGTCGCCATGGTAACAAAGGTATCGTCTCAAATATCGTGCCTGAGGTTGATATGCCGTATCTAAAAGACGGACGCACTATAGATATAGTTCTAAACCCTCTAGGCGTGCCAAGCCGTATGAATATAGGTCAAATTCTAGAAAGCCATCTTGGGCTTGTAGGTATGCGCTTAGGCGAGCAGATCCAAGAGATTTTTGATGCTAAACAAAAAGACTGGATCAAAAATTTAAGAGCAAAAATGATAGAAATCGCTGATGTCTCAAAGCTAATGGATGCTAAAAAAACACTAGAAAAAATCAGTGATGAAAAGCTTATAGAATACGCAAGAGACTGGAGCAAAGGTGTGAAGTTTGCCACTCCTGTATTTGATGGTGTTAAGGTTAGCGAGTTTGCTAAGCTTTTTGAAATGGCAAAAATAGATAGCGATGGCAAAACCGAGCTTTACGATGGTCGCACTGGCTCAAAAATGGCTGAGCGTGTGCATGTAGGATGTATGTATATGCTAAAACTACATCACCTAGTAGATGAAAAAGTCCATGCTAGAAGCACTGGTCCTTACTCTCTTGTAACACAACAACCAGTAGGCGGTAAGGCACTAAGCGGTGGACAACGCTTTGGAGAGATGGAGGTTTGGGCGCTAGAGGCATACGGTGCTGCTCATACTCTAAGAGAAATGCTAACGATAAAATCAGATGATGTAGATGGTCGTCTAAGTGCATATAAAGCTATCAGCCGTGGTGAGAACATACCACAAACAGGAATTCCAGAGACCTTCTTTGTTTTGACAAACGAGCTTAAGTCTTTGGCTTTGGATATTAAGATTTATGGCGAAGGTGAAGAAAATGAATAAAGATTTACAACTAATAGAAATAAAAGAAGACGCTCGCCCAAGAGATTTTGAGGCCTTTGAACTTGGCCTTGCTAGCCCTGAGGCTATACGCAATTGGAGCTTTGGCGAGGTTAAAAAGCCAGAAACCATAAACTACCGCTCATTAAAGCCAGAAGTAGATGGATTATTTTGCGCTAGAATCTTTGGTCCAGTTAGAGACTATGAGTGTATGTGTGGCAAATACAAAAAAATGCGTGATAAAGGCAAGATTTGTGAAAAATGCCATGTAGAAGTAGCTAGCTCAAAAGTCCGCCGCTCACGCATGGGACATATAGAGCTTGTAACTCCAGTAGCTCACATCTGGTATGTAAACTCACTGCCAAGCCGCATAGGCACGCTACTTGGTATAAAAATGAAAGACTTAGAACGTGTGCTTTACTACGAAGCATATATAGTAGAAAATCCAGGTGATGCTTGCTATGATGCTGAGGGTACAAAAAAGGTAGAAAGATACGATGTACTAAACGAAGAGCAGTATGTAGCACTAGAATCACGCTATGAAGAAAGTGGCTTTAAGGCTAGAATGGGTGGAGAGGTCATCCGTGATATGCTAAGCGAGCTTGATTTGGTAGAAATTCTAAACGAGCTAAAAGAAGAAGTAGAAGCTACAAACTCTGATGTGAAGAAAAAATCTCTTGTTAAGCGTTTAAAGGTAGTTGAGAGCTTTTTAAATAGTGGAAATCGCCCTGAGTGGATGATGATTACGATACTACCAGTATTGCCACCTGATCTTCGCCCACTTGTAAATCTTGATGGTGGAAAGTTCGCAGTTAGTGATGTAAATGACCTTTATCGCCGTGTTATCAACCGCAATACCCGTCTAAAACGCCTACTTGAGCTTGATGCGCCTGAGATTATTATAAGAAATGAAAAGCGCATGCTCCAAGAAGCAGTGGATGCGCTATTTGACAATGGCAGAAGAGCAAATGCTGTAAAAGGTGCAAACAAACGCCCATTAAAATCACTAAGCGAGATTATCAAAGGTAAGCAAGGTCGCTTCCGCCAAAACTTACTTGGTAAGCGTGTGGATTTCTCAGGTCGTTCTGTTATCGTAGTTGGACCTCGTCTAGCTATGGATGAGTGCGGCTTGCCAAAAAAAATGGCACTAGAGCTATTTAAGCCACATTTGCTAGCTCGCCTTGAAGAAAAAGGCTACGCAACTACAGTAAAACAAGCTAAAAAAATGATAGATGACCGCACAAATGAAGTTTGGGAGTGTCTTGAAGAGGTGGTAAAAGACCACCCTGTGCTGCTAAACCGTGCGCCGACACTTCACAAAATGTCTATTCAGGCTTTCCACCCAGTGCTTATTGAAGGTGAAGCTATTCAACTACATCCGCTAGTTTGTGCTGGATTTAACGCTGACTTTGACGGTGACCAAATGGCTGTGCATGTCCCACTATCACAAGAGGCTATTGCTGAGTGTAATGTGCTAATGCTAAGTTCTATGAATATCCTTCTACCAGCATCTGGCAAAGCTGTAACCATACCAGGTCAAGATATGGTGCTAGGAATTTACTATCTAAGCTTAGAAAAAGACGATGCAAAAGGTGAAAATAAAATCTTTGCAAATGTAGATGAAGTTCGTATAGCAGAAGAAGAGCACTTGCTAGACCTTCATGCTCGCATAAAAACTATCATTGACCAACGCCAAGTAGTTACCACAGCTGGTAGGCTAATCATCCGCTCAATCCTACCTGATATGGGCGAAAAATCTGTGCCTGAGAATATGTGGAACAAAGTGCTTAAAAAAGGCGATATAGCAAATCTTGTAAACTATGTATACAAAAATGGTGGACTAGGCGTGACAGCATCTTTTCTTGATGCTATCAAAAATCTTGGTTTCCGCTATTCTACAAAGGCTGGTATTTCTATATCTATCACTGATATTATCGTGCCTGAGAGTAAATATACCTTTGTGGATGAAGCACGTAAAAAAGTCCTTGGACTTCAAAAAGAATACGACGCAGGCTTACTAGATGATAAAACTAGAGCAAACCTAGTAATCGATACTTGGGCAAATACTGGTAAAAAAGTCCAAGAAGATATGATGAAGCACATCATAGCTGATAAAAACGGCTTCAACTCAATTTATATGATGGCTGACTCTGGTGCTCGTGGTAGCGTGGGACAAATCGCACAGCTAGCGGGTATGAGAGGACTAGTAACAAAATCAGCTGGTAATAAATCAGCAGCCGGTGCGCAAATCATCGATGTACCTATTACATCAAACTTCCGTGATGGTCTAAGTGTAATTGAGTATTTTCTTTCAACCTATGGTGCTAGAAAGGGTCTAACAGATACTGCGCTTAAAACCGCAAATGCTGGATATCTAACTCGTAAGCTAATCGATGTAGCCCAAAATGTTAAGGTTACTATGGATGATTGTGGCACTCATGAGGGTGTTGAAGTAACTGAGCTAAAAGTCGGTGAAGAGCTAGTTGAGAGCCTAGAAGATAGAATTTTTGGTCGTGTGCTAAGCGATGATGTGATCGATCCTATCACAAATGAAGTGCTATTTACAGAAGGCACGCTAATAACAGAGCAAAACGCTCGTGCTATCGGCGATGCTGGCATAAAAGCAGCTTCAATCCGCACACCTATTACTTGTAAAGCACCAAAAGGCGTTTGTGCTAAATGCTATGGTATAAATCTAGGTGAGGGCAAAATGGTTCGCCCTGGCGAGGCTGTAGGTATCATCGCCGCTCAATCAATCGGCGAGCCAGGAACGCAGCTAACACTAAGAACGATTAACTCTGGTGCTGCTGCTACAAACTTCCAGCAAGACTACCAAGTAATCGCTAAAAAAGAAGGCTTTATCCGCTACTATAACCTAGAAGTAGATGAGGGCAACTATGTAATCAGTCGCCGTAATGCTGCTATATTGCTAGTTGAGCCTAAGGTAAAAGCTCCATTTGACGGCGTGATAGATATAGAAGACTCTCACGAAGACCGCACTATAATAGTAAAAGGCGAAAAAGACGAGTTTCGCTATACCTTCCGCAAGCGTAATCTAGCTGGTTCAAACGAGCTAGCAGGAGTTAGCGGTATGGTTGAGGGTAAATACTACCTTCCATACGCAAAAGGCGATAAAGTAAAAGAAAATGAAAGTATCGTCGAAGTGGTAAAAGAAGACTGGAGCGTGCCAAATCGTATTCCATTTGCTAGTGAGATCAAAGTAGCTGATGGCGATCCTGTAACACAAAATATCAAAGCAAACGCAGAGGGAATTCTAAAGTATTATATCCTAAAAGGCGATTATTTAGAGCGTATTAAAAATATCAAAAAAGGCTACAAAGTAGAAGAAAAAGGTCTATTTGTGGTAGTTGCTGATGAAGATGATAGAGAGGCGCTTCGCCACTATATCCCACGCCAAAGTGTAATAAACATCGCTGATAATGAAAAAGTAAAAGACGGCGATATCATCGCTTGCCCAGCTAGTGATGAAAAACTAGTAATCGCTCAGTGGGATCCGCACTCTACTGCCTTCCGCTCGGCTGAGAGTGGTACGGTTAGCTTTGAGTTTATCAGCTCTGAGGACTATGAAATTGTGCCAAAAGATCTAAAAGCAAAAGATCCTCGCAATAGCCTTATCAAAGATATTAGCGAGAGCAGTTCTGCTACAAAGGTTCGTGTAAGCGCAAACGCTCAAATCCTAGCTGATGCTGAGAGCGAGGAGGGCAAGCTTGTGATGACTTCAAGTACCCTGCTACGCACAGCGCAGATTTTAGGCAATAAAGACAGAGATTATAGAGCAAATGCGGCTATCCTTATTACAAGTGGCGGTAAGGTAGTAAAATACCCAGTGGAAAAAGACGATATAATCGCTGTTAGAGAAGGTCAAGAGATCAAAAAAGGTGATGTGATCTTTAGCCGTCCAAAAGCGGTCGCTACATCAAAAGACATCACCGCAGGTCTGCCTAAGGTAAGTGAGCTATTTGAAGCTAGAAAGCCAAAAGATATCGCCTATATCGCTGAGATAAATGGTGTGATCGAAATCGATACTAGACTAAAGAGCAAAACTCGCATCGTAATCACCGCAAACGACGGCACCAGCGTAGAATACAGCGTTGATAAATCTCGCCAAATCCTAGTTAGAGATGGTGAGTTCGTGCATGTGGGCGAGAGACTAACAGATGGTGATATTTCTAGCCACGATGTGCTAAGAATTCTAGGTGAAAAAGAGCTTCACAGCTATTTAATTAGAGGAATTCAAGATGTTTACCGCTCAGAGGGCGTTATCATCAGTGATAAGCACATTGAAATCATCATCTCACAAATGCTGCGCCAAGTAAAAATCGTAGATAGCGGCGATACTCACTTTATCGTAGGCGATATGGTTAGCCGCCGTAAATTCCGTGATGAAAACGAGAAAATCTTGCGCCTAGGTGGCGAGCCAGCTATTGCTGAGCCAATTTTGCTAGGTGTAACAAGAGCAGCTATCGGCTCTGATAGCGTGATCTCAGCTGCCTCGTTCCAAGAGACTACAAAGGTGCTAACAGAAGCAAGCATCGCTAGCAAGCGTGATAACCTAGAAGACCTAAAAGAAAATGTTATCCTGGGCCGCATGATACCAGTAGGAACTGGGCTTTATAAAGACGAAGAAATCAAGCTAAAAATAAACGAATAAGCTTGAAAATCTTGATCTAGAATTCCTAGTAAATAATCTAGAATTCCTTAGGGAATTCTAGTTTTAAGGAATTCTAGAATTCCCTGATATGTCATCCACCAGCCCCCTTGGGGGATCTCTATATGGAATTCTAGTTTAGGAATTCTAGTTTAGGAATTCTAGTTTAGGAATTCTAGAATTCCTAATAAAATTTCATTATAAAAATTCATTTTTCACTTCATATTTCACAGCTTTTGCCGATATACTAGCAGTTCTAAACAAAGGATTGTTATATGAAAATAACGGATTATAATCTAAATCTACACTCAAACTCTACTGCCACAGAGCTAAAACAAAGTGCTGGTAAAACCGAGCTAAGCACGAGTGAGACTAGTTCGCAGGGTCATTTTGCTAGCAAGCAAGGCGCAGTATTTAGCACAAGTGTTGCCACCCAAAGCGAGCTAAAAATTAGCTCAGAGCAAGATATGTTTAAAAATATCATCAAATTTGCTGATGAAGCGATAAAAAGCCTAAAAAATCTGCGTGATAGCCTAGGGCTTGGCGGCGGCGAAAGTGACAAGCTCTCAAATATCCTTGATAATATGAAAAGGACTTTAAACGGCGAAAAAATCGAGTTTAGCACGAAGCAGGGCTACACCAAAGACGGCATTTACGCAGAGGTGCTGACCACTACTACCTTAGAGAGTAGCACGCAAAAAAATAGCGCTCTAAGCATGGCTGCGCAGGGCATCATCAAAACCGCAGATAAAGAAATAAATCTTGATCTAAACTTTAATCTTAGCCAAAGTTTCGTGCGCCAGAATTTCTCTATTTCTAAGCAGCTCGTTAGCTTTCGCCTTGTAGATCCCTTGGTTATAAATCTCTCTGGAGAGCTGCCTAGCTTAGATGAGCGCACTTTTAGCTTTGATATTGATAGCGATGGTGAGCTTGATCAGATTTCGCGTCTTAAGAGCGGCTCTGGTTTTCTAGCCCTAGATAAAAACGGCAATGGCGCAATAGACGATGGCAGCGAGCTTTTTGGCACAAAAACCGGCGATGGCTTTGGCGAGCTTGCTAGCTATGATGAGGATGGCAATGGTTGGATAGATGAAAATGACAGCATTTTTGCTGGGCTTAGAGTGTGGCTAAATGACAGCGAGGGTAGCCGCCTAATCGCTCTTGGCGAGGCTGGCGTGGGGGCTATATTTCTAGGTTCTACGCAAAGTACTTTTGAGCTAAAAAATAGCGATGACCAAACGCTTGGCGTGCTACAAAAAAGTGGGGTTTTTCTCTTTGAGAGTGGAGAGGCAGGTGCTATCTCTCACATTGATATAGCCAAGCAAACACCGGTATATGCGTAGTTTTTTGCTGCGTATCCGCTAGTTAGAATTCTAAAATTCCATCATTGCGGAAATTCCGTCATTGTCCGTTAGTGTGTCATCCTCGGGCTTGACCCGAGGATCTCATCACAGAGAATTCTAAAATTCCGTCATTGTGGGGGAGCAAAGCAGAGGGAGCAATCTCGTTCAAAATTCCGTCTAAAATTCCCTACTATGTCATGGAATTTTAGAATTCTTTAAGTGGGAATTCTATTTAAGAATTCTAAATTTGCTAAAAAATACCCCCGCACCCCTAAAAACCTATGTAAAAAAAGCTACTTTTAAAAATATTTAGCTATAATCAGCAAATTTTTATTTAAGGATTTATTATGACTTGGAAGTTTGGTGACAATATTGACACTGATGTAATCATCGCAGCACGCTATCTAAACACCAGCGAGCCAGCACTTTTGGCAAAGCATGTTATGGAAGATGCTGATCCTAGTTTTAGCAGCAAAGTAGGTAAGGGCGATATCATAGTAGCAGGCGAGAATTTTGGCTGTGGATCTAGCCGTGAGCACGCACCAATAGCTATCAAAGCAGCTGGTGTGGATATCGTAATAGCAAAAAGTTTTGCTAGAATTTTTTACCGCAATGCCTTTAATACTGGGCTTTTAATCTTAGAGTGCAAAGACACTGATAAAATCGCTGAGGGCGACAAGCTAGAAGTAAGCTTAGATAACGGCAGCATCAAGAATCTAAGCAAAAATGAAGAATATAAATTTGAAGCTATGCCAGAGTTTATGCAAGAGTTAGTAAAGGCTGGCGGACTCATAAACTACGCTAAAAAAAGCTTATAGGATAATAAAATGGATAGATATAAAATTTGCGTCATAAAAGGCGATGGCATAGGCCCAGAAATAGCTGATGAAGCGATAAAAGTGCTTGATAGCGTATCTGCTAAGTTTGGCTTTGGGCTAGATTATGAGTATTTTTTGATGGGTGGAGCGGCGATCGATGTCTTTGGCGTGCCGCTACCTGATGATACGCTAAATGCTGCAAAGGCAAGTGACGCCGTGCTTTTTGGCGCAATCGGTGGGCCAAAGTGGGATAATCTAGACCCTAGCATTCGCCCTGAAAAAGGACTTTTAAAGATACGCAAAGAACTAGAAGCCTTTGCTAATCTGCGTCCAGCTATAATCTTTGATGAGCTTATAAATGCTAGCACCATAAAGCCTGAGATAATCAAAGGCGTAGATGTGCTAATCGTGCGTGAGCTAACCGGCGGTCTATACTTTGGCGAGCCAAGAGCTATAGGGAAGGATAAAGCCTACAATACTATGGTATACTCACGCTCTGAGATCGAGCGCATAGCAAAGGTGGCTTTCGTAGCAGCTGGCAAAAGGCGTGGTAAGCTCTGCGTGGTAGATAAAGCAAATGTGCTAGAAACTAGCAGGCTGTGGCGTGAGGTAGTGGATGCTATGGCACCAAGCTATCCGGATGTAAGCGTAGAGTATATGTATGTAGATAACGCCGCAATGCAACTAATCCGCAATCCTAGGCAATTTGATGTGATTTTAACAGAAAATCTTTTTGGCGATATTTTAAGCGATGAGGCAAGTATGGTTTGCGGCTCAATAGGACTGCTACCAAGTGCTTCTGTGGGTAGCAAAGTGGGCATCTACGAGCCAATTCACGGCTCAGCACCAGATATCGCAGGGCAGGGGATAGCAAATCCAATTGCTATGATACTAAGCGCTGCTATGATGCTACGCTACGCACTGGGGCAAGAAGCAGCAGCTCTGGCAATAGAAAATGCTGTAAAAGCCGTGCTAAAAGATGGATATCGCACCAAAGATTTAGCTAGCTTTGATGCCAAAGAAATCTGCACCACTAGCGAAATAGGCACGATAATAAGCGATTATATCAAAAAAGCATGAGTAAGTTTAATATCACCGAAGCACTGATATACGAAAATCAAGGGCTAAAAGAAGAAGCCCTTGAAATATATAAAAAAATCCTTGAAAGCGACCCTGATAATTTCAAGGCTGCAGCGCATTTGCGCCGATTAAAAAAAGAAATGGCAGAGCCAAATAAAGAAAAACTTGAAATGTTTTTGCGCTTAAGAGATGAAAATGAAATAAAAGAGTTTAAAAGGTGGTTGATTAGCCTATGAATAGTATCGAAGATATCGCAAAAATGGCTATTGAAGAAGTGGGGGCTGAGCTTAAAGAGCTAGAGAATTCTAGAATTCCTACCAAAGCTCCAAAGCCTCTAAGAGCCGCAAATGACGCACTAAACGCTATTGTAAAAAATGATGAAGCTGCGCAGCTAAACGCAGCTAGCGTGATGAAAGAAAATGAAAACACTCTAAATATCACAAATACTAATAGCAATACATTTGGAGCTGAGATTAGAGTTTTTGGTGAGGTCCAGGCAGGTGAGACTCTGGTAAAGGATACTAGCGCAGATTTGCCTTATAGCATTGCAAAAACGGAGTTTGCTGGTCTTGATGCTACGTCAAATGAGCAGGATAAAAACTTTTTGGCAAACGCCACGCTTACAGCAAATGCCACGCTTGCAGCAAATGCAGCTATAGGAATTGCTGCAATAAACTCTATTGATAGCACTCAAAATACTAGCGCAAATAGCGAAAAAGAGTATCTTTTAGCACTAAAAGAGAGGCTAGAAGTGCTTTTTGCTGGGTTAAAAAACAGCGAGGGAAATCTAAGTTTGCGCCTTGATCTTACTATTCGTTTTTTGGAATTTTTACTTGCAAATACAAACGAAAGACTTACTAAACTACCAAAATAGCGAGCTACAAGACGAGTTTGAAAAAATCAAATCCGCCCTTGCGCCGCACACCAAAAGAGCGTATTTTGTGGGCGGCTGTGTGCGAGATGCGCTACTTGGGCTTGCTTGCTATGATTATGATATCGAGATTTACGACCTTAGCCCAGAGCTTTTTGATAGCATTATGAACGCACTTGGAGCAAAGGGCGTGGGAAAAAGCTTTTTTGTCTACAAGCTTGGAGCCTTTGATCTAGCTTTGGCTCGCTTGGAGAGCAAAAGTGGCTTTGGACACAGGGGCTTTGAAGTGTGTGTGTGTAATGATGAGCGTAGTGGCTCGCTGCGCCGTGATTTTAGCATAAATGCGCTTATGTTAAATATCTTTGATAATAGAATTCTAGATTTTTACAGCGGTAGAGCTGACTTGCTTGCTAAGCAGCTTAGGGTGGTTAGCGAGCAGACTTTTTGCGATGATAGCCTTAGGGTGCTAAGAGCTGCGCAGTTTGTAGCTAGGTTTAATCTAAAAATTGAGAAAAAAAGCCTAGAGCTTATGCGAAGCATCGATATTAGCGACCTTAGTAGCGAGCGAGTGCGAATGGAGCTAAATAAACTTTTTGGCGCAAAATACCTTAAAAAAGGGCTTTTAGCAATGAGAGAGCTAGGGCTTGATAAAAAGCTAATTGGCTCAGAGTTTAGCGATGATTTTATCAGCCGTGCTATCTCTCATGCTAAAATTACTAAAAATCATCTTAGTATACCTTATGATATTTTTTGTGAGTATGGTGTGCTTTTAGCTGGTTTTGAGAGTGTAAAAAAGCAGGCTTTTTTAAAGCGAGCAAGTGCTAAAAAGCTTTGCGAACTAGCACTGAAAATACCGCTAAAAAACTGGCTAGGACTAAACACAAAAGCTCGCATAAACCTAGCAAAAAAAATGGGAGTTTTTGACGAAAAACTAAGACTTAGCCTAGATGAAAACGAGCTAAAACGCTTAGAGCCAAAAGAGAGAGAAAGACTGATTTTAAGGGCAAAAAAAAGCGCAATAAATACCGCAATTTCAAAAATAAAAGGGCAAAAATGATAGGAATAGATCTAGGCTCAAACACGCTAAGAGCGTGTAAAATGAAGCAAAACGGCGAGCTTATATGGGGTTTTGAGCGCATTGTAGGCTCGGCTCGTGGCATGGATGAGAGTGGGCTAAAGTTTCAAGCAAAAGAGCGAATTCTAAAAGCCCTTAAAGAGCTAAAAAGCGAGCATGAGTTAAGCGGGGAGTATTTTGGCGCAGCCACAGCAGCGTTTAGAAGGGCAAAAAATGCACCTGATTTTTTAGCGCAGATCAAAAACCAGCTTGGCATAGAACTTGAAATAATTAGCGGAGAAAAAGAAGCCTCGCTTGTAGCACTTGGCATAAACTCACGGCTAAAAGTCCTTGGAATTTCTAGCAAAAACGCTCTTTTTATCGACCTTGGCGGGGCTAGCACGGAGATTTCTTTTAAAAGCGAGCTAAAAAGCTTTGATTTTGGTATCGTAAGCTTTGCTAATGATTTTGGCAGCGATTATGACGCAGCCAGCGAGGTTTGCGCTAGTGCGTGCGAGTTTATTTCAGGCTTTGATCCTAGCGTGGTGGTGCTTAGCTCTGGTGTGCCAACCACAGTAGCCGCACTAAAAATCGGTCTAAACTACGCGAGCTACGATGCTAAGCTCATAAATGGTATGCGCTTAGAGCTAGGAGATTTTGACGCAGCAGAAGCTAAAATCCTAGCCAGCGATGATAAAGACACACTTGTAGGCAAGGCTCGCAGCGATCTTTTGCTTTGTGGGACGGCTTTGATGAAATGCTTGCTAGCAAAAGTATCAGCGCCTTTTGTGGTGGTAGATGATGGGCTTAGAGAGGGCATTTGTTTTGCGCTTTTTAGTGGCTCTCTAAAAGCTAAACAATTCTAGAATTCCCTAGTTTTTGCTTCGCAGCTACTAGTTTTTTAGGGGTTAGG
>CAMCEN010000017.1 GCA_945873855.1 uncultured Campylobacter sp.
CTTAAAGTTTGATTAAAATTAAAAAGTTTTTTTAAAAGTTTTTTGAAAGTTTTTAAAGAATTCTAAAATTGGCTAGGGAATTCTAGATGGAATTCTAGAATTTCTAAACAAAAATCTAGAATTCATAAACAAAAATCTAGAATTCCTAAGTAAAATTCTAGAATTTCTAGACAAAATTCTAGAATTCCTAAATAAAAAATACCCCCTAACCCCTAAAAAACTAGTAGCTGCGAAGCAGAAACTAGGGAATTCTAGATTAAAATAATTATTGCTTAAGATCAAGCAAGGTTTGCAGCATTCTTTCTACTGTTGTGATGATCTTGGCTGCTGCGCCGTAGCTTGATTGAAACTTTATTAAATTTGAGAGCTCTTCATCTATATTTACGCCGCTCACGCTTTGCCACTCTTGGACTGAGGTGTTGTTTATAGCGGTGTTTGTTACATGTTGGGATTTTACGCTTGCGGTGTCACTTGCGATGTCTGTCGTGAAGTAGCGGTAGTAGCCGCTAATAGTCTCGGTAGACTCTCCTGTGCTAAGGCTATTAAAATAAAAGCGCTGATTTTGCATATTTACCATATCATTAGCCATTTCATTATCGCCTGCAAGCGGGCTTTTGCCACCTTTTATAAGAGCGCTGTCGTGGTTGATATCATCGTCTGGGCGTATGCTAGCAGCACTTTGACCATCTAAAAACTTTGAAAGCCCCAAGGTACCTGCAAAGTTCGTGCCATTATCTTCAATAGCGATGAAATATCCGCTTGGATGGCGATCAGTTGGCTTAAATGAGATGTTTCCTGTCTTGCTAATTGGGTCGTAGGCATAAACTGCCTTAAAATAATCATCTAGGTCGTTTGTAAGATTATTATCGCCATTATCATCTCTATTCATATTAAAGTCATTTACAATAGAATTGCCCCTAGTGATATCATTTAGCGTGGTTGCTGCATTTATTGCGATATTACGCTGTGCTACTACTTGCCCTTGGGTGTTGTAGACCTTTACGGTAAACTCGCCATCTTTTATACCGCTATCAAAATTTTGTAGAGTTGTGTCGTCTTTTACATCTTTTAGATAGTCTGAGACCATCTCAGTACTAGCTGAGCTAGCATAGATGCTATTTGTTTGCGTAACTAGAGTTTTGGCAAAAGCATCAAGATTGTCTTGGTATTTTGTAATAAGTCCATCTGTAAAACTGCCATCACCATTTGGCACGCGGCCCCTTAAATCTAGCATAGCTGCGATTTTTCCACTAGTAAAACGAGCACTGATATCAATGCGGCTCTCATCATTTAGCTCATAATAAGGCACTGCGTAGCCGTTTTCTGTGAATTCTGTATTTAGCTTGATTGGATGGTAGTTTGAGCCATCTACGATTGTGATGCCATTTATACTAAGAGTGTAGTTTCGTCCCATATCATAGATAGTAGCATCGTCTTTATACAAAGTCCTTGAGCTTATATCTTCTTTGAATGAATCAATATTTGTAAGCTTGCTAAGGCGCAATTCTAGCTCATCACGCTTATCGCGCAAATCGTTGCCATTTACGCTGGTGTTTATTTCTATGCGCTGCAAATCAGCATTTATTTCGCTGATTTGCTTAGCAATTTCATTTACTTCTTCTATAGTTAGTAAAAACTGTTCATTTACAGTGCTTCTTATCTCTTCAAGCTCGTTGTAGGCTGTGTTTATATCGTTTGTTAGAATTCTAGTTGCATTTAGTAGCACGGTTTTTTGTGAGGCTTCAGCTGGGTTTGAGGCATAGTCATTCCACGCTGCATAATAGTCTTTTAAATCCTGAAAAATTCCACTATCAGCAAGGTCTGGAAAGCGGTTTGTAATTTCTGTTAAAATTTGCTCTTTATAGCCTGTATCAGATAGGTTTGAGTATGAACTAGTCATTTTTTGGTAAGCATACTCATCGTGCATACGGACGATTTGTTGGACATTTGTGCCAAGTCCTATATCTCCGCCTGCTCTGTGAAGCCCTTCTCTTGCTTGTTGGATCACTCTTTGACGAGTATAGAACTCGTTGTTTGCGTTTGTTATGTTATTTCCGGTGGTTTGGATTTGGATTTGGGCAGCGTTTAAGCCAGAGTTGCCTATGTATAAAGAATCAAAAATTCCCATTTTTACACCCTTGCTTTAAAAATTTCATCTTTACTAGAACCAAGCGCTTTATCAGTATAGCTATTTTGTGTTGGTTTGCCTAGCATCACGCCTACAAGTGAGTCAAAAAACTCCTTTACCACCACCACGCTTTTTGCGTATTCTCTATTTACATCTTTTAGCTCTAATAATACTGTGCGAAGCTCGCTTAGCTTGTCTTTTATCTCATCATCAAGAAGCTCAGCAATGTTCTTTTCTGCGTGCTGTGAGGCTAGTTTTACCAGCTCTGCATCTAGGGCTTTTTTATTTGTTTCAAAGGCTGCAAGAAGCTTGGTTTTAAGCTCTGAGTGAGGGCCGACCTCGTCATGCCTAGCGTGTTTTATGTTTTCTATATCTTCTTTTGTGAGTGCTATTATCTTTGCTAAGCACTCAATTGAGTCGTTTAGGTATTTTTTTATCATTTTAGGCTCCGAAAAATATTTCAAGCCAGTTCGTCAGCTATCCTAGTTGCTAGAGTTTTTAAATCTAGTTTATACTCGCCTTTATTTATTTGCTCGGCGATTTTTTCTAGTTTGCCTTGGCTGGCTTGTGTTTGTTCTTGTTTTACCCTAGCTGTTTCGCTTGGTTTTGCGATATAGCTGGCACCTGTGCTAACTGGGCTAATCATAAGCTTTTCCTTAAAAGATATTTAGCATCTAAATCGGCTAAAAGCAAAGATTATTTAGCCCTTTCTAATAAATAATCATAAATCATATCACTAAATCCAAATCCACCTGAGAGTGCCTCACTCATCGTCTGGCGATACATTGAGCCGTATATTTCATCTCCTGCGTCCTTGCCAAAGAGTGGATTTTCAGTCTTTATGGCAATATCAAGCACCATTTTTACAAAAAAGCTCTCAAAAGCATCAGTTTGTTCTCTAAGTGCTTTGGTATCAATGCCATTTACTAGCTCTTTTTGCTCTTTAAAGCCGGCTTTAAACTCAGCACTTGGCTTAGTACTTTTTTCTAAAGCCAAGTCTAGCTCGCTAGCAAAACTAGAATTCCCAGCAGAAGCATTTCTTGGCGTTAGCGCATCTATTTTGCTTGCGTTATAAGCATTTATGGCTAAGGTATTATCTATCATCAAATCACCTCCAAGTTAGCGTGGATTGCGCCTGCTCTTTTTAGATTTTCTAAAATCGCAATTATATCTTTTGGCGAAGCGCCTAGCTTATTTAGTGCTCTTGCTACATTTGCTACTGTGGTATCAGTGCCTACATTTAGCGTGTTATTGCCCGCATTTATGCTCGTGTTATCGCCGATATCTAGCACATTTGGAGCTGGCGCATCGCCAGCTGGGGTGTAAGTGTTTGGCTCTATTTTTAGCGTGATACCGCCGTGGCTGATGATGGTAGGTTCTACTTTTACGCCCACGCCGCTTACTACTGTGCCTGTGCGCTCATCAATTACTACTTTTTGCTCTGCGCTGTAATCCACATCAAGCTCAAGCACAGCTGCCATGAACTCCACCATGCTCATATTTTCTGGCTTTTGAATTTGCAAAGTGCGTGGGTCAATTGCTAGTGCTGAGCCACCAAAGCGAGCGTTTATCGCATCTTGGAGTTTTTTGGCTGTATCAAAGCTAGAGTTTTTTAGACTTAGGCTTGCGTTTGTAGCTGTGGCAATGTCGTAGGCTACCTCACGCTCGATGATACCACCGCCTGGGATGGTGGCTGCGGTAGGGTGATTGCCACCACGACCTACTGAGCCACCTAGTGCTAGCGCGCCTTGACCTAGAGCGTAGATTTCGCCATCCACGCCTTTTAGCGCAGTTAGTAGTAGCGTGCCACCCATTAGGCTTTTAGCATCGCCGATTGAGCTTACTGAGATGTCTATGGTATCGCCTTGGCGAGCGAAGGCTGGCAGGCGTCCTGTTACCATTACAGCAGCTACATTTTTGCTTTTTATATCATTTGGGCTTAGTTTTACATTTACGCTTTGTAGCATATTTGCGATTGATTGGATGGTAAATTTTGAGCTAGAGCCATCGCCAGTGCCGCTAAGTCCTACTACAAGGCCGTAGCCGATGACTTGGTTTTCACGCACGCCGATTACGCTAGCTAGGTCTTTTACCTTTGCGCTATAAGCTGCTGCGATGATAAATGCTAGTAAGAAAATATATCTCATTTTTAGCCTTTTTGCTAATTTTAGAAAATAACAAGCAAAAGGTGTTCCAAAATGATTTTAAGGTATAAATATCAGTAAGAAATCTAGAATTCCTAAGCATTTTCTACTAGGAATTCTAGATTTAAAGTTGTAGGAATTCTAAAATCTAGAATTCCTAATAGCTTTTAGTGAAGGTTGCGCCAAACTTTGTTTTTCCAAAGAATAGCTAGGATTCCAAGGATAAGGAAATATCCCATAATCCAAAGACCAAGGCTCTCGCGCTCTTCTTTTTTGCTATCGCCGACGCTTTGCATATAAGCTACTACTTGATTTTGTGCTTGTTCATTTAGACCAACGCGTGGCATTGAAGTGCCATTTAGCATTTTTTGAGGGTCGTTGATGAAGTTGTGTAGATACTCTATGCTGCGGCTGCGGATATACATAGATAGATCAGGTGGTGTGATACCAAGGTAAGCTTTGATCTCTTGTTTATTGCCAGCGGCAAATACATTGTCGTATTTCATATCATGACAACGAGCACAAGCGCTTTCAAACACTTCTTTATTGCTCATCTCTTTAGGAGCTATGCTTTTTAGGTAAGCTACGATGTGAGCGATTTCTTCGTTTAGATTACCACCTGCGCCAAAGAACGCTGGCATCTCAAATGGTCTCTCATCGCCAAATTTATGAGTAACTTTCAAAGCTCTAGCAGGGTCTTTAATAAGTGCTGCTAAGAACTTCTCATCATACAAATAAGCAATATTGCTAATATCGCTTGGTGCTACGCTCATACCGCTAACTGCTGTTTTATAGTCGTTTGGATTATCCATGCCAGCTGCTTTTAGTCCATGGCAGCCTGTACAGCCTGCCATTTGGATTAGCTCAGCACCTTTTGCGGCATCACCCTTTGCTAGATCGATAGCCTTGATCTCATCCCAGAATCTAATGTTTTCTTGGACGATAGCATCAGCGTACTCATAGTCTTTTTTAGCCTTAGTGATGGCTGCTTCTTCGCCTGATTTTGTAGCTTCGTCGATTTTTACTTGAAAAGCAGATAGTCCAGCCATTGCTTGTTCGTAGTCTTCTTCAGCGAAGTTAAAATTCGCAGGGGCTACATGCGGATTCATAACTGAATGAGCAAGAGGCTCCACACCCCAGTAAGTAACCGCAGTAACTACGACTACTACGATAAATGATACTAGTTGTTTCATTTTGCAGCCTTTCTTTCTTTAATGGTAATGATAGGAAGAACTACAAGAAGTAGCACCAAATATCCTACAGATGCATAAAAGCCTACCCAAGCGTTAAAGTCTGTTGGTGGCAATTTTCCATAGATTGTAAGAATAATCAAATCAATCAAGAAAATCCAGAACCAAATGAAAAATGCAGGGCGCTTGTGAGCAGGAGCTACAACATCGCTTCTATCTAATAAAGGCATCAAAATAAGTGAAATTCCAGCAAAGCCCATAGCCGCAGAGCCGATATCAGCTGCTTTTAGCGTCATAAAGCCAAGCGGGATATCAAAGAAAAAGCCACGCAAAATTTCGTATTGCCACAGAAAATACCACTCTGGATAAATGTGTAGTGGAGTTTTACCTGGATCTGCTGGGTCAAAGTTAATAGGATCCATAGCAAAGTTAAAATGGAAGCAAACTAGATAGATAAAGAAAATCATAAAGAAGCTTACATACATGAAATCCTTGCTAAGGAATGCTGGCCAAAATGGAATTACTTTGCTCTCTTTTGTTTTGCCCTCAAGGTATTTCTCAGCCTCTACTTCAAAGTCTATTTCTTCGCCCTCAAGGTTGTTTACATGTGGGACGCGTAGAGTGTAGAAGTGAACTACAATAGTCATAATAATAACAATAGGCAACAAACAAACATGAAGCATGAAAAAGCGAGTTAGCGTAGGGTCGCTTACAGCAAAATCACCTCTAATCCACTCAACCAAAGCCTCGCCGATAACTGGAATTCCGCCAAATAGATTTGTAATAACCATAGCCGCCCAGTAGCTCATTTGCCCCCAAGGTAGCATATATCCACTAAAGGCCTCAGCTGAGAATACAAGGAAAAGCACCATACCAGTAATCCAAATCATCTCGCGGCCTTTTTTATAAGAACCGTAGTAAATGCCTGTAAACATGTGAATATAAATCACAAGGAAAATAACAGAAGCCGCAACTGCGTGAATATGTCGCCATAGCCAGCCGTATTCTACTTCTTGCATTATAGTGTAGTTTACGCTATCAAATGCTAGTTTTGCATCTGGTTTGTAATACATCAGTAGTAGCAAACCGCTGACAAAAAGCAAGGTGAAAAGCACAGTTAGCACCACGCCCATCGCCCATAGCCAGCTAATGTTTTTTGGTACCCAGTACTGCGCTGCTAAGACATTCCAAAGCTTTGTTAGAGCTATTCTTTGATCAAACCAGTCCTTTACACTGGTAGCTTTTGTAATATGTGCCATTTACTCCCCCTTATGCCTGAGCCATGAGTTTTTCATACTCTGGGCCAGTTTCACCAAGCACTAGTTTTGTGCCATCTATCCTAAATGGTGGGATATCAAGAGGACGAGGTGGTGGCCCAAAGGTGTTTAGACCGCTGTCGTCAAACTCGCCACCATGGCAAGCGCATTTAAATTGTTTATTTGCTGCGTTCCAGCTAGGAATACAGCCAAGATGAGTACAAAGCCCGATAACTACCATATAACGACCATCGCCGATAACTACATCACGATTATCATTTGGTTTCATATCAGCTGATTTTTTGACTATAAAAATAGGTTTTTTACGCCACTCAACTTGTGAGAACTCACCGTCTTTTAGCGGACTAAGGTCTACTGTAGTAAAACCAGCCGCACGCACGCTAGGTAGTGGATCCCAAGTCTTTTTCATCGCGCCAAGCGCAAAAAGACCACCCACTGCTGCAACAGCACCAAAACTAAACCCGATAAAACCGCGTCTAGAAGTGCAACCACAGCCATTAGAATGATTTGTTTGCATATTTCATCCCTTTCAAAAAATTAAAAACTTGGCATTTTAGCATTATTAAGTTAAAAAATTATTTAAAGAATAGGGAATTCTAGAATTCCTAACTAGAATTCCTTAGGGAATTTTAGAATTCCTTAGATTTTAGAGAATTCTAGAATTCCTAACTAGAATTCCTTAGATTGTAGATAATTTTAGAATTCTAAAATTCTAGTATAATTTACTAGAGAATTCTAGAATTCCCAAAAAATTACAAAAAACTATAAAAATAAAAAAAGGGACTTTTAGCCAAGCCAAAAGTCCCCAAAAAACACAAAGAAGCACTAGGAATTCTAGAATTCCTAATTAGCTAAAATTCTTAGTAGCCTTGGTCTATCATCGCATCAGCTACTTTTCTAAAACCAGCGATATTTCCACCAAGCACCAAATCACCTGGTTTGCCAAACTCCACAGAAGTCTCATAGCTAATATCAAAAATATGCTTCATAATGTCTTGAAGTCTAGCATCTACTTTCTCAAAGCTCCAAGACTCCATAGCCGCATTTTGCGCCATTTCTAGACCGCTGGTTGCCACACCACCTGCGTTTGCAGCTTTTGCTGGGCCGTATAAGAAATCGCTTTTTGCCGCCATAAACTCCATCGCATCAAGCGTGCTTGGAAGGTTTGCACCCTCAGCTAGCAAGCGACAGCCGTTATTATATAGCACTTCGATATCTGCTAGGCTAACTTCATTTTGAGTAGCACAAGGGAAAGCTGCGTCGCATTTGACATCCCAAACGCCATTTCTGCCAGGTTTATACTCGCTAACTGGGATAAATTTACTACCAGCTTTGCGAACTGAGTATTCTCTTAGACCTACGCGCTCTACTTCTTTTAGCTGTTTTAGCAAGGCTACATCGATACCCTCAGCATCGTAGATATAGCCAGTTGAGTCGCTTACTGTAACTGGTTTTGCGCCAAATTGATATAGTTTTTCGCAAGTATAGATTGCCACATTTCCAGCCCCGCTTACTGCGCAAGTTAAGCCCTCAAAGCCACGACCTGCTTTTTTAAGCATTTCGTTAGCAAAATAAACTAGACCATATCCAGTAGCTTCTGTTCTAACTAGCGAGCCGCCCCAGCTTAGGCCTTTGCCTGTTAGAGTTCCTTCAAAACGGTGTTTGATGCGTTTGTATTGACCAAACATATAGCCGATTTCTCTGCCGCCTACGCCGATATCGCCAGCAGGCACATCGATAACATCACCGATGATTTCGTGCAGTGCGTTCATGAAAGCTTGGCAAAATCTCATAATCTCGCCATCGCTTTTTCCTTTTGGATCGAAGTTTGCGCCACCTTTTGCGCCACCCATGCTAAGACCTGTTAGTGAGTTTTTAAAGATTTGCTCAAAGCCAAGAAACTTGATAATATCAAGATTTACGCTAGGATGAAAGCGAAGACCGCCTTTATATGGCCCGATAGCTGAGTTAAACTGCACGCGGTAACCATAGTGGCTCTCTGGCTCGCCCTTGTCATTTGCATAAGTAATACGGAAGATGTTTGTGCGCTCAGGCATAACCATGCGATCTACCACTTTATGTTTTATGTATTTTGGCTCTCTATCAAGCACTGGCTCTAAGGCACGCAAAATCTCAGTTGCTGCTTGTTTGAAAGTAACTTGTCCAAGGCTGGTTCTTTCTATATAATCAAGAACATCGCTTATGTAATCATGTGCGTTCATCACACCCTCCTAAAATAAAATTATGAAAGAATTATAAAAAAATTTTCTTTAAGTTTTGCTTAATTTTTATTTTTTAAGCAAAAAAATTATTAACCATCAGTAAAGTTATAATTTAATCTAGAATTCCTAGTGTATTTTTGGGGGTTAGGGGGTATTTTTAGATATGAAATTTTGCGTAGGAATTCTAGATTTTACTTAGGAATTCTAGAATTCCTAAGTAAAATCTATGCTTTAAAATGTAAGCTTCGTGAGCGTGAGATAAAGATTTTTAGGGCTTTTTGTTCTTTTTTGCCGATTTTATAGTAAATTAGTTTTAGATACTCTAAAATATCATTTTGGCTGATTTGACGACTTTGTGAGTAGGAATTTAATATATAGCGTGGTATTTTTATATTTTTATTTAAGAAAACTTTAATAATTTTTTCATAAGCTTTTTTATTTTTTACACAGGCAAAACGACCAAAGACAAAGGGCAAAGCTGTCTTTTGCTCCCATAAAGTCGCTAAGTCATAAAAGTCCTGCGGGGCTTTTAAATACGCTTTTAGAGCCTTATCGCCTATTAGCACTTTACCTTTTATGCCTAGCACTTTTGCTAGCATATTTGAGCTGCGGCTTTGGGCGTCTTTTTGGGGTTTTGAGCCCTTTTCTACTAGCACAGAGTTTACCCTGCCCTTAGCGCAAATGCCAAAATTTAGCTGTTTATATCGCCTTGCTTCTATGCTAGAAATCACCCCAGCATCAATGCGCCTAGCACGCAAATCATCGCAAAGCTTACTAGGCGTGCCTTTTTTTAGCTCTATGCTTTTTTTAGTAGCGTTTTGTAATCTTGAGGCCTTTAAAAATACATGAAAAGGCAAAAGGTTTAAATAATCAATCTTGCCTAAAATCATGAAATACTCTCAAACATACACTGCGCCTCTAAATCGCTAATAAGCGTAGAAATCGCCTCATCAAAGTATGCTTCTTGTTCTTTTTTGCTCTCAATTAGCACCTTTTTACCATCTATTATGCGGCTTGGAGCAGCGTTGTTTTTTTGACAAAGTTCTACAAAATGAGCCACTATATCAGCCTTTGAGTGCGTCCCGTCCATCATAAAAACAGCCTCGCAGTCGTTTTTGTGTAGGGCATAAACGCCGTTTTTTGGCGTACATAGCACGAAATTTTTATTCTCAGGGCTTGCTAAAAAGCGCAAAAAGCCTAAATAATCAGCCCTAATACGACTTTTGCCAGCTTCGTATTTAATAGCATTAAAAGGCACAGAGCTAAAATAAATCGCCACATCAAGCTTGCTAATAAGCTCAAAAACGCACTCTGCTAGCCTACCTCCAGCAATCCTATTAGCCTCATCACAGCTAATTGTACCAGGATAAGCATCAAACAAAGCACAGATTAGAGCATGACTAGCGCAGTTGTTGCTACGCTCTTTTAGGCTCTGGCTTTTAGCCTTTATGCCGATAAAAAGTCCAGAGAATTCTAGATCTTTGTATTCTAATTTTAGAGCGCTTTCATTTTCTTTTAGCGTCAAAAGCGAGTGGCGAAAGGCTGTGGCGTTAAGAAAATCGTGCATTTGCTCTTTTTGAACTCTGCTAGCAAAGCTTGCTTTTTCATACTGCCTTAAAGCCTCGTGAGCCAAAACCTTGGTATCAAAGCAAAGCTGCATATCATCAACATAAGCTAATCCAGCATCCTGCGCGTCAGCCACAAAGTCGCAAAAATACGTAGGATAGTTGCAAAGCTCTAAATAATCATGAATCAAATAATGCCTAGGCAAATGAGAAATCGTCCCAAGTGCAGCCTTTGCCTGCCTTGTTACTAGCTGGTAGCTGTCATTTGTAAGATCTGTGCGGTAAAACGCCTGTTCAAAAGCAAGTGCCCCTAAAGCCACATCCAGCTTGCGTTCAGGCTCATCTTCTACGCTTACATCGCTACTAGCAAAGCGCATAAAATCGCGCGTGATTTCTTTAAATTTCCAGCCAGGATAGACATTGTAGCTTATCATCGCTACACCATCTTTGCTAAGCAGTTTGCCGCAAAGCTCTAAAATCGCCTTTTGCACAAATGGTGGCACCCAACTATAAACACCGTGAGCGATGATATAATCAAACTTCTGCGAGCCAAAATGCGCCGTGGCATCACAAATATCAAGGCAGAGTAAATCTATATTTTTTATACCGATTTTTTTTAGGGCAGTTTTGCCGTTTGCGATCTGAGCTTTTGAGAGATCAATGCCAGTAAATTGAGCATCTTTGAAAACAAGGGCTTGGGCGATGAGATTACCGCCGCTTGCACAGCCGATTTCTAGCACTTTTGCGCTATTTGGAGCTTTTGGGTTTAGACCTCGCAGCCTAGCTCTTGCGTGAAGATTAGCAATGAAACTTTGTTCGTAAGCGTGGCTAGCGTAGTTTGCAGCTTCGTAGCTTTTGGCTATTGCGTCATTTATCATTTTTTAACCTTTTTGCGCTTCTTGTGCTTTTTGGCTTTTAGGAATTCTAGAATTCCTAAGAAAAAATAATGGGAATTCTAGAATTCTTAGAATCTAGAATTCCTATTATTTTATAGCAGCCATGCTACTCGCAAATTTCGTTTTTTTCGTTTACATGCACGATTTTTGGCTTAAAATCAGCAGCACTTCGCTCATCAATTAAAGCGTAAGCTACTACGATGATGATATCGCCAATTTGCGCTAAGCGAGCGGCTGCGCCATTTAGGCACATGTCGCCCTTTTTGCCCTTTATTGCATAAGTTGCAAAACGCTCGCCGTTATTGATATTTAGCACTTCTACACGCTCGTTTTCGTAGATATTTGCCGCTTTTAAAAGCTCTTCATCAATAGTAATTGAGCCTATATAATTAAGATTTGCGTCGCTCACCGTGGCTCTGTGGATTTTGCTTTTTAGCATTGTGATTTGCATTATTTTCCTTTGGCTAAAATTTGCTTAATTTTAGCACAAAATCTAAAATTCATTTGCCTTTTTCTAGCTAATTTTAGAATTCCTTAGCTGGCTGCTAGCAAGACTTAGTTTTTAGCAGTTCTCTTACTACAGCAGCATCGCTAAATGGGTATTTTACGCCATTTATTTCTTGGTAGTCTTCATCGCCTTTGCCTAAAATTGCGATTATTTCATCTTTTTTTACTAGGCTAAGCGCCAAAGCGATTGCCTTTTTGCGGTCGCTTTCTGTGATGATTTTTGCGCCTTTTGTGGTTTTATTTGCGCCTGCTTTTATCTGTTCTATTATCTTTTGTGGCTCTTCGCTGCGAGGATTATCACTTGTGATAATAAGCGTCTTAGCGAAGCTGGCAGCAATTTGCCCCATTATAGGCCGCTTGCTAGCATCCCTATCGCCACCTGCGCCCATGACTACGATAAGAGAGCGAAAAGCAAGGCTAGAGAGCACCTTTTCTATACCATCTGGGGTGTGAGCAAAGTCCACTATGACAACCGGGTCTTTGCTAATAAGTTCCGTGCGACCTGGAACACCGGCAAAATCAGCAATAGCTGCTATAATCTCATTTTTTTTATTTGGCACTAGCAAATCAGCTGCGCTAAAAGCACAAAGTATATTATAAAGATTAAACCTGCCATAAAGATGAGATGAGAATTCTAGATTTTGAGAGCCTACGCTGATGTTTTGCTCGTCTATTTCATACTCTGCGCCACTGCCTTTTAGAGCGTAGAAGTGTGCGTTTGCTTTGTTATACCTTATGTGTGGGTCGTCTTTGTTTATTAGCTTTTTGCCCTCGCCTTCAAAAAAGCTTGATTTTGCCGCTGCGTATTCTTCAAAGCTTTTGTGATAGTCCAAGTGATCTTGGCTAAGATTTGTAAAGATTTTTAGCGCAAAAGGCAGGGCTTCGATGCGGTTTTGAGCTATTGCATGAGAGCTTACTTCCATGACAAAGTGTGAACAGCCATGCTCTAAGCTAGTTTTTATAAGCGCAAGTGTGGTTAAAAACTGATTTGTGGTAAGTGCCTTTGGCGCAATCTGCAAAGAGCCTATGAAAGCCCCGCGAGTACCGCAATTAGCGCATTTTAGCCCAAGAGCATTTAAAATATGAGCCAAAAGTGTAGCGGTGGTGGTTTTGCCATTTGTGCCAGTTATACCGATGATTTTAAAGTCTGCTGGAATTTTTGCTAACTCATAGGCTTTTTGCGGAGTGATAATGATAGCACCTGCTTGTTTGGCATGCTCTTCAAACTGGGCATTTGAGCGAGTTTTTACAAAATAACAGCCTTTTTCGCACTGGGTTGAATTGTCGGTGATAAAAGTATCTTTTAGCTCAATTTTCATCGCTTTGCCTTTGCTGTGATTTTGCTTTTAGCTTGGGGGCTAAGTGCGCTAGGCTCATGCTCCACGCAGGATCTTCCATATAATGCGCCGCAAGATCAGCAAAGCCGTGGTCAATAAGCCTTTCTATAAAATCAGCTAGCTCGTCTTTTGAGCTAATTATTAGCTTGCTTGAGTGAGTGATATTCTCAAAAGTCTTTACAAACTCACCTGTTTTTTTGGCAATTTCTAAAAAGTCGTGATAACTAACGCCATTTATATTTTCTATTTGGCGGATATTTTTGTAGTTTGAGGTTTCGATTATTTCTATTATGGTTTTTAGGTTTTCTTCTTGGTTTGCGTTTATATTATCAACATATACATCAAAAAGCGACCAAACACCCTCTTCATCATCCAAAGCCAAAGAGCAAAGTTCTATAAAAAGCAAAAATTCATTGCTATGTTTTTTCTCATAAGCTAAAGAAAAAAGCTTCGCCGCCAAAGCAAAATCGTATTTGCGAAAGGCTTTGATTGCTGATTTTCTAAGAGTTCTTGCGTTCATTATTTTTGATTTGTGATATTTTCTACTACGAGTTCTGGGTGGATATCGTTGCGTATTTGACGCTCGACGCCCATTTTTAGTGTTGTATTACTAGCAGCGCAGCCTACACAGTGTCCACTAAGGCGGACATAAATAACGCCGTTTTTTATCTCCACTAGCTCTATGCCTCCACCATCAGCTTCTATCATAGGGCGGATTACATCTATGCTAGCTTGAACAGGTTCTAAAAGTTCTTCGTCACTAAAAGGAATCATTTTAAATTTTTATATTTTTTCCAAGGAATTCTAGATTCAAATCTAGAATTCCTTAGACGAGCTCTTTATTTTGTTAGCTCAATATAAGCCATTTGCGCAGCATCACCCTTGCGAACACGAGTTTTGATAATGCGTGTATAGCCACCATTTACACCTACAAACTTTGGAGCGATTTCGCTTACTAGTTTTTTTACGCTTTCTTTGTCTTGAAGACTTGCAAAAACAGCTCTGTGAGCCTCGCTATCGCCTTTTCTAGCACGAGTTACTAACTTTTCAAAATAGCTCCTAAGCTCTTTTGCTTTTGGCAAAGTAGTCTCGATTTTACCTGATTTAATAATAGCAATACTTAGGTTTTTTAGTAGCGCAGCTCTGTGAGAGCTTGTGCGACCAAGTTTTCTATATCCGTGATTATGTCTCATTTATTTTCCTTTTTTGAACTCAGCTATTTTCTTGCGGATAGCCTCTTTATTGCCTTCAAAGCTACCATCAAAAGCATAACCAATAGCTTTCATTACATCTTTCATTTCATCAAGGCTTCTTTTGCCAAGATTTTTGATTTCTTTTAATTCTGCCTCACTCATCAAAGCTAGCTCGCCTATTAGCTCAATACCTGATTTTTTAAGGCAGTTTAAGCTACGAACACTAAGATTTAGGCTATCTACACTCTCAAAAAGCTTAGCATGTTCGCCTTTGTTTGTACTAGCAGAAATTGAGCTAGAGCTATCAACTTCAAGAATTTTGTCAAAAATTCCAAGTTGCTTATACATAGCTGAAACTGAGCTTTGAAAAGCCTCAAGCGGAGAGATTTGCCCATCAGTTGTTACAGTCATAACTATTTTTTCATAGTCAGGGTTATCCTCAACTAGCACATTTTGGATATCATATACTGCTTTTTTAACAGGCGTAAAGAAAGCATCAAGAGCGATAAACCCACTCTCGATTTCTTCTTTTATATTCTCACTTGGCACATAGCCGATGCCTTTTTCTATAATAAGATCAAAGCTTAGCTTAGCATCTTCATTGATAGTAGCTAAATAAGCATCAGGGTTGACAATCTCTACAAGGTCGTTATTTAGATCTTTACCGCTGATTTCAAGCGGGCCTTCAAACTCATAGTGAACTACTTCACGCTTAGCATTGTTTTTTAGCTTGTAGCGTAGGTTTTTTAGGTTTACGATAAAAATCGTAACATCTTCTAGCATACCACGCATACTATCAAACTCATGCTCTACGCCTTCGATTTTCACACCAGTTGGCGCAAAACCTACAGTAGAGCTATAAAGCAAGCGGCGAAGTGGGTGCGCTAGCGTAACGCCATAACCACTCTCAAAAGGCCAAACGCTAATTCTAGCCTCGTTGTTGCCAAGTTGCTCTACTTTTATTTCAGTAGGAGTAAAAGCCTCAATAGTTACCTTTTTCATTCGGCCCCCTTATTATTTTGAGTAAAGCTCGACTATGTAACGCTCTTCTACTGGAATTACTACTTCACTGCGCTCTGGAACACGAGTGAAAATTCCAAATTTTTTGTCTTTATCCACATCAACCCAAGCAGCTATACCAGTTTGGTTTGTAAGCTCGATTGCACGAACGATTTGTGGATTTTGTTTGCTTTTTTCAGCGATTTCTATTTTTTGCCCAGCTACTACTCTATATGATGGGATATCTACTCTTTTGCCATTAACTAGCACATGTCCGTGAGTTACAAGCTGACGAGCAAAACGACGAGTTGTAGCAAAGCCCATGCGATAAACTACATTATCTAGTCTTTGTTCCAAAAGAGCTACTAAAAGCTCTCCTGTGTTACCCTCTCTGCGTGCTGCCTCAGCAAAAATTCTGCGGAATTGTTTCTCGCTTACACCATACATAAAGCGTGCTTTTTGTTTTTCACGCAAATGCATACCATAATCGCTGATTTTGCCTCTTCTTTGTCCGTGTTGTCCTGGTGCGTAAGGGCGGCGGTCTAATGCTGATTTGCCAGCTAGTCTTCTCTCACCTTTTAGCGCCAAAGATACGCCAAGACGTCTTTCTAGTTTTTCAACTGCTCCTGTATATCTTGCCATAATTTATTCCTTAAATAATTCTTATATAAACGAATTCCAATTTGGAATTCCAAAAATAACCAAGCGTTTGATTTTTTTGTGTGCGATGTGCGCTAGATGTGGCAAAAGGTTTCAAGCACAAGCGAAGGCGCACTGATGGTGCGTCGAGTGAAGTGCGCAGAAAACTTTTGTCGCAGATAGCGTGCAGCGTACGCAAAAAAATTAGACGCGGCGGCGTTTTGGTGGACGACACCCATTATGCGCTAATGGAGTAATGTCTTTTAAATAAAGAACCTTTATTCCCTCTACGCCACCTACGCTTTTTACTGCTGTTTCACGGCCAGAACCAGGACCTTGAACCTTGATTCCTACTTCTTTAATACCATGCTCTTTTGCTTTGTTTAGAGCATCTTCTACTGCTTGTTGCGCTGCATATGGAGTTGATTTTTTGCTACCTTTAAAGCCAAGAGCACCTGCGCTGCTCCACGCAATAGCATTACCCATCTCATCAGTTACACTAATCATTGTGTTGTTAAAAGATGCTGAAATATACACGATACCACGAGCAATATTTTTGCGAGCGGTTTTTTTCTTAACTACTTTTTTTTGTGCCATTGATTATCCTTATTTAGTAGCAGCGCCAACTGTTTTGCGCTTACCTTTGCGAGTGCGAGCGTTTGTTTTAGTTTTTTGACCACGCACTGGCAGACCTTTTCTGTGGCGAAGACCGCGGTAATTTCCTAGATCCATAAGAGCCTTGATATCCATAGCTACGCTCTTGCGCAAATCACCTTCTACCATATAGTGTTCTTGAATTTCTTTGCGGATCGCTGCTGCTTCATCCTCACTTAGATCTTGTACGCGTTTATCATAAGAGATTTTTACAGCATCAAGAATTTTTCTTGAAGTAAAAAGACCTATACCATAAATGTATGTCAAACCATACTCTACACGCTTTTTCTTTGGTAAATCTACACCTGCTATACGAGCCATTTTCTCATCCTTGTCTTTGCTTATGTTTTGGATTTTCGCAGATCACATGAACCACACCTTTGCGGCGGATGATCTTGCATTTGTCACACATCTTTTTTACTGATGGTCGAACCTTCATGTTTGTCCTTTGTAATTACTAACCACTTCGTGATTGGACCTCAGGAATTCCCTAAAAATCTAGAATTCCAACTGTTTTCAAAATAGTGGCGACTTTGAAAACACTTCTTGTCAGCCTTAAGTCCCGAGCCAAAAAGTGCGTATTTTAGCTAAACTAAGCTTTAATTTTACTTATATCTATAAGTAATGCGACCTTTGTCTAGGCTGTATGGCGTAAGCTCAACTCTGACCTTATCACCTGGCATGATCTTTATATAGTGCATACGCATTTTCCCTGCGATATGACATAAAATCACATGCTTGTTATCAAGCTCTACTTTAAAAGTAGCATTTGGCAAGGCTTCTTGCACTGTGCCGTCTATCTCGATGACATCGTCTTTTGACAACTTTTCTCCTTTCTATAAGATAAAATTCCCTAAAATATTCTAGAATTCCATCTAGAATTCCCTAGATTTACTTGCTTAAAATTTCAGCTTTTCCATTTATCACAGCCACGCAGTGTTCATAGTGAGCTGTGTTTAGTCCATCTACTGAGCGAGTGGTCCATTTGTCCTTATCTACACTTGGAGTGCCGTCTTTTTGACAAATCATCGGCTCTATACAAAAAACCATTCCATTGCGGATTTTTGGACCTGATTTTGGATTTGGGCCTTCTAAGTAGTTTGGTATTTCTGGCTCTTCGTGTGCTGAGCGTCCTATGCCGTGCCCACAAAAACCAAGCAGTGGCACAAAGCCTCTATCACGAATGAAGTTTTCAATCGCAAAACTAAGTTCTTTAAAGTGCATACCAGCTTTTACTTTTTCAATGCCAAAGTAAAGTGCATCTTTGCTACATGCAATTAACTTTTCGTCTTGTTCGCTGATTTTGCCCACACCAAAAGTGCGTGCACTATCGCCAAAATATCCATTGATTTTTGAGCCTATATCTATGGTTACGATATCACCTTCTTTTAGTTTATAAGAGCTTGGAATTCCGTGGATTACTACTTCATTTACGCTGATACAAGCTGTGTTTGGAAAGCCATAAAGCCCTTTAAAAGCCGGCTTTGCGCCGTGTTCTAAAATACTTTTTTCACAAAACTCATCAAGCTCTAAAAGGCTTACACCTGGCTTAATTAGCTTTTCTACCCCATCAAGGGTGAGAGCTACAATGTGATTTGCTACTCTCATTCCCTCGATGTCTTTTGGAGTTTTTATGCTTATTGCCATTATAGACCTACCGCACTTAGGGTTTGGTATTTGTTCATATATACCTGAGCTTCTATGCGACGCATAGTATCAAGTGCTACTGAAACCACGATTAGCACGCTAGTTCCGCCAAAATAAAATGGCACGCCCATAAACTTCACAAGTAGCCACGGCAAAGTAGAAATTAGCCCCAAATAAATAGCACCGCTAAAAGTAATGCGACTAGCAAGCTCGTTTAGATACTCTGCTGTGCTCTCGCCTGGGCGAACACCTGGGATAAAGCCACCTTGGCGTTTTAGATTTTCGCTTATATCTTTTGCGTTAAATACTATTGAAGCATAAAAATACGCAAAGAAAATTATAAACAAAAATGTTAATAGGTTAAATACATACGAACTAGGATTTAGAAAATCATTTATCATTTGTATGTATTCGTTTGTGCTAGCTTGTAAAATCGTGCTTGGAAACATCAAAATCGCTGAGGCAAAAATAGGTGGAATAACTCCACTTAAATTTACTTTAACAGGGATATAATTCATTATGCGTTTGTTTTGATTTTCCATCACAGTCTTGCGAGAATAAGATATAGGCACCCTACGCTCTCCAAGTTCTACATAAATAACTACACCCACAGTTACAAGAATAATCACAGCAATAGCAAGCACGACTAAGAAATTCATCTCGCCTGTATTTACTAGATCAATAGTGCCTGAAATCGCAGATGGAATTCCACTTACGATACCAGCAAAGATGATTAGAGAAATACCATTTCCTATGCCTCTTTGTGTGATTTGCTCACCTATCCACATAAGCAGCATTGTGCCTGTTAGCATAGAAGCACATGAAATTGCGATAAATAAATTCATATCTATCATTATAGCTTGCTCGCCACCACGACCTGTTAGGCTTTGAAGTCCAATGCTTACACCAATTGCTTGGATTATAGTGATTACGATTGTGGCGTAGCGGATGATTTGCATGTATTTTTGCATACCATCACGCTCTTTTTTCATTTTGCCAAGGTTTGGAAATGTAGCTGCTAAAAGCTCCATAATAATAGAAGCTGTGATATAAGGCATAATGCCAAGGCTAATAATGCTAAGGCGCTCTGCTGCGTTTCCGCTAAACATATTAAATAGCCCCAAAGCATTATTTGCATTGCTGGTGAAAAAGTCTTTGATAACCTCAGTATTTACACCAGGGACTGGCACATAAGCAAGCACTCTATATATAAACAAAAATCCAAGAGTAATTAGAATTTTGTTTGTTAGTGTCTTGTTCATTATTTATTTCCGCTAGTGATTACTTTGTCATCTTTAATTTTGCTAGCAAGCTCTTTTGCGCCTGCGCCAATTAGCTTGATTTTGCTCACGCTATTTGATACTTTGTGAACGCTTTGAATGCTCTCAAATGTAATTTCTTTCAGCTCTTTTACAGCTGTGATTTTCTCTACATTGATTACATAAGGTTTAGCAAAGCGAGAGTAAAAGCCTACTTTTGGTAGTCTTCTTTGAAGTGGTTGTTGTCCACCTTCAAAACCTCTTTTTTGGTGTGAGCCGGTGCGAGCAGTTTGACCTTTGCCACCACGAGTAGCAGTTTTACCCATACCGCTGCCGCAACCACGACCGATGCGTTTAGTTTTGTGTGTTGAGCCAGGTGCTTTTTGTAGTTTTTCTAGTCCCATTTTTAGCCTTTCAACATACTAAGAGCTTTGATTGTGGCACGCACAACATTAGCTGAATTGTTTGAGCCAAGTGATTTTGTAAGAATATCACGAATTCCCACTAGCTCGACAACTGGACGAGCTGAACCACCGGCAATAACGCCTGTACCTTCGCTAGCTGGTTTTAGCAAGATTTTACTTGAGTTATATTTTACCTCTACATCGTGTGGTATTGTGCTACCTTTAAGTTTTACTTCAACGATGTTTTTGAAAGCATCATCAACTGCTTTTCTCATCGCATCTGGAACTTCTTTTGCCTTACCATAACCAAAGCCAACTAAGCCATTTTTGTTTCCTACTACTACAAGAGCTGTAAATCTAAATCTGCGTCCGCCTTTTACAACCTTTGTAACACGGCCGATATCAACGATTACTTCTTGGAATTCTTCTCTATTGTATTTCATTGCTTATCCTTATAGTTTTATGCCGTTTGCTTTTAGAGCTTCGCCAAAGCTAGCTACTACGCCGTGATACAAATAACCATTGCGGTCAAACACTGCATTTTCAATCTTTGCGCTTTTCATTTTTTCTGCTAGGTCTTTTGCTAGGGCTTGGCCACCAGCTTTATTTGCTTTAATTCCTAGTTTGCCACCATTGCTAGCACAAATTGTAGTGCCAGTTACATCATTTATAACTTGGGCATAAAGAGTGCGGTTTGATTTGAAAATACTTACTCTAGGGCAAGATTCGCAGCCTGAGATTTTCGCTCTAATTCTTTTTTTGCGTTTAATGCGAAGTGCAATTTTGCGTTTTAATACATTTGCTACCATGATTTACCCTTATTTCTTAGATGTTTTACCGGCTTTGCGGATGATGCGCTCTTCAGCGTATTTTACGCCCTTGCCTTTGTAAGGCTCAGGTGGGCGATATCCACGGATTTGGGCTGCTACTTGACCGATTACTTGTTTGTCGGCACTTTTTAGGATGATTTGATTTTTTTCTACACTAGCTTCTACACCTGCTGGCAACTCGTGATTGATAGGGTGAGAAAAGCCTAGGTTAAGCTCTACTACCTTACCTTTAACAGCTGCTTTATAACCAACGCCATTGATTTCAAGCACACGAGTAAAGCCCTCAGTGATACCTACAACGATATTGTTAGCTAGCGCTCTGTATGTGCCCCAGTAAGCTCTGCTTTGGCGGTCTTCACCTTTTGGGCTAAACTCTACTTGGCCATCTTTGATGCTTACATTTACATTGTTTTTTGTATCAAGCTCTTTTGTTACATTGCCTTTTTTAAAGACAAGAACAGAGCCATCTTGTTTTACCTCTACGCCACTTGGGATGACGATAGGTTTTTTGCCAATTCTTGACATTTTCGTCCTTTTCTATTTGTCTATGACGCTTCTACGATTTTTGAATATTTCGTCAAATGCCATAGAAAAGTTAAAAGAAAGCTAGGGAATTCTAGAATTCCCTAGCTTTCTACACCTAAAATCTAAATCTAGAATTCCTACCAAACAGTACAAAGTACTTCGCCGCCTACACCTTCTTTGTAAGCAGCATCATTTGCTAGCACGCCTTTATTTGTGCTAACAATGATTGTTCCATAGCCGTTTTTAAAGCGTTTGATTTCATCTTTGCCTTTATATACACGGCGTCCTGGTTTTGATACTCTTTTGATTTCAGTAATTACGCTAGTGCCACGCTCGTCGTATTTTAACACTACATTGATGAATTTTTTGCGTTCTTCTTCAACTACATTAAAGCTTTCAACATAACCTTTTGCTTCAAGCACTTTTAGCACACCTTCAACAACATTTGAGTGAAGTAGCTTTGTAGTATCAAGTCTGCGCATACTAGCATTGCGAATTCTAGTTAGTGCATCTGAGATTAAATCGTTCATTTTTATTCCTTACCAGCTTGCTTTTTTAAGACCTGGGATTAGGCCTTCGTTTGCCATTTTTCTTAGGCACACACGACAAATACCAAAGTCGCGGTAAACAGAGTGTGGGCGACCGCAGATATTACATCTTGTGTATTTGCGACTAGAAAATTTAGCAGGGCGAGCTGCTTTTGCTATCATTGATTTTTTTGCCATTTTACTTTCCTTTTGCAAATGGTAGGCCAAGAAGCTCAAGTAGCTTTAATGCTTGCTTGTCATCTGGTGCGCTTGTAACAATAGTAATGTTCATACCGTGAGTGCGGATGATTTGATCATATACTACCTCAGGGAACATTAGCTGCTCGTTTAGACCAAAGTTATAGTTACCTCTACCATCAAAGCCATTGCGTGGCAAACCACGGAAGTCTTTAACTCTTGGCAAAGCGATGCTAATTAGTTTGTCTAAAAACACATACATTTGCTCTTTGCGAAGTGTTACTTTGATACCAACAGGAAAGCCCTCACGCACTTTAAAGCCGGCAACTGACTTTTTAGCATTTGTGATAAGTGCTTTTTGTCCAGCGATTAGCGAGATAGTATCAGCCATATTTTGCAAAGTTTTTTGATCCTTTGCGCTATCACCTGCTCCTACGCTAATAACGATTTTTTCAAGAGCTGGGACAAGCATAGGGTTTTTGATATCAAACTCGCTTGTAAGTGCGCCACGAACGCTATCTTTATATTTTTGTTGTAATCTTGCTTGAAATGCCATTTTCTTAGCCCTCTACTTTTGCTACATTTGAAATATCAATAGGCATTTCTTTATTTATAAAACCACCATTTTGATATTTTTCGCTTGGTTTAACAGCTTTTTTGGCTATTTTAATGCCTTCGCAAATTACTTTGCCTTCTTTTGCTAAAACTTGGATAACTTTTGCTGTTTTGCCCTTGTCATCGCCAGCGATAATTTTTACATTATCACCTTTTTTGATTTTATATTTTACTGCCATTATAACACCTCCGGCGCAAGCGATACGATTTTCATAAAGTTTGCATAGCGCACTTCTCTGCCCACTGGTCCAAAGATACGAGTGCCGATTGGCTCTCTTTTTGCATCTAGGATTACAGCTGCATTCTCATCAAAGCGAATTAGCGCACCATCTGGTCTTTGAACCTCTTTTTTAGTGCGAACTACTACTGCTTTTACCACTTGACCTTTTTTGATCTTACCATTTGGTAGAGCTTTTTTCACTGAGCAAACAATAACATCGCCTAGGCTAGCATAGCGTCTTTTGCTACCGCCTAGTACTTTGATACACATTAGCTCTTTAGCTCCGCTATTATCAGCTACTGCTAGTCTTGTAAAACTTTGTATCATTATTCAACTCCTGTTTTAAGAACAGCTTTTAGGCGGAATTTTTTAGATTTGCTTAGTGGGCGGCACTCGATTGCGCTCACTGTATCGCCGATATTTAGCTGATTCTTCTCATCATGCACTAGATATTTTTTAAATCTTTTTACGAATTTGTGATATCTAGGGTGCATAACTCTGCGCTCTACTAGCACACTTGCAGTTTTATCACCTGATTTAGCTACTACAAGGCCTTGAATTACTCTTTTCATATCTGCTGCCATTTTTTATCCTTTTGCGCTAATTGCTGTATTTATTTTAGCAATATCTTTGCGAGTCTCTCTAATCTCATTTGGATTTGAAAGCTGCATAGTTCTTAGCTTTTGTCTAAGGGTAAATAAAAGCACCTTTTTTTCTTTAAGTAGCGTAGCTAACTCGCTTGCGCTTTTATCTTTTATCTCAGTATATTTCATTTTCGCTCTCTCTTGTTACAAACTTGGTTTTAAATGGAAGCTTGTTCATAGCTATAGTAAGAGCCTCTCTTGCAAGCTCCTCACTAATACCAGCAAGCTCAAATATTATGCGACCTGGCTTAATATTCATTACCCACTCTTCAACTCCACCTTTACCTTTACCCATACGAGTTTCTAGAGGTTTTTTGGTGATAGGTTTGTCAGGGAAAACTCTAATCCACGATTTTGCTTGACGCTTTACATGGCGAGTATATGCTTGACGAGCCGCTTCTATTTGGCGTGAGTTGATGCGACCAGCCTCAATAGCCTTTAGTCCAAACTCACCAAGAGCAAGCTTTGTTCCCCTTGTAGCATAGCCGCGGTTACGGCCTTTCATCATCTTGCGATATTTTGTTCTTTTTGGTTGTAACATTATTTGCTCCTTCTACTGCGGCGTGGTTTTCTTGGAGCTGCTTCTTCACTCTTTTCAGCTTGAATTCCTTTTTGTAGAATTTCGCCTTTGAATATCCATACTTTAATACCGATATTTCCGTATGTAGTATGAGCCTCAGCAAAGCCATAATCAATCTTTGCTCTTAGAGTATGAAGTGGAACACGACCCTCTAAATACCACTCTGTTCTAGCCATCTCAGCACCACCTAGGCGGCCTGCTACTGAGATTTTAATACCTTTTGCACCTGCTTTTTGTGCGCCTTGGATTACTTTTTTCATCGCACGGCGGAAAGCCACACGGCGCTCAAGTTGCATAGCTACATTTTCAGCTGCAAGCTGAGCTGAGCTACCTGCACGGCGCTCTTCTTTGATGTTTATAGCTACATCTTTGTTTACTAGTTTTACTACATCAGCTTTTAGGGTGTCGATTTCTCCACCTTTTTTGCCAATGATTACGCCTGGGCGTGCAGCTACTACTGTTATACGAATTTTCTTAGCTGTACGCTCAATTAAGATTTGTGAAATTCCAGCATAATATAGTTTTGCTTTTAGGAATTTTCTGATCTTATAGTCTTCGCTAATACCCTCAGCCAAAGTAGCCTTAGCAGGAAACCAGCGAGATTCCCAATTTCTATTGATTCCTAGTCTTAGACCTATTGGATTTACTTTTTGTCCCATTTTATGCTTCCTTATTTCTCGTCTTTTGTAGCTTTTGCTACTTCTACCAAGATATGGCTAGTTGGTTTGCGAATTCTACTTGCGCTTCCTCTTGCTCTTGGACGAAATCTTTTTAGCACAGGACCAGCATCCACACGGCAGCTTTTTACTACCACTTCTTCTGGCTCAAAGCCACCATTTGCCACAGCTGAACTAATAGCTGTTGCTATGTATTTTGCACCACGATTTGGCATAAAGCTTAGGCTAGCAAGTGCTAGTTCAGCATTCATCCCTTGAACTTCTCTTGCGATTAGTCTTGCCTTTGTTGGAGAAAGGCGAACGAATTTTATGATTGATTTACTCATTTTTGCCTTCTTTATTTACCGATTTTCTTTTGAACTGAGCCTTTGTGGCCTTTGAAAGTGCGAGTTGGTGCAAACTCGCCTAGCTTATAGCCTACATGGTTTTCAGTTACATATACAGGGATAAAGTTTTTGCCATTATGAACATTGAATGTAAGCCCAATCATATCAGGAAGAATTGTACTTCTTCTAGACCATGTTTTAATAGGCTTATTGTCATTAGCCTTTTTAGCCGCTTGTACTTTTTTAAGCACATGAGCATCTACAAACGGCCCTTTTTTAAGAGATCTAGCCATTTTATTTACCCTTTCTTCTTGAAATTATTAGCTTATCACTTGCTTTTTTGCGGCGAGTTTTCGCACCCTTAGTTGGTTTGCCCCATGGTGTTACTGGATGACGGCCAGAGTTTTTCTTGCCTTCACCACCACCGTGTGGGTGATCTACTGGGTTCATTGCTGAACCACGAGTTTGTGGACGGATACCGCGGTAGCGATTGCGACCTGCCTTACCTATTGTTACATTTGCCCAGTCTTCATTGCCTACTACGCCGATTGTAGCCATACACTCAGCCAAAACTTGGCGCATCTCACCACTTGGAAGGCGAAGGATTACATATTTTTCTTCTTTACCCATTAGTTGAGCATAGCCACCAGCTGAGCGAGCCATTTGAGCACCTTTACCTGGTTTTAGCTCTATGTTGTGAACGATAGTACCTACTGGGATATTTTTTAGCTTCATTGCGTTGCCTGGTTTTATATCTAGACCAGTCTCAGCAGATGCTACTACATCACCTACTTTTAGACCGCTTGGTTGGATGATGTATCTTTTCTCGCCATCAGCATAGCTAAGAAGCGCTATACGACAATTGCGATTTGGGTCATACTCAATAGCCTCTACTTTTGCAGGGATATCGTATTTTTTGCGTTTAAAGTCAATGATACGATAAAGCTTTTTAGCACCTGCTTCTTTGTGACGGCTTGTGATGCGACCATTGTTGTTTCTACCAGCTGTTGCTGGGATTTTTACTAGCAGTGAGCGAACACTGGCTTTAGCTGTGATATTCTCAGAGCTAAGACCTGTCATAAATCTTCTGCTTGGAGTATATGGTTTATATGAAACTATCGCCATCTTATGCCTCCTGTTTGTCTAGGCTAACGCCCTCAGGTAGAGTTACATAGAATTTTTTAAGCGCATCACGAACGCCAGCTCTACCTCTAAATCTTTTAACCTTAGCGTGAGTTCTTAGAGAATTTACTTTAAGTGGAGTAATTCCAAAGTATTCTTTAAGCATCTCTTTTAGGCTGTTTTTGCTTACTCTTGGGCTAGTTTGGATAACTACTACACCATTTTCTTGCAAGCCCAAAGTTTTCTCAGTATAAACTATGCTTTTGATATCTGTTATATCTGCCATCTTAACCCTCTTTGCTGATAATTGTTTCTAGTGCTGCTTTTTCTGCGATTACTGAGCCATAAACAGCTACAAGATACGCATTTACTTCGCTAGCATCTACTACATAGCAGTTTTTAAGATTTCTAAAAGCTAGCAAAGTGCTTGCATTTAGTTCTTTTAGCACAATTAGCGCATCACGGACATTTGTGTTTTTTAGCACTGCTGCTGCGTCTTTTGTCTTGCCGCTTGCGATTTGTAGGCTCTCAAGCGCAAACAATTTGCCATTTGCTGCTTTTTCGTTTAGAGCGAATTCTAAAGCTAGGCGTTTTTGTTTTTTATTAACTTTTTGAGTGTAGTTTCTATCACTCTTTGGACCAAATGCCACAGCACCGCCAACCCAAACAGGAGTTCTAGTTGAACCTGCTCTTGCGCCGCCACGACCTTTTTGACGCCATGGTTTTTTACCACCGCCGCTTACAAAGTGGCGTGATTTTGTATGCGCTGTATTTGAGCGAATTCCTGCTAGATAACTTTTTACATACAAATATAGGTTGTGAGAGTTTACCTCAGCAAAGCTTGCTGGCAAATCCATCTCACCGCTATTTTGAAATTTATCGTTTAAAATAGTAACTTTACTCATTTTACCACCTTTATGCGACCCATTGCACCGTTAAATCCAGGCACAGAGCCTTTTAAAACCAATACACCATTAGCCTCATCAAAGCTAATTATTTCGTTTTTAACGGTAGTTTTTTCATTACCATAGTGTCCTGCCATTTTCATACCTGGTTGAACGCGTCCTGGCCATTCGCAGTTACCAATAGAACCTGGGCGTCTGTGAAAGCGTGAACCGTGGCTTTTTGGACCACCTGAGAAGCCGTGGCGTTTCATAACACCTTGAAAGCCTCTACCTTTGGTATTAAAGCTTACTTTTAGAAGCTTAGCCTCTTTTAGTGCGCTTACATCTACATCGCCGCCGGCCTCAGTGTTTGCTACACTTAGAGTTGCAAAGCTGTTGAATTCTTTGCTTAGACCGTATTTTGCTTGTTGTCCAGCTATTGCTTTATTTGCTGCTTTTGTGTGAGCGTAAGCTACGATAGCTTTGCCATCACTGCCAAGAGCACATACTTTTGCTGGGATAAGTTTTAGTAGTGTTACAGGCACGCTTGGAGCGCTAACTGTCCTACTCATACCGATTTTTTCTACAATATATTCCATATTTCACCACCTTATTTGCCCATTGCGCGAACTTCTACATTTACCTCAGGGGCTAAATCTAGCTTGGTGAGGCTATCGACTGTATCAGGCGTAGCAGCTACTATATCAAGCATACGGCCGTGGATTCTCATCTCAAATTGCTCGCGGCTGTCTTTATTAATATGCGGAGATTTTAGCACTGTGTAGCGTTTAAGCTTAGTAGGCATGGGGATAGGACCGCGGATATCTGCGCCTGTGCGGCGAACTGCATCTACGATAGCACTTACTGTGCGGTCCAAAACGCGGTGGTCGTAGGCTTTAAGCTTTAGCCTAATTCTTTCCATGTTTGTCCTTTTGGTTAAATATCGTGTTGCTTTTTAGGCAACTTCTTTGGCTTTTTTATCGCAGAGGCTCCTTAAAAACAGCGGTTTGTGTGGATACGCCAGCAGCTTGCTTCAAAGACAAAGAGCGCGTATTATATAAAAAAATAAACAAAAAAGCAATACAAATGCTAGAATAAATATAAAATTTTTGAATTTTGTTCTTTTTAAAAAGGAAGTAATTTTGGGCGACAGGGAATTCTAGTTTAGGAATTCTAGTTTAGGAATTCTAGTTTAGGAATTCTAGTTT
>CAMCEN010000018.1 GCA_945873855.1 uncultured Campylobacter sp.
GGAATTCTAGTTTGGGAATTCTAGTTTGGGAATTCTAGTTTGGGAATTCTAGTTTAGGAATTCTAGTTTAGGAATTCTAAATTTATTCTAGGAATTCTAGATTTTTGCTCGCTTTTAGGCTAGATAAATCTAGCCTAGCTCGCAAATTTCATAAGAGCTACGCCCTAAACCCTTAGGGGCTGCCGCCCCTAAAACCCCGCTAAAATCTAAAATTCCCTGTCATCCTCGGGCTTGACCCGAGGATCTCTATATGGAATTTTGGAATTTTCGTCATTGCGAGCGAAGCGAAGCAATCTCATTTATAAAGCCTTTTTGTTAAACCTTGAACGAGATTACTCCCTCGCAATGACGGAATTTTGGAATTCTTTGTGATGAGATCCTCGGGTCAAGCCCGAGGATGACGCAAGGCGGTCAAGCCGAGAATTTTTATAGAGATTGCTTCGGTCGCTTTGCTCCCTCGCAATGACAGCGATTTGATGACACAGGGAATTCTAAAATTTCCTAGAATTTTTAGCTGTTTCACCCTTTTCTAGCTTGGCTGTGATTAGTTCTTTGATTTTAGCGATGTTTATTTCATCTAGGCAGCGGCTTTTTGCTGGCAATCTAGAATTCCTAACGCAAAAAACGCTAGAAAATTTAGAATTCCTAATGCAAATAAATAAAAAAACGCTAGGAATTCTAGATTTTCTTAGCTTATGAGACTGGATCTTTTATGCCAGCTGCCCCAAAGCCCCTAGCTCTTAGCTTACAGCTATCACAAGCTCCGCAAGGTTTGATATCACTTTCATAGCAGCTGTAAGTGTGGCTAAAATCCACGCCAAGTTCTGTGCCGATTTTTACAATTTGGCCTTTATTTTTGGCAATTAGCGGGGCTATTAACTCTATTTTTGTGCCCGTGCCGCTTTGGATAGCGGCTGTCATCTTGGCTAAAAAATCAGCCGAACAATCAGGATAGCCAGAGCCGTCTTCTTCTACAAGCCCCAAAAATACAGCCTCGCAGCCCTCTTTTTGAGCCAAAGCCACGGCAATGCTAAGAAAAATGCCATTGCGAAAGGGCACATAGGTAATGGGCGGCTCACTCTTTTTTGCCCCTTCAAATAGCTCTTTGCGGTTTTTTGGTACCTCAAGGCTAAGATCAGTTAGCGCAGAACCACCGATGCCAGCAATAAAGCTAGCATCAAAAACAAAACTTTTTGCCCCAAGGTCGCTACAAATATCGTAAAAACACTGCCTCTCACGACTCTGCGTGCGCTGCTTATAGTCAAAATGTAAGCCCAAAATCTCATAACCATCACGCTTAGCAATAGCCGCAGCGACTGCGCTATCCATGCCACCACTGATTACACAAAGTGCTTTCATTTTAAAACTCCGCTTTTACTTTGTAAATTAATTTGCTAAAACGCTCTTGTATATCGCTTAGAGCTTCTTTTGAGCTAGCCTCAAAGCGAGTTACCAAAACAGGCGTGGTATTGCTCGCTCGCACTAGCGCCCAGCCAGCCTCAAAGCGCACTCTAAGCCCATCAATATCTACAATGTCTAAAATTTCAGGCAAATCAGCATTTTTAAGCTCGGCTTTAATTCGCTCAATTACCGCAAATTTCGTGCTTTCAGTGGCTTCTACTTTTATCTCATCGGTTGAGTAGAGCTTCGGCAGTTTATCAAGCTCGCTCTCAAAATCAATACCCTTATAAAGTAGCTCTAATGCCCGCACCATCGCATATAGCGCATCATCAAAGCCAAAATATCGCTCTTTAAAGAAAATATGCCCGCTCACCTCAGCTGCCATGTCAATATTTAGCTCTTTCATCGCCTTTTTTATGTTGCTATGACCGGTTTTACCCATAAAAGCTGAGCCAAGCTTGTTTATCTCATCATACATGTTTTGGCTGCATTTTACCTCGCCAAGCACGCGCGGATTTTTCATATTTAGAGCATACAGATAGGCTAGCTCGTCGCCTTTGATAGAGCGCTCGCCGCACAGCACAGCGATACGATCACCATCACCATCAAAGCCAAAGCCGATTTTTGCGCCACTTGCTTTTAACTCAGCTTTTAGATCAGCTAGATTTGCCTCTATGCTAGGGTCAGGGTGGTGGTTTGGAAAGTTGCCATCAGGCTGGGCATATAGCATTTTTGCATTAAGATTTAGTGCTTTTATGATGCGGCTTGCTGCCACGCCAGCTGCGCCGTTGCCAAAATCACACACAAAAGGTAGCGCAAAGCCCTTTAAATGTGAGAAGTTTTTGGTATAAAAATCTTCGTATTTGCTTAAAATATCAAACTTTTGAGCTCTTTTGTCAGTTGGTATATTAGCAGAGCTCGGATCTGCTTTTAGCATACTCTCTACTACTGCGCCAAGTGCTTCTAAGTCCTTGCCAAAAAAGCTATCTGTGCCTATTGTAATTTTAAAGCCGTTGTATTCTTTTGGGTTGTGAGAGCCTGTGATCATTACATTTGCGTCAAACTCGCCACTAAAAACGCTAAAATACCCCACTGGCGTAGGCGCAAGCCCTATATCAAAAAGCTCCAAACCCTGCGCATTTAGCCCTGAGACTAGCGCGCTAAAAAGCATGGGCGCGTGAGTGCGCGCATCATAGCCCACGCTAACACGCTTTGCGCCACGCTTTTTTATCTGTTCGCCCAGTGCTTTGCCAATAGCCTTTACGCTCGCATCATTTAGCTGTTCGCCCACAAGCCCCCTGATATCATACTCTCTAAAAATATCTTTTATCATTTTTTTTACCTTTTTGGGAATTCTAGAATTTTCTAGAGAATTCTAGATTTTTCTAGGGAATTCTAGGGAATTCTAGATTTTTAAAAGCGTATTTTAGCATTTTATGATAAAAATTTTTGCTGATTTTGCCAGGAATTCTAGATTTTAGTTCTAAATTCTAGATTTTAGTTCTAGATTTATTAGTAGTCAAATTTTTTTATATCTCTTTTCTTTGCTTGCGGATAAAGTCTTCTACTTGCTTTTTGTTTTTTGGATTTTTTAGGATGTATTGTTCAAACTCGTATTGCCTATCAAGCTTGATTTTTAGCCAAAAAACCTGCGCATTTACTATTCTATTTTCGGTAATGTATTTTTTTATATTATTAAAAACAGCAGAGTCCATTTTTGGCTAAATACCTTTATTGTTTGATTTATAGTGATTTTGGCGCATTTTAACAAAGTTTTTTAAAAAATCAATACTAATTTAAAGTAAGAATTTTTTAAAACCACTAGAGCAAGTCTGCGTAACCATCATTTCTCATCACTTTTGCAGCATATGAGCAAGCACTCGCCTACAAACTCGCCATTATCATAGCAAACCATGCCAGAACCTTCAAAAACTATCTTTAAGCTCATTTTTTTTTCTACAAAAGGCTGTAATTCTAGCATAAAATTCTAAAATTTACTAAGGAATTCTAGAATTTCTAGACTTATTTTTTGGCTTATTTTTTCAAAAGTTCTTTTATCTTGCCACTTTGACCTAGGCGGTAAAGGGCAAAATCGTATTTTATAGGATCGTCGCTATCAAACTCTTTTAATCGCTCTGTGATTTCTTTGGCAGCTTTGAAGTCGTATTGAGAGCGCTTACAAAGCCCAAGGGCAAGCGAGACCTTGTGCGTGTGCGTATCAAGTGGCAAAACAAGCTCTCTTGGACTAATGCGCCTAAAAAGTCCAAGATCAATATCGCTAGTTCGCACAAGCCACCTAAGCCACATATTGTAGCGTTTTAGCGGACTTTTTGGGCTTGTCTCAAAGCTCTTACCAAAATAAAACTCAAGCCCAGCCGAGCGGTAACTACTAAGCTCGTAAATCTTTTTAATCAGCGCATTTATGCCATTTTCTATGTAGAATTCCTTGCCTTGTTTTGCGCCATCTATGATGATACTTTCAATATCTACCTCGCTTAGTTTTAAAATTATCTTAAAGATTTCATCGCAGTCGCTGCTGTTTTGAAATCTGTAAATTTTGCCTTTATTTGCGCTAAGATTATCAAAATTTAATGAGCACAAAAACTTCACAATAGCCTTAGCATTGCCATAACTAAACAAAGCACAGGCTAGCATAAGGGCTGGATTTTTTAGAGTGCGTGCGATTTGAAGCGGATCAGCAGCCAAGTTTAAGCCCTGCTCATTTGAGAAAGCTTTGTATTCGTTATCTAAAATTTGTTTTAAATTCATTTTTTTGCCTTTTTTATTAAAAAGGTAATTTTAGCAAAAAATAAAGTAAGAAATTTAATAAAAATTATTTTTTTGCGTTATTTTGTAGAATTTCACAAATACTTTCATTTAGAGTATAAAATTCTTGTAAAGTGTATTTATTTGAATAATATTTCTCATACATCAAATCTACTCTACAAACTTCCGGTCTATTTTCATATACACTACAAAGATTATTCTTTAAGTATTTACAACAACCATTTTCATCGCTATAGCCAGCAAGTTCTGGAATGTGGCGAATATTTTTACAACATTCGCCACATTGTGAGCAAAAAAAACTCATTAAAAGCTTTCGATTAACGCAGTGGATTCATGGGTAAGATTTCCAGCTTCATCAAGAATTGAAGTTTTTAAAATCGCATCTATCGTGGCTACGCAGGCATTTGCAGCCCCAAATATCTCTTTGTCTTCCACGCTAAGACTATTCCAGTCATTGCTTTTTATTTTCTGAGTTTCATAAACAAGTGGAGCTAGGAGGCTATCTTGTGCTATCAAAAGTCTTGTAAACATATTTGCTCTGCGAGTTATATGATTGCATGCTGTAACGGCTGCGTCCATTTCATCTCTAAACGCTCTGGCTTGTGCTAAATTTGAGCGTGCGTTATCCAAATTTGCACTAGCTTTTGCGCCAGTTATTAGACCAAGCACACATAAGGCAGGACCTGCTACTATGCCACCTAGCACAGCTGCACCACCAGCCATGCCAAGTCCACCTGCTGCAATAGAGCCACCACCAAAGAATGCTAAAGTAGCATTTGTAGCAGCTACACCGCTAAGTGTGCCAATCGCAGTGCCACCAGCCGTGGTGCCAAGAGCCATAGCAGCGCTATATGCACCAAATGCAGTTAGCCCACCAGCTATAGCACCACTTGCTGCTCCACCTACAAGACTACTTGCAAAACCTTGCATTTGCTTTAATTCTTCAAAAGATTTAGCATCAAATTTTAAATTTCCATTATTTATGCTGGTATCAAAAGGAAAATTTTTTATTTGATTTATTCTATCAATAAACTTTGCAATGCTACCATTTAATATAGCTACTTTTTTTGCCCCTAGCGTTTCAAATGCTTTTCCGCTTTGTTTTCTAGCGCTATCTATTTTGTTTTTAGCATTTGATACTATGCTATTTGCGCTATCGTTTAAATCATTTGCTTCACTATTATCCATAGCAGCTTTTATTGTTTTACCAGCTCCAAAAAGTCCAAGTCCAGCCGCACCAGCGACCAAAAGTAACGGAAGTGCCATTATTTCTCCTTTATCCTACTAATATTAAATCTTTTGTATTATTAACAAGAAATTCTCGATCTTTATTGATATCTTTTATGATTTCTTGAGCCTCATTATAAGGTAGAGCTTCTGCCCATTTTTGTTTGTTTATAAGAGCTAATAGAGTTTGGGCTATATTTTTAAATTCTTTGATATAAGAGCTATTTATCTCAAGCTTGTCAGCTACAAACTCTATAAGTTCTTTTTCATTTATATGTAATTCACCATTACCATAAGCTATGTTAATCATTAACCAAAGCAGATTTCTTTTGCCTTGTTCATTAAAATATGTCTCATCTATTGCCTCTGTAACTAAACCAGCCAGTTTTAGCATAGATATTTCATTTATTTTGCCTAATTTTTCTTTACACTCATCATAGATACTTTGCGTATTGCTGCAAGTTGTAGTATCTAGCTTTAATAGCTCATTTATTCTATCAAGCTGACCTTGCCAAACATGACCATCGGCAAACATTGTATAAATCAATATTTGCACCTCATTTTTGCCTATTTCTAGACCATATGCCATTTTTTCCTCCTAGTATTTTGGTTTATTTGCTCATAAATTTATCAAACTCAGCAAATGAGCTAAATTGAGTTTTATATCCAAGACTTTCTTGTATGGTATTATTTGCGTTTATAAAGCCATTTATATCATTATTTTTTAAAGCTACCGCTATTTCATCATTAACTTCATTAAAAATATCTAATTGAATTTTTAATTTATTTGAGAAATACTCATCCATTTCCCGCTTAAATTCTTTCATCATTGCTGATATTTCTTCACACTTACGCTCTATTTGAATTCGTCTTTCTCTTGCCAATTTAGCTTCTTTAAGCGAGTTCATAAGCTCAGCATAACATGCACTAGATAATGCGTATCCTATCGTGCTACCAATGGCAGCTCCTACTACTGGGATAGGTATTGCGATTTGTCCTGCAGTAGCAAACATTATAGAGGCAATTTGTGCTGTGCCTTTTTCTCCAAGTTGTTCTAGGCACTGGACACCATCTATGTCGCCACGAACAAAACTTGTCATTGTTTTGCTAACTTCAAAAACTCCTGTAACTATTCCAGCAGCCACATTTGTTTTTGATAAAGAGCGCATTGTCTGGCTTGTAGAGTTTTGCATAGCACCTTTTAATGCAGTACCGATAGCAGCAGTTCCATATCCTATGCCAGCACTAATAGTAGTATCTTTCACTAAAGAAGTAGCTGCATCTGTGGCTGTTTTTTCACCTCTTACCAAAGCCACTACATTTTTAATAAGTGAAACAGAGCCACCTATGCCAGCTCCAAATTTTGCTCCTTGTAAGCCCGCTTTATGTGCTAGGCCCAGCACATCTTTTGCTACTGAAAGTTCAGGGTTTAGTCTTGCTTCTATTGCTTCTTTATTTGTAATTCCACTATCTTTTAGATTTTTATTGATCTTTTCTAGTTTTGTAATTCTACTTTTAAGAGTTTTTGCTAACTGCGAATTTCCATCTTTTTGAGCTCTTTTTAATTGCTCTGTAAGATTTTGAATTTTTTTTTGGGCTTCTTCTTTAATTCCATTATAAAAATCACTTGGCACACTAAGCTTGGCATTAGCATCAATATATTTTTGATACTCTTTGCTTTCAAGTTTACTTAGTGCTGATTTCGCATCAGAGCCTACAAATTTCATTTGTAAACCACTATCAGCTATGATGTTTCCGTTACTATCGATTTCTACATGATCAAATAATGGATCATTAACTCTACCTAAATCATCTGTTCTTATTGTGCGATTAGTTTTGCCGTTTATTATATTTTTGGCATTTTGTCTAGCAGTATATTTGTTTTCTGCGCTAAATCCGGCTTGTTGTTTTATATTTTGATCTTTAAAATTTGGATTTACCTTGCTTTTAGCTATATCTTTTAAGCTTTTTGTTAATATTTTTCCGGTTTCATTGTCTATTCCACCATATGAAACATAGTGTTCTTTTACAGCAGAGCCATAGATATTTACTGTTTGTGACACAGCTCCTGTGATTGCAGAGTTTTTTATAGAAGCATATTTATTATTTGCCATTTTTTTCCTAATTTAAAAATTGTCAAAACATTATATTCAAAAAAAAAAAAAAACAGCTTAAATTTTGTTTAAAGTAAGATAAAATTTAAAAAAATAGCATCAAAAAGCTAAATTCTAGAATTTAAACTAAAATTCTATAATTTAAAATTTTTAATCCTTTTCAAAAAAGTTAAATATATCATCTCGTCCTAGCACTTCACGCAAAAAGTTTGTGGCATACGCACCTTTAATAAGCTCAAAACTTAGGCTAAAATGCGCATTTTGCTCGTCGTATTTACAGCTAAGATTATCCGCCCAGATAATAGCAGGACGCCTAGAGCCATTCATCAGCCCTAAAATATCGCTAAAAGGCGAAATAATAATGTTTTCTATAGTCCCAGCCATGCCAAAAGCCCCGAGCATTTTTTTGCCAAAAAGCGGGCCTTGCACTGTCTTTTTATGCTCACAAAAAGCTTTTAGCTCAGCTTCTAGCTCATCACAGACAAAGACAGCACCTCTTGGATAATGCCCCAGCGCATCACCTTTAAAAAGCTTAAAAAACTGCTCTTGCGACTTGAGTTCTTTAAAAAACTCGCCACTTTCATTTAGCCCAAAACTGGCAAAAATATCTCTTAGCTCGCCTGCGCTAAAGCTAGCACAGTAGTGACTAAGCTCTACTCTAAGGCTAAGCCAGCGATTAAAAAGCTCGCTTTGAAAGGCTGAGATTAAAAAATTACTCATTTTTGGATTAAAGCGTGGTTTTTTGCCCTCTTTTAAAGCGCTTAAAAGCTGAAAACCACTTTTTGCGTTATCTTTAAACTTGCCAAATCTTTGGTAGCCAAAATAATTTGGCACTCCGTTTTTTAGTGTGTTAGCAAGGGCCTGTTCTAATTTTAAGGCATCAGTTTTGCTTACTTTTTTAAGGCGGATAAAAAAAGCATTGCCCCTTAAATGCCCCACTCTAAGCTTATTTGCGTGAAGTTCGCTACTTAAAATCTTGATATTTTGGTGGCTAAATGCGCTAAGCGAGCCGCAAAATTTCGCTGGAATTGTGATATACTGGCTTGTTAAGCCCTCTTTGTCTTTTAGTCCTGCGTATCCTATATCACGCATTTTTGCGCCAGTAAATGCGCTAAAAGCACTAAGCATTTCTTTGGTGCTAAGGCCCTTTTTTTGGGCGTGTATCATCATATGTTCGCCCTCTTTGCTCGGGGCATAAAGCGGCAGTTCTCGCACGACAAAGTCATCAGCATTTTTGCTAAAATGCGCGTTTATGCCTGAGTGCGTGCTTATGCCAAGCGGCTTAAAAGTGCTTGAAAGCTCTGTATTTTGGTATTTTAAGATATCCATTTTTTACTTGTCCTATTATAGTGAGTTTTGTGCGAGTTTGCTTTGCGTAGGCTAGAACTCTTGCTTTATTTTTGGGGCTAAAAGCTACTAAAAGCTCGTATTCTTCGCCACTTAACCACTGGTTTTTGCTAAGCTTTGCGCTTATTTTTGCGCCCTTTTTGCCCAAAAACTTTGGCAAATCATTTGCTAATCCATCGCTGATATCCATCGCACTTGTTAGAATTTTGGCTGATTTTTTCATAAACTCTATTCTTAAACTTGGCTTTATAAATTTAGAATTCCCAGCGATTTTACCGCCGTTTTGTAAGCTTTTTAGCCCTTTTAAACTCTGCCCCAAAGAGCCTGTAAAAGCGATAAAATCGCCATTTTTAGCCTTTTTGCGAAAAAGAGTTTTTTTGTTTGCCTTTGATATGATTGTAAGGCTGATTGTGATTTTATCCGCACTTGTAGTATCGCCGCCTATTATGCTTACTCCATGCTTGGCACAGGTGCTTAAAATTCCAGCGCAAAGTGCGTTTATTTCATCATTTTCTAGCTCTTTTGGCAGAGCAAGTCCCAAAAGGGCGAAAAGTGGCGTAGCATTCATAGCAATAGCATCGCTTAGATTTACTAGCACGGCTTTTGCGCCGATTTGCTCCATATTTATCCACTCACGCTTAAAGTGGACATTTTCTATAAAAAGGTCTTTGCTATAAACAAAATCCCCCAAAAGTGCGCCATCATCGCCGTTTAGTGCGTGAGCAAAATGTGAAATTATCCTTACTTCTTTATCCATTTTTAAGCTTTTTTTATCGTATTTTAGCTAAAAATTGCTGCATTTTTTGCTAAAATACAGCCAAAATTTTTATAAAAAGTATTTAAAAACAAAGCAAATTTTATGGATATTTTAAAAGAGCTTGAAACAATCAAAGAAAACAACAACCACAGAAGTCTAAAAACAGCACGCATAAATGGCGCAAATATTGAAATAGAGGGCAAAAAAGCGCTAAATTTAGCCAGTAATGACTACCTTGGCATTGCTAGTGATGAAAGCCTTAGGCAAAGCTTTTTAGAGCAAATTGCTTATAAAAATATCTTTTTTGGCGCAGGGGCTAGCAGGCTAATTTATAGCGCAGGTGATGAGTACGAGAGCTTGGAGAGCTGGTTTAATGAAAGGTTTGCTAACAAAAAAGCTCTTATTTTCAACTCTGGTTACTCGGCAAATTTTGCTTTTATTTCGTGTTTTGGGGACGCTGATACCTTATTTTTAGCCGACAAACTAGTGCATGCTTCTATGATAGATGCCTTAAAAAGCGCAAACTTTAAACGCTTTAAGCACAATGACGCAAATGATCTAGCAAGGCTTTTGGAGCAAAATAAGGATAAGCAAATCATCGTGCTTTGTGAGAGCCTTTATAGTATGGATGGAGATTATGCGCCTTTAATCCAGTTTAGAAAGCTTTGCGATAGTTTTAAAGCTTTGCTTTATGTAGATGAGGCGCATAGCTTTTTTGCTCTAAATGAGCTTGGAGAGTGCGAGGCTAGTGGCGTTAGAGCGGATTTTATGCTCTTTACTCTTAGCAAGGCAGTCGGCGGATATGGGGCTGTGCTTTTAGCAGATGAGGCGACAAGAGATTTTTTAATCAATAAAGCAAGGGCTTTGATTTACAGCACAGCAATAGCCCCTGTAAATGCTGCGTGGGCAAATTTTGTGCTAAATACTGATTTTAGCTCTAGGCGTGAGAATCTGCGTAAAAATGTAGAATTCCTAGCTCTTTCGCGCTCGCAGATTGCGCCTTTTATTTGTAAGAATTCTGCTAGCGCATTAAATCTTAGCAAAAGGCTATTAGAATGTGGATATTTTATCCCAGCTCTGCGGCCACCAACAGTAAAAGAGCCACGACTTCGCATAAGTCTGCGTGCAGATATAGAAACTTGCGAATTGGCTAAACTTAAAGAGATTTTAAATGAAATATGAGCTTATCAAAAAATCGCCAAAAATGATAATTGCCTTTTTGGGATATTCTTTTTTGCCAAAAAGCCTAGCGCATTTAGAGCTTGGCGAGTATGGTCTAGGCGTGGTTTATGAGTATAGCGAGCTTAGCTTTGATAAATTAGAGTTCTCAAAGCTACTTGGAGAGCAAAATTATCTTTTTGCCTTTTCTATGGGTGTAGCGGTGGCAAATCGTTTTTGTGCTGATTTTAGCTTTAAAAAATCTGTGGCGATGAACGGCTCAAATGCTGGTATAGACGCACAAAAGGGAATTTCTAGCAGTGATTTTAAAGCTAGCATTGATAGCTTTGATTTTGAGGGCTTTAAAAGGCTGTGTTTTTTGGGCGAGTTAAAAAAGGTAAACTTTGCTTCTAATGCTAAAGCAAAGGCTGAGCTAAAAATGCTTTATTCTTATTTTTCTAGTGAAAAAAAACTAGGGAGTCCTAGAATTTGGGATAAAATGATACTCTCAAAAAAAGATAAAGTCTTTGCAAATGGGGCTATTTTGGCAGAAAATGAGTTTAAAAACTTAGAGAGCATTAACGCTCCGCATTTTGGGCTGTTTTATTACAAAACTTGGGAGCAGATTTTTGAGATTTAAAAATGCTAGAAACTACGATGAGTTCGCACAGGCACAAAACTGGGCAGCAAAAAGCCTAGTAAGCCTAATTGAGACTTTTAGAGGCGAGTTTGGCTCTGTGTATGAAATAGGCTGTGGTTCTGGACTGCTTACAAAGGTGCTGCTTGAAAGGCTTGAGATAGAGCACCTCAGCCTAAATGACCTTTATGAAAGCCAGATAATGAACGGATTTCATTCACAAATCGGCGATATTTGCCAGATAGAAATGCCAAAGGGGCTTGATCTTGTCGTATCTAGCTCGGTTTTTCAGTGGATCGATCCCCTTGAAGTGCTAGCTTTTCGCATACAGCAGGCTTTGAAAAAAGGCGGAATTTGCGCTTTTGCCATGCTTAGCGAGGGTTCACTAAATGAACTTAGCTCATATACAAAGCAAGGGCTAAACTACCTAGCCCCAGAGCAAATAGAGCATATTTTTAGCAAGTATTTTGATGTGCTAGCTATGCGAACCTCTAGCTATACAAGCCAGTTTAGCTCGCTAAAAGAGCTGCTTGTCAGTCTAAAAGAAACTGGCGTAAATAATATAAAAGGCAGTTTTGTGCTAAATAAAGCTAGCCTTGCAGGACTTGAGGCGCATTTTAATGGGGCTTATGAACTAAGCTATAATTACACTTTTTTAGTGGCGCAAAAGGGGTGAAATGATATTTAAAAATGAGATATTTTACGCAGAGTTTGAGAGTAGCGAAGTGCCTTGGATAAAGCTCTTTGCTAAGCGCAAATGCACTGAAATAAGCGATTTAGAGCACTTTGAGCAAGAGGTGATTTTTAAAGCAGCTTTGCTTTGTGAGAGGGCATTAAGAGAGTTTTACAAGCCTGATAAGATTAACTGGGCGAGCTTTGCAAACTATGTGCCACAGGTACATATTCATATCCAAGCTAGATTTAAGGATGATAGCTACTTTCCAGAGAGTTTGTGGGGCAAAAAGCAAAGGCAAGGGGCAAAGCGTGATTTGCGCCTAGAAGAGTTTGAGAAGTTTTTAAAACGGCAGTTTGCTAGGGAATTTTAGACGGAATTTTGCTAGGGAATTCTAGAATTCCTAAGAGCAAAATCTAGAATTCTAGAATTCCCTAGCCTTGTGTCATCCCCCGACTTGATCGGGGGATCTCATCGCAAGGAATTCTAAAATTCCCTAGAGATCCTCGGGTCAAGCCCGAGGATGACAAGGTAGGCTGGGGGTGACATAGTAGGGAATTCTAGAATTCCCTAAAACAAATTCTAAGAATTCTAGAATTCTAGAATTCTTAGAATTCCTAAAAGCAAAAGGAGAGAAAAATCAAAGAACTATCACGCTTTTCTTATCTTAGTTTAGAGCGGGCTTTGGAGTTTTATTTTGTCTTTGAAGGACTTGATTTTAGCACGCATTACAGCGAGCTAAAAGAGGCGATAAACTATGAAGTTTTAGGCAAAATAACTGAGCTTAAAGCCCTTTTTGCTAACCTTAGCAAGGATGCTAATAAACTAGCGCAGAGGCTAGCACTTAGCAGCAGGTCGCTAAAAGGGCTAAAAGACCCACGCTTTCGCAGAGCCTTTAACGAGCTAAAAAGCGCTGGTATTATAAAGGTAGAAAAATCGCTTGAAACAAAGCCCACACCGGTTTTTGGAGAAAAGCTAAAGCGTGATATTAGAAGGCATTTAATCAGCGATAAAGCACATTTTAGCAAGAACTTTTACCGCTTTTATTTTGCCTTTATCGCCCCAAAAATAGAGCAAATCAGCGAGTTTAGCGCTAAGGATAAAGAGCAGTTTTTGTCCGTCCCCCAGCTTGAGCGCTTTTTTTGTCTGCCTTTTGAGCTAGTTTGCGCTGATTTTTTAAGCCACAAGCTAGGCGTGTTAAGATCTAGCATTTCTAGCTACTGGGATAAAGACTGCGAGATTGATATACTAGTGCAGAGCAGTTCTTTTTGCCTTGCTGCTGAGGTAAAATACAAAGAGCATATAGTTAGCAAAAAGCTTTTAAACGAGCTAGTAGCAAAGTGCGAAAAAGTAGGAATTAAGCCTGATTTTTACGCACTTTTTAGCAAAAGTGGCTTTTCGGGCGAGCTAATAAATCTAGCCAAAAAAAGCCCAAAATTGCTACTTTTTGAGCTAAATGATTTTAAGGATATTTTATGAGTGATGATATTAAAAACACGCTTGAGAGCCTGATAGAACAGACTTACAAGGTAGAAAGAGAATACAAAAGCCTAAGCGCTAGCTATGAAAATATGCAAAAGTTTGTTAAGGAGATCGTAGAAAGTCTTGGTGCTGCCTTGTGGGTGGTGGATAAAAGCGGAAATATAGTGATCCAAAATACGCTAGCAAGCTCACTTAGCGCTGTTTTTAGCTGTATAAATCTAGGGCTAAAAAGCCAAGAAATAGAGCAAAACTCTAGCGTCTATGCTGTAAAAATCACTCAAAGTGGCGAGCACAGCGTAATTTTGGCCACTGATATAAGCGCAGAAAAGCGTAGCGCAAGACTAGTATCAATGGGAGCAGTGGCTGCGCACCTAAGCCACGAGATAAGAAATCCAATAGGCGCAGTAGCCCTGCTAACAAGCACTCTATTAAAGCGCAGCGATGCTAAAAACCGCCCACTAATAGAAGAAATCCAGCGCTCACTAAGTCGCGTGGAGCGGATCATAAAAGCTACTTTGCTTTTTACAAAAGGCGTTAGAATCACGCCACAAAACTTCGCTTTAAGCGAGCTAAAAGCAGCCTGCCAAAACGCTATAAAAAGCTATGATTATAGCAAAGAAATTGAGTTTAATTTTAGCGGTTTTGATGGGGAAATTTGCGCTGATTTTGATCTTTTAGACCTTGTTTTTAGCAATTTTATATTTAACGCAATTGATGCTATTGAAAGCAGTGATGATGAGAGCGGAGAGATTAGCATAAAACATAGTTTTGATGGGGCTAGTCACGACTTTGAGATCAGCGATAGTGGCGTAGGCATTGATCCAAAGGTAATATACGAGCCTTTTAAGACCACAAAGCTTAAAGGCAATGGACTAGGACTTGCGCTAAGTATTGAGATAATTAACGCTCACAAAGGCTCTCTAGCTCTGCAAAAAGAGCCAAAAATTTTTACAATTTCTTTGCCAAAATAGGCTGCGCAAAATCTAGAATTCCTTAACAAATTTCAAAGGGAATTCTAGTTTAAGAATTCTAGTTTAGGGAATTCTAGAATTCCCAAGGTAAAAAATACCCCCATAACCCCCAAAAAACTAAATCTACAAAAAATATTGATAAATTTACAAATAATTAACAATATTATAGTTAAAATTCACAAATAAAATTAAAGGAGTAAAAATGAATAGAATTCTTATTCTTGAAGACGAGCCAGCATTAAATGAAATGATGTGTGATTTTTTAGAAGGTGAGGGCTATAAAGTAACGAGCTGTGCTAGCTATGATGAGGCAGTAGGGCTTGCTTCAAAGGGCTTTGACCTTTTTATTTTTGATGTAAAAATCATCGGCGGCAACGGCTTTGAGCTTTTGCGCGAACTAAGAGAGAGTGGGATAAAAACGCCTTGTATTTTCACAACCTCGCTAAATACCACAGATGATGTCCAAAAGGGCTTTAGCTCAGGTTGTGATGACTATCTTAAAAAACCTTTTGAGCTGCGTGAGTTGCTTGTGCGTGTGCAAAATGTCTTGCGCAGAGTTTTTGGAGGCTCGCTAATCAAGCTAAATAACGAGCTTAGCTTTGATGCCTTGCAAAAGCGAGTATTGCGTGGTAACGAGCCAGTTGATATCACTAAAAAAGAGTGCGATTTACTAGCACTTTTTGTAGCAAATAGTGGCAAAACCGTAACTAGAGATGAGATTTACACGCATCTTTGGGGCTATGATGAGCCAAGCGAGATGAGTCTTAGAGTTTATATCCGCAAACTACGCATTTTGCTAGGCAATGAAAGGATTATTTCGCACTCAAAAGTGGGATATGAATTCGTGCCTTTTGAATAATTTTGCTGTTTAAAAGAATAAATTCACTAAAATTTCAACTAGGAATTCTAGAATTCCTTAAAAAAATCTAGAATTCCCTAAGAATTCTAGAATTCGCGCAGTGTTTGGGCTTTGCAGCTCTGCTAAGCAAATAACAAAAGGTCAAAAAATGCCAAAAGTAAAATACTATCTACCAGTTTTACTGCTTTATATGATTACCAGTGTGATTTTTGCAGCTGTGTTTGCTGGTATTTTTTATCAGCAAAAAAAAGACGAGCTACTAAGTGCTAGCATTGCTTTCTTACGAAGTGAGGCTAGCGTGATTTCTCATGCTTTGCGCAAGGGCTATTTAGACGAGCGTGGCGGATTTAGAGATTATGAGACGGTGATTTTTGATGCCAAAAGAGGCAAGTTTTTAGCCCGTGAGTTTGAGCCTGATTTTGAGTATGTTTTTGAGCTTTTTAAAACTCAAACTCCAAGCAAAAAGGCTGCTCGCGCAGGGCATAAATTTGATGAGAATTTTAGTGCGCGGGCTATAAAAGATTTTCAGCTTGATTTCAAAAGTGAATTTAATGCCACAAAAGAGCCAAAGCCTCGCAGACTGCTGTTTTTTGTAACAGATGAAAAGTATGTTTATTACTTTGATGGGCGAGATGGTATAAGTGTGCTGCTGCGCTCAAATGAGTTTGCTCACGAGCTCTCGGCTTTAAAATCTTGGCTTTTTATCCTTTGTGCTTGCGCCTCGCTTGCTATGTGCGTGGTGGCGTATTTCATCGTGCGTATGAGCTATGCGCCGCTGCTGCGCCACATAAATGGACTAAATACCTTTATCACAGATACCACACATGAGATAAACACGCCACTTAGCGTGATACTAATGAGCGTGGAGATGTTTGATAAAAATCCACCAAAATACCTTGAAAACATCCGCCTAGCCGCTCGCACGCTCTCTATGCTCTACAGCGACCTCTCAGCAAATCTAAAAGCCGTGCCACTAAGCCTTGGTGAGTTTGATGTAAGTGCGATTTTAAAAGAAAGGGTGCGGTTTTTTGAGCTTTTAGCTGCTAAGAAAAACTTGGAGTTTAGCCTAGATATGCCACAAAATCTAGTGCTAAAAACAGATGAATACCGCATAAGCAAAATCATAGATAATCTACTCTCAAATGCCGTAAAATACAGCAACAAAGGCGAGAAAATCTACATAAATCTAAATGAAAATGGCATAAGCGTAGCGCAAAAAGGCGTGGTTATACCGCCTGAGAAAATGAGTAAAATCTATGATAAATTCACTCGCTTTGATAGCACAAACGGCGGCTTTGGCGTGGGGCTAAGTCTAGTTAAGACCTACTGCTGCGAGCTAGGATATAGTATAAATTGCACCAGCAGCGAGGAGCAAACTAAGTTTAGCGTGAGCTTTAAAAAAGCCTAGGAATTCTAGAATTTTCTAAGGGAATTCTAGGCTTAAAAATACCCCTTAAGAATTCTAGTAAGAATTCTAGAATTTCTAGCTACATTTTTTACATTTTGAGATGGTGGCGATGATATTTAGTGAGCTGATTTCTTCGCCAACTTGCTTTTCTATGTGGCTTTGGTATGTGTCCATTTTGGCATCTTCTTTAAAGATATCGCTTACTGCGCCGCAGTGTTTACAAACTATATGTATATGCTCTTTTTCGTAGATATCATAGCGAGTTTTTTGCCCTGGCACTGCGATTTCTACTACGAGTCTTGCATCTACAAGAGTAGCAAGGTTTTTATAGACTGTAGCTAGCGAGATGCTAGGATGCTCTTTGCGCACGGTGGCATAAAGCTCATCTATAGTAGGATGTGTGTGTGAACTAAGGCTTTTTAGCACGCATAGGCGTTGTGGAGTGGCTTTTAGCCCTTCGTTTTTTAACATTTTTAGTAAAAACATATTATTCTCTATTAAAAAAAATTATCGCATTTTACAAGCTTAGATTAAATTAAAATTTAATTGATACAAAAAGATTCTTAATTATGCTTTTTAGCTAGGGAATTCTAGAATTCCCTAGGCTGTTTTTAGCTCTCTGCCATGCTGTCTTTAAAAAGATATTTATGCTCATCTGGTAGTGCGTCAAATAAAGCATTTGCCAAATTTCTAATCTCCCAAAGAGCAGAAGCTGAGCTTCGCAAAGACAAGAAGTTTTGCAAGCTTCTAGCATTTATGCTCCAAGAAAGTGCTGTTTTGTAGCTCTCAGGCAAGGCGTATTTAGCAAGATCTATTTTTATGCCAGCAGCTAGGGCTTTGCGCAGGTTTTCAAGCGCTAAAATGCTAAAAGTATCCACCATACTATCGCCTGTAAATACCAAATATTTTTTAGCCCTAACAGCCAAATCGCTACCATAAAAATCTGCTTTTGTCTCAGTGTGTGGTAGATGTGGCAAAAGCTCGCCGGTGCCTTGCGCAGATAGAGCAGATAGCTCATCAAGCGAGGCACTAGGCGAGTTTTTATCGCAGATGCCATGCAATGGGACAAAAGGGCTCTCATCTCTAAGCTCTTTTAGCGTGTAGCGTGTGCTTTTTACGCTAAGGCTTGCGATGCGATGCCTTGCTAGTTCTTGAAGGCACGCGCGGCTAATTCCTTCAATGTAGAAGTTGTAAAAAAGATGCTCTAGCGTGCTTGCGTGGCGCATTTTATTTCCCACTCGCTCTATTAGCTCTTTATCTTTTTCTCCGCCTTTATCGCCTTTTTCAAAGCTTTGATAGCAAGTGCGAATGGCATTTGAGCAAACCCAAAGCGGCGTGTGATTTAGTAGAGTTATTTTTATGTCGTTCATTTATTCTTGACCTTGTAGTCTTTCAAGAGTTTTTAACAGCTGCTCTTTAAAATTATAAATATCTTCTATTTTTTCTAGCGGATATTTTGTTTCTTGTTTTTCTATTTCATGAATTCCGAGATATTTTTTGCTAGAATTAAAGTGCAATCTAGCAATCCACTTTCTATTATTATCATCAAGTAGAATTCCAAAATAGCTTTTTGTATCTCTTGGATAAATTCTATCTAGGCTGATTTTAGCGCAAAGCAAAGATTTTACAATGTAAAAACCTTGTAGCTCTTCTGCTGTTGTAACAATTCCATCTTCATCTTTTTCTGCTATTTCGTTTTGGCTATTTTCTTCATTTATTCTAGCATTAAAATCAGATTTTAAAGAATTTATTTTTTTAGCTGCCAAATCAGTAATAACTTCACTAAGTGCTGATTTTATATAAGCTCTAAACTCTTCAATCTTATTTGCTGTCAAAACACAATTAGGCTCTATACTTTTAGCAAAAAATCTTACAAAATCATCGCTTGGTTCTTTGCTTTGTGCCTCAAAAACTTTTTTAACAGCAATAACATTTCTTTGTTTGCTAGCCATTTCTAGAATTTCATCTATATTTAAGTTTTCTTTACTAAAACGCTCTAACGCTTTTACATCACGACTTAATAAATTTTCAAGGTCTATTACTAAAAACGGTTTTTCATCCATTTTGTTAGTATTATCTATATCACTGTAAAAACGATATTCTATACCATTTGTAAGAATTGCGAATTTTGCACTAACAGTCGTAAAATATCTAAATAGTTGTCCGGTATGTTTATCTAAATTTTCTGTGTGATTTTTTGCTTCAACTATTACAAAAGGATTACCATCGTGCATAATAGCATAATCTACTTTTTCACCTTTTTTAATTCCTACATCAGCTGTAAATTCTGGCACAACTACATTTGGATCAAAAATATCATAACCCAAAATTTGAAAAAATGGCAAAACTAATGAGTGTTTTGTAGCTTCTTCGGTTTGAATTGTATCTTTTAAATTTGCTATTCTTTCAGCAAATTTTTCTAACTTGTCTTTTAGTTCCATATTTTTTCCTTTCAAGGGTTTTTTGATTTGGGTTTGTAATTCTAACAAATTTTTAAAATTTAATCTATGAAATTCTAATATTTTATCACCTTTGCTTTTGCGCTTAGCTCTGTGATTTTAAACTCAAAAATATTCATGTGATTTATCACCTCTGGTGGCGTAGCAGCATCAAAAGCACTCATATAAGCTGCGCAGTATTTTTCGCTGAGTAAGCGTAGGGCGTGAAGCTTTGCGTCCTTATCACCCACCAAATGAGCAGTGGTAGTAGCAATCGCACTTTTATACTCAGTAGTAAAGGCATATTTACCAAGCTTAACATGGTCATCTTTTATACTTTCAAAAAACTCGCTACTAAGGCGCGGCACGGAATTGCTGCTAACTGCTACGATTTTACAAACTCTGCCGTTTATAAAGTTCTCACACTTGCCGCCACTTGTGGCTCCGTGTATGAAAATGCTCATATTCTCACGCACGATTGAGAGCGGCAGGCTAAAAATCTCGCCCCTCTCATCCACGCAGCTAATTACAGCATATTCGCACTCATCAATGATTTTTAAAGCCTCGTCTCTGCTAAGCTCTCTATCTTTTCTACGCATTTTTGCTCCTTAAAATCTAGAATTCCTACTAGGAATTCTAGATTTCTATATATCTTACAATATCGCCCTTTTTGGCTGATGAGCTAAGGCGCAGCAAAACAGCTAAATCAAGCAGATTTGTGCTAATTGCGCTTGAGCCTTGTTTTTTGCCTTTGGTGCTGATTAAGAGTTTGCCATTTTCTACGCTTAAACTTGCTGCGCTAAAGTTTTCTAGCTGGCCTTTTAGCTCGTAGTCCTCTGCTAAAACAGCTGTTTTTTCAAAGTCCATTTTCGCACCAAAAAGCCTGTAAACATAAGGCCGTACAAACAAAATCGCAGTCGTAATCGCAGAATACGAAAACCCAGGCAAAGCAAAAACAAGCTTTTTAACCTTTGAGTTTTCCCCACAAATTCTAGCGATTTTTATATGACGGCCTGGCTTTATAGCGCATTTATCTACTAAAATTTCGCCATTTTGCCGCACAAAATCACGCATAAAGTCAAACTCGCCCACGCTCACCCCACCTGTGGTAATGATAAAATCGCATTCGCTAAAAGCCTTGTTTAAACACGCTTTTAGCGCATTTTCATTGTCTTTTATATTTGGATATATTACACCCTCACAGCCCCAGTTTTCCAGCAAGGCCGCTAGGGCATAAGCATTGCTATTATATATCTGCGCAGGGTTTTTAGCAAGTCCCACATCCACTAGCTCAGAGCCAGTTGCGATAAGGGCTACTTTTGGCTTTTTATATACGCCTACTTGTTTTACTCCAAGCTCAGCTAATACAGCAATAGCTGCGTAGTCTATAAAAGAGCCAGAGCGAAGCAAAATCTCGCCCTTTTTATAGCTCTCGCCGATTTGCCTTACAGCAAAGCCAACTTGGACACATTCTTTTATAATTGCGTAATTTTCGTTATTTTGAGATGTGAACTCTAAATTTTCAAGTGGGACTAGCGTATCGCTACCCTCACTCATCAAAGCCCCTGTAAAGCTCTTTACGCAAGTATTTGCGATAACCTCATCACTAGGCATACTCCCAGCTGGCAAAGATGAAATAATGCGAAGCTTCGCCCCTGCTTTTATATCGCTGCTTTTACACGCTATTCCATCCATAGCTGCTGTTAGCATAGCTGGATAATCACTACTAGCTTTTGCGTCGCAGGCTAGAACCCTACCAAGAGCATTTTTAAGCTCCACAAACTCAATGCTACTAGGCTCACTAACCCCGTCTAAAAAATCCTTTAAAGTCTCATTATAACTTTTCATTTTGGCTCTTTTTAATAAATTCTTCTAGCTTTAAAAGCAGACTCTCAAGCGCAGAGTTCATCCCTAGCACCACAGCATCGCTGCTACTGTTTTTTATTTTTGAGTTTGCGCTTATATACATTTCATTTTCGCCGACCTTAGCTTTTAGGGCAACTTTTGCTAATTCATGCGTGGCGTAAAGCTCGGTTAGTTCTACGCTTAGTTTTGGGCTATTTTTATCGCTTGGCTTGCAGCCAAAATATTGTAGTAGCGCGCGTTCAAGCATATCCTCTCCAAAAGAGATAAACCTGGCATCTTTTAAGGTTTTTACATTTATGCCATGAGTGATGATTATATTGCGGTTTTGTAGCACTGGCAGGCTACTTACATTTGTGATTTTTACCGGTATTTGCGAGCATTTATCAGTATAAAGCGAGTATTGCTTTAGGGCTGGTTTACTCTTGGCTAGACAGCCGCAAAATACTAGCGCAAAGCACGCAAGGGCAAGAAAAGTTAGAGATTTTTTCATATTTTATCCTTTATTTGCTTTCTTGTTGTAAAAAGAAAAAGTCATAAGGGCTCTCTTCTAAGCGCAAAAAGGCATTATCAATGTGCGCTAGCGTGCGGCGCAAGGCTTTTTGCGTGATAGCAAGCTCAGAAGCCGTGCTTTCAATCACAGCTTTAAAGTCAAACTCCCCACTCTCAAGCCTATTTTTTATAGAATCAGCGGTGCTTTTTATGCTAAGGCTTGCTATGCGCACATCTTTGCTTAGCATTTTTAGCTCATTTTGAATTCCTTTCATATCCACGCCTTTTAGGGTCTGTGAGAATTCTTTCATATTTGTTAGCACTTCTTTGAAGTTTTGCGAGTTTTCTTTGCTAGCGATTTGTCCAGCAAAAGCCACTAGACCACTATCTTCATCGCCTAGAATTTTGTTTATTTTATCCAAGGCCTCTTCTGTTTTTTGCGTGATTTTTAGTACGCTAATCTCAAGGCGCTCAAAGCTATCTTCTTGTAGCTTTATAATGCGAAACTCACCACTATCAAAAGCCCTGCCACTACCACGAGTTACATTTAAAGTAGATTGATTGCCTAGAAGTGGCGTGATTACTTGAACCACACTATCACTGCTTACAGGCGAGTTTTTCTTAAGCCCGATTTTTATTTCTATCGTGCTTTGGTTTTTATCTACAAAATAAATATCACGCACAACGCCAGCTGGAATTCCTGAGCTTAGCACGGGGCTGTTTTTTCGCACGCCAGCAGGCAAAGAGCCAGTGCGGACAAGATACTCTTCACTAAACTCACCGTGATTAGAGTTCATAAACAGCACAAAAGCTACTAGTATAATCGAAGCTAGCAAAAAGCTAGCACCGGCTAGAAAATATGAGTTTTTACTTTCCATATTATCCTTTCATTTTTTGCGTTTGTAGCGGCTCAGTTTTTTATCGGCTGACTACCCTGCGGGGCTGTCGGCTGGCTCAGCTTTTAAACGCTTTTTAGCCTTAAAGCCTTGCGCAGCCCAGTCGCTCTGCAAAAACTTTTGCACTGTTTTTCTGCGGCTTACGCCTTGAAAATTCAGCGCAAAATTTTTGCAGCTACTATCGCAGACGCTCCCCCACGGCTAGCGCAGCGGCTTTAAAACTAAAAATCGCAAAAAAATCTTGGAGCCTTGTTTTTACCGCCGCTACCGCGAGTTTTAGAATTTCGCAGAGAATTCCTCAAACTTGAATTCAAAACTAGAATTCCTGCCTTGTGTCATCCCCCGACTTGATCGGAGGATCTCATCACTAAGAATTCTAGAATTCCCTAGCACAGAGATCCTCGGGTCAAGCCCGAGGATGACATAGTAGAGAATTCTAAAATTCCTAGGGAATTCTAGAATTCTTAGTCCCCGCAGTAGCGGCTGTAAAAATAAAAGGCGCGGCACTTTTAGTGATTTTTGCTGCCGCGCGCCGAAGATAGAATATATAATTCATCGAGGCACGCGGCAGTAAAAAGCGCAAAAGAGCCCCGCCAGCCATAAAAGCAAAACAAATCGCACCCTAACTTCGCAGTTTAAACATCCCAGCTAGTGGATTATTTTCCATAACCTTCGCCCCTGCTAAATCCCCCTCATAAGCGATTTTATGCCCCTCTAAAATAAGAAATCTATCTAAAATAGTAAAAATACTATCTATATCATGCGTTACCATGACAACAGTGATACCAAGATCCTCTCTTAGCTCGCAGATAAGGCGGTCTAGCAAGCGCGCGCTAGTAGGATCTAGCCCAGAGTTTGGCTCGTCTAAAAATAGCACCTTTGGGCTTAGCACCAAGGCGCGTGCTAGTGCCACACGCTTTTTCATACCACCGCTTAGCTCGCTAGGATAGAGTAAGGCGGCTTCTTTTTTTAGCCCTACTTTTGCTAGCCACATTTTAGCAATTTCTCTTATATCATTACCACTAAAATCGCTGTATTCTTTTAGCATTACGCCTATGTTTTCAAGCACATTAAGAGAGCTAAAAAGCGCGCCAAACTGAAACATCACGCCCATTTGCTTTTTCATCTCATTTTGAATTTTCTCATCGCTTTTCCACAAATTTACGCCATTTATAAAAATATCGCCAGTCGTAGGGCGGTTAAGGTATATCATGGTTTTAAGTAGCGTGGTTTTTCCTGTGCCAGAACCGCCCAAAAGCCCGTAAATCTCGCCTTTTTGGACGCTAAAACTGACTTTATCTTGCATTAGACGCTCTCCATAAGCTGTGCTTACATTGACTGCTTTTATCATATCTGCAACTCTGTAAAAATCACGCTAAATACCGCATCAAGCGCAATTATCCAAAATATCGCATTTACCACGCTTTTTGTAGTAAGCTTACCAACACTCTCAGTACTACCATCTACCTCATATCCACGCAAACAACCAATAGTAGCTATTAGCGCACCAAAAATAGGTGCTTTTACAAGCCCTACCCAAAAATGGCGCATATCTACATTTGCGCTAAATCTATTTAAATAACTCTCAAAATCTAGCCCCAGATACCAGTTACACACAAAGGCCTGTCCAAAAAGACTGATAAAATCAGCACAAAGAATAACCACAGGCATAACAAAAATAAGAGCTAAAATGCGTGGCATAACTACAAAACGAAAAGGCGCAAAGCCCATAGTTTCCATAGCATAGAGCTCTTCTGTTATTTTCATAACGCCGATTTGCGCTGTAAAGCTAGAAGCAGAGCGCCCAGCTACTACAATAGAAGCAATAAGTGGCGCAATCTCACGCAAGGTAATAATACCCATGATATCCACAACCAGCACACTAGCCCCAAAGCGCTCTAGCATGACAGCACCTTGATATGCTAGGACAATACCAATAAGAAAAGCCGTTAGCCCCACAATAAAAATCGCAGATATTCCAGCGCTTATTATGTGATTGCTAAGCTCTTTTAGCCTTATGCGCCACGGACGCATAAGAGAATCTAGGATCATTATTAGCACTTGACCGATGAAGCTTATTATCGCTATGCCCTCAGCCTTTACGTTTAATAAAAGCATACCTAGTCGCTCGATCAAGCTAAGCTCCACGCTTTTTGGCAGCTCGTAGCTTTTAAAATCTACAAAATCTAGAATTCTGCTGATATTCCCACTAGCACCCACTATATTAGAGCCCTTAAAATGCTCTTTTAAAAAATACGCCCCAGCATAATCAAGGCTTTTTAAACCCTTTAAATCAAGGCTAGTATTTTTCTGTGCTAGAAGAGCTGAGAGCTTTTTTAATTGCGAGCTTGTAATCTTATAATCAAACTCGCCATATAAAAAAATGGTATTATTGCTAAACTCAATTTGCATATTTTATCCTAAAATCACAGGGCAATTATACAAATTTTTTAAGAATTTTAGGCTAAAATACTATAGAAAGGCAAAAAATGACACTAGAGCAAATCGCAAAGCTTGGCAAAATAGAGCCAAATAATGAAAACTTAGAGATTTTATCTTATTACAAAACTGCTTGCCAGAAGTGGCTAGAAAGCACGGAATTCCAAAACAGCAACTGGGCAAAAAAGCCCTATCCGCCACTACTAAACCCAGATGAAGTAGTATACGAAAAAATCCCAGACAAACACGCATGGATGCTAAATTTACCTTTGCCAAAAAACTATGATTTTGTGCTTTTTGGCTCGCATGCTGCTGGCATGCACGCTGCCCTGCCTGGATTTTTTACTTTGTGTGGGGTTTGTGTTCGCGCTATTATCCCAAAACAAATGGATATCGTCCAAGAGGGGCAAAAAGGCTCTTTTGGTTGCTACTGCCTACTACACAAAAAACTACTTGCTATGAAAAAAGTAAAAGAGCTAGGTTACACAAAAAAATCTTATTTACAAATCACAAATCTAATTTTAGATAGTGATGCCAAAAAATTTTATAGCCTAATTGATACTAGCGTGGCTATAAATATAATAAGAGATCCCATTAGCGTGCTTCGCACAATGGTAACTTTGCCAAACTTCGCAGATGAGTTTAAAATAGATGATGATGAGGGCAGAGGCACAGGGCTTTTTTTAAGCGATGAGCCAAAGGCTATTTTTAGCAAAAATCCTATCCATTATGGAGGAATTCTAGATAAAAACGGCAACAAAAAAGCTAGAATTTCACCAGAGCTTAACGCAATCCCAGGCTGGCTAGAAGATAGAGAACAAGTGTTCCATGATGGTATTTTGTATGATTATTTTAAAGATAATATAAAAGAGCTTTATATTAGGCAAACTAACGACTTTGCTGGTGGTAGAGGTTTTGAGACTATGGGTGAGATTGCTGGTGTTTTGGGCTTTGATGAGCCAGATCCAAAAGACCGCTGGCTATTTGACAAGCATGTAGGTGAGATGAAAAATTTACTTCCTATCACGCTTTATGCAAATGAAAAAGATGAGCTATTTTCTAATGAAATAAAAACTAATAGAAACGATAAAAATTTTAACAAAAATAGCGCAAAAATAGTGCTTTGTACTAGATTTGATGAAAACAACCGCCTAAAACAAGAACGAGATATAAGCGAGCTTTTTTCTTTGCCAGACCCACTACTTAGAGTATTTGTAGATAAGCCAAGTGACGCTGTAAAACTGCTAAGAAGCCCTAACTTGCTAAAAAAAGCACAACTCTACATAGAAAAACTAAGCCACGAAGTGCTACAAAAAGCTAGTGAGCTTGAAGCAAATAGAAAGCTTTTTAATGAAAATGATATTTTAGAGTATTTTCGTAAGCATAAAAAAGAGCGCAAACTAGCAGCCACTCTCATAAAAGAGCATCTAAAATACCAAAAACAAAAAGCCCCAGATATAGTAAACTGCTTTAAATACTACAAAGAGTTTGAAAAAATGTGCTTTGAACTTGATGGCACAAAACTTTAAAAAGTGAGAAAAAAATGAGCCTAACACAAATCGCACAAATAGCAAAGCTAGACCACGCAGACAAAGAAACGCTAGATATCCTAGCTTTGTATGAAAATCAAATCATCTCATGGCTAAATAGCAAGGAATTCCAGACTAGCCACTGGGCGAGTAAATCTTATGTGCCATTACTAAATCCAGATAGCTTAGATTATGCTTTTTTACATCCCTTTCATGCATGGACGCTAAATCTGCCTTTAAAGCACTATGATTTTGTAGCCTTTGGCTCAAAGTTTAGTGGCTTAGATGCTGCTAGGGGGTATTTGCTAGCTTGCGATGCTCACGGCATTAGCCATGCTGGCTCTAGCAGTTGTGAGAGCTATATGAGTTTTTACCAAAACCTGCTAATCTACGCTGATATGAAAGAAAAAGGCGAGATTTCTAGCATATATTTGCTACTTGATGATTTTGTGCTAGATAATGATGCTAACAAACTATATAGTCTAATTGATGCTAGTTTGGCTTTGCATGTGGTGCGTGATCCTATTTCAGCTTTATGCGCTAGTCTTTGTGCTAGCAAGCTTAGAGCAGATTTTGTATTTGATGAAAACTCAGACCTTCAATCAGCCTTGCAAAGTCCAAATAGTGATATAAACTCTCATCTCTCAAACATAAAAGAGCTTTATCACGACGGCTTTATGTTCAAGCTTCTTAGCCAGAGTATGAAAAACTTATGCCTAAAAGAGTATAGCGATTTTGATAGCGACCGCGCCTTTGCTACAACGAGAGAAATAGCAAGCACGCTAGGGCTAAAAGCCCCACAAAATGGCAGTTTTTTTAGCGGGGATCCGCAGAGCTTTGCTGGTATTTTGCCTCTAAAAATCCAAGTAGATACCGAGCTTTGCTTGTATCTTACTTCTGTTTATGATAGCCAGTTTGGCATTTACAAAGACAGCGATATCAGCCCTGCTTTTACCCTGGCTCATAGTAGTATGCGAGCACTACTAGCAAAGCCAGATGACGCCCTAACCCTGCTAAAAAATAAAGAGCTTTTTGCTAGAACAAAAGAGCTAGTAGAACTTGCTAGCAAGAAAGTTTTAGAGCTTAAAATCAGCCCTAATATTAACGAGGCTGAGATTTTGGAGTTTTTGCTCACTCATAATGACGCACGCAAGCTAGCAAAGAGCGTCTTAGATCAGCATTTAATGCTCTTAAAACAACTAGCCCCAGCCCTAACTCAAAGCTTTTCGCGCTACCAAGCCTTTGAGCTACTTTGCACAAAAGATATATAATCTAGAATTCTAAAACTAGAATTCCTAGGCAAAAATCACTAGGAATTCTAGAATTCCCTAAGCATTTAAATCCTAGCAAAGCTTATTATTTCATATTTTATCAAATTTTGGAACAGATATTGCTTATGCATAAAACAAAGCAAAAATACTAAGGAAAGCAAAAAGTTAGAATAGAATTGCTTATAGCTTAGCAGACTAAAAAAATTGAGCCCAAGGCTCACTAAGAAGGAGAAAAACAATGGCTTTTCGTATTAACACTAATATCACAGCGATGAACAATCACAACAACGCTAGAAAAACTGATGATAGACTAAACGCGTCTTTAGGTCATCTAAGCTCTGGTCTACGCATCAACAAAG
>CAMCEN010000019.1 GCA_945873855.1 uncultured Campylobacter sp.
AAAATCTAAAAATGTTCTTAGCTCACCAGTAACATCGCTAATGTATTCTTGGCTTGCTAACCATTTGGCTTGTCGGGCAAGCTTATTTTTTGCTTCTTTTAAATCGTCATCACTTACACCATAAGTGCGTGAAAGAGCGATATAGTCAAAAGCTGGCATTTTTTTTATTAAATTGATTAAATTGATTAAAAGCCTTAGCATCTACGGCGTTTGTCGTCTCATGCGCCCGTATTTTAGCTGTCTTAAAGGGTTTTTGTAATTATGCTCAAAAAATATAAAAATCTGTAATAGATAGAGTAAACCCAGGGAATTCTAGAATTCTAGAATTCCCTAGAATTCCCCAGAATTTCTAGGCTTTTTTGATGATTATTTCATCACCACTGGCTGTTATTATTATCTCATCGCCGCTAGCTATGTTCTCGCGCAGGATTTCATCTGCGATTTTATCCTCTACTAGCTCGTATAAGGCTCTGCGCAGTGGCCTAGCACCATATACTGGATCAAAGCCAGCATCGCTAATTAGCTTTATAGCACTCTCATCAAGGCTGGCTTTTATTCCACGATTAGCAAGAGCAAGCTCTAAGTCTTTAAACATAATGCTAACAATGCCTTTTAGCTCATTTAGGCCTAGTGGATTAAAGATGATTATATCATCTAAGCGGTTTATAAACTCAGGCTTGAAGTAGTTTTTTAGCTCGGCTTTTACAGCAGCTTCCCTTTCATTTTCTTTGCCTTCACCACTTAGCTCGCTAATAGCTGCGCTAGCGATGTTTGAGGTTAGGATTATAATAGTGTTTTTAAAATCCACCACCACGCCTTTATTATCAGTTGCCCTACCATCATCTAGAATTCCTAGTAGGATATTAAACACATCAGGATGCGCCTTTTCTACTTCATCAAAAAGTAGCACAGAGTATGGTCTGCGCCTAACCGCCTCACTTAGCTGTCCGCCCTCATCATAGCCCACATAGCCAGGAGGCGCACCTAACAGGCGAGAGGCGCTGTGCTTTTCCATATATTCACTCATATCAAAGCGTATTAGCGCCTTTTCATCATCAAATAAAAACTTCGCCAAAGCCTTTGCGCTTTGCGTTTTTCCCACACCGGTTGGACCAAGAAACAAAAATGAGCCAATAGGTCTAGTGCTAGGACTAAGACCTGCTTTATTTCGTTTAATTGCCCTTGCTAAGGCAGCTAGGGCTTTATCTTGTCCCACCACGCTTTCTTTTAGATGTTCTTCTACGCCAAGGAATTTTTCTTTTTCACTTTTTAGCATGCGAGAGACTGAAATTCCAGTCCATTTGCTAAGAATAGAAGCTACCAAATCTTCATCAACCTCGTTTTTTAGCAGCACGCCTGCTTTTTTCATATTTTCCCATTTTTCCTCTAACTCTTTGATTTTTTTGGCAGCTTCTGGGATTTTTGAGTATTCTATTTCGGCAGCTTTTTCGTATTTATTCTCACGCTTGGCTTGCTCGCTTTCGTTTTTTAGCAAATCAATTTGCTTTTTTTGCTCGGCAATTTGGCTAAATACAGCTTTTTCGTTTTCAAACTGCGCATTTAAGGCGTTTTTACGCTCGTTTAGATTTGCTAGTTCTTTTTCTATTTCATTTAGGCGAGGGGCGTTTTGCTCGTTATTTTCCATTTTTAGAGCTTCCCTTTCTACTTCAAGCGTTTCTATTTCACGCCTAGCCTTTGCTAGTGCGCTTGGTTCGCTTTCTATTTGCATTTTTAGCTCGGCTGCTGCCTCGTCTATTAGATCTATTGCTTTATCAGGCAAAAAGCGTCCGCTAATGTAGCGGTGGCTAAGTTTTGCAGCAGCGACTAAGGCAGCGTCATTTATGCGGATATTGTGATGGACCTCTAAGCGGTCTTTTATACCACGAAGTATTTGTAGGGCTTCATTTACGCTTGGCTCAGCCACAGATACAGGCTGAAAGCGGCGTTGCAAGGCAGCGTCTTTTTCAAAGTATTTTCTATACTCTTTTAGTGTGGTAGCTCCCACAGTGTGTAGCTCGCCACGAGATAGAGCTGGTTTTAGGATGTTTGCCGCATCCATACTGCCCTCAGATGCACCGGCTCCCACGATAGTGTGAATCTCATCTATAAAAAGTATGATATTTCCAGCCTTTTTTACTTCGTCAATCACAGCCTTTAAGCGGTCTTCAAACTCGCCTCTATACTTTGCGCCAGCTATTAAAGCACTCATATCAAGGGCGATTACACGCTTGTTTGCTAGGCTAGTTGGCACTTCACGCTTTACTATCATTTGCGCTAAACCCTCTACAATCGCCGTTTTTCCCACGCCTGGTTCGCCTAGTAATATAGGATTATTTTTTGTCTTGCGGATCAAAATCTGCATCATGCGAGTAATCTCATCATCTCTGCCAATAACCGGATCAAGCTCGCCAGCAAGGGCTTTTGCGTTTAGATCCACGCCAAATTTTTTAAGCGCATCAAGGTTTTCATCACTGCTTTCATTTGTGATTTTTGCGCCACCCCTCATGGCTTCTAGCTCTTTATTTAGCTCGCTAATATCAATGTATTTGGCTAAAATCTGCTTTACTTTGCTCTCAGCTAAGCTATTTGCGATAAGCCAAGTGTCTATTGCTATGAAACTATCGCCCATTTCAAGCATTTTTGCTCTAGCAAGCTCCAAGCTATTTAGTAGCTCAGAGCCTATTTTTATGTTTTCTTTGCTTACATTTGAGCTAGTTGGCAAAGAGCCTACGCTTGATTTTAGATCAAGCATTAGTGCGCTTTGGTTTATATCTCTTTTGTTGAATACTTGATTTAGCACTGAGCTACTATCACTGATAATAGCCCAAAGAAAATGTAGGCTAGAAATTTCAGGATTTTTAGAGCTGATTGCTAAGCTAGCTGAGCTTTCTAATGTGCTTCTAGCTTGATTTGTAAGGATTTCTAGTATATTTGCCATTTGTTACTCCTTTTAAAAAATTGCACTTGGCATTATATAACATTGAGTATAGTATTGTCAAGGTTTTTTAGAAAATTTATCACTCTTTATGCTAGAGTGCTAAAATTTAAGGAAATTTATCTAAGAATTCTAGAATTCCTAGATATAAATTCATAAGGAATTCTAGAATTCCTAGGCAAATTTTAATATAAATTTAGAAAAATTGCGCTAAAATCGTAGCTTTTAAATTTACTTTTAGGACAAAAAAATGAAATCATTTTTCACTGCCTTTGGCTTTTTTACAGTCTTTGGCGTTGGTCTAGTCTCGCATTTAGGTGCTGCGAGTGCTGCGGACTCACGCTTAGAGCAGCTCTCTAAGATCACCAAAACTATGGCTGTGGTTGAGAAATACTATGTTGATGATCTAAACTTCACAGATATTTCAAACAAGACTATTTCAGGGCTTCTTAGCAATCTTGATGCACACTCAAGCTACCTTGATGAAAGAGCCTTTAAAGATATGCAAATCGCTACTAGTGGTGAGTTTGGCGGACTTGGCATTACCATAGGTATGAAAGACGGCGCAGTATCTGTAATAGCACCGATTGACGATACCCCAGCTGCTAAAGCTGGCATAAAAGCAGGTGATGTGATACTGCGTATTGATGGGCAAAGCACCATTGGCATGAGCATAGACGATGCTGTAAATAAAATGCGTGGCAAGCCAAAAACCGGCGTGGATATCACCATAGTTCGCAAAGGCGAGAAAAAGCCTTTGGAGTTTCACATCATCCGTGATACAATCAAAGTTCAAAGCGTAAGCGCAAAGCTAGTTCCTAGCGAAAATATTTTGTATCTGCGTGTAAGCACCTTTGATGCAAATGTGGAGAAAAAAGCTAGGGAATTCATAGAAAAAAATAAAAGCGTTCGTGGCATAGTGCTTGATCTGCGCAATAACCCAGGTGGGCTTTTAAATCAAGCTGTGGGGCTAACAAATCTTTTTGTAAGCGATGGCGTGATAGTAAGTCAAAAAGGCAGAGATGAGAGCAATAACGAAGCCCACAAAGCTGATCCTAAGAAAAAAGTAACTGACCTGCCGCTTGCAGTTTTGATAAATGAGGGCTCAGCTAGTGCTAGTGAGATAGTAAGCGGGGCTTTACAAGACTTTAAAAGAGCGGTGGTAATAGGGCAAAAAAGCTTTGGTAAAGGTAGCGTACAAGTTGTAATGCCAGTAGATGATAAAGAAGCTATCCGCCTAACCGTGGCTAGATACTACCTGCCAAGCGGCCGGACTATACAAGCAGTAGGCGTAGAACCTGATGTAGTAGTATATGCTGGCAAGGTGCCAAATGAAGAAAATAACCTTACTTTAAAAGAAAGTGATCTAAAAGCACATTTACAAAGTGAACTAGAAAAGGTTGAGGGCAAAAAAGAGAGTAAAAAGGATGATAAAAATATCATCACAGCTACGCAAATTTACGAGGATATCCAGCTAAAAACTGCAATTGATAGCGTAAAAATCATAGAAAAAATCAGTCAAAAAGGAGAGCAAAAATGACAAAAAAAGAGATGATTTACGAGGGTAAAGGCAAGAAAATGTGGAGCGTCGCTGAAAATAGCGATTTGCTTATTGCTGAGTTTAAAGATGATTTAACAGCCTTTGATGCGACAAAAAAGGGCAATGAAAGCGGCAAGGGCGCGCTAAATAATAAAATTTCTACTGAGCTTTTTGGCTTATTAGAGCAAAACGGCATAGAAACAGCGCTAGTTGAGACTATAAGTGATACAGAACAAGTGGTAAAAAAATGCTCTATCGTGCCACTTGAAGTAATCGTGCGAAATATCGCCACAGGGAGCCTTACAAAACGCCTTGGCATAACTGAGGGCAAAGAGCTGCCTTTTGCTTTGGTTGAGTTTTGTTACAAAGATGATGCGCTGCATGATCCTATTATAAATGATGAGCATGCTATTATTTTAGGTGCTGGCGAGCAAAAAGAGCTAGACTATATCAAAGAACAAGCTAGAAAAATCAATGCTATTTTAAAGCCGTTTTTTGCTAGCAAGGGGCTAAAACTAGTGGATTTTAAAATAGAGTTTGGGCGTGATAAAGACGGCAAAATCATACTAGCTGATGAGATCAGCCCTGATAGCTGTCGCTTTTGGGATGCTAAAACAGGCGCAAAGATGGATAAGGATATTTTCCGCCAAGATATAGGTGGGGGGTCTGTGAAAGTGGCTTATGAAGAGGTGCTTAAACGCATTCTTAATTAAGGCAAGTGCAAATTGTTATTAGTGACGGATTTTGCTCGTTTTAAGCTAGGCACTTTGCTTGGGTGTTCTTAATGTTCTATCTACGCAAAGCACCTAGCTTAAAACAAGCAAACTACGCCTATTCTAAAATTTGCTTTTGGGAATTCTAGAATTCTCAAAATCTAGGGAATTCTAGACTTTAAAATTTGTCGCAAAAATAGGCTCTAAGATTGCGAGGCGAGTTTTGTCTAGCGAGCCGCAGCGCTAGCCGTGGAGCGTCGTAGCGGAGCGTTCGCAGAAGTTCTGCGACAGCTTTTCAAGCCTTGGCGTAGGAAAGCAAGCAGAAGCTTCTGCGTAAGACGCTGGGCTGCGCAAGGCTCGCTAGACAAAAATCGTCCGCTTGGCACGAGCCTATAAAATTTATAAAAAGGATAAAAATGCAAGTAAAAATAAATGTATTCTTAAAAGAAGGTGTGCTTGACCCTGCTGGCAAGGCTACAAGGCACGCTCTTAGCTCTCTTGGCTTTGCTGGTGTTAAAGAAGTTCGCATCGGCAAGCAAATTGTAATAAATTTTGATAATGAAGTAAGCGATGAAAAAATCAAAGAAATGTGCGATGAACTACTAGCAAATCCTGTGATAGAAGACTACGAGATACTAAAATGAAAGTAGCAATTATAACCTTTCCTGGCACAAACTGCGAGCAAGATACGGCTTATGCTTTTGATTTGCTTGGGGCAAAAACTAAAATTTACTGGCACACAGAAACTGATATAAAAGCTGATCTTATCGTGCTTCCTGGTGGATTTAGCCATGGAGATTACCTGCGAACTGGCGCTATTGCGAAGTTTAGCCCTGCTATGAGTGCTGTTATAAAACACGCTAAAAATGGCGGTCTAACGCTTGGCATTTGTAATGGTTTTCAAATGCTTTTAGAGCTTGGACTTTTGCCTGGAGCGATGCTTAGAAACTCTAGCATGAGTTTTATTAGCAAAATTACAAATATCAAAGTAATTTCAAATAATAATATCTTCCTTAGCCAAACAAAAAATAATGAGATTTTAAGAATTCCAGTAGCGCACGGCGAGGGCAATTATTTTGCTGATAAAAACACGCTAAAAGCCCTAAATGATAATGAGCAAATTATCTTAAAATACTGCGATGAAAAAGGCGTGCCAACTGATCTAAATGGCTCACAGCAAAATATCGCTGGAATTTGTGATAAAAATAAGCGCATTTTTGGGCTTATGCCTCACCCTGAAAGAGCTTGCGAGAGTATGCTTGGCTCAAATGATGGACTAAAAATGCTAAAAGGTTTTCTTTGCTAAGTAGAGTTTTTGCTTTATTTTTTGCGCTTTTACTAGGCGTGCTTGGCGCAAATGAGGCTAGTGTTTTTAACAAAAACCCACTGCAAATCACAGCACCACAAAAACCTAGCCTAGAACAAGATAAAACTCGCCCTAAAAATAATGCGCAAAACTTTAACAATGTAGTACTAAGCCCAAATGAGCTAAGAAATATAGCCGGTAGCGACGAACCAGATGTTAGCGGGGCAGAATTATATGAAAAAAAAGAACCTATAAAAATAGAACTTGAAGCAAAACTTCTAAACAAAGAAGTTTATATCTACGAGCCTTTTGGTATAGAACTCACGCTAAAAGGCGATAGTCTTGCACAGTTTCGCCCTGAGCTTAGCTTAAAGCTAAAAAACGTCAAAAACCTAAACCCAAAAGTGCGCTTTGTAGATATCGCAAAAAATGAAAGCAAGGCTACTTTGTGGTTCATTGCTTATAGTGATGATGCTAATATAGATGATATCGCTGTGGTTTTAAAGCGTGGCGGAGAGTTTGTATTAAGACAAAGCGCAGAGAGTCAAACTCCGCTCATAAAGCCACTAGCGCAAAAAGATGATTTTTGTAATGTTGTGGCTAGTTCTTTGGTGCTAAAAAGCTTTAAGGCTAGCAAATTTGATGAGTTTAACAACCTAATTACGCTAGAACTAGAAGCTACAAATGCTACTTTAAGCGAGTTTAAAGTCCCGCTTAATGGTGCAAGGGGTGGAGTAGATAATATAAAAGGCGGAGAGACAAAAACAACCGCTACTTACTCGCTCATCGCTCCAAGCGAGGCAAAGAAAATCACATTTAGCTACTTTAATAGCACAAAAAACGCCTTTGAGACCATAGAAGCACTAGTAAAGCCAGCTAGCAATGATCTTAGCACGCAGACTAGCCTAAATCCAGTAACTAGCGAGTTTGCTGCTTATAAATCAATTGCTGTTTATGTGCTAATTATTCTTTGTTTGCTTAGCTTTATGCTATGGCGGTCGTATTATGGGCTAGTTTTAGCAGTGATTTTTGGGGCTTATGCGTTTTATGATGCTAGGCCTTTTGCTGGGGCTAATATAAAAGCAGGTTCAGCCGTAACCATACTGCCAGTGAATGGTTCTAGCGTGTTTTACAAGCCTAGTAGTGATGAGAAAGTTCAGGTCTTGCTAAGCCAAGAAAAATATACCAAAATACTACTTGATAATGGCAAAATCGGCTGGGTAAGAAACGAAAATATAAAGTAAAACTATGGAATTTTTGCGCAAAATTAAAGGTATTTTTATAGCTTCTTTGCTTTTTGGTATCACTGCTTTTATCGTGCTTATTATGCGGATTTGTCCTAGCAAGCAAAGGTCGCTTAGACGCGTGATAGCAAAGGTCGTGCGCACTACCCTTGGATATAAAGTAGAGTTTGAGGGCGAGTTTGATGGCAGTAGCGAACTTTTTGTGCTAAATCACCAAAGCCTGCTTGATATACTGATATTTGATGAGTTTCACCCAGGCGATATAAAATGGGTAGCAAAGCAAGAACTTGGCAAGGTGCCGCTTTTGGGTGCTGGCTTTCGCTCTGGTGCTTGTATACTAATAGATCGCTCAAACCCAAGAGAAATCGTCCATATCATCAAGCAAACTAGCGAATTTACCAAAGCTGGTGGGGCTGTGGCGATATTTCCAGAAGGCACCAGAGGTGGCGGCAAAAAGCTTTTGAAGTTTCAAAGTGGTGCGCAAATCATCGCAAATAAACTAGGGCTAAAAGTCCAGCCAGTGCTTATAATAGGCTCAAAAGAGATAATTGATTCAAAGAAATTATCTTTTAATAAAGGCGTGGTTAAAGTGGTGTTTTTGCCTAGTTTTGTAGCTAGCGAGGGTAGCGAGTGGCTAGCTAAAATAAGAGAAAATATGCAAAAAAACCTAGATGAAAAACTAGCGCAAAATTCTTAATTTGGCTTGGGAATTTTAGAATTCTTGGTTTAGGAATTCTAGAATTCCTAGTGTTTTTTGGGGTTATGGGGTATTTTTTGCCTTAGGAATTTTAGAATTCCCTACTATGTCATCCCCCAGCTTGACCCGAGGATCTCTATATGAAATTCTAGAATTTTCGTCATTGCAAGCGAAGCGAAGCAATCTCTAGAAATTCTAAATTCATCCTTAGGGAATTCTAGATTTATTCTTAGGAATTTTAGATTTTTGCTCGCTTTAGTGGGGCAAGCCCCACTGCTCGCAAATGTTATAAGGGCTACGCCCTAAACCCTTGGGGCCCTAAAACCCCACTAAAATCTAGAATTCTCTTGCTTTATCTACGTTTTTTTTGGGGAATTCTAGATTTTCTGGGGGTTAGGGGGTGTCTTTTTTGGAATTCTAGAATTCTTGGTTTAGGAATTTTAGATTTTACTTAGGAATTCTAGAATTCTTGATTTTAGGAATTCTAGATTTGGTTTAGGAATTCTAGAATTCCTAGCAATTTTTTATTAGCTCTTTCATCTCTTTTACAGCTGTCTCTAAGCCCGTAATAGTAGAACGAGCGATAATGCTTTGACCGATATTTAGCTCGCAGATTTGAGGAATGCTAGCAATTAATGGCGTGTTTTGGTAGTTTAGCCCATGACCTGCGGCTACTTCTAGCCCTAGGCTTTTTGCGTAGATTGCGGCTGCTTTTATGCGCTCATACTCTTTTTTTAGCATTTCTTTTAGCTTAGCCCTTGGTAGTTCTAGTGCTTTTATGCTATATTTGCTTTGGCTTAGATTTGAGTTTAGCATGAGATAAAGATTTGCAAAAGCACCGGTGTGAAGCTCGATATACTCGCATTCTAGCTCTTTTGCTTTATTTATCGCTGCGAAATTAGGCTCTATAAAAAGTGAAACTTCTATCTCAGATTTTTTGAGAGCTTCTACTGCTTTTTCTAGCCCTTTTGCGTCTGTATTTAGTCCGCCCTCAGTCGTAAGCTCCTCACGCTTTTCAGGCACTAGGGTAGCACGCTGTGGAGCGATATCTGCGATAATATTTATTATATCTTTATCTATGCTACACTCTATATTTAGTGGCACTTTACAAAGTGCTTTTATGCGCCTAGCATCATCATCGTCTATGTGGCGGCGGTCTTCTCGCAGGTGAACGGTGATTTGATCGCTTCCTGCTTTTATAGCTGCAAACATCGCTGCTATGATATCAGGGTCATTTACGCCCCTAGCTGCACGCAAAACGCAGATATGATCGATATTTACTCCAAGTTTCATGCACTTCCTTTTAGGTATTTATCTTGTTCGGCAAAAAAAGGTTTTAGAGCCTCATAAGCAAAGCTGATTTCTTGAAATTTTGAGCGTAATTCTTGCTCATTGCCGCTGGCGTGGTCTGGGTGATAGAGCTTGCTTAGACGCAAATACTGCGCCCTAACGGTGTTAAAATCATCGCCTACTGAACACTCAAGCGTAGCAAAATGCTCTTCAAGCAAGCTTGCTAATGCGTTAAAGCGCATTTTGTAGCCTTTTGAGTTAAGCTTATATATCATTTCACAAAAGCTCTCATACTCGCCCCTATCAAACTCAAAGTTAATGATATAGCGCAAATGCTCTTTAAAAGCTAGCAAGTCTTGTAAGGCTTCAAGCTGCTTTGTATCTTGGATAATAAAGCGTGAGAAATGAGCTAAGTTTTCGTGTTTTGCGCCTAGCATTTTGATAAAGTATTTTTTTAGCACTTCATCGCAGTTTTTGGTATCAAAAATCACGGAGTTTCTATCAAAGCTAAGGTGGACGCTAACGATGATTTGAACCGAGTTTTTTCGCTCAAAAGCAAGCTTTACATTTGTCGCCCACGATGGATGAAGGTTGATTATTTCATCATTTAGGCGTGAGTTTATCTTGGCAATTAGCTTGAAAAGATACTTGCGTTGGACTAGTTCGTTTGGGCTGTAAAAGGCGATTATTTTGTTTTTTTGACCGATTGCTTGGCAAAAAGACGAGCGCATTTTGCCCGCTATTCCCATAAAAATATCATCATCATCAGTTACCACGCTTACAAGAGAAGAGCTTTGAGATACATTAAATTGATGTTCCAAAGCATTTTGTGCTACTGACATTTTTCCTTCTTTCGCTAAAATTTTTGATTTTATAAGCAATTTTTATTCCTAAATTTTTGAAGCCGGGAATTCTAGAATTCCTTTGATAAATTTACGCAAAATTTACAGCCAAACACTATAATTAAGGCAATTTTCTAAGGAGTATTTATGAAGTTTTTAGCTTGGTTTTGTGGAATTTTGCTAGTGCTAGTAGTAGCTTTATACTGCGTGCTTTTTAGCTCTTTTGGCAACTCAGTTTTAAAGCCTTTTGTAGAAAAAATCGCTAGCGAAAAAATCGGCATGGAGTTTAAGCTTGAAAAGTTTGAGCTAGGATTTAGTAGTTTTGATATTTTGGCTATCATAAATGGCGAGCTTGGTGTTGAGAGCAAGGGTAAATATAGCCTTTTTTCATCGCAGTTTGATCTAAATTATAACACGCAAGCAAAAAGCTTTAATGGCATGCAAATTGATCTAAGCTTAAAAGGTGAAGCCCTTGGTAGCTTTGATAACTTTGTAGCAAATGGCTCAGGCTCGCTAGCTGGCTCAAGCATCCGCTTTGCAAGCCGCATAAAAGACTACGCGCCTTTGGAGCTAAAACTAGATGCTAAAGCGCTAGACCTAGCAGCACTTAGCATGATAGCCTTAAAAAAAGCCTATATCACAGGCAAACTAAGCGCAGTTGCCGATATAGCAGGGCAAGAAGGCACAGCAAAGCTAAACTCAGCTAAAATCATCATCACAAAAGAAGCTCAAAATGACTTTGGCATTAGCTTACCAGCAAATTTTGCCCTAAGTCTAAATAGCGATATAAAACTTCTTGGCAAGCAAGTAGCAGCTACTACTAGGGTAAAATCAGCCCTAGCAAACCTAAGCGCAAAAAATACTAGCTATAACTTTGAAAATGGCGAGATAACAAGCGATTTTAATTTAGATATCGCAAATCTTGCCGCCTTAGAGCCTATCATAAAACAAAAGCTAAATGGCAGCATAAAAGTAGTTGGCAACACAAAAATCGCAAATGGCGCAATGGAGTTTTTAGACGCTAAAATAAACGGTCTTGGCGGAGAGATTTTAGCAAGTCTTAAAGACAATGAGCTAAACGCAAACATAAAAAATCTAAAACTAGCGCAAGCCCTTAGTCTAGCAGGGCTTGCACCACTAGCAAATAGCGATATCAGCGGCACAGCAAAAATCACAAATCTAAGCGATACTAAAAAAATAAAAGGTAGCGCAAATCTAACTCTAAGCAACGGTGTGCTAAATCATAAGCAAATGAACGCTTTGCTAGGCTCTGATCTAAGTAGCGATGTAAGCTTTAATGCTCAAAACAAGCTAGAAATTGCCTCTGGCACTCTAAACTTTGATAGCGTGTTAAACTCGCCTGTGATAGAAAATCTAGGCGCAAAAGGCAGCTACACACTAGCTAATGGTGATGCAAAAATAAATCTAGCAGGCAAAATCGCAGACCTTGGCGCAATCTTTGGCTCTGGGGCAAAAAGTCCAGCTAATATAAAGGCAAATGTGGGGCTAAAAGCAGGCGAGCTAAGTGACGGGGATATTGATATAAAAGGCTTTGGCGGCCAAATCTTAGCTAAGGTAAAAGGCAAAGCTCTAAATGCTAACATAAAAAATATAAAAGCTGAGCAAGTGCTTGCTATGACTACCTTTGGCTCACTTTTTAATGGCGAGGTAAATGCTGAACTAAGCCTAGATGGACTAAACCTACAAAACCTAAATGGCAGGGGTGAGCTAAGCGTGAAAAACGGCGTATTCAACGCTGCTGCGATGTCAAAGCTACTTGAAGCTGAATTCCCTGAAAATGTGAAATTTTCTCTAAACTTTAAGCCAACTTTTACAAACTCAGTGGCGTATTTTAGCTCAAACTTTGCTAGTGATATAGCAAATATTAGTAAATTTGATGGTAGCTATAATCTACAAAAAAATGCCCTAGATGCTGCTTATAGCGCAAATGTAAGTGATCTATCTAAGCTTAGCTTTTTAACCGGTGTGGCTTTATACACCCCGCTAAATGTAAGCGGCAAAATCGCTAGCACAAATCAGGCTATAACTGCTAGCGCAAATAGCGATATATTTGGCTCAAATACTGATATAACATTTAAATCAGGCGTGCTAAATGCAAATATGAAAAACGCAAAAATAGAGCAAATTCTAAAAGCCCTTGGCTACGAGCAGTTCTATATAGGCAGCACAAATATGACCTTTGATTACAACACAGCTAGCAAGCTTGGTGAGTTTAACGCAAATATACTAAACGCTCATCTAGCAAAAACAGGGCTAACGGAGCTAATTTCTAGCGTGCTTGGCGGTCGTGATATCACAACTGAGGTCTATGAAAACGGCGTGGTAAAAGGCAGGGTAACAGGTGATATAATCACATTTGATGCAAATATGCACTCAAAACGCTCGGATATAAATGTAAAGCAAGCTAGCATAAATACAAAAAGCAAAGCTCTAAATATCCCAGTAAGCGCAAACTATGAAAAAACCGATATTGGTATAGATATCACAGGCACAACCCAGGCGCCAAAATACGCTCTTAGCTCGCAGTATCTACAACAAAAAGCCGAACAAGGCGTAGAAAAGCTGATTGACAAAGCCTTTAAAGGCAATGATGAAAAGGCTGATAAGGCAAAAGATATTTTAAATAATTTGAAAAAATTGTTCTAAAATTTCTTTTGGGAATTCTAGAATTACTAGCCTAGGAATTCTAGAATTTTTCTTAGGAATTTTAGAATTCTTGGCTTAGAATTTTTAGATTTTTTGGGGAATTCTAGTTTAAGAATTCTAAATTAGGAATTCTAGAATTCCATATAGAGATCCTCGGGTCAAGCTGGGGGATGACACAAGGCTTGGGAATTCTAGAATTCTTAGCCTTAGGAATTCTAGAATTCTTAGCCTAGGAATTCTAGAATTCCTAGGGTTTTTCTTAGGGGTGTGGGGGTATTCTTTTAGTGAGTTTTAGAATTCCCTAGCAGCTTAGAATTAATATAAAGGTCTCTTTTGCTTAGTATTGCGATTTTTTTGCTTACAATTTTTGCTGTGATTTTCCGCCCTTTTAATCTTGGTATAGGCACTTGTGCTATTATCGGTGCTGTGCTTAGTCTAGTTTGCGGGACGGTTAGCTTTGGCGATACGCTAGAGGCTTTTAGTATAGTCTGGGATGCTAGTTTAGCATTTTTAGGCATTATTATTTTTTCTTTGGTGCTTGATGAGATAGGCTTTTTTGAGCATGCTGCGCTTAGGGCGGCTCTTGCGTGCGGTGGGGATTTAAAAAAGCTATTTTTTGCCCTTATGACACTTTGTGGCGTAGTTTCTGCGCTTTTTGCAAATGATGCGGCTGTGCTGATACTAGCACCTATTATTCTAGCGCAGACTAGGGCGCTAAACCTGCCGCCACGCTCAGCACTTGCGCTTTTACTTGCTACTGGCTTTATGAGCGATAGCGCAAGCTTGCCTTTTGTGTTTTCAAACCTTACAAATATCATTTCAGCTGGCTTTTTTGGTATTTCGTTTTGGGGATATTTTAGCTCTATGTGGGCAGCGTTTTTGCTCTCTTTTGTGGCAAGCACTTTAATTTCATATATCATCTTGCGAAAAGATTTAAGCGTAAAGCTTGATATAAGCGTGCTTAGAAGCGAATTTAAAGTGGTAGCAAACAAGCAGCTTTTTATCTTTACTTGGATATTTTTTGCGCTTTTGCTCGTTGGATACGGCTTAGGCGATGTGTATGCTTTGCCATTTTGCGTTTTTGCGCTTGGTGGGGCAGTAGTTTTTATGGGCATTTGTGCTAGGCTTGGAGCGATTAGGGCTAGGGTGATTTTTACTCGCACGCCGTGGCAGATTTTGTGGTTTTCTCTGGGGCTTTATATAGTAGTTTGGGGGCTAAAAAATGCCCAGTACTCAGAGCTTTTAAGCAGTTTTTTACTCTTAGCAAAAGAAAGTGGCGAGCTAGTGCTAGTCCTTGCTAGCGGGCTTGCTAGCTCAGTTCTTAGCAGCCTTATGAATAACCTACCAGCTATGATGCTAATGGATATAAGCTTAGAGAGCGTGGGTAGTAATAAGGCTATATACGCAGCTATCATCGGCTGTAATGTAGGGGTGAAATTTACTCACTTTGGCTCGCTTGCGACCTTGTTGTGGCTGTATTTGCTAAAAAGTAAAAACTGCGAGATTAGCATAAAAACTTATCTTATTTTTAGCTTTAAAATTACTTTGCCTGTGCTTTTTATCACGCTTTTTGGCGTGTATTTGTGGGCATAAAATGCGCTAAAAAAGCCAAATTTTAGCGATATTTTGGTATAATCAGCGAATTTTTAAGGTTTAATATATGAAAAAAGTAATTTTACTAGGTCGTCCAAATGTGGGTAAATCAAGCCTATTTAACCGCTTAGCAAGGGCTAGGATAGCCATAACTAGTGATGTGGCAGGTACCACAAGAGATGTGAATAAAACTGAAATTAACATTGATGATAGAGAGTGCTTGCTTATTGATAGTGGTGGACTTGATGAGAGTAGCAAGCTTTTTGCTGCGGTGCAAAAACGCAGCCTAGCAGAGGCAAATGAGGCTGATATAATCGTCTTTATGGTAGATGGCAAGCTATATGCTGATGAGATTGACAAAAAGCTTTTTTATGCTATAAACCGCCTTGGCAAGCCTACTGCGCTTGTGGTAAATAAAGTAGATGGCAAGCGCGATGAAGAAAGAGCAAAGGACTTTATTAGCTTTGGGGCAAAAAAACTCTTTGAGATTTCTGTTTCGCATAATAGTGGCACAGATGAGCTTTGTGAGTGGATATACTCGCACCTTGAGCCTGCTAAGACTAGCATAGGAGATGATGAGAGCATAGAGGATTTTCTAGCTGATTTTGATGAGAGTTTGTTAGAAAGTGATGAGAGCGATGAAAGTGGCGAGAGCCTTAGGAATTCTAGATTTAAAAGCAATATTGACTACGAAAATAAAGCTATAAAAGTTGGCATTATAGGCAGGGTAAATGTAGGCAAATCAAGCCTGCTAAACGCACTTGTAGGGCAAAACCGCTCAGTAGTAAGCGATATAGCAGGCACCACAATAGATCCAGTAAATGAAAAAATCAGCGTAAATGATGGCAATAAAGAGCGTGAGATAGAGTTTGTAGACACAGCTGGCATTCGCCGCCGTGGCAAGATAGAAGGCATAGAAAAATACGCACTAAACCGCACGCAAAAAATGCTAGAAAATGCTGATATTGCTGTGCTTGTCCTTGATAGCGCAGAGGGGATAAACGAGCTTGATGAGCGCATAGCTGGGCTTGTGTGCCAGTTTGAGCTAGGTGTGATAATCGTGCTAAATAAATGGGATTTAAAAGCTCAAGAGTATCAGGATTTTGATAAAGAGTTTGATCGCATGAGCCGTGAGATTAGAGATAAATTTAAGTTTTTGGCTTATGCGCCTATTATCTCGCTCTCAGCTACTAGCAAAAAGCGTGTAGAAAAGCTAAAAGAGCTAATCTGCGCTGTGTATAAAAACTACACTATAAAGCTGCCTACTTCAAGGCTAAATGAAGTAATAGCCGCTGCTACAAAAGCCCACCCTATCCCAAGAGAACATGGCAGAGCGGTGCGTATATACTACGCTGCGCAGTTTGATACAGCAGCACCAAAAATCGCTCTTGTGATGAATAAGCCAAAATGCTTACATTTTAGCTATTTGCGCTACTTGCAAAATCAGCTTAGAGCTAACTTTGAGCTAGGTGGGACACCTGTCATTTTAGTGCCAAGGGGTAGAGGAAAATCAAAGGAAGAAAATAATGAATAATATAGTTTTAATAGGCTTTATGGGTGTTGGCAAGGGAGCTGTGGCAAGGGAGCTAAGTAAGCTTAGTGGGCGCTTTGCCATTGATGGTGATGATATGATTGAGAGCCTTTTTAACAAAAAAATCTCAAAAATCTTTGAAGATGAGGGCGAAGAGGCATTTAGGGATGCTGAGCAAAACCTAGCAAAGTTTTTAGAACATAATGTAAAAGGTGCTATTATTAGCACTGGCGGTGGCTTTTATAGACAAAGAAATCTTAAAAAAATCGGCACTATAATATACTTAAAATCTAGCTTTGATAAAATCATGGAAAGACTACAATCTGCGCCAAATAGTGCTAAAAAACTAGCCAAAAGACCACTGCTAAAAGACCTTGAAAAAGCTAAAAAACTACATAAAGAAAGAAATAGTGCTTATGCTAGAAAGGCTGATATAATCATCATAGCTGAGGATAAAAGCCCTAAAAAAATAGCAAAAGAGATTTTAAAAGCATTAAAGGGACAAAAATGAGAATACTAACAGGACTTCAGCCTAGCGGAAAATTACATTTAGGCAATTATTTTGCTAGCATCAAGCCTATGGTGGAGCTTCAAAACGCTGGGAAAAATGAGATGTTTATTTTCATCGCTAACTACCACGCAATGAGTAGCGCAAATAAAGGCGCAGAGCTTCAAAACTCTACTTTTGAGGCAGCTTGCGCTTTTTTGGCTCTTGGCATTGATCCAGCAAAATGCGTTTTTTGGGTTCAAAGCGATGTAAAAGAGGTTTTAGAGCTTTACTGGATACTTAGTGGGATCACGCCTATGGGGCTATTAGAGCGTGCGCATGCGTATAAAGACAAGGTAGCAAAGGGCATTGAAGCAAGTCACGCGCTTTTTAGCTATCCAGTTCTCATGGCAGCTGATATCTTGCTATATGATGCAAAGCTTGTACCTGTAGGCAAAGATCAAATTCAGCATGTAGAAATCGCGCGTGATTTGGCGCTTAAATTTAACAATAACTTTGGCGAAATTCTAACTCTGCCTGAGGCAAAAATCGCTGAAAATGTAGCCGTAGTGCCAGGCACAGATGGGGCAAAAATGAGTAAGAGCTATAAAAATACCATTGATATTTTTAGCACTGATAAGCAGCTAAAAAAGCAATGTAGCTCGATAGTAACTGATAGCACGCCATTAGAGGCGCCAAAAAAATGGCAAGATTGTAATATTTTTAATATAGCAAAGCTGTTTTTAGATGAGAGTGGGCAAGCAGAGCTAAAAGCACGCTATGAGTGTGGTGGTGAGGGCTATGGGCATTTTAAGGCTTATTTAAATGAGTTGATTTTGGACTATTTTGGAGGGGCGCGTAGCAAATACGAGTATTTCATCACTCATAAAAGCGAAGTGCGAGATATTTTAGATATTGGAGCAAAAAAAGCCAGCGAGCTAGCAAGTGCTAAAATGGCAAAGATTAGAGACTTAGCTGGCGTGTTCGGCGCGCTTTAGGGAATTCTAGAATTCTTATTAAAAATAAAACTGGGAATTCTAGAATTCCTATTAAAAATAAACTAGGAATTTCAGAATTCCTACTAAAATTAAGGATAAAAAATGATAAATTTAAAACTGATTGAGACAAACTTTGATGAGTTTAATAGCAAACTAAAAGCTAAAAAAGTAGGCGAGGATGTGCTAAAAAATCTGCTTGAAGCCTACAAAGAAAATAAAAAAATCAAGCTAGAAATTGAAAGCCTTCAAAGTGAGCAAAACGCAAAAAGCAAAAAAATGGGCGAGTTTATGAAAAGTGGTGATAAAGAAAGCGCAAACGCCTTAAAAACCGAGCTTGATAGCAAAAAGGCTCAAATTGCTACTTTAAATGAGAGCCTAAATGAAAGCGAAGAAAAGCTAAACTTAGTTGCCGCTGCCGTGCCAAATATCATCGATGATGATGTGCCACTTGGTGCGGATGAAGATGAAAATGTGGAGCTTAAAAAAGTTTTAGAGCCACCTCGCTTTGATTTTAAGCCCTTAGAGCATTGGCAGTTAGCTGAGAAGAACGGCTGGATAGACTTTGCTGCTGGCGCAAAGCTCTCTGGTTCTCGCTTTTCTGTGCTTAGAGGGCAGGGCGCAAAACTAGCAAGGGCTCTTGTTAATTACATGATTGATTTTAATTCTAGCCGTGGTTTTGAGCTTGTTAATGTGCCCTTTCTCGTTAGCTCTAATACGCTTTTTGGCACAGGACAGCTGCCAAAATTTGCTGATGATTTATACAAAATAGATGATGAGGATCTATACCTGATCCCTACAAGCGAAGTGCCTGTAACAAATCTATATAATGATGAAATAATCGCAGAAAATGAACTGCCTATTAAAATGACTTGCTACTCAGCATGTTTTCGCAAAGAAGCAGGCTCTGCTGGTAAGGATACTAGGGGCATGATCCGTCAGCATCAGTTTGAAAAAGTAGAGCTTGTATGTATCACAAAACCTGAGCAAAGTGATAAAGTCTTTGATGAGATGGTAGCTTGTGCTAGTGATTTGCTAAGCTCACTTGGTCTTGCTCATCGCCACATGCTGCTTTGTAGCGGCGACCTTGGATTTAGCGCAGCAAAGACCATAGATCTTGAGGTCTGGCTAGCTGGACAAGATAAATATAGAGAAATCAGCTCAGTCTCAAACACACGCGATTTTCAAGCTCGCAGGGCAAAAATCCGCTTCAAAGATGGCAAGAAAAACACGCTATGCCACACGCTAAATGGATCAAGCCTAGCTGTGGGTAGAACTCTAATAGCAATAATGGAAAACTACCAGCAAAAGGATGGAAGCATAAAAATCCCAGCCGTGCTAGAAAAATATATCTAAAGAGCATAAATGGCAGCAGATAATGAAATAGTCATACTTGATGACGATCAAAAAGAAAAAAAAGATCAAAACAGCCAAAACACACAAAATGAGTTTGGACAAGATGAGTTTGTCTTGCTTGAAGAACTAGCCGTTGCGCCAGCTGGTTCTAGCCAAGATGTAGAAGATGAAGAAGAAGGTGAGCAAAAAGGCAAAAAAAAGCTAAATAAAAAAATACTAATCATCATAGCTGCTGGCGGTGGTGTGATACTCCTTTTGCTAATTGTGCTAATAACCCTGCTGCTTAGCAGAGGTAGCAAACAAGAACCAGCCCCAGTCCTAGAAGTGCCAGTAACTACCATGCCTAAACAAGAGCCGCAAAACTACTATGAGATAAATAAAGGTCGCATAGAAGAAATGATAGCAAAAGCAAATGTCCTATATGACAGTGGTAACCGTATAGAAGCCCTTAAAATATATGAAAATGTAGCAATATATAATGAAAGCCTTTCATATTATAATCTTGGTGTATCGCAAATGAATCAAGAAAAGTTTGATGAGGCACTTGAGAATTTTAAAAAAGCTATATCAAATCAAGAACACACCGATGTCTCAGCACTAAATGCAGCAGTTTGCGCACTTCATCTTAATAACACAGAGTTATTTCGCTACTATATAGACCTTGCTAGGGCTTTTCTTACACCAAATTCCAGTGCGTATATCTACTATAGCGCACTTGTAAATTACTATAAAGGCTATTATATAGAGGCTTATCACATATTAAATAGCATTAAAGATGGCTTTTATGCAAATAACGCAAACTATCTAAAATCTAAAATTCTAAGCCTAATTCGCCGCGATAAAGATGCAATTGCAGCCCTTGATGATTTAAGGGGGTATAATACAAACTTACCTATGGGCTTACTTCACGCAAGACTTGGTAATTACGATGATGCTCTTTATTATCTAAATAGAGTAGATCCACTAGCTTCAAACATTGATCTAGCAAAGCTTGCTCGCTCTCTTGTGCAGCTTAAAATCGGCACTTACTTGACAGCAGCTGAAGTAATAGGCGAAATTCACGAGCGCAACGCTACTTTTGTAGCTAGTACTTATCCTATAAAAGCTGGGCTAAAAGATGATTATTTTAACATAAACGCAGCGCAAAAAAACTTTGATGAAAAGCTGTTTTTTCATAAAAATAGTGCCTTTTCAATGCTATTTTATTACACACCTTATAAGGTCTTTGATGCTAAGCAGACTATTGATTATATAGCAAAAGGTGGAGTTAGTGCCTTTGTATCTCAGGGCGTGGATGCTGATGAGTATTTGCGTACCTCTGGTATCATAAGCCGTGTAAACGCAAGCCTGTCTAAAACCATAGAAAAAGCTATAAATAGCGAGCTTAGAGTAGCAAATAGAGAGTTTTTGGCTCTAGTTTCAGAGTATCCTGGGCATGCGATTTTGCAGTATGATTTGGCACTTAGTTACGCTCAGCTAGGCGACTATGCAAATGCTTATAAACACTTTGTCATAAGCTACCACCTAAATCCAAAAAATCACCTTGCTGGCGTGTATGCTGTGCTTTGTGCGCAGGTGGCTGGGCGTGATTATCGTCAGCTTTACGCAGAGGTTAGCGAGAATATTACAAATGATGAAACTCTAGGCGATGCGAACTTTTATAATACCTTGCTATTATATTTGCGTGATAACTCAGGTGCTCTAACGCGTTGGCTAGATGAGGGCAAAGACGAAGGTGATACGCTAAAAATGGTATTTAGCTACATTTCTGCTATGATACTAAACCGCAAAAATGATGCTAAAATTTACTCTAATTCCTTGCTAGGCAAATTACCAAATGATATTCTTACAAATATCTTACACTTTTTGGCTCACAATGAAAGGGAGGATATCAAAGAATACGCAAAAAACATTCAAATTCGCTTTTTGGGTGCAAACTTTGATCTAAATACGCTCTATGGTGGCTCAAATATCGTAAAAGAACAATTTGTAAAACTACTTCAAATCTCAGGTCTAAGCGATGTTTGGCGGGGTATCATAATAAGCGACCTTAAAAAAGAAAGAAATAGAGCAGATGAAATTCGCCACGCACTTGCATATATTGATCTTTTTACAAATCGCCATGATGAGGCCTTTGAGATATACAACTACCTTGTGCATACCAAAAAAGAACAAGACGCTTATACGCTATTTTTAGCAGCAGTAGCTAGCATAGGCTCAAACCGCCCGCAAAACGCCGTAGCTTACTTAGAACTTGCCAAGCTTACAAACCCAACTGACCCTGGAAATAAAATCGCCCTAGGCTTTTTATACCACGAACTAGGCAATATCCCAGCAGCTGTGGCGCAGTATATTAGCGTGGGAAATACTGATTATAAATCTAGATTTTTCACCTTTCATTTGGCTAATTAAGGAATTCTAGAATTCCTACATTAAATTTAATCTAGAATTCCCTAGGAATTCTAGATTTTTCAAACTAGAAATACCAAACTAGCTAAAACACATTTTTTCTCTCTTTTGCTTTTTACTAGTTTTGGGTCGCTAATAGCTGGTGCCACCTGCGCTGCTTTTAGTAAAGAGTTTCTATTTATTCGCTTAGTATATCGTAGTTTGCTGGGATTTGTGGCTCTAAAAGTTTTTCATCAATTGGCTGATTTTTCTTAGCATTTTTGAGTAAAATTGTAACATTATTGCCAAGTTTATCAGTGTAGTTTATTTGCGCTGGGACGCCGCTTCGCACCCTTAGAGTGTAGTGGACGCCGTCTATATCGCACTCAAAGCGGTCTTTGTTTGTTTCAGTAGCGTTTTTTAGGATTTGACGCAAATCTGGAGTGTCTTTGATATCTGTGATTATTGCTTGCTCTAAGCTTGGCTCTATTATGGTTATGCGACCGATATTAAAATAAATTAGCTTCTCAACTGGCTTTTTGTAGTGCCAAAATGCGCCGTATTTGCTGTTTGCTACTAATTTGCCTGTGTAGGTAATAGTTTTGTTTTTGCTTCTTACGCTTTGGCTAAACTCACTTGTAAGCGTATCAAACTCAAGGCTGTTTGCCCACACAAAGCACGAAATAATCATCAAAACTAGAATTCTCATCATAAAATCCATAAAAAATTTTGCTTTCATTATACTATAATATCTGTTAAAATAAGAATTCTTAGCAAAATTTAAAAAAATTTTAGATAAAATCGCTACTTCTTAACACATTTTTAAGGATACAAAATGCTAAAAGCCCTAGCAAAAATTTTTGGAACCAAAAACGATAAACAAGTAAAAAAATACCGCAAGCAAGCAGGCGCAATCAATTTGCTAGAAGATAAATACGCAAGTCTTACTGATAGCGACTTGCAAGCAGCTTTTGATGTGATTCGTACAGCCGTTAGAAGCGAAGAGCTAAGCCTAAAAGATGCTTTAAATGATGTTTTTGCCATAGTTAGAGAGACTAGCAAGCGTGTGCTAAATATGCGACATTTTGATGTGCAGCTAATAGGCGGCATGGTGCTAAATGATGGCAAAATCGCTGAGATGAAAACAGGCGAGGGAAAAACACTAGTTGCTACTTTGCCAGTGGTGCTAAATGCTATTAGTGGCAAAGGCGTGCATGTAGTTACTGTAAATGACTATCTAGCAAAGCGTGATGCTGAGCAAATGGGGAAGATTTATAACTTTCTTGGTCTTAGCGTAGGTGTAGTGCTAAGTAGCGAACGCGATGATGCTAAGCGCAAAGAGGCTTATGCTTGCGATATTACTTATGGCACAAACAACGAGTTTGGTTTTGATTATTTGCGTGATAATATGTGCTTTGATATAGCTAGCAAGGTTCAAAGAGGGCATAATTTTGCTATCGTGGATGAAGTTGATAGTATCCTTATAGACGAGGCTAGGACACCACTTATTATCTCAGGTCCTACAAACCGCACGCTAGATGGCTATATAAAGGCAAATGAAGTAGCCAAGGCTCTAACTCGTGGGCAAATGCCAGAAAAATCGCTTGCTGACCCACACGCAAAGCCAACTGGGGATTTTGTAGTAGATGAGAAAAACCGCAATATCATGATAACAGAAGCTGGTATAGAAAAAGCAGAAAAACTCTTTGGCGTAGATAATCTCTATAGCCTAGAAAACGCAGCTCTAAGCCACTACCTAGACCAAGCCCTAAAAGCGCATAATCTTTTTGAAAAAGATGTTCAATATGTAGTGCGTGATGAACAAATTATCATCGTTGATGAGTTTACCGGTCGTCTTAGCGAGGGAAGACGATTTAGCGAGGGCTTACACCAAGCCTTAGAAGCCAAAGAAGGCGTAAAAATTCAAGAAGAGAGCCAAACTCTAGCTGATATTACCTTTCAAAATTACTTTAGATTATACGAAAAATTAGCTGGTATGACAGGAACAGCGCAGACTGAGGCTACTGAGTTTAGCCAAATCTACAAACTAGATGTAATCTCAATCCCAACAAATCTACCTATACGCAGAATCGATAAAAACGATGTCATCTACAAAAGTGAAAAAGAGAAATTCACAGCTGTAATTAACGAAATAAAAGCCGCAAACGAAAAAGGCCAACCAGTGCTAGTAGGAACTGCTAGTATAGAAAAAAGCGAAGCCCTGCACGCTCTACTAATAAAAGAAAAAATCCCTCACTCAGTGCTAAATGCCAAAAACCACGAAAAAGAAGCCCAGATTATCGAGGGTGCTGGCGCAAAAGGTGCTGTAACCATAGCTACAAACATGGCTGGTCGTGGTGTGGATATCCGCATAGATGATGAAGTGCGAGAACTAGGCGGACTTTATATCATAGGCACAGAAAGACACGAGAGCCGTCGTATAGACAACCAGCTTCGTGGCCGCTCAGGTCGTCAAGGTGACCCTGGTATCTCACGCTTTTTTCTAAGCTTAGAGGATAATCTACTTCGCATTTTTGGCGCAGGTAAAATAAAAACCATAATGGAAAAACTTGGCATAGAAGAGGGCGAGAGTATAGAAAGCGGCCTTGTAACACGCGCTGTAGCAAACGCTCAAAAAAAGGTAGAGAGCCTACACTTTGAAGCTAGAAAGCATATCCTAGAATACGATGATGTAGCAAATGAACAAAGAAAAACCATCTACAAATATAGAAATGAGCTACTAGACCCAGCCACTGATATAAGCGAAAAAATCAGCTCAAACCGCAAAGACTGGGTAGCTGATATGGTAATCACAGCTGGCGTCATGGCTGGGGATCTACCTGAAAATATCGACACTAGTGCTATTTGTAATATAGTACTAGAGCAAAGCGGAGTTAGCATAGAGCCAAGCGCACTGGCAAACTTGGGCTTTAATGAGATTTGTGGTGAAATAGAAAAAGCTATAGAAAATGACTACAAAGAGCGTATGAGCGCAATTAACGATGAAGAGCGAAAAGGCATAGAAAAAATGCTGTATTTGCAAATCGTAGACCGCGCGTGGAGAGAGCATCTATACCAAATGGATACGCTAAAAGCAGGAATTGGCCTAAGAGGCTACAATCACCGCGACCCTCTAACTGAGTATAAAAAAGAAAGCTATAATCTTTTTATAGAGCTAGTAAAAAGCCTAAAAATAAGCTCAGTTCGCACTCTAAGTCACATACGCTTTGAGAGTGAAGATAGCGAGCAAAGCAAACAAACACAAAAAGTCCTGCCAAATAATAAACCTAGTCGCAATGACCCTTGTCCTTGTGGCTCAGGCAAAAAGTATAAAGACTGCTGTGGCAAATCTGGGCCAAAAATCTAGGTAAATGAGTTAATAAATGAGCGAGAACCCAGCGTTTTTAAAAGAGCAGATTATTACTTATCTTGGTAATAAACGCTCTTTGCTAGGGCTTATTGATGAGGCTATTAGCGATATCAAGGCTGATATGAAGCATGATAAAATAAGCTTTGCTGATGTATTCTCAGGCTCAGGCGTGGTATCAAGACTAGCCAAAAAACACGCAAAGATGATTTTTGCAAACGACTTGGAGAGCTACTCACGCATTATAAATGAGTGCTATCTTAGCAACTTTACTAGAGAGTTAGAGTTAGGAATTCTAGAATTTCATAGCACTCTAAGCAAGATAAATGAGCTAAAAGCCGGTTTTATTACAGAGCTTTACGCCCCAAAAGACGATGAGAATATAAAAAGAGCAGAGCGTGTGTTTTTTACTAGAAAAAACGCTATGTTTATTGATACTATGCGAGATGAGATTAGCAAATTACCAAGCGAATTTCAAAAGTTTTTCATCGCTCCGCTAATTTATGAAGCTAGCGTTCATAACAACACAGGCGGCGTCTTTAAAGGCTTTTATAAAGGCAAAAATGGCATTGGTAAGTTTGGCGGAGAAAAGGCTAATGCGCTTGGTCGTATAAAAGGTGAAATCAGGCTAAAAATGCCTGTTTTTTCAAGCTTTTCTTGTGATTTTGCTGTGAGCCAAAAGGACGCCTCAGACTTTGCTAAGGAGTGCGAAAGAGTGGATATTGCGTATTTTGATCCACCTTATAATGAACACCCTTATGGCTCAAATTATTTTATGCTAAATTTAATTGCGCAGTATAAAAAGCCAAAAGATATTAGCAAAGTTAGCGGAATTCCAAAAGAGTGGAACAAAAGCGTATATAACAAAAAAGCAAAGGCAAAAGAGAGTTTTTTTGAGCTTTTAGCTAATTTTAAGGCAAAGTATTTGCTGATTTCTTTTAACAACGAAGGCTATATTTCTAGGGCTGATTTTGAAGCCTTTGGCGCAAAAATCGGCAAGCTAAATGTAATAGAGCAAAAATACAACGCTTACCGCGCTAGCCGCAACCTTGGCTCTCGCAGTATTCATACGACTGAGTATTTGTATATAATCAAAAAATCTTAAAGGCAAACCTTGATAAAGTATTTATTATTTCGTTATTTGCGCTTTGATAAAAGCCAGCCATTTATCGCACTTTGCTCTATTTTAGCCTTTGTGGGAGTTAGCATCGGTCTTATGGTGCTAATCATCGCTATGGGTATAATGAACGGCTTTGATAAAGAGTTTGAGCGAAAGCTATTTGCGATGAACTATCCTATAACCGTGATTTCAGCTTACCGTGGTGGGATAAGCGATGAGTTTGTAGGCAAGCTACAAAATGAGTTTAGCGAGCTAAAAATGAGCCCTTATATCAGCACGCAAGCTGTGCTAAAAAGTGGAGATAAAATGGAAGGTGCGCTTGTTTTTGGCGTGGATTTTGAGAGTGAAAAAGCAGTAAATAGCGTGCTTGCCAAAGCCTTAGAGCAAAGTGGCATCCCACAAGGCTTTGAGATGATAGTAGGCAAGGGGCTTAGTGATGAGTTTTCGCTGATTTTAGGAGAGAAAATTACAGGAATTTTCATGGAAGCTAGTCCAGCTGGACTTGGGATAAATCCGCTTTTAAAGCGTTTTGCTGTGCGTGGCGAGTTTAGCTCAGGGCTTATTGCTTATGATAGGGGCTATGCTTTTAGCACAGCTGATGCTCTAAGGCGCATTTTAAACACGCAGGGCTGGGATGGCGTGCATATTTACTCAGCCCAGCCAAAGCGTGATATAGAAGCGATTAAAGCTGTTTTGCCACCAGGATACCGCGCGCTTGGCTGGTGGGAGCAAAATGGCAACTTTTTTAGTGCCTTAGAGCTTGAAAAAAGAGCACTTTTTATCGTGCTAATGCTTATTATTTTGGTAGCTAGCTTAAATATTATTAGCTCGCTTTTGATGACAGTTATGAATCGCCGCAGCGAAATAGCCTTGCTTTTAGCACTTGGGGCAAGCAAGCGTGAGATAAAAAATAGCTTTTTTGCTCAAGGACTTGTTATCGGTGGTGGTGGCATTATTTGCGGACTTATTTTGGGACTTTTTGGCGTGTGGCTGCTTGGCAGCTTTGATATCATTAGCCTACCAGCTGATGTGTATGGAAGCAGCAAGCTACCTATGGAGCTAGGGCTTTGGGATCTAGTCTTTACGCTATTAGGCGCTGTTATCATCGTAGCAGCCTCTAGCTACTATCCAGCCAAAAAAGCTGCAAATGTAGATGTGCTCTCAACGCTAAGAAACGAGTAGGAATTCTAGAATTTAGCTAGGGAATTCTAGAATGTCGTCATTGCGAGCGAAGCGAAGCAATCTCTAGGAATTCTAGATTTTTATCTAAAATTCCCTACTATGTCATCCCCCAGCTTGACTTGGGGATCTCTATAGGGAATTCTAAATTCTTTGTGATGAGATCCTAGGGTCAGGTCGGGGGATGACACAAGACTTAGGGAATTCTAGATTTATCCTTAGGAATTCTAGATTTGCGCTGTCCTTTAAACTTCGCAGTAGCGGCGGTAAAAAACAAAGGAATTCTAGAATTTCTAGAGATTGCTTCGGTCGCTTTGCTCCCTCGCAATGACGAGAACTCTAGCGAATTCTAAAACTTGCTCCAGCCGACAGCCCCGCAGGGCTGGGTTAGTCGATAAAAGCAAATAAAAATCTAGGGAATTCTAGATTTTAACTTAGGAATTCTAGTTTTTATTCTAGGAATTCTAGATTTTATTTTAAGAATTCTAGATTTTATTTTAAGAATTCTAGATTT
>CAMCEN010000020.1 GCA_945873855.1 uncultured Campylobacter sp.
GAACCAAGAAGCTAAGCTCGTCATGGCTGATGATACTATCTCTTACTGGGACTGGGAAAGTAGGTCGCTGCGAGCTTTGTTAAAAATACTCTTTTATATCTAAATTTATGAAATTTTCATCTATATTTTATTCTATTACTTTTATTTTTATGCTTGGCTCATCTGGGATTTTTTTGGCTTATTTGTGGCTAAAAGAATACGATAAACAAAACTACACCAGAGAGTTAAACACCAAATATTCAGTCGTATCTCGTCTAACCTTACTAAAATACAGTGGTATTATCAGTGATAATGAATATGAGGCTCAAATCAAGGGCTTTGAGATGCCTCAAATACTTGATGATGCTCTAATAAAAAAGATCATAGATAACGCTCAAATCATCGAAGAACAAGAACAAGAAATCGGCAAAAGCGCAATTTTAACCTTTAATAACAATAATTATCTGCGGCTTATTTCTAATAATGATGATATAATCGTGCTTTATGATGATAAGTTTCAAGCATATCGCTATGATGTGATTACACTGATATTTTCGCTAGTTTTCTTGGTACTTTTGGCTGTTTATATCTTTATAATCCGCAAGCTAAAGCCACTTCGCCGCCTAAAAAGGCAGATTAAAAAATTTGCTGGTGGTGATTTGGAGATTGATAATGTCGCTACTGGCACTGATGAGATTTCTCAGGTTGCAGATGCCTTTTATGATGCTGTGCGTCAAATCAAGCTTTTAAATCACAATCGTGCGCTGTTTTTGCGAAATATAATGCACGAGCTAAAAACGCCAATTACCAAAGGTCGCATCACAGCTGAAATGCTGCCACAAAATAAATACCAAGAACGCTTAATTAGCGTTTTTGTGCGCTTAGAGAGCCTAATAAACGAGTTTGCGCTCATAGAGCGGGCTAGTTCAAAACTACAAATTGTAGAAAAATCTAGAATTCCTTTAAAGACAACAATCACCAAAGCCCTAGATATCGCAATGGCAGAAAGTGGGGCTGTAGAAATCAAAGAAAATGATGATATAATCATCAAAGCTGATGAAAAACTAATTAGCGTAGCTTTTAAAAACATCATTGACAATGGTATAAAATATGCTAGCGACCACAAGGTTTTAGTAGAGATTAATAGCAGTGATATTTGCTTTATAACTAGTGGTGAGCCCCTTAAAAACGAGCTTAGCTACTACACTCAGCCTTTTACAAAAGATGGAAATGCCAAAAACAGTTTCGGTCTTGGGTTATATATTGTAGAAAATATACTAAAAGCTCATAATTTTATGCTAGAATACGAGCATGAAAATGGCAAAAATATTTTCAAAGTAAAATTTAAACTTCAGGAGAACAAATGAAAAAAATTCTACTCTCAAGTCTAGTTTTAGCTAGCGTGCTAATGGGCGAGAAAATCGTTATCGGTGCTACACCTGTGCCACATGCTGAGATTTTAGAGGTGGCAAAAGCTTTATTAGAGGCGCAAGGATATGAGCTTGAAATCAAGGTCTTTAACGACTATGTCCTACCAAACAAAGCCTTAGCAGATAAGGACTTGGATGCAAACTTTATGCAACACGAGCCGTATTTGCGTGAGTTTAATGCGATGAATGGTACTCGCTTAGAGCCTGTTTTTGGAGTTCATTTAGAGCCAATGGGGGCGTATAGCAAGAGCATAAAAAGTCTTGCTGAACTAAAAGATGGTGATAAAATTGCTATCCCAAATGACCCTACAAACGAAAGCCGTGCGCTTGATTTGCTAGCAAAAAATGGTCTAATCGAGCTTGATACAAAGGTTAAGCTTCGCACGCCTATGGATATCACTAAAAATCCAAAAAATCTAAAATTTGTAGAGCTTGAGGGAGCGACCCTGCCACGTGCTTTGGATGAAGTGAGCCTAGCTGTTATCAACTCAAACTTTGCTTTAAATGCTAATTTAAATCCAAAAAGTGATTCTATCATCAGCGAAGATGGTATAAATAACCCTTACTCAAATATCGTAGTAGTACGTGCTGATGAAGTCTATGGTAAAAAAGCAAACGCTCTTAAAAATGCAATTTTAAGCGATGAAGTGAAAAAATTCATCAATGAAAAATATAAAGGCGCAGTTATTCCGTCTTTTTAATCAAGATTAAAGGATAAAAAATGAAATTAGCAAAGCGTATGAGCACACTAAATGAAAGCCTTACAATAGCAATTTCAACTCGTGCTAAAGAGCTAAAAGCTAGCGGTAAAGATGTGCTAATTTTCAGTGCTGGTGAGCCTGATTTTGACACGCCCGATGTAGTAAAAAACGCTGTAATTACCGCTATGCAAAAAGGCTGTGGCAAATATACCCCAGTTCCTGGCACAAAAGAAGTGCTAGAAGCAATTTGTACCAAGCTAAAAAGAGATAATAATCTAAACTACACTCCAGCGCAGGTAGTTACAAATGTAGGCGCAAAGCAGTCTATTTTTAACTGCCTTCAAGCCCTAGTTGATGAGGGCGATGAAGTCATAATACCTGCGCCATACTGGGTAAGCTACCCTGAGATAGTAGGATACTGTGGTGGAAAAAGCGTGATTATAAACACAGATGAGAGCACTGGCTTTAAAATGACAGCAGAGCAGCTAAAAGCAGCTATTACACCACGCACAAAGGTTTTGATGATAAATACTGTGGGCAATCCTTGCGGTGGAATTTACTCAAGAGCTGAGCTAGAAGCTATTGGCAAAGTGCTTGAAGGTACTGAGATTATCGTGCTTAGCGATGAGATTTATGAAAAGCTTAGCTATGATACAGAGCCTACTGCTTGCGCTAGTGTAAGCGAGGATATGTTTAAGCGCACTGTTACTATAAACGGACTTAGTAAATGTGCTGCTATGCCAGGCTGGCGTTTTGGCTACATGGCAAGTCCTATCTCTGAGCTAAACGCAGCGGTAAAAAAACTACAAAGCCAAAGCACAGCAAACATCGCTAGCATAGTCCAAGCAGGTGCAATTCCTGCACTTTTAGGACAGGGCGATGAGTATATTGCGATGATGAAGAAAAACTTCATAGAACGCCGTGACTATGCTGTAAATGCGATAAATGCTATTGATGGTCTTAGCGTGCTAAGTCCTGCTGGGGCTTTTTATCTTTTCATAAATTGTAAAAAAGTAGATAGTGATTCAATGCGCTTTTGTACTAGACTTTTGGATGAAAAGCTTGTTGCTTGCGTGCCAGGCGTGGGCTTTGGTATGGATGGCTATTTTAGATTTAGTTTTGCTTGTGATTTAGAAAGCATCAAAAAAGGCTGCGAGCGTATAGCCCAGTTTGTAAAAAGCTATAAAAAAGACTAAATAAAGCATTTTTATCTCTTAGGAATTCTAGATTTTTTTAGGAATTCTAGAATTCCTTAATTTTATTCTAGGAATTCTAGATTTTTCTTATCGTAACACTAGGGCTAAAAAATACCCAAAACTTACTAAAAATTTCTAAATTTTTGCTATTATTGTCAGCGTTAAAATTTTACAAAAAAGGTCAAAAAATGCAACAAGGAGCAATTCACAAAATTCTAATCGCAAATCGTGGCGAAATCGCTATTCGCATAGTCCGTGCGTGTAAAGACTTGCATATCGCAAATGTAGCAATCTACACAAAACCTGATGCTGAGTGTCTGCATGTAAAAGTAGCTGATGAGGCTTATTGCGTGGGCGATGAGCCACTTAAAGGCTATCTAGATCCAGCTAAAATCATAGAAACTGCTAAGCAATGCGGCGCAGATGCGATCCATCCAGGCTATGGCTTTTTAAGCGAAAACTACGACTTTGCTAAGGCTGTTGAGGATGCTGGATTAATTTTAATAGGTCCAAAAAGCGATATAATCCTAAAAATGGGCAATAAAAATATCGCTCGCTCGCTAATGAAAGAAAACGGAATTCCAGTTGTTCCAGGCACTGAACCACTAAATAAAGAAAGTATGGATACCATAAAAACTCTAGCTCGTCGCATAGGCTATCCAGTCATACTAAAAAGCTCAGGTGGTGGCGGCGGCCGTGGAATTCGCGAGGTGTGGAGCGAAGATGAGCTAGAGGAGAATTTTGAAAGCTGCAAGCGTGAGGCAAAGGCGTTTTTTAATAACGATGAAGTTTTTATGGAAAAGCTTATTGAAAAGCCACGCCACATTGAGTTTCAAATTTTAGGTGATAATTATGGAAATATCATCCACCTTTGCGAGCGTGATTGCTCTATCCAGCGCAGACACCAAAAGGTTATTGAAATCGCACCTTGCCCTACCATAAGCGAGGATCTGCGCAAACGCATGGGTGTAGCAGCAGTAGCAGCCGCAAAAGCTGTAGGCTACACAAACGCAGGCACAATAGAGTTTTTGCTAGATGATTATAATAACTTCTATTTTATGGAGATGAACACTCGTATCCAAGTAGAGCACGGCATCACAGAAGAAGTAACCGGCGTAGATCTCATCGGCCGCCAAATTCGCATAGCCTCTGGCGAAATTCTAGATATCGAACAAAGCGAGGTAAAGGCTCGTGGTGTAGCGATTGAAGCAAGAATCACAGCAGAAAACGCGTGGAAAGACTTCGCCCCAAGTCCAGGCACTATCACAGGCTACTTCCCAGCTTTGGGTCCAGGCGTTAGAGTAGATACTCATATCTACCAAGACTATGAAATACCGCCATTTTATGACTCAATGCTAGCAAAGCTAATGGTGAAAGGCAGCAGCTACGATCTAGCTGTTAGTAAGCTAGAGCGTGCTTTAGATGAGTTTAAAATCGAAGGCGTTACTACCACGCTGCCGTTTTTGCATGCTATTTCAAAGCGCCGCCACTTCCGCAAGGGCTTTTTTGATACTAGCTATCTTGAAGAACGCTTAGAAGATATCTTGGAAAATACAGCTGATGAAGCAAGCGAAGTAGTAGCCGCAATCGCAGCAGCAAAGCTTAGAGGTGAGTAATGAGTGATTTTTTAGGTGATTTGGCTGCGATTAAAGCTGATATGGTAAAAAGCTCTGCACCAAAAGACGCAGCAAAACCAAAGATAAACCCAAACAAAGATGAGATAAAAGAGCATTTTTTAAATGAAAGTAAAGAAGAAAAATTTGCTCGTCTACAAGATGAATTTGCTGATTTTATCGAGTACAATAGAGTTAAAAAAATCTAGAATTCCCTAGAATCTAGAATTCCCTAGAATCTAGAATTCCTAGATGAATATGTAGGAATTCTAGATTAAAAGCTCTAAAATTCCTTGACATCTTAAAAATTTTGTGCTATATTTTTAGCACTCAAACTTAATGAGTGCTAAAAATTCAAAAATCAATCAATACAGAAAGGAAACAAAATGCAGTTTCAACCACTAGGCAAACGCGTTCTAGTAGAACGCCAAGAAGAAGCGACAACCACAGCAACTGGTATTATCATCCCAGACAATGCTAGCAAAGAAAAGCCACAACAAGGCAAAGTAGTAGCTGTGAGTGAAAAAATCGCAGACAAAGGCATAGAAGTAGGCGACCAAGTAGTATTTGGCAAATATACAGGCACAGAAGTAGCCGTAGATGATAAAAAATATCTAGTGCTAAACCTAGAAGATATCCTAGGAATTCTAAAATAAGGAGCAAAAAATGGCAAAAGAAATATTTTTCTCAGATGATGCAAGAAATCAACTTTACGCAGGTGTTAAAAAACTAAATGATGCAGTAAAAGTAACAATGGGACCACGCGGTCGCAATGTGCTAATCCAAAAAAGCTTTGGAGCACCAACAATCACAAAAGACGGCGTAAGCGTAGCAAAAGAAATCGAGCTTAAAGACAGCTTAGAAAACATGGGTGCAGGCCTTGTTCGCGAAGTGGCAAGCAAAACAAATGACCAAGCAGGCGATGGCACTACAACAGCTACTGTGCTAGCTCACGCAATCTTTAAAGAAGGCCTTCGCAACATCACAGCAGGCGCAAATCCTATTGAAGTAAAACGCGGAATGGATAAATACTCAGCCGCTATCATTGAAGAGCTTAAAAAATCATCAAAAGCAGTTTCAGGCAAAACTGAAATCGCACAAGTTGCTACAATCAGCGCAAATAGCGAGAGTGCAATCGGCGATCTAATCGCAGAAGCAATGGAAAAAGTAGGCAAAGATGGCGTAATAACCGTTGAAGAAGCAAAAAGCATAACTGATGAGCTAGTGGTGGTAGAGGGTATGCAGTTTGACCGTGGTTATCTAAGCCCGTATTTTATCACAAATGCTGAGAAAATGAGCGTTGAGCTATCATCTCCATTTATCTTGCTATTTGATAAAAAAATCGCAAATTTAAAAGATTTACTACCTATTTTGGAGCAAGTTCAAAAATCAGGCAAACCACTTCTAATCATCGCAGAAGACATCGAGGGCGAGGCTTTGGCAACGCTAGTTGTAAATAAACTTCGTGGCGTGCTAAATATCTCAGCTGTAAAAGCACCTGGCTTTGGAGATAGACGCAAAGCTATGCTTGAAGATATCGCTATTTTAACAGGTGGCGCAGTAGTAAGCGAAGAGCTAGGCAGAACATTAGAGAGTGCCACAGCAGCCGACCTTGGACAAGCTGAGCGTGTGATAATCGACAAAGACAACACTACAATCGTAAATGGCGCAGGCTCAAAAGGAGCAATTGATGCTCGCATCGCTCAAATCAAAGCGCAAATCGCAGAGACAACAAGCGAATATGACAAAGAAAAACTACAAGAGCGCCTAGCAAAACTAAGCGGCGGCGTAGCTGTGATAAAAGTAGGCGCAGCAACTGAAACTGAGATGAAAGAGCGCAAAGACAGAGTAGATGATGCGCTAAATGCTACAAAAGCAGCAGTAGAAGAGGGTATCGTAATCGGCGGTGGCGCAGCTATAATCAAAGCTAGCAAAAAAGTAAATCTTGGTCTAAGTGGAGACGAGGCAATCGGTGCTGATATTGTAAGACGCGCGCTTTTTGCTCCACTTCGCCAAATCGCAGAAAACGCAGGCTTTGATGCTGGCGTAGTAGCAAATGAGGTAGAAAAAGCAAGCGAAAACGAGGGCTTTGATGCAGCAAACGGCAAACTTGTTGATATGTTCTCAGCTGGCATAATTGACCCTGTAAAAGTAGAGCGTATCGCACTACAAAACGCTGTGAGCGTAGCAAGTCTGCTAATCACAACAGAAGCAACAGTTAGTGAAATAAAAGAAGAAAAACCAGCTATGCCAGCAATGCCTGATATGGGCGGTATGGGCGGTATGGGCATGATGTAAGCCTTGTGCGAGCTACTAAAATCTAGAATTCTATCTTAGGAATTCTAGATTTTAACCATTTTAGCCTAGGAATTCTAGAATTCTATCTTAGAAATTCTAGAATTCCTAGGCTTTTTTAATTATTCAAAATATCTTTTAAAAAACTCTTGACTTGTTTTTTTTTTTTTTTCTAAAATAGCACCTAATTTTTAGTTAAAAAGGAGAAAAACAATGAATTGTTTTTATCACGAAAATTTAGGTGCTGTGGCAACTTGCGTTGATTGTGGAGTGGGGCTTTGACTGCGTTCAAAAAATGAAGCACCGCTCAATTTATTTGCTATGATAGGTGTTTGGGGTCTTGCAAACGTAGGTCGTGTTTTATTTACTATTTTTAGACTAGTTGATAGTGTTAATGAAGCCTTAACAAGGCATAAAGATGGCGAGGGTTGGTTTATAGGTAGGTTGCTAGGTGGGCTTGTTGTTGCTCTTTTGGGGTATTTTCTTGCCTATTCAAATCCTTTGGGTAGTTTATAAACTAAGCCAAGTAAAAAAACAAGCTAGTGTATTTTAGCAAAATCAAGATATGGCAAATAGCATTTTTTTAGGGGAATTCTAGAATTCCTAAGGTTAAATTCTAGAATTCCTAGAATAAAATCTAGAATTCCTAAACTAAAATTCTAGAATTCTCTAGAAAACTAGAATTCCTAAGGTTAAATTCTAGAATTCCCTAGAAAGTTTTTACTCCACAGTTACGCTTTTTGCTAGATTTCGCGGCATATCTACATCATTGCCTAGGCGAACTGAAATCTCAAGCGCTAAAAGCTGCAAAACCACCATCATCTCAAAAAACTCGCTCATCATGTGAGAGTGCTTGCTAGTGGCTATATAATCATCTGCTAGCTCAAAAGGCTCTGGGCTAATCGCTGTGATAAAAGCATCTCTTGCGGCTAATTCTTGTGCGTTTGAAATTGCCTTGTCATAAAGGCAAGTGCTAGGCAGCAAAGCAATCGTATAAAGTCCGCTATCAGCTAGAGCAATAGGCCCGTGCTTCATCTCGCCACTTGGATAGCCCTCAGCGTGAAGATAGCTAATCTCTTTAAGCTTCAAAGCACCCTCTAAGGCTAGCGGATAAAAAACATCACGCCCGATAAAGAAAAAGCCGTGTCCATGTAAATAATGCTTACAAATGCGGTAAATACGCTCTTGTAAGGCTGGGGAGAAGTTTAGCACCGCTGGAATTCCCCTTAGTGCCTCAGTCTCTTTATTAAACTCGCTAGGGCTTAGAGTATTTCGCATTTTAGCTAGTCTTAGTGCTAGTAGCCACAGCACCAAAACCTGAGTAGCAAAGGCTTTCGTGCTAGCTACGCCTTTTTCTATGCCAGCACGAGTTAAAAGCACTGCGTCAGCTAAGCGAACTATGCTAGAGTTATCTACATTACAAATCGCTAGGCTTTTTAGTCCTGCGTTTTTAGCGATTTTTAAGGCTTCAAGTGTATCAGCAGTCTCGCCACTTTGGCTAATTACTACAAAAAGCGCATTTTTATTTAAAAACGGGCTTTTGTAGCGAAACTCGCTTGCTATTTCTACCTTTGTGCGTATTTTTGCTAATCTTTCTAGCAAGTAGCTGGCAGTAAGGGCTGCGTGGTAGCTAGTCCCACACGCACAAAGCACCACTTCATCAATGCTCTTTAAAACGCTCTCATCAATATCTAAGCATACTTCATCACCACTAATTCTGCCCATAAGGCACTCGCTAGCCACAGTACTTTGTTCGTAGATTTCTTTTTCCATAAAAAATCTATATCCACCTTTTTGTGCGTAGCCTTTATCCTTGCTAAGTGCGGTAGGTGCTTTATTAAAAGGCTTTTTATCACTATCAAAAATTTTTAAATCTCCACTAGTATCAGCAAAGCCATAGCAGCCATCATCAAGGTAAATCGCACTATCACAAAGCCCGATTAGTGGCGCATCGCTACTAGCAAAGTAAAACTCATCTCCACTTTGTCCTATCATCATAGGCGCAGCATTTTTAGCAAAAAACACTACATTTGGCGCAGCTTTGGTAATTAGTAAGGTAGCATATGCCCCTTGCAATCTAGAAATAGTCTTTTCATAAGCTTCAAAAGGCGAGCTAGCACTTTTGTTATAAAACTCAAAAAGATGAACGATAACCTCAGTATCTGTCTGGCTAACAAACCTTACACCTGCCTTTTCTAACTCGCTTTTTAGCTCTTTGTAATTTTCAATTATTCCATTGTGTATGACAAAACTATACTCGCCAAGGTGTGGGTGAGCGTTTATCTCAGTTGGTTTGCCGTGCGTTGCCCAGCGTGTGTGCCCTATTGCTACGCCAGCACCTGCGCTTGTAAAATCACTCATTTTAGAACTTAGATTTTCTAGCTTGCCCACAGCCTTAAAGTGCCTTAGTTCTACGCCATCAAATACAGCCATACCAGCACTATCATAGCCTCTATATTCTAGTTCTTTTAATCCATTTAAAATAACTTCTTTTTTTTCGTTTTTACCGATATAGCCTACTATTCCACACATTTTTCATCCTTTGTGATGTATTCTTTAAACAAAGCGAAGTTTCGCTCAAAACTGCTGTCTTTTTCTATCAAATATAAATTTCTAGTGCGATTTTTGATAGTTTGAATTCTAGCATTTGCAAGTCGCAAAGAAAATCTCTCAAAACAAGCCAAAATATAAGCCATAAATCCACGGCTGTCTTTTGCGTTTATGTTTATTTTAGCGTATTCATCGCCTAGTTCGCATGATACTTCATTTGGCAAAATCACAGGACGAGATACGCTAGCTTCTCCTTTATCACAAAGTGCTGTGATAATGCTAGACTCCAAGCTAGCAAACTTCGCACTCTCCACGCTTTTAGCATATTTTAGCTTGACAAAAAATTTATTTTCAAACAGCTCAAAAATCTCCATATACTCCAAATCAAGCTTGCTAAGCTTGCTAAGTACCATACTTACATTCCAGCCACGGCGCACTATCATCTCCACACTTAGCCCCTCATCGCTAGAGATTTTAACAGAGATATTAGCACACTCCATAGCCCAAAGTGCTATATTTATTATCCCACTTGCTTTGTATTTTATAAAAAACAGATTTGAGATAATACTAAGAATTCTAGATTTTTGCTCGGCTGAGAGCTCTAAAAATGCGCTATTTTTCTTGATTAAATTTTCTTTTTTTGCTCTTGCTCTGCCTTCGCCTAGGCTCTCATCGCTAGTGCTTTTAAACCCAGCCAAAGCCCCCTCATAAAGCTCACGCAATGTACTAGCCATAGTAGAGCTATAAAAGCCATCATTTGTAGCATTTACAATACTATAAGTTAAAATATATAGCATTTTTAAAGCCTCTACTGAGCCTATGTGCGAGATGAGATTTAGCGTGTTTTGTGCGTTTATCTCGCCTTTTATAGCTTTATTCATTAAAGAGTGATTTTTTATAAGCGTAACACCAAGTGCGGTTGATGTTTGGCTAAGTTCTAGCTTGCTAGCATAAGAGCGAAAAATATTTGCCCCTTGCAGGCCATGCGTGGCACTTGTTTTGCCCTGAGATTTTGCTACTTCATGCATTAAAGCTACAATTTTTAGCAAGGCTTTATTTTCAGCACTTAGCTCATCATAGAGCCTGCCTACATTGCTATCTTGTATGTTTTCAAGATGATATATACACATTAAGCTATACTCATCTACGCTAAATTTGTAGTTATCAAACTGCGCTAGATGCCTTGTGTGCTCCATAGGCTTAATAAGCCCAAAGAGCTGTTCGCCATCTAAAAGAGCTTTTAAAATCCAAAAAGAATGCTTGCGATAAAAAATTTTTTTAAAGGCTAAAAGCTCGCTACTATCATATTTTGCCACGCTTATATGCTTAAAGTATAAAATACTTTCAATATGAAACTTAAAAGGTTCATCACTTAGCGCATTTACGCTTTTTAGCACAGATATTAGCGTTTTTGGCTTAGCGTGAAGTGGGGTAAAAATCGTATTGTCAATGAGATAAAAATCTCCACTAGCCTTTGCGCCTCTAAGCTTAGCAAAGCTTAATTTACTCTTAAAAAAAGAAGCAAAATTAGCCTTAAGCAAGTAGCGTGAGTATACAGCTATTCGTTGCATAGAAGTTAGTGCCTTGGCAACTAGTAGCACACGCACATCTAATTCTCGCTTTTCTTTTATGCGCAGAATTTTAGATGCTGGTTCTAAAAAAGCACTCTCAATGCTGTCATTGCCACCGCTTATTCTAAGAGCTGACATACACGAGCTTAAAAACTCGCTTGCTAGCACAAACTCGCTGTATTCTTTCTCGCTTATAAACTTTAAGGCATTTTCCTTGGCTGAACCTTCTAGGTTTAAGAGCATTAAAGCCCTTTCATAGTCAAAAAACCCACCATAACCACTTTTTAAATCTGGCTTTTGGCTAAGTAGCAATACATCATCATATGGTTTTAGCTCGTTTAGATGATATCTTATAAACTCATCTTTGCCCTGTTCTTTTACCCTTGCTAGCTCGGCTTTGGCTTCTTTATACAGCCTTTTTGAGGCGCAAATGTAGCGCATAGTACAAAACTTGCTTTTTAGTTCTATATCGTGGCGCAAAGTATTAAATAGCCGTGAAATTTCTAAAATATGAACTTTAAAGTTTGAACTAATCGTGCTAAGGCTTTCTTCAAGTGCTATTGCAAAATCCCTTGCATTATAGCCACGAATATCTTTGTAGCAAAGCACGAGCGAGATATTACACCCAAAACCAATTTCGCTAAGAGCGTAATTTGAGAGAGCCAAAGCACATAGTGGCACTTCATCATCGCTTGGTTCATAAGTGTCAAAAAAGTCTTTTTTGCACGCTTTAAATGCGTCTTTTACCACTCTATCAATCTCTTTAGAAAAGTAAGCACCAAAATTATGCCCATTTAAGCGCAAAAGTGCCTTTTTTAGCGCATCACTAGGCGCTGATAAAACTAATGATTGTTTTTGCATAGCTAGAATTATAGCAAAAATATTAAAAAATTTTGCGCTTTTTAAGGCGTATTTGGCTATAATTTTAGCTTTTTAAAGGAATTTAAAAAATGAAAAATCTAGTAGAAAAAATCAAAAATAAACAGCGTTTAAATTATGATGAGAGCTTAGGACTTTACGAGCTTGATCTTTACACACTTGGGGCTTTGGCAAATGAACGCAGAGTAGAGCTTCATGGCAATAAAGTCTTTTATAACCTTAATCGCCACATAAATCCTAGCAATCTTTGCGCTGATACTTGTAAGTTTTGTGCTTTTTCAGCGCATAGAAAAAATGAAAATTCCTACACTCTAAGCTTTGATGAGATAATGCAAATTGCGCAAAATGCGCAAGAGGGCGGCGCAGATGAAGTTCATATCGTAAGTGCGCATAATCCTTTTATAAAGCCTGATGAGACCTTTGGTGTATTTAGGGCAATTAAGCAGAAATTCCCTAGTCTTCATATAAAGGCGATGACAGCAGCTGAGATTGACTTTATGAGCCGTAAGTTTAATCTAAGCTACGAGCAAGTAATAGAGCGTATGTGTGAGTCTGGCGTAGATAGCATGCCTGGCGGTGGAGCTGAGATTTTTGATGAGAGCGTTAGAGAACAGCTTTGCGCTGGTAAAGTAAGCAGCGAAAACTGGCTAAAAATCCACAGCCTTTGGCACCAAAAAGGCCGCCAGAGTAACGCTACTATGCTTTTTGGGCATATTGAAAGTAGGGCAAATCGCATTGATCACATGTTGCGCCTGCGTGGGCTTCAAGATGAGAGCTTAGGGCGAAATAACGGCGGAAAGTTTAACGCCTTTATCCCGCTTGTGTATCAAACGCAAAATAATTATTTAGAGGGCATTACTCCGCTTAGCAGTGAAGAATACCTTAAAACCATTGCTATTGCGCGTCTTGTGCTTGATAATATCGCTCATATCAAAGCATACTGGGCTACAAGCACGCTAGGTCTTGCTATGGTGGCTCAAGACTTTGGCAGCGATGATATAGATGGCACAATAGGGCATGAGCGTATCCAAAGTGCTGCTGGGGCAAAGAGCAAGGCAGGAAAGGCGCAAAGTGAGTTTATAGAGTTAATAGAGACTAGTGGGAAAATTCCAGTTCGTAGAGATAGCTTATATAATGAAATAGCGTAGTGGCAATTCGTCTTGCGGTTTTGTCGGCTGGCTCAGCTTTTTTGCTCTTTTTTGCGTTCACAGCTTGCACAGCCCAGCGTCTTACAAGCGAGCTTTTGCGCTATTTCCTGCGGCTGTCGCCTTGAAAAATAAGCGCAAAACTCGCTTGAACGCTCCGCTACGACGCCCCACGGCTAGTGCTGCGCTGCGAGCGCAAAAAATAGCTAAAAAATCTTGGAGCCTGTTTTTTACTGCCGCTGTCGTGAATTCTAGAATTCCCTAGGGAATTCTAGAGTGTTTTTACTGCTGCTGTCGCAAAGCCCAAACAACTATGAGAATTCTAAAATTCTAGAATTCCTAGGAATTCTAGATTTAAAAACTATGGGAATTATAAAATTCTCTAGAATTCTCTAGAATCGCGGTAGCGGCAGTAAAAAACAGGCTCCAAGATTTTTAAACTATTTTTTGCGCTCGCAGCGCAGGACTAGCCGTGGGGCTGTGTCCACGGCAGTGGCTGGCGAAATTCTGCGGCTGAATTTCGAGCGAGCCGCCCAAGTCATAAAAAACAAAGTGGCGGCGAGCGAAGAAAACTGCCGTAGAAGTTTCGCCAGAACAAGCTGGGCTGTCCAAGCTGTGAGCGTAAAAAAGAGTAAAAAAGCTGAGCCAGCCTATAAAAAAACTTAGAAAGAAAAAAAAATGCTTGATATATTAGAAAACCTAAATTATTATCTTATCATCGTAGGTGTGGTGCTGTTTTTTAGCGCTTATGCTAGTAAGCTTTCTGAGCGTTTTGGTGTGCCTTTGCTGCTTATATTTCTTGCTATTGGTATGATTTTGGGCGAAGAAGGGCTTGTTGGTATAAAGTTTAGCAACGCAGTAATTGCGCAGGCTGTGGGCACGGTCGCACTTATTTTTATCCTTTATAGCGGTGCTTTGGAGACGAAGTGGGAGGATGTAAAGAGCGTAGCGCTTAGTGGCGTGCTGCTAGCTACTTTGGGCGTGGTTATTACGGCTTTTGTTATGGCTGGCTTTATTTGGATTATTTATAAGGATGCTAGCTTTTTAGATAGCTTGCTCTTTGCTTCTATTGTAAGCTCTACTGATGCAGCAGCTGTCTTTGCGATACTAAGGGGACAGCAAATTAGACTAAAAAACAATCTCTCGCCACTTTTAGAGCTTGAGAGCGGCGCAAACGACCCTATGGCGATATTTCTTACTATTGCGGTGATTCAGCTTATTACTCTTGGGGCAAATGCTGATTTTAATGGCAGTATTTTTGCCTTTAAGTTTTTGGCGCAGTTTGGTGTAGGAATTGCTTTTGGTGCGCTTTTTGGGCTGACATTTCCGCTGCTGTGTAACCACCTAAATCTCACTCAATCAGGGCTATATCCGCTTATTAGCGTGGCGTGGATGTTTGTGATATTTGGTGCGAGTTCTGCTTGCTATGGCAATGGCTATCTTAGCATTTACATAGCAGGTGTGATTAGTAGTCGCGCTAATTTTTATAACAAAGAAAATATCCATGCCTTTCACAACGCAATAGCGTGGATGATGCAAATCATCGTCTTTCTTACTCTTGGACTGCTTGTATATCCATCAAAGCTGGCTACTTGGGCGTGGGCGGCTATCACTGTTTCGCTGGTACTTATTTTCATAGCTAGGCCTGTGGCGGTGTTTATCACCCTTGCTTTTAGCCGCTTTAATCTGCGTGAGAAATTCTACATCTCGTGGGTGGGACTGCGTGGGGCGGTGCCTATCATACTAGCTACCTATCCGTATATTTATCAAATCGCTATTGCTGATGTTATATTTAATGTAGTGTTTTTCATGGTGCTTATCTCGGTGCTACTTCAGGGTATGAGTTTGCCTTTTGTAGCAAAGTGGCTTGGTGTGGCAGAAAAATGAAGCTTTTTTATACTTATGATGAGTTTGAGAGCGATGCTAGGACGCTAGCAAAGTCTTTGAAAAATGAGGGTTTTGATGCTATTATCGGTGTAGCTAGGGGTGGGTTTTTTCTAGCTGCTAGGCTGGCGTATTTGCTAGGCATAAGGCAGCTTCATAGTGTGAGCGTCACTCAGTATAAAGGCAGCGAGCAAGGCAGCGTGAATATCTGCTCTTTGCCCAAGCTAGCTGGGGCAAAAAAGGTGCTAGTCTGCGATGACATCTGCGATAGCGGTGCGTGCTTGTCTGCTTTAATGAGCGAGCTAAGGCAGAGTTCTAGCTCAGAGTTTGGCTCGGCTACTTTGTTTTATAAAAGTACAGCGATTTTTAAGCCTGATTTTTACGCTAAGCAAGCTCTGGGCTGGATAGTATTTCCATGGGAAATAGACGCACTAGGCGAGGAATTCTAGAATTCTAGAATTTTTCTAGGGAATTTTAGAATTCCTTACTATGTCATCCTCGGGCTTGACCCGAGGATCTCTATATGGAATTCTAAAATTTTTCTATGGAATTCTAGAATTACTTAAAGAGATTGCTTCGCTTTGCTCGCAATGACGAAGCTAGGGCATTCTAGAATTCCCTATTATGTCATCCCCCAGCTTGACTGGGGGATCTCTATATGGAATTCTAGATTATTTTTCTAGGGAATTCTAGATTTTAGCCTAGGAATTCTAAAATTCCTTAGATTATTTAGCTTGGGAATTCTAGAATTCCTTAACACCGTCACTGCAAAAAGCATAGCGACTAAAGCACTCTCTAGAATTTTGACTAGATTATTCTAAAGGCTTAAAAAACTCGCTTATATCACACTTAAAGAGCTTTGAGAGTTTAAAAAGATGAAGTAAGTTAAAATGCTTGCCACGCATATTATTTTCCATATTTGCGTAAAATCCGCCGCTTGCTTGACCTATGCTTAGGGCTGTTTCAAGCTGTGAAATCTTTTTTTCATTGCGAATTCTCTTTACATTACTTGCAACCATTTCAAAAAATTTTTCGTTTTCATCGTCTGTTGTGATTTGTGGTAATTCTAGCATAAATTATTCCTATAGAAAAGTTTTCTATAAGTTTAATTTCTTTATAATTCTTTATCAATTTTCAATAGAACGCTGTTCTATAGAAAAAATACCTATAAAGGAATACAAATGACGGAACAAACAAAAGCAGTGTTTGAAAATCCGCAAATTTTGCGTGAAAAGCTGGGCAAGTATCTTGATACTTCAAACAAAAAAACCATTGAAAAATACGCACTTGTCGCTGAAAAAATGTTTAAAAATGGCAATAATAAAAAACTTAAAATGAGTTTTTGGGGCTGGAATTGGTCTATGTTTTTCTTATGGATAACTGGAATTGGACTTAGTTTTTTAGGTGGCATGCTATCTGAGATTAGTTTGCCATTTGCTTGCTTGCTTATTCTAACTTATGCATTTTTATCTCCTCTTTTTTTATTTTATAGAGGCTGCACAAAAAGAGCTATCTTATATGTCATAGTTCTAACATTGGGTTGTTTATTAGCATTAGTGAAATCTTACCCACTTTTTGCCATGATTGTTATGGATATTTTTTCTGTGGTATTCAATTTTGGTCAATTACCTATCTGGCTATCATCATCTGCGCTAATCTTATCCTTATTTGCACTTGTATTTATAATAATTGTTGGTGTAATGTATCTATGCTTGCCTTTATATGCAAGTCAGTATGTAGTACTTAAATTTGGACAATCATTAGACAAAGGTTTTAAACAAGCTGATGGTAAAAAGGGTAAAAATGTCATAATTGTTATTGTTATTTATCTAATTATTTATGCAGCTTTATATTTACTTATAGACTCATATACAAACAAAGCGATGAAAAACTTTCACACAATAAATGCTTTAATGAACGATAAAAATTATACAGAACAAAGAAAATCAATACAAAACAATAATGTAAATCTTACAAATAAAAACGAGCAAAGCGCAACAATGATCGAGCAAAACACGCAAATTGACCATTTGCTTTTAGCTAATGATGATGAATTTTGCGAGAGTGGCAGAGCGTGGTTGTCTTATAAATCACTACTAGAACACAACGCTAGAATAGATGAAAATGCCAAGTATTTTTACGAAGAAGTAAAATCAGTAGATGATGTACCTGCTAATACTATAAAAAATAAAGGTTCTATTGTTATTTGTAGTTTTGAAGGTCCTGATGGAATGAGCGTAGAATATATAAATAAAAAAGTTAATAAAATTCTATCAAAAGGCGAATGGGTAGAAATTAGCGAATATGAAAAAGCTTATAAGCTAGATGAAAGAGTTTATAAATTTACAGCTGTAAGCAAAAAAGAAGTTCAAAAAGCTTCAAAAAATGTGATAAACAACATGAAGCTAATAATGAATGATTTAATGAGTTTTCGCTCGGCTGGATATCATGATGGTGAGTTTATGCCTTGGGGTAAATTCACAACAGCTGAGCTTAAAACAAATGATGGGAAAATGGCAACTGGTGTTAAAATAACCGATAGCGTATATTTAGCTGTCGGCGATACAAATGATTGCATAGAAGTAAATTTTAATCCTAGTGTAGATGAATTTACTGGTACTGTTAGCTTTTTGCCAAATTCAAATGCTAGTGGAATTTGTAAAGAAGTTTTAAAAGATAGCAATGTAAAACAATATTTTAAAAGCTTTGATATTGGTGCTTATGGCGAATAGAAAGGAATACAAAATGTCAGTGATAGAAGAATTAAAAAAGATTTTAGAATATCCACAGGACTTTGACCCTGTGCGGAGCTTGGAAAATTTAGCTAATATTCTACTAAATGAAGTTCAAATTAAGAAAGGGCAAAATATTTATCGAATAATTTGTGCTGAACTATATCTATACAATGAAAATCATCCAGACCCAGCTGCGTATGAGCGAAATTGCCCAGCTGGAATGTGGTATTTTCATAGTAGCGGTGTAGATATTAGCTTTAAAAGCTTTTATGAGTTAGATAACAAAAAAATCATTAAAAATTCTACTTTTGGGGGAATTTTAGTGCGTGGCATAGAGTTGCTTAATGGAGTATCAAATAGTAACAAAAAGACTAAAAATGCGCCGCTAAATGTTTGTGATGAGCTATTTGATAAATTTAATGCTTTTGATACATCGCTTGATAATTTTCCTCAAATTATAGAAAATACAGCACCAAGTAGCTATCAAATAAATTTTGAGAAAAGAGTGAATATTACTGCTGGCAAATTAGAAAAGCGTAAAGAAAAGTTTGAATCTTTTGGCAATTGTGAAGATTTTTCTAGTAGAAAATATAAATTTTTTATATAAAAAGCCCAAAAATGCAAAAATATTTTTTGTAATTTTTGATTTCTAAGGAATTTTAGATTTTATTTTAGGGAATTCTAGAATTCCGCAAGTCTGTCATCCCCCGACTTGATCAGGGGATCTCATCATAAATAAATTGAGAATTCCATATAGAGATCCCCCAGTCAAGCTGGGGGATGACATAGTGCGGAATTCCGTATAGAGATCCTCGGGTCAAGCCCGATGATGACAGGGAATTCTAGAATTCCCTAGCTAAAATCTAGAATTCCTAGAAACTTAAATTTTACTTAATTTTAATAATTAACTTATTTTTATAAGCCTTTTTTCTTTTTTTATAATATAATTATTTTTTAATTTACAAAAAAGGAAGTTAGATGAAAAAATTTATAGTACTTTTGGTGTGTGTTGTGGTCTTGCTTGTGGGTGATAAAAGTGGCATTGAGTCAAGCTTTGATCCTAAAAAGGATTACGAGCAAGGAATAGCTTTTTATAATAATAAAGAGTATGATAAAGCTTTTGAGTCATTTAAAAAAGCTTGTGATGGCGGAGAAATGCTCGGTTGTACTATTCTAGGCGCTATGTATGAATATGGCAATGGAGTAGAAAAAAACGAACAAAAAGCAGCAGAACTATTAAAAAAAGCTTGTGATGGTGGAGAAATGTTTGGTTGTGGCACTTTAGGCGTTAAGTATGAATATGGCAATGGAGTAGAAAAAAACGAACAAAAAGCAGCAGAGCTATACAAAAAAGCTTGTGATGGTGGAAAAATGCTTGGTTGTTATGATCTAGGCGTTATGTATGCTAAAGGTAAAGGAGTAGAAAAAGACTTTAGCAAAGCAGTAGAACTATTAAAAAAAGCTTGTGATGGTGGAAATATACTTGGTTGTGGCAATTTAGGCGTTATGTATTCTAATGGCAATGGAGTAAAAAAAGACTTTAGCAAAGCAGTGCAGCTGTTTAAAAAAGCTTGTGATGGCGGAGACATGGATGGTTGTCGTAATCTAGGCGTCATGTATGAATGTGGCAATGGCGTAGAAAAAAACGAACAAAAAGCAGCAGAGCTATACAAAAAAGCT
>CAMCEN010000021.1 GCA_945873855.1 uncultured Campylobacter sp.
ATATTTATATAATTTTATAGATTTTTTTATAATTTACTTAGCAGTTATAAGCCCCACTGCCAGATAACGCTAAGGTGCTAGAAATCGGCTGCGCGGCTGGTGGAAACATCATCGCTCAGGCTATAAACTATCCAAATAGCTCTTTTATAGGCATTGATCTCTCAGGCGAGCAAGTAAAAATCGGCAATGAAGCAATAGAGCAAAGCGGTCTAAAAAATATAAAACTACTTCAAATGGATGCTACAAAAGCCCCTGATGAGCTTGGGGGCAATGAGTTTGATTATATAATCTGTCATGGTGTGTATAGCTGGGTGCCAGACTTTGTTAAAAAAGCGATTTTTGAAATCGGCGCAAAACTACTTAGCCCAAAAGGCGTGATGATGGTAAGCTTTAATGTCTATCCGGGCTGGAAATATAGAGAGCCTATAAGGGATTTTATGCGCTTTGCAAGTCGCGAGATAGACTATGAAAAAGACCCTGAGAATAAGCTAGATTTATCGCTTGCTGCACTTAGCTTTCAATCAGCCATGTATAGGATAATGCCAGGCTGTAAAAACCTACCTAAGCTAAAAACCATAAGCGAGTGTAATCTAAATAATATTAGTGAAATAGACTCTCTTAAAAAAACTAACCGCTCGTATCTGCTCCATGAGTATTTAGAGATTTTTAACGACCCTTGCTATCTAGTAGATTTTGTAGCTGATGCTAGTGATAATGGACTAGAATGCATAGAAGATATAGCCTTACACTATGATTATAGCGAGATTGCTAATGATACCGTGCTAGAGTTTGCTAAAAGTTATTTTAAAGATAGAATCGCAAAGGATCAAATGTTTGATTTTTTGTATTCTACGCAGTTTCGCTATGCTTTGCTTACAAAAGCGCAAAACAAAAATGACCTAGTCTTTAACTATGGTGAAATAGATAAAAACATAAAGGACCTTCACATAAGCCTAGCTGCCAAATACGAGCATCTAAGGGTGCTCTCACGTGGGCTTGCTATGGAGCGTCTAGCAAATGCGCTTGTAGATATCTACCCTAACTCACTAAGCATAAAAGAAGCCTTAGAGCTAATAGATAATGGCTCATTAAGCGAGCATATTTTTGATATAAACTCAGCCCTTAATGGTGGGGTAAACTTTCACACAAAAGCGCAAAAAGTGCTAAAATATGAAGTGGGCAAAACAAGGGTTATAGCTAGCTATAAAAGCTTTATCAAATACCTAGCAAGGGATAAAAATCATATCCTAGGTTTTGTAACACCCCTAAATAAAAGCGCGAACTTTTGCGAGCTAGACTATGAGCTTCTTTTGCTGCTAGATGGCAAAAACACCAAAAGCGAAATAGCAAAAAAACTAGTAGAAAAATGCCAAAAACAAAGCATAGCCATAAACGAAAAAAAAGATGGCAAAATCATCAGCTACAAAACAGTAGCCGAGCAGCAAGCGTATTTTAACAAAGCAGTAGATATCTTTTCTAAGGGCTTGGAAGATTATTTTATGTTTGAGGAATTCTAGAATTCCTTGCGTCATTGCGAGAGAACAAAGCGACCGAAGCTAGGAATTCTAGATTTTCTGGGGGTTAGGGGGTGTCTTTTTTTTGGGAATTCTAGAATTCCTAGTAAATTCTAATAGGAATTTTAGATTTTGCCTTAGGAATTCTAGAATTTCCTACTATGTCATCCTCGGGCTTGACCCGAGGATCTCTATAGAAATTCTAAATTTATTTATGATGAGATCCCCCGATCAAGTCGGGGGATGACACAAGGCTTGGGAATTCTAGAATTCTTAAATGATATAAACGCAAAAAGCCCCTAGAAATTTTAGATTTTATTCTAGGGAATTCTAGTTTTTGCCTTAGGAATTCTAGTTTATCTGCTCTAAGATTTTGATTGTATCTGCAATAGCATAGCCAGCAGTGGCGTCTTGGCGGATAAAATCATCCATAAAGGCTTTTTTGGCTATTGCCATATCAAGTTCTTTATCCGAGCCCTTTTGATATGCGCCTATGCGGATTAGCACTTCATTTTCTTTTAGCATTGAGTAGTAGCGCTTAAACTTTCTAGCATTTGCTCTGTGCTCTGGTGTGGTTACATCGCCCATTACACGGCTTGCTGAGTTTAGGATATTTATAGGCGGATAAATGCCATAGTCTGTGAGCGAGCGATCAAGCACGATATGCCCGTCCAAAATCGAGCGACTTTGATCAGCGATAGGATCACTCATGTCATCGCCCTCTACAAGCACGGTAAAAAAGGCTGTAATTGAGCCATGACCTTCTTCTTTGCCAGCCCTTTCCATGAGCTGTGGCAGCAAGGTTAGCGAGCTAGGCGGATAGCCCTTAGAAGTCGGTGGCTCACCAAGGGCTAGGCCTATCTCACGCTGAGCCATAGCAAAGCGAGTTACGCTATCCATGATAAATAGCACATCTTTGCCTTTGTTTTTAAAGTACTCAGCCACGCTCATCGCACAAAAGGCTCCGTATTTTCGCATAAGCGAGCTATCGTCACTTGTAGCTACTACCATAACAGTGCCGGATAAATCTCCACCAAGGTTTTTTTGTATAAACTCAGGCACCTCACGCCCACGCTCGCCTATTAGCGCAACTACCTTAATCGGTGCTACGCAGTGCTTTACGATCATACCCATTAGAGTGCTTTTTCCCACGCCTGAGCCTGCAAAAATGCCTAGTTTTTGCCCCTTACCACAGGTCAAAAGCCCATCAATTGCCTTAACTCCCACGCTAAAAGGCTCATCAATTAGCCCACGCTTCATCGCATCAATGGGCGCTTTCATAATAGGCACACGCTCAGTAGAAAAAATCGGCCCTTTGCCGTCCTTTGGTCGCATAAAGGGATCTACCACTCGCCCCAAAAGTCCCTCGCCAACCGGTATACTCATACCAATATCACTAGCATAAACTCTCTCACCTATCTTAAAGCCCTCTACAAAGCCAAAGGGCGAGACAGAAGCACCGCCTTCGTAAATCTGTGTAACCATACCAAGCTGACCAGCACCAGAGCCTTCAATCTGGACTATATCGCCAATTCCAGCATCTAGCGCTGAGACCTCTAGCATATTTGCGCTGATTTTAGTGATAACTCCAAAAGAGCCACTAAGGTTTATTTTGGCTGAGTTTAGCTTGTTTTTAAGGAGTTCTAGTGACATTTTATTACTTATCTTTGCCCACTAGCTTTTTTTTGATATTTTTTGCGAAGTTCTTCAATGTGTTTGTCCTGTAAAGACTTAAATTCTTCAAAAGTATAAGTTTTAGCCTCACCTCGCTCGTGACTTTCTAAAATTTCAGCTAATTTTTGCTTATGGAATTCTAGATTTGGGTTCATTTTCTAACCTTTATCTTATTTTAATTAGATCAAAAAACTCTTTTCTTGTTCGCTCATCTTTTATAAATCTGCCACGCAGGGCTGAGGTGCTTGTAATAGAGTTTATTTTTTGAACTCCACGCATTTCCATACACATGTGTCGTGCTTCTATCATCACGCCCACGCCTTTTGGTGCAAGGCAGTCTTGCAATGCACTTGCGATTTGTTCTGTCATTTGCTCTTGGATTTGAAGGCGGCGAGCGAAAATATTTACCATGCGCGGAATTTTAGAAAGCCCCACGACCTTGCCATTTGGTATGTAGGCCACATGCGCTTTGCCGATTATCGGCAGCAAATGATGCTCACAAAGGCTGTAAAACTCAATGTCTTTAATAAGCACCATTTCACTTGCCGAGCTTGTAAATAAAGCAGAACCTAGCACTTCTTTTGGATCTTCTTTATAGCCACTTGTTAAAAAATCAAAGGCCTTTGAAACTCTTTTTGGTGTATCAAGTAAGCCCTCACGCTCAGGGTCTTCGCCAAGCAAAGAAAGGAATTCTCTAACTAAATTTTCTTTTTTATCCATGTTAAAACCTTATAAAATTTTTAGCATTTTACAATAATTTGCTTTGTTTATGTTAAAATAAAGCAAAATTTTGCTAAGATTTTGGCAATTTTTATTTCTAAAAAAAGGTAAAAGCATGCAAGTAAACGCAAAAAATGTAAACAAAGCAAACGCAAAGGTAAGCGCAACAATCAGTGCTGATGTGCTTGAAGCAAAAGTAAATCAGCTAGCCAAAGAAGCAGCAAAAACAGCAAATATCGCAGGTTTTCGCAAGGGTCATGTCCCAGCTTCTTTGATGCTACAAAAATACCGCAAAGAAATAGAAGGTGATGCCAAAAACAGAGTGCTAGGCGATATAGTAGGTGATGGTTTAAAAGAACTTGGCAAAAGCCTAAATGATACTATTGGCGAGCCACTTGTTACTAAATTTGATGAGAAAGACGGCAATATTGATGTAGAAATTACAATTTCTTTCCGCCCAGAAGTAGATGTAAAAGGCTATGAGAGCTTGCTTCCAGCTTATGAGGCACCAAAAGTAGAACAAAAAGAAATCGATGAGCGTATTGATAATATGCTAAAAATGTTTGGTAGTTTAGAAAAATCAAGCAAAAAAGAACTAGGCAAAGGCGATTTTGCTAAGTTTGACTTTGAGGGCTTTGTAGATGACAAGGCTTTTGAGGGTGGCAAGGCTGAAAACTACATCCTAGAAATCGGCTCAGGTCAGTTTATCCCAGGCTTTGAAGATGGTATGATAGGACTAAAAGTAGGTGAAGAGCGTGATGTAAAAGTAACATTTCCGGCTGAGTATGGCGCAGCTCATCTAGCAGGCAAAGACGCTGTATTCAAAGTAAAACTACACGAAATACAAGAGCAAAAAAAGGCTGAGCTAAACGAAGAAACGCTTAAAAAAATCATGCCAAACGAGCAAAACCCAAGTAAAGAAATGCTAGAAGCTAGCATAAAAGATCAAATCCGCACTAGCAAGTTTATAACTCTACTAAATGGAGAGATAAAAGATAAATTTGCCCAGGCTTTGACAAAGAAATTTAACTTTGATTTGCCAGAAAATATCGTAGATCAAGAAATGAATGTTCGTTTCCGCAACGACTGGTATAGCTTTAGCGATGATGAGCGTAAAAAATACCAAGAAGATAAAAAAGCCCTTGAAGCTAAACTTGAGAGCTACAAAGAAGAGGCTAGCAATAGCGTTAAGCTAACTTTCATCATCGATGAGCTAGCAAAGGTAAATAAAATCGAAGTAAGCGACCAAGAGCTAATCCAAACTATATATATGGAAGCATACCGCAGCGGTAGAAATCCAAAAGAGCACATGGAATACTATAAAAACAACGGCATGCTACCAGCTGTAAAAATGGCTATAGTTGAAGAAAAGCTATTTTTACACCTTTTCCCACTGCCAGAAGATGAGCAAATAGAAAAAGCTAAAAAAGCTAGCAGCGTTAAAAAAGCAGCTGAGCCAAAAGCTACAAAAGCAGAACCAAAGGCAGCTGAGAAAAAACCAGCTACTAAAAAAGCTGCTAGCACAGAAGGCGCAGAAGAAAAGCCAAAACGCGGTAGAAAGAAAAAAGAGGAAGAATAATGAGCTACCTAGTCCCTACCGTAATCGAACGCACCAGCAAGGGCGAGAGAGCTTATGATATTTACTCTCGTTTGCTTAAAGACCGCATTATCATGCTAAGCGGCGAAATAGACGATCAAGTCTCAAGCGCAGTTGTAGCACAAATGCTGTTTTTAGAAGCAGAAGATCCAGATAGAGATATTTATTTATACATAAATAGTCCAGGCGGCGTGGTTACTAGCGGACTTAGCATTTATGATACGATGAACTACATTAAGCCTGATATCTGCACCATTTGCATAGGTCAGGCTGCTAGCATGGGGGCGTTTTTGCTAAGCTGTGGGGCAAAGGGCAAACGCTACGCCCTGCCAAACGCTCGTATCATGATACACCAGCCACTAGGCGGGGCAAGAGGACAAGCTACTGATATAGAAATCCAAGCAAAAGAAATCTTGCGCCTTAAAGAAGTGCTAAATGGAGTTCTAGCCCAAAACACAGGACAAAAGCTAGCAAAAATCGTAAAAGATACTGATAGAGACTTTTTCATGAGTGCCGCTGAGGCTTGTGAATACGGCATTATAGATAGTGTATTAGAAAGATCAGTAGATAAATCAATCTAGAATTCCTAGGAATTCTAGATTTTAAACTTAGGAATTCTAGATTAGGAATTCTAGAATTCCTAGCAATAAAATAAAAAAATAAAGGACGCTTATGGCAGATGCAAAAAAGCCCGCAACAATTGTTTTACAAAGTGACAAAAAATCGCTTGACATCGCAATAGCTGCAGCAGACGGGCAAATAGCGCCCGCAAAACCAAAACCAGCAAAAACCGAAGACAAGCCAAAAGTAGATGCTTCACTACTAAATGCTTTGAATAAATTCTCAACAAATGTGCTAAGTCATATGCTAAGCGATCAAGTCTTTGCTACGCCTGATAATTTTGAGGTGTATTTTGCCAAGCTACTTGAGGGCGAAGATAGTGAGCTAAAAAGCTTTATTACTAGCCTTAGCAGCAATGATCTTAAAAAAACAAGCGCACATACTCGCATACAAATGGAAACTGAGATTCGCCACGGCTTTGTGCAGATCAAAAACATACTTCAAGTAATCAGCCTAGTGTATAAAAATCTTATTATCATGGAAGGCATAGTAAAAAAACGCCTAGATGAGAGTAAACGCAACTCAAATGCCTTTGAAATTCAAGATTGCATAAAGGCATTTAGCGATGATCTTAAAAAACTTGATGCTCTCATGAGCCGCCACATAAATGCTATAAAAGCAAACTACGATGAGGTTGGCAAGGTCTTTAAAAACATTAGCGCTCAAAGTGTATATGATCCACAATACGCTGTATTTAACAAACTCTATTTTATAGAAGTTCTACGCTCAAACTTAGCCTATGTGAAAAAATACGGATATAGCGAGACCTTGATGTTTGTCAAAGTAGATCCAAAAGTGCTAGCTAAGATTGATTCTATGAACGACAAGCGTGGAATTTTGCGCAATATCGCTCAAACACTATTTAACATCTCTCGCCGCTCAGATGTGGTGGCTCACTATGATAATGGTTGTTTTTGCGTGCTTATGCAACACACTGATATAGAAGGTGCAAAGCTAGCTTGTGATCGTATCCGCAAGCTAATTAGCCAAGCGAAGTTTTTTATAAGCGAAAGTGAGCTAAAGCTTGATTTACAAATGGTTCTAACCCCACTAAATGCCAAACTAAGCGCAGAAGAGATTATTTCAAACGCTCTTGATGGACTTGAAAGGGCAAGTGGCAAAAACTACGAAATAGTAGAGAGCAAATAATGATCCGCAAGATAATTACTTATCCAAATCCAAATCTTTTCAAAAAGAGTTTACCAGTAGAAAGCTTTGATGACGAGCTTGCCACCTTGCTTGATGATATGTATGATACTATGATTGCTAGCAATGGTATAGGCATTTCAGCAGTTCAAATAGACGAGTTAAAGCGAGTTTTTTTGGTGCTTATCCCAAGAGAGATTGACGAGCTTGATGAAGACGGCGATCCAAAAACAGTTCAGCTAAAAGAAGATTTAATAGAAATCATAAATCCAAGATTTATAAGTAAAACTGGCGAGCAGACTTATAAAGAAGGCTGTCTTAGTGTGCCAGGGTATTATGAAGAGGTTAAAAGAGCCCAGTTTGTAGAACTAGAATTCTTTGATAGATACGGCAAAAAGCAGACCTTAAAAGCAGATGGGCTAAAAGCTGTGTGTATACAGCACGAATACGACCATCTTGATGGGCATTTGTTTATAGAAAAAATCGGCTATACAAAGCGCAAAAAGTTTGATAAAGAGTTTAAAGAAGCCCTTAAAAAAGGCAAGGCAATTCTATAATGAAATCGCTCAAAACCGCAAGCCTGAGCGACACACTCCATATAATAAGCATTGAAGCGTCTTTAAGCCGTGCTTTGCCAGCTATTGACATCGTTGGCTTGGCAGGTGCTAGCATAAAAGAAAGCTCCACTAGGGTAAAATCAGCCCTAAATTTACTCTCAAATAGCCTTGAAGAAGCCAAACTCCCCCCACTTCGCATAAACATAAACCTTAGTCCAAGTGGTGTAAGAAAGGACGGCTCGCATTTTGACCTTGGCATTGCCCTGCTTATAATGCTACAAAAGCGTCATTTTAACGAGGATTTTTTTGTCTTTGGCGAGCTAGGATTAGATGGAGCGGTAAAATCAAGCGCAGAGCTTTTTTCGATCTTGCTATTTTTAAGCACGCAAGTTAGTAGCGCAAAAATTCTTTTACCAAAAGACATAGCCTTAAAAGCAGCTATGATACCAAACTTTGAAGTTTATGCGATTTCTAGCCTTGAAGAGGCGTTTTATTTTTTTACAAATGATGAGTTTGCAAGCTCTAAAAAAGTGCAGGCCTCTCATCCACTTTTTGAAAACACCATAAAAATCGGCGATAAAATCTTTGTGCCAAATCTAGAATTCCCTATGGATTTTAAAGACATCTACGGACAAGATAGAGCAAAAAGAGCTTGCGTAATCTCTGCAACTGGATTTCACAATATCATCTTTGAGGGCTCGCCAGGCTGTGGAAAGAGCATGAGCGCAAAAAGGCTGCGCTATATCCTGCCACCACAGAGCAAAGAAGAGGTACTAAAGGCCTGCGCCTATGAGAGCTTAAATGCTACTGAGGCTGATTTTAGCGCGCTTAGACCATTTCGCTCGCCTCATCACACTAGCACACGCTCAAGCATTTTTGGCGGCGGCAGCTCAGTGGCAAAAATCGGCGAAGTAGCCCTAGCAAATGGTGGAATTCTCTTTTTTGACGAGCTACCGCACTTTGGAGCTAACATTTTAGAGAGCTTGCGAGAACCACTACAAGATAATCGCATAAATATCTCAAGAGTAAACTCAAAAATCAGCTATGATACGAAGTTTTTGTTTGTTGGAGCAATGAATCCTTGCCCTTGTGGCAATGCGCTAAATACCGAGCTAGTATGTACTTGCAGTCCAAAAGATATAAAACGCTATAAAGCTAGCATTTCAGGGGCTTTAATGGATAGAATTGATCTATATGTGCTAATGAGTTCGCAGATTGATAAAACTAATGCTGGGCTTGATAGTGGGACGATGAGCGAGCTTGTCATGCGTGGGTTTAGGGCACAAATAAGTCGTGGGCAAAGCGAGCTAAACGGCAAGCTAGATGAAGCTGATATAGCAAAATACTGTATTTGTGATAAAGCGGCTCTTGATGTGATACAAAGAGCTGCAAGCACCTATAATCTAAGCCAAAGAGCGATAAACAAAACCCTAAAAGTAGCACGAACTATCGCCGATATTGCACAAAATGAAATCATAGCAAAAGAACACGCCTTAGAAGCACTTGGATATAGATTTAGAGCATAGAGCAAAAAAAGGGGGGATAATATGAAAAAAGTCTTTACAAGCACAGAGGAACTTGATAAAAGAGCAGTGAGCCTAGGACTTAGCGAGCTAGTACTTCAAGAAAACGCCAGCGCAGCTGTAGCAAAGGTGGTAAAAGAACGCTACAAAGGGGCTTTGGTGCTTGGCTTTTGTGGTGGGGGAAATAACGGCGCAGACGCACTAGCTGCTCTTCGCAGGCTATGTGGAGAGTATGAGTGCGTGGCTGTGCTAGTAAGCGATAAGCTAAACAATAACGCCACAACTCAGCTAAAAATAGCAAAAAGCGCAGGATTAAAGGTCATAAAAGCAAATGAAATTGATGAGAATACAGCAAGCTGGATAAGCGAGGCTCTAAAGGGTTCAGTTTGCGTGATTGATGGTATTTTTGGCGCAGGATTTAAAGGTGAGCTAAGAGCAAAAATCACAACTCTCATCGCCTCTTTAAACGAAGCAATATCAGCAAATCCGCTCGTGCTAGCTCTCAGCGTGGATATGCCAAGTGGGCTTGATATAGCAGGAATTCCCTCTCCACTTGCATTTCGTGCGAACACTACTATCACGATGGGAGCAGCTAAACTAGGACTTTTTCACGACCTTGCTAAGGACTATGTAGGTGAGTTAATCTGCGCCGATTTAGGGCTTTGTGAGGGACTTTATACTAGCGGTGTTTCTAGTGATTTTTTACTTGAGATGAGTGATATGCGCTTGCCAAGTCGCAACACGCAAAATGTAAATAAAGGCGACTTTGGACATGCTTTTGTGGCTTGTGGCGATATGAGTGGGGCTGCTAGGCTCTGTGCTCTCTCAGCTTTAAACATGGGCGCTGGCAGAGTAAGCATAGTAGCCAAAAAAAAGCTAAAAGACCTTGAGCCTGAGATTATGCTAAAAAGGAATTTTAGCGGTGCTAGTGCTGTGGCTATCGGCATGGGGCTAGGCGGCGAGTTATATGATATAGATGAGATTTTGGCTTTGCCTTGCGTGGTGGATGCTGATATGTTTTATCATCCTAGCGTGCTTAGTTTTTGTGCAAAAGCAGGTGCTGTGCTAACGCCTCATCCAAAGGAATTTGCTAGCTTGCTAGCTTTTGCTGGCTTTGGTGAGTTTAGCGTAAACGAAGTAGTCCTAAATAGATTTGTCCTAGCTCGTGCTTTTAGCCAGAAATTCCCAGCAACCTTAGTACTAAAAGGCGCAAATACAATTATCGCAAACGCTAGCAAACTATACATAAACTGCCTTGGCAGCCCAAAACTAGCAAAAGGCGGCAGCGGCGATGTGCTAAGCGGTATGATTTTAGCACTTTTAGCACAAGGATACGATCCTTTGCTTGCTAGTATAACAGCCACACTAGCACAAGCAAAAATCGCAGCAAACTACAGTGGTAGCGCATTTAGCTACACTCCAAAAGATATGATAAAAGGAATAAAATGTCTGTAAAAAAAATCGCAATTTTATTTTCTGGCTCAGGTTCAAATATGGAAGCCATCATCCGCAAAGTCCATGGCAAAAAAGCGGGCAAAAACCGCATAGAAGTAGCCTTGCTCATTTGTAATAAAAAAGACGCCTACGGCATAGAGAGGGCTAAAAATCTTGGCTTTGAGACCATGATAATAGAGCATAGCAAATACGCCAGCAGGGATGGTTTTGATAGTGAGCTTGTAAGAGCGATAAAAGCTGCAAATATCGATCTAGTCGTTTTAGCTGGCTTTATGCGTGTGCTTGGGGCGAACTTTTGCGATAATGTAAAGGCTATAAACTTACATCCTAGCATTTTGCCACTTTTTAAAGGTGCGCATGCGATAAAAGAAAGTTTTGAAAGTGATATGCAAGTTGGAGGCATTACGGTTCACTGGGTTAGCAGCGAGCTAGATGGCGGTAAAATCATCGCCCAAAAGACTTTTGCTAGAAAAAACCGCACATTTAAGCAGTGGGAAGAAAAAATCCACAAACTAGAGCACAAACTACTACCAAAGACTATAATTTCTTTGCTAAAAGACTAGGGAATTCTAGAATTCCTTGGAATTCCTTAGAATTCCCTGGAATTCTAGATTTTAAAAAGACTAAGGAATTCTAGAATTCTAAAAGGACAAAATGAAGTTAATAGAGCATTTTTTAAGCATTCAAGGCGAGGGAGCGTATGCTGGCAGGCTTGCGATTTTTGTGCGTTTTGGGGGCTGTAACCTGCGCTGCGCTGGATTTGGAGTGCGCCTAAAAGCTCCAAATGCTAAAGAACTTATCGGCTGCGATACCATAAAAGCAGCACAGTGCGAGAATTTTGATTTTAAAGACACTAATTTTAGCGAGCTAAAAAACATTATAAAAAGCCATAACGCCCCAAATGCTATAATCGTGCTAAGCGGTGGTGAGCCACTTTTGCATCAAAAAAACACTGATTTTAAAGACTTTTTGCGCTTTTTGGTGGGGCAAAATAGGCAAGTTCACTTTGAGAGCAATGGCACGATTGAGCCTGATTTTAAGGCTTTGCCAGAGCTAAAAAACTGTTATTTTGCCCTTAGTGTAAAGCTAGAAAATAGCGGCGAGAGCAAAGAAAAGCGCATAAATGCTAGGGCTTTAAAAAGCATTTTTGCTAATAGCAAAGGGGCTTTTTATAAGTTTGTGCTAAGTGGCGAGGATGATGAAATAAGAGAGATTAAAGAGATTTTAGCCATCCAAAATGGAGGTGTTTGGCTAATGCCTTTGGGGGCTAGCAAAAACGAGCTTGAAATCACAGCGCCAAAGGTGGCGGGGCTTGCTATAAAACACGGCTTTAATTATAGCGACCGTATTCATATAAGGCTGTGGGATAATAAAGAGGGCGTATAATCGGCTGGTGGGGCTCGCTGACGCTTTTGACAGAAACTTCGTTTTGACTGCCGCGCGCCTTGATGAATTCATTATTCTATCTTCGGCGCGCGGCAGCCAAATTCGTCTAGCGTGCCGCACCTTTTTCTAACTGCCGCTAGCGCGAAGCCCAAAGGACAGCGCGAGTTTAGAATTCCTTAGGAATTCTAAAATTCCTTAATCTAAAATTTCCAAAGAGAATTCCCTAAACTAGAATTCCCAAGATAAAAAATACCCCCTAACCCCTAAAAAGCCTAGGAATTCTAGAATTCCCTAGCTAAAAAAGCATCTTTTATGCTATAATCGTAGAAAAAAAGAGTTTTTATGAAAATTGGACGACTTTATAGTTTTGAGGCGGCGCATGTGGTGAGGGACTGCGCTTCAAAGCGTTGTAAATACAGTATTCACGGACATAGCTACACAGCTGAGATAGTACTTAGCGCAAAGGGACTTGATAAGGCTGGGATGATATATGATTTTGGGCTTATGAAGCGTGAGATTGGCTCTATTATTGACTGCTTTGATCACAGCACGATTTTATTTGCTGGCGACGATGAGGGCTATAAAAATATGATAAAAACGCACTCTGCTCGCTGGATAGAACTACCTTTTAATACCAGCGCCGAGCAGATCGCTAGGGTGCTTTTTGCGCTTATTAGCAAGGCTTTGTCGCTAACTACTATGCAAAATGGCGAAAATGGCGTGTTTTTAGAGTATGTCAAGCTAAATGAAACGGCTAAGGGCTGGGCTTGTTTTGAAAAAGCTGATTTTGAGAGTTTGGGCGTGGATATCGCTAGTATCACCTGCTCGCAGGCTGTAAGTAGTGAAAGCGGGGATATAATCTCTCGCCTAAGCAAAAACGAAAAATTCACAAATCCAAAGGAGCTTTGATGAAAAAGGCTTTAAATGCTGTTTTTGCTGTGATTTGCGGCTGTTTTTTTCTAGCTTGTAGCAGCCAAAAAGAAGAAATCATAGAACAAAACAGCAGCGAAGAAGAACAAATCCCAATAGCAAAAATCGATGCAAATATCACCTTGCCAAGTGGCTGCGAAGATGGAGGATCAAACTGCTTTGACGAGCTAAATCCACCCTTGCCAGTAAGTCCAAAACAAGGCGCAAGATGAGTGAAACCATTAGCTTTAATCTAGAATTCCATAGTCTTTGCGTGCTGGGACTTGGAGCGATGATGATAGCGCATCTATTTTTGGTTCATGCAAGGGATACTAGCAAGTTTGCTTATCTAAAACGCCTAATGCTCTTTTTGCCAGCGTATTATGGGATGCTTGCGTTTATTATTTTTTCTGGGATTTTAGCCCTTGCTTTTAATCACTTTGCGCTTAGCCTTAGCGTAGTAGCGATGATAATAGCGTCTATTTTGCTAATAATTAGTGGCGCAAAGGGCTTTAAGGCTTTAAAAAAAGTGCGAGTTTTTAAAGATTTTGGCGCATTTAAGCTTTTTATGAGTAAAAAAATCATATTTGAACTTGTGCTTTTGGTGGTAGTTTGGCTGCTGGCTAAGGGCTTTTGATGAGGTTTTTATACTGCGCTAGGGCTGGGGATGAGACTATAGAGCTTAGTGGCGATAGCTTTGCTCACTTAAAAGCGCAAAGAAAACGCGGGGGCGAGATTTTAAGGCTTCAAAATCTGCGTGAAAATATTGCGTATTTTTATGAAATTAAAGAGATACAGCGAAGTAGCGCAAGGCTGGTTTTGCGTGAGAAAAAAGAGCTTGAAGCGCAAAATTTTTGGCTAAAAATCGGCTGGGCTGTGTGCGAAAGTGCTGTAATAGAAAAGAGTTTGCCCTTTTTAAACGAGCTTGGTGTGGGCGAGCTTTTGCTTTTTTATGCTGATTTTAGCCAAAAAAATGTTAAGCTTGATTTTGCTAGATTTGAGCGAATTTTAGCTAGTAGCTGTGAGCAATGCGGTAGGAATCTCTCTATGAGCGTGAGAGTTTGCGAGCTTAGTGAGATTGAAAATGCGGTGCTTTTAGACTTTGGCGGAGATGATTTTAGCACTTTGGGCGGTGATGAGATTTTGTTAATTGGTGCTGAGGGTGGCTGGAGTGATGCTGAGAGAGCGAGGTTTAAGCGTAAAATCGGGCTAAAATCTAGCTGTGTTTTAAGGGCGCAAACAGCGATTATCTCAGCTGCAGCAAAGATTTTAGCGTAGGGAATTCTAGAATTCCCTAGCAAGTTTCTAGTAGCTACCGCGAAGTCTAAACCCTGCGCGAATTTTGAAATTCACGGTAGGTGGCAGTAAAAACTAGGCTCCAAGATTTTTAAGCTATTTTTTGTGATCTTGGCGCAGCGCTAGCCGTGGGGCGGCGTAGCGGTAGCGTTCGCAGAAGTTCTAGGGCAACTTTTCAAGGCATAAGCCATAGAAAAGCAAGCAGAAGCTTCTGCGTAAGCCGCTGGGCTGCGCAAGCCAAGAGCGCAAAAAAGAGCTAAAAAGCTGAGCCAGCCAAAACTAGCTAATTTTTGAAAGGATAAAAATGCAAATTGATATAGTGCTTTTATTTGGTGTTGTTGCTTCTATTGTGGGTTCGATGTTTATTGCGCTACTATGTTCGTTGCCTGGTTTTGTGCTTGATTTTTTTACTGAGCTTGGGGGTAAAAAGCATTATATATTCTTGGCTCTCTCGCTTGTGGCTGCTTGTTATATGGCAAGTACTACCAAAGATAGTGGTTCTTATTTTATCCTAGATATTTTCTTAAATCTACTTGTGATTTACTTCGGGCTGTTTTTGCTAAAAGCACTAAAAAACATGGGCTCACGCCTTGGTTTTTGCAAGGCTTGTGATAAATTCAAAGATAAATTTAGAAAAAAAATAAGAAGGCAAAATTATGAAGAAAATCAATATAATTGATAGTTTTGGGCTGTTTTTTAGGCTGTACTATGCTATGATGGGACTTCGCTCAGCTGCTGGTAAGCCAAGTGGCATGGTAAGCGGTCTTGCTACTTTTATAGAAAAGATGAATAGAGATTTTCCTTGCGATTATGCTATATTTGCTTTTGAGGGTGGTGGAGCTACCTTTCGGCATGAGATTTATCCGGCTTACAAAGCTACTAGAAAAGAAGCCCCAGCCGAGCTAAAAGAACAAATCCCAGTTTGTAAAGAAATGATAGAGCGCATGGGCTTTGCTAGCTTTGCTAAGGCTGGATATGAGGCTGATGATGTAATAGCAAGTCTGGTTAAAAAATACAGCGGAGAGTATGAAATAGACATACTTAGCAGTGATAAAGACCTTTTTGCGCTAATTAGCGATAGCGTAAAAATTGTAGATAGTAAAAATAAAATTTGGTATGACAAAGAAGGCTGTTTTCAAAAATACGGCGTCTATCCGCACCAAATCCGCGACTACCTAGCAATACTAGGCGATGCTAGCGACAATGTCCCTGGCATAAAAGGGCTTGGCGAGCGTGGGGCAAGGGCGATTTTAGAGCAGTTTGGCAGCCTTGAAAATGCTATTGCAAACGCTGAGCAGATCGCGAACACAAGAGCCAAAAATCAGCTTATAACTGGCGCAAAAGATAGCGAACTAAGCAAAAGGCTAATCACGCTTTATGCTGATATAGAGGGCTTGCCTGAGATTGAAAATTGCCTATTGCCAAAAGAGCCTTTTATGAAAGTTAGGGATATTTTAAAGGAATATTCGCTAAATAGAATTCTCGCAAAACTGCCAAAAACAGAGCAAAAAGAGCTATTTGATGAGCCTAGTTTTTTAAGCTCTAGTGATGAGAAAATTGCGCAAAAAGCAAGTGATAAAGAGCTTTTTAGCAAGGCGGCTTTAAGCTTTGAGAGCGTGCTGGTTTTGGATGAAAATGAGTTAGATACGCTCACACAAGATCTAAGCGAAAATAGCGTAGTAGCGCTAGATACTGAAACCACTGGGCTTGATGTTAAAACGGCTAAAATTGTAGGCTTTAGTTTTTGCGTACTCGGTAGCGAGCAAAGGGCTTATTATGTGCCCTTGGCGCATAATTATCTTGGCGCGCCAACACAGATTAGTCAAAATGCGGCAAAAAGGGCTTTGGAGCGAATTTATAAAGCGAAGGTTGTGGGGCATAATCTAAAATATGATTTTGAGATTTTGCGAAATAATTTTGGGCTGAAACTACCTAAAAACTACGCTGATACGATGATTTTAGCGTGGCTAGAAAATCCAGAGCAAAAATGCGCAATGGACGAGCTTGCTAGCAGGCTTTTTGCTTATGAGACTATAAAGTTTGAAAGTCTTGTAAATGTAAAAAAAGGGCAGGTTTTTGGCGATATTGAAGTAGAACTTGCTAGCAAATACGCTAGCGAGGATGCTTTTATTACCTTGGAGTTTTATAAATACTTTAAGCAGGTTTTAAGCAAGGAGCTTTGGGAGGTGGCAAAAAATCTAGAATTCCCTTTTATAGCTACTTTAATAAGCCTAGAGAAAAGCGGTATAAAGGCTGATTACAATGCACTTAATGCGCTAAATGAAAAAATCAGCGCAAGGCTAAAAGAACTTGAAGCGCAAATTTATAAAATCGCAGGGCAAAGCTTTAATATAAACTCGCCAAAACAGCTAGGCGCAGTGCTTTTTGAGCATTTAGGACTAAAAGCTGCTAAAAAGACAAAAAGCGGTTATAGCACCGATGAGAGCGTGCTTAGTAGCTTAGAGCATCCTATCGCTGCTCCACTTTTAGAATTCCGTGAGCTTGCTAAATTAAAAGGCACTTATACTGAGCCTTTTATGCGCCTTAGCAGCTCTGGGGAGCGTGTTTATACGCATTTTTTACACACTGGCACAGCTACTGGAAGGCTCAGCTCTCACAGCCCAAATCTACAAAACATCCCCGCTCGCGGCAGTCTAGCTCGTGATGTGCGAAACTGCTTTGTAGCCCAAGATGAAAACATGCTTATTTCGCTTGATTACTCGCAAATCGAGCTTAGACTTCTAGCGCATTTTAGCGCTGATCCTGCGCTTATAGCGGCTTTTAAGGCTGATGAGGACATACACGCACGCACGGCTATTTCTATCTTTGGTGACTCTGAGCCCTCTCATAGAGCCGTGGCAAAGAGCATAAACTTTGGGCTTATTTATGGTATGGGAAGCTCTCGCCTAGCTTCTAATCTTGGCATCAGCACCAAAGAAGCAAAAGAATACATTGAGAGGTATTTTGCTTCTTTTAGCACGATAAAAGCCTATTTAGCTAGCATCAAAACTCACGCAAGAGAGCAGGGCCGCATTTTTACTTTGCTTGGTAGGCAGAGGGTTTTTGATTTTAGCTCAGCTGGGCCAAGAGAGCAAGCACTTTATGAAAGAGAGGCTGTAAATAGCGTATTTCAGGGCTCAGCTGCTGATATAATTAAACTAGCGATGAACGCTATTTATCCGCTTTTGGATGAAAATCACAAGATGATTTTACAAATTCACGATGAGCTGATTTTTGAAGTGGCTAAAAACGAGGCTGAGAATTTTGCCAAAAAAGTCGCAAATATAATGGAAAATGTGGTTAGCCTAAATGTGCCGCTAAAAGTAAATTACGCTATAGCCAAAAGCTGGGGCGAGCTAAAATAGCTTTATGCTGGGGAGTTCTAGATTTTTCTGGGGGTCAGGGGGTGTCTTTTAAGGAATTCTAGAATTCCTTAAACTAGAATTTCTTAAACTAGAATTCCTTAAACTAGAATTCCTCCAAAAACGCAGATAAAGCAAAAGAATTTTAGATTTTAGCGGGGTTTTAGGGGCGTAGCCCCTAAGGGTTTAGGGCGTAGCCCTTATAAATTTGCGAGCAGTGGGGCTTGCCCCACTAAAGCGAGCAAAAATCTAGAATTCCAATCTAGAATTCCAATCTAGAATTCCAATCTAGAATTCCAATTCTAGAATTCCAATCTAGAATTCCAATCTAGAATTCCAAATCTAGAATTCCAATCTAGAATTCCAAATCTAGAATTCCAATCTAGAATTCCTAAACTAGAATTCCCAAACTAGAATTTCCAAACTAGAATTCCTAAACTAGAATTCCTAAACTAGAATTCCTAAACTAGAATTCC
>CAMCEN010000022.1 GCA_945873855.1 uncultured Campylobacter sp.
AAACGAACAAAAAGCAGCAGAGCTATACAAAAAAGCTTGTGATGGTGGAGAAATGTTTGGTTGTGGCAATTTAGGCACTATGTATGCTAATGGCAATGGAGTAGAAAAAGACTTTAACAAAGCAGTAGAACTATACAAAAAAGCTTGTGATGGTGGAAATATGCATGGTTGTCATAATCTAGTCGTTATGCATACTAATGGCAATGGAGTAGAAAAAGACTAGATAAAACAGCTGATTTGTATAAATAAAGTCTGCGATAATGATATTGAAGAGTGTGCTGACATTTTATTTTTTGTGCTTAATGCAAACTAGGGAATTCTAGAATTCCCTAAACTCGCGCAGTGTTTTTGGCTTGCGGCAGCTGTAAAAAGCTAGGGAATTCTAGAATTACTTAAAGAGATTGCTTCGCTTTGCTCGCAATGACAGAGCTAGGGAATTCTAGAATTCCCTAGCTAAAATCTAGAATTCCTTAAAAAATATTAAAAAAATACCCCCTAACCCCCAAAAAAATAAAAGTAAAAAAATCTAGAATTCCTAGATCTTTTTGCCTATTTTAAGCACAAGTTTTTTAAAATAAGCTCCAAAAATCAAAAATAAAAGTTAAAAAAATGGCAAAGTTAGATTTGTATTTGATGTATTTTTGTGCGCTTGTGGCGATGAGCGTGTTATACGCCCCGCAGCCTATTGCCGTGCTTTTTGAGAGCGAGCTTGGCATCGCTAGGCAGAGTGCAGGACTTTTTATCGCTGCACTTATGATCCCACTTGGACTAGCGGGATTTTTTTATGGCTATATTTTGGAGCGAGCTAGCATTCGCTCTATGCTTTTTGGTGGATTTTTGCTGCTTGGGCTAGCTCAGGTGGGCTTTGGGCTAGCTAGCAAATACGAGTATATGCTAGCCTTGCGTGCGGCGCAGGGGCTGGTGCTGCCTGTAGCGATGATAGGCATCATGAGCTACATCTCAGTTAGCACACCTAGCAAGTATGTAGCAGCAGCGATGGGCGCATATATCGGCGTGACCATCATCGGCGGACTTGTAGGCAGAGCAGCTAGCGGAATTTTGGCTGATTTTTTTGGCTGGAGATTTTTTATTATTTTAGTGGGCGTGCTGTGTGCTTTTTGTGCCCTTTTGGTGCGACTAAAATGCTCAAACATCAGCGCAAGCCTTATAAAACCACGGCTAAAAGACATAAAAGACACCCTAAAAGAACGCAAAAATCTCTACACATACGGCATGATTTTTTGCTTATTTTTCACCTTTCAAGCCTTGCTAAACTATGTGCCTTTTGAGTTAGCGCAGATTTTAGGAGCTCATAGCGGGGCAAAAACAGGCGCATTATACGCTGGCTACGCACTTGGCGTGCTAATTTCTTTTAATGTTAGGCGCATAGGAGCGTCTTTTGGAGGAGCTAGGCGAGCTGTGGTAGCTGGAGTTGGCATAACGCTAGTTAGCATTGCATGCTTTGGAGTGCAGAGCTTCTGGGGGCTTTTTGGGGCGATGGTGGTGCTTTGTATCGGCAACTTCATCGCTCACAGCAACGCAGCAGGCTTTGTAAACCGCCAAGCAAAAGAACACAAAGGCATAGCAAATGGGCTTTATGTGAGCTTTTACTACATGGGCGGGGCTTTGGGTAGCTTTTTGCCAGGCTTTATTTACAATTACCTTGGCTGGATAGCGTTTTTATGCTCTTTGGGAGTGGTTTGCGCTCTTAGCCTTGCTTTTGCTATAATGTTAGCAAAAACTAGGATTTATGGGGTAAGAAATGAAAATTAACAAAGATTTTGTTAATTTTTTCTCGCAAAGCAGTGAAAATGAGATTAGGAATTCTAGAATTCCTAACAAAGCACTAGAGCAAAACAGCGCAAAAAGCGAGTATTTTACGCTTTTTATCGCTTGGGCTATAAATATCATTTTGCTTGGATATTTGTGTTCTACCCTTAGCATTAGCGCAGGCGAAGCTAAGATATTTTACGGACAAAGTAGTTTTTTAAAAGAATTTGGCTTTTTACACGAGCTTATAAATGGCTCATTTATAGCTTTTAGCGGTGTTTTTGGTGGCGACCTTGCTTTAAGGCTGCCTTTTTTGCTAGCTCACAGCGCAAATGTCTTTTTCATCTACAAAATCTCAAAGCAGATCTTGCCTACTCGCTCTTTACGGCTAATTTGCGCTTGTGTTTTTATGTATTTGCCAGGTGTGATGGCAAGTGCTGTGAGTGTAAACTCGGCTGTTTTTATCGTGCTAGTGGTTTTAATCGCTGTATTTTTAGTGCAAAACTCGCATTTTAAAAGCCTTTTTGTGCTTTTAGTGGCTAGCATTTTTGTATCTCAGGCTTTTTTAGCACTTTATGTTGCGCTGTTTTTTTACGGACTTTATAGCAAAAACCGCGCTATAAGCGTACTTGGCTGCATTTTTGCTCTTGTTTGGCTTTTTATTTTTGATTTTGATTTTTCAGGCAAACCAAAAGGCTATTTGATAGATACTATGGCAGTTTTTGGGGCGGCTTTTTCGCCTTTTGTTTTTATATATTTTATATATAGCATTTATCGCATTTGGATTAAAGAAAGCAAGGATTTTTTGTGGTTTATATCCACTGGCGCCTTTTGTATTTGCCTTGTTTTTTCTGTGCGTTCTAAGCCGCCTTTGGAGCTGTTTTTGCCATTTTGTGTGATTTTTGTGCCTCATATGGTGCGGCTGTTTTTTAGCGCATATAGCGTGCGACTGCCACGACACAGGCTAAAATACAAGCTTTTAGGCGTTTTGCTTATATCTAGCCTTGCGCTAAATAGCACGGCTTCTATTTTTAGCGATTTTCTTTATGCTTTTTTTAAAAAACCTAGTGCGCATTTTGCTTTTAAAAACGCTGTGGCAAAAGAGCTTGCCGCTGAGCTAAAAAGCCGTGGAATAAAAGCTATAAAAAGCCCTGCTGATATGAGAGAGCGACTGTTATTTTACGGCATAGGCTCAAAAAACAGCCGTGAAACCCTAAGCAAAAGCCCTTGTAAAAATGGCAGCAAAATTGATATAAAAAAGCAAAATATAAGCATTGCAAGCTATTATATTTGCAAATCTATGTTATAATCAAGGCATCAAAAAGGATTAAAGATGAAAAAAGCATTTACTTTGGTTGAGCTGATTTTTGTGGTGGTTGTGATAGGAATTTTGGCTTTTGCGCTATGGCCTACAAAGCAGCCTACACAGGCTTTTGAAGCTGCTAGGCAGATAGTAGCTCACATCCGCTACACACAGCATTTGGCACTAAATGATGATAAATTTGCCACGCACATAGACGATGGCGGCACAGGTAATAGCATAGCAATAGACTGGTATAAAAGGCTATGGAGAATAACATTTTCTAATATTACAGCAGATGAAAAATGTAAAATCGGTGGCTGGCGATATGCTGTATATCAAAATATTGCCGGTGACCTTAGTGACAAAGGACAGCCAAATGGTACTATTGAGGCAGCTAGAAACCCAGCTCAAGCTGGCAAAGTGCTAAGTGCTTGCTACTCAGGGCTATCAACAAACACCTCAGATGAACTAAATCTTTCGCAAACTTACAAAATTGAAAATATAGATTTTAGTGGTTTTGGTACACAGGGCATTATATTTGACGAGCTTGGCAGAGCCTATCCCAGAGGCGAATGGACTACACCTTATGATAATAGTCGCAAATTTAGTCAAGACAATGGTTCTTTTGGCCGCATAACACTAAGCGCAAAAGACGGCAGCGTAGCAAAGATCTTGGTATTTGCCGAGACTGGCTATGCTTGTGTAGAAAATGTAGATCTAGGCTGCGAAGCCCCTGCTACTAACCCTTAGGAATTCTAGAATTCCTAAACTAGAATTCCTAAACTAGAATTCTTAAGGCTAAATCTAGAATTCCTAAGATAAAAAATACCCCCTAGGAATTCTAGAATTGTTAAACTAGAATTTATAGAAAGTATACTTAGGAATTCTAGAATTCCCTAAATACCACAAATGCAGATTTTACTTTTAGCTTTTTTGGCAAAATCTAGGCTTTAAATAAAGGGGCAAAAATGATGCGACCATTTGCTAGTTTTGGCGAGCTTGTGCTTACGCTTAGTATTGTTTTTATAGTTTTTGTGCTTAGTTATTTGGTGCTAAAAGCCCTTTTTATCTACTCTAAATCTAGCGAGAAAAAATCCTTTAAAGCCGCTGTGATTTCGGCATTTTGCGCTGTGGTTTTGCTATTTTTCTCAAGCTGTGAGCTGGGATTTTTATCGCCAAAAATCGCAAATATCCTGCGCTATGCTTTTAGCCTTGGCGCACTTGGCTTTGCTTTTTGCGCCTTTGCTTTTATAAAGCAGATTTTTAGCTTTTTAAGCAATAAATCCGCTAGCTAGCACACACTCATTTTCATCATAAAAACAAGCTAGCTGACCCTTTGCCACGCCAAAAGCTGGGCTTTTTAGCTCTACATTCACGCCACCACGCTCATTTTGGCGGATGCTACACGCTAGCGGCGTGCTGCGGTAGCGAATTTTAACAAAACAATCAAACTCCTTTTTATCAGTAAAATTGTTAAAATTAGCCGTGCTAAAAGAATAGCAAGCTAACTCATCACGCTTACTGACTACTATTTCATTATTTGCGCTATCTATACTCTTTACAAAGTGTGGTTCGTGCGCACCATTTACACGAAAGCCCTTGCGCTGACCGATAGTATAGCGCGCATAGCCCTCGTGCGTGCCTATAGCCTTGCCACTGCTGTCTTTTACGATGCCTGGCATAAGGGTATTAAAGTGCTTATCAAGCACCTCAATGTAGCTATTTTCTACAAAGCAAATTTCACTGCTCTCGCTTTGTGTGGCTAGATTTGCGATTTTTGGGTAGCTAGCAGCTAGTTTTTTAACATCAGTTTTTAGCCACTCTCCAAGAGGGAAAATTATATGAGGAAGCATTGTAGCAGCGATATTTGAAAGAAAGTAGCTTTGATCTTTGCTAGTATCTTTTGCGCTTTTTAAAAGCCCATTTTCTATGCGTGCGTAGTGACCGGTGGCGATACGCTCGCAGCCAAGGCTTTGCCCAAACTCCCAAAGTGCGCCAAATTTTATTAGCCTATTACAGTGTGCGCAGGGATTTGGCGTGATCCCAGCCTTGTAGCTATCCACAAAAAGATCATAAATTTCTTTTTTAAACTGCTCTCTTAGGTCTAAAATATGCGTTTTTATACCAAAAAACTCGCCTACCTTTTTAACATTTTCTATATTTTTTTCGTGATAATTTGGCTTGTCGTGTAGCTGCATGTAGCAGCCTTGTACCTCGTATCCTGCGTCTTTTAGCAGTTTTACGCACATAGAGCTATCCACACCACCACTCATAGCTAGCAATACTTTCATTATATAGCCTTTTATATTTTTGCTTTGATTTTATTAAAAAAGATTAAACTCTTAGTTAGTAAAATCTATATAAATAGCAAATAACTAGGTATTTAAAATCTTTATTTAAAGTAATTTTCATAAGTATTTTTTAAATATATAGTAATTTTATATATTTTTATTTTGTACTCTAAGATTTATGTATTTTAGGGAATTTTAGGGAATTCAAGTTGTGAAATAACTCTAGAATTCCTTAGAATTTAGAATTCCTTAGAATTCCTTAAACTAGAATTCCTTAAACTAGAATTCCTTAAACTAGAATTCCTTAAACTAAAATTCCATATAGAGATCCACCAAAATGGCTGGGGGATGAGAGGGAATTCTAGAATTCCCTAGTTTTCTCTCACTTTACACCACAGCGCAGTATCAGCTCCAAGTGGCGTGCTATGCATAATTTCAAGGCTTTTGCTTATATCCAAAAAAGCCCCTTTTTTAAAGCTTTTGCTTTGATAGATTAACACCCAGCTAAACTCGTTTTCAAGGGCTTCAAAAAGCCTGCCAGCCCCCTCAATCATAGCAAATTTTGCCTTTTTTAAAAGCTCTAAATCGCTTTTAATATCTACCTTGCGATTTAAAACGCTAAAAAGTGGAATTTGCCCATCAAACTCGCTTTCGCGGCTGTAAATTAGCACATCAGGCGCATGTTTGGTAGTAGAAAATCTAGCATCCAAAATAGGGCGGTCGCTGCGAACTGTATTGCCACCGATTACTAGCAGATCAAGCTTTGAGCGTAGATCATGGCAATGCTTTTGTGCGATTTGGCTGCTTATTTTGCCAGTATAAACGCCATTTAGGCTTAAAGCCAGCTTAAAAAAAGCAAAATGTCCACTTTGCCACGCTAAAAAAGGCTCTAAAAGCTCATCGCATTTTGATTTTAAAGTGCTTTGTGCTACGCTTACACCAGCGTTTGCTAGTAGTTTTGCGCCACCTTTTGCTTGCCCACCTAAATCAGCCGAGCCAAAAACCACACGGCAAAAGCCCAGATCACGCAGCAGCAAAGCACAAGGCGGAGTTTTGCCAAAATGCGTGCAGGGCTCTAAGCTAACAAAAGCACAAGCACCATTTAATGCGCCTTTATGATGTTTTAAAATAAAATCGTGTAGTTCATTTGGGCTGTTTTCAAGGCGCAAAAGCTCGCTTTTTAGCTCAGGTCTTAGCTCGCATAGCGCCAAAGCTACAGCGCCAAGCTCTGCGTGAGCGAGGCCAGCGCATTTGTGGGCATTTATGGCAAGAAGCTTGCCGTTTTTATCCACGATAGCGCAGCCCACAGCTGGATTTGGGTAGGTTAAAAGCTGATATTTCCACGCTTCATCAAGCGCAAGTTTCATAAAAAATTCATCACTCATAAGCAAAATTATAGCCAAATTAGATATAATTTTGCGCAAATTTATAAAAAAAAGAGCAAAGATGATTTTAATGATTGATAACTTTGATAGCTTTGTTTTTAACATCTATCAATACGCCCTAGTTGCCACTGATGAAGAGATAAAATGCCTGCGAAATGATGAAATAACAGCTGATGAGGTAGTAAGCCTTGCGCCAAGTAAGATAATTTTAAGCCCAGGTCCAAAGCATCCAAAAGATAGTGGCGTGTGCCTTGAAATTCTAGAATTTGCCAAAGCTGGCAAGATAACAGCGCCGATTTTGGGTGTTTGCTTAGGTCATCAAGCAATCGCACTTAGCTTTGGTGCGGATATTAAACGCCTTGAAAATCCAAAGCACGGCAAAACTAGCATGGTAGAAATCACCGCAGCTAGTACCGTGTTTAAAGGCTTGCCAAGCGAGTTTGAGGTAATGCGCTACCATTCACTCTACGCTGATAATCTGCCTAGTGAGCTAATTTGCACTGCTCGCTCAAAGGATGATAATATCATCATGGCACTTTCTCACGCTACTTTGCCGATATATGGAATTCAGTTTCACCCTGAGAGCTACTTTACCACCTATGGCCGTGGGATAATAGAAAATTTCGTGCATTTAAAGGGCTAAAATGACTACAATAACTCTAAAAAACGAGATAGGACTTGATTTTATAGAAGCTATAAAAGCTCTTGTAAAAACAAAGCCAAAAGACCTTTATACTATAAAAGAAGATGGAATTCCAGATCTTGATAAGGCTATAAAAGAGATTGAAAATGGCGATGTGGTAAGCTTTGAAAGTGTTGATGAGGCAATAAAATATTTAGATGATGAAAATTGAGTTTGCAAAGTCTTTTAAAAAGTCGTATAAAAAAATCAGTGCTGAAAATAAAGAAATTTTTAAGGCTGTTTTGAAAAAAACTAGCAAATAATAAAATTTTAGAGCCAAAATATAAAGATCATTATTTAGTAGGAAAGTACAAAGGTTTTAAAGAATGTCATTTAAAGCCTGATTTACTTTTAATTTATAAAGTTGAAAAAGAAAAATTAACGCTTTATTGCGTAAACATCGGCTCGCATAGTGAACTAGGATTAACAAAAGGATAAAAAAATGGCAAATTTTGCGCCTTTTATGCTAAAACTTCAAAGGGGCTATCCGCTTGATAGTAGCGACTTTGAGGCGATTTTTAGCTCTGTTATGGCAGGGGACTTTGATGAGGTTCAGCTAGCTGGGCTTTTGGTGCTTATTAGCGAAAAGTCGCTTTATGCTGATAGCTTGGCAGCTCTTGTGCGTGAGGTGATGAAATACTCGCAAACTTATAGTGATTCTGCACCGATGTTTGACATCGTTGGCACCGGTGGGGACGCGCTAAAAACTATAAATATCTCCACAGCCTGCGCGATAATTTTAGCAAGCCTAGGCGTAAGGGTAGCAAAGCATGGAAATAGGGCGATTTCAAGCGCAGCAGGATCAAGCGATACACTAGATGCTCTTGGCATAAAGCTAAGCGATGATCTAGGGGCTTTAAGGAAGCTTATGGATAGCAAAAAACTAGCTTTTTTTCATGCGCCGTTTTTTCACAAAGCCACAGCAAAGGTCGCCCCTGTGCGCTCACGGCTTAAAATCGGCACTGTTTTTAATGTGCTAGGACCCCTGCTAAATCCAAACACAGCTCTAAGTAATCAAATCATGGGAAATTATTTAGAGAGTGTAAATGAGCTACTTGCGCATACTCTTGGCAAACTAGGACGAAAGCACGCTCTTGTGGTGCACGGCATGGATGGTATGGATGAGATCACGCTGTGTGATGAGACGCTTATACACGAGCTAAAAGATGGCGCTGTGATAAGCTATAAAATTACGCCAGAAGAGTTTGGTTTTAAGCGGGCATTTCACCTTGATATCGCTGGTGGGGACAGCGTGGCAAATGCTAGTGACCTAAATGCTATTTTGCGTGGCGAGCTAAAAGGGGCAAAGCGTGATATAGTGGTCTTTAACACTATGTTTGCGCTATACGCGGCTGACAAGGTGGCAAATCCAAAAGATGCTAAAAGCGTGGTTGAAGATGCGCTTGATAGCGGCAAGACTTGGGCGTTTTGGCAGGATTATTTGGGGAATTCTAGAATTTCTTAGAGTTTATAAGGATAAAAATGAGTAAAAATGAAAGCGTAAAAGCTCAGCTAGATTTTATAAAAGGTATTATTTATTTGGTTATTACTGGTAGCTTTGCTGTTTGTGGATTTTTTGCTACTACTTACAAAAATGCTACTTTGCTAGATTTAGCCTTTATTGCCTGTGCTTTGGTGTTTTTAAGCATTTTGCTTTTTGTCGCACTAAAAGTCCAAAATGCGAAATTCAAAGAGCTTGAAAATCTAAAAGAAAGGAAATAATATGGGATATGCGTTATTGATTGTTACTTTTTTTACATTTTTAAGTGTTGTTGGCTCACTTTTTTATTTTAATAAATTAAATAAGCCTAAAAGCTTGAAATAAGCTTGTTTAAAGGTTATTTGTGAAAATAAAAATCTGTGGAATAAAAACACTAGCTGAGGCAAAGGCAGTTTGCGAGTGCGAGTTTAGGGGCAAAAGAGTTGATTTTATAGGCTTAATCTTTGCGCCTAGCAAAAGGCAGGTTAGCACGAAAACAGCAGAGCAAATCGCCACCCTTGCTAAAAGCTATGGTGTAAAAGCAGTGGGCGTTTTTAAGGACTTGGCGCAGGCAAAAAGCGTGGCAAAAATGGGCTTTTTGGACGCCGTTCAAGTCTATGAAAAAGTAGAAAACAAAGCAGAGTTTAGCCCCTGTGAAGTGTGGCAGGTTTTTAGTGTAAATGATGCTTTGCCTGAGCTTGAAGGCGATTTTGATTTAGCACTTTTTGATTATAAGGGCAAAGAACTTGGCGGAAATGGTCTTAGCTTTGAGTGGGGAATTCTAGATCCACTTAGGAATTCTAGAATTCCTTACGCAATAGCAGGTGGGCTAAGTGAGAAAAACGCTAAAAAAGCTAGCGAACTTGCCCCAGCACTGCTTGATTTTAACTCAAAGCTAGAAAACGAACAGGGCTTTAAAGAAAGCGAAAAAATACTAAAAGTTTTAGAGCAAATTTATAGCTAAAATTACAAAAAGGATAAAAGATGCAAGGTAAAATTCTAAGCACCCAGCTTATAAGCGGCGATGATGGCAAACGCTATGAATACGATAAAAACGATGTTGTAAATCTAGGTGATAAAGACTTAGCTATGCTAACTGGTTCTCAGGTGGATTTTGTAAGCTTTGATGAGAGAGTGGCAAAGTCTATTTACATAATCAATGAAAATGTAAATGTAAGCAGCATTTTATCAGCTGATAGCATTAGCTCTGCTAGGCTAAAGGCGCTTTGGGGGCTTGGGCTTCAATTTTTTAACTTTATTCCATATATCGGGCAAATCATTGCTATTGTGGGCTTTGTGCTATATTCAATGGCGATTTACTCAGTTAGCAAGGCAGCAGCGAGCAAAAGCTTATTTAAAAATTACATTATTGCTGTAATTATTAGCTTTTTGGGTGTTTTTCTCGTTTTTATGCTAGCGCTCATTTTTGGTGTGAGTATGGGTGTGCTAGCTAATAGCGAGGATGTAGGCATAGGTGCAAGCATGATAGCTGTGCTTTTGCTTGGCGGTATAATCGCTCTAATCGTGGCGATTTATGGCTATAAAATACACGCTGAACTTGCTGGGCTAAGTGGGAGTTCGCTGTTTTTATGGGCGTTTTGGATAAATGTTGTAAGCGTGATTTTGTGCCTTAGTGTATTTGGCATTTTTGTAGGATTTGCTGGTTTTATCATCGCTTGGGTGCTACTATTTGTAGCGTGGTGGGGCTTTAAAAAGCTAGAAAAAAGGTGATAAATTTTAGAATTCCAAAAGTGAAATTACTAAAATTTCTTTGAAATTATGCTATAATCGCAAAATTTTTTAATAAAACAAGGCTTGAAAATGAATAGTTATTTTGGCAAATATGGCGGTCAGTTTGTGCCTGAGACTGTGATGAGTGCGCTAATCGAGCTTGAAAAAGCGTATAAGAAAATCGTACCTACAAAGAAGTTCCAGCGTGAGTTAAAGGAGCTGCTTAGCACTTATGTAGGGCGCCCTAGCCCTATGTATCACGCAAAAAGATTAAGTGAGCATTTTGGGCATAATATTTATTTAAAGCGTGAGGATCTAAACCACACCGGAGCGCATAAAATCAATAACTCTATCGCCCAAGCTCTACTAGCAAAATACATGGGCAAGACTAAGGTGCTAGCTGAAACAGGCGCTGGTCAGCACGGACTAGCTACTGCGACAGCTGCTGCGCTTTTGGGCTTAGAGTGCGATGTGTATATGGGCGCTGTGGATGCGGCAAGACAAGCTCTAAATGTCCATAAAATCGAGCTTCTAGGCGCAAGAGTTGTGCGAGTAGAAGACGGACTAAAAACGCTAAAAGAAGCGACTACTGCGGCAATTCAAGCCTGGGTAAATGAAATAGAAAGTCGCTTTTATGTGATAGGCTCGGCTGTTGGCCCACATCCTTATCCAAAAATCGTGCGTGATTTTCAAAGCGTAATCGGCAAAGAGGCAAAAGCACAGCTAAAAAAACTTAGCGTAAAGCCTGATATCGTAGTAGCCTGCGTAGGCGGCGGAAGTAACGCAATAGGTATATTCTCAGGCTTTTTAGATGATAAAAGCGTGGAGCTAATAGGCGTTGAGGCTGCTGGGCTTGGACTAGAGACGCCGTATCACGCAGGTACGATGAGCAAAGGCCGAGATGGCATAATTCACGGCATGAAAACCCTAGTGCTACAAGATGAAAATGGCTGTATAAGTCCGGTTCATAGTATTTCAGCCGGGCTTGATTATCCAGGTGTAGGGCCGCAGCACTCGCATTTAAAGGATATTGGGCGTGCTAAATACGAGGCTGTAACAGACGATGAGTGTATAGAAGCACTTAAACTTTTAAGTAGGTTAGAGGGCATAATCCCAGCAATCGAGAGCTCTCACGCGCTAGGGCTGCTGCCAAGGCTATGTAAAGGTCTAAAAAAACGCTCAAATATCGTAGTAAATGTCTCAGGCAGAGGCGATAAAGACATGGATACAGTAATGAACTACAAAAAAGGAACAATCTATGGATAAGTTTAAAAAAGCCTTTAAAAATGGGGCAAATATCGGCTACTTGGTAGCTGGATATCCTAGCTTAGAATATACAAAAGAGTTTTTAAATGCCCTTGATAACTCGGCTTTGGATCTGCTTGAGATAGGAATTCCATATAGTGATCCTATCGCTGATGGCCCTGTGATCCGTGATGCGAGCTTTGAGGCGGTAAATAGTGGCGTAAATGCTAGGGCTATTTTTGATATGCTTGGCTCTGTAAAAACTACAAAATGTCTTGTTTTTTTAGTTTATTATAATACGATTTTTAGCTATGGCGAGGATGAGTTTATCGCTGATTGTGCGAAGGTGGGCATTAGTGGGCTTATTATCCCAGATTTGCCTTTTGAAGAAAATTGTTCTTTGGCTAAAAAATGCGCCAAACTTGGCATCGCCCTTGTGCCGCTAATTAGCGTAACTACCGGTCATAGAGCTAAGAAGATACTAAAACATGCAAGTGGCTTTGTGTATATGATAGCAAGCCTTGGAGTAACTGGTAGCAAACAAAGCCCAGAAGACCGCTTAAAAGAACTGGCAAAAAATATCAAAAAAATAAGCTCTTTGCCTGTGGCGGTGGGCTTTGGTGTGCGAAGCAATGAAGATGTAAAAAGACTGCGCTCTTTTTGTGATGGCGTGATAATGGGCACGGTGCTTGTTGAGGCCTCTAAAAATAAAAGCGTAAGCAAACTAAATGCGCTAATAAGCAAGCTATTTGCGTAGGAATTCTAGTTTTATGGGTTTGTCTTTAATCTACGATGCGACGCTGATAGCAAATGTGCGTGGTGGTAAGCGCACGGGGACTTTTTTTGTAGCTGATGCACTGCTTAAAGAGTTTTTAAGGCGTGATGATATAAGCCTTAAAATTTACTGCCGTAGTGGTGATGAAAAACAAGCTAGAATAAATCTTGCGCCGTATTTGAGCAAAAAAAACTGCGAAATAATTTTTGTTAAAAGACATTTTTTCGGTGTGCAGTTTAGGCTTTTTGTAAAGGCAGTTTTGCGTGTGTTGCCTAAGTTTTTGACTACTTTTTTGTATTCTAGTGCGCAAAAGATTTTGGCTTTAAAGCAAAAGGCTGTTGCACCTAACAAAAAAGAAAGTTTAGAAAAAACTGAAAATTGTGTGTTTTTCTCGCCTTTTTTTGCCCCACCAAAAGAGTATTTGCATTTAGCTAAATTTTTAGTGATTTATGATGCTATTCCTCTAATTTTTGATGAGTATAGAAATAATCCTGGCAATTATTGGTTTTTAGAACTTGCTAGAAAGCTTGATGAGAGCTATACTTGCTTTGCAATCTCCTCTTACACCAAGGCTGATTTTTTAAAGCACCTCCCACACTTAAAACCTGAAAATAT
>CAMCEN010000023.1 GCA_945873855.1 uncultured Campylobacter sp.
TCAAGCCCAAAGCTAGAATACTCGCCTATACCGCAAACTCCGCTTTTTAAAAGCTTTTTTATCTCTTTGTTTAGGATTTTTTGGTTTAGGGCTTTGCTTATGCCGCCACGATTTTCAAACACGCTTTTAAGCCAGTTTGAAAAGCCACGAAAGTCTAAATGCGCTTTGTTTGCACTGTATTCTAAATGCGTGTGAGCATTAAAAAGAGCAGGCATAGCAATAGGCGTAGAAAAAACCTGCGCAGAATCTAGAATTCCTAGGCTTTTTAGCTCATCATTTGGCAAGATTTTTTCAATTTTTTTATCAAAGATAATTGCGTGATTTTCAAGCACTTTAAAGCTCTCATCACAGCACAAAATATACTTACATTTTAATATTTTCACAAAAAAGCCTTAAAAATTTTTGCTAATTATAGTAAAAAAGAGATAAAATTCGCTAAAATATGCACTTTATTTAAAGGAGCAAAAATGAAAATTCGTGTAATTCAAGGCCCAAATATTAACCTTTTAGGCCTAAGAGATCCAGCGATGTATGGTGTGATGACAATGGAGCAAATCCATGAAAATATGAAGCTTGTTTGCGACCAAGCTGGCATTGAAATAGAGTTTTTTCAAAGCAATTATGAAGGCGAAATCGTAGATAAAATTCAAGAGTGTGTTGAGGGCGTTGATGGTATTATCATAAATCCTGCTGCTTATACTCATACTTCTATTGCTATTGCTGATGCGCTTGCGGCTGTGCATTTGCCGACAGTTGAGGTGCATATTAGCAATATCCACGCAAGAGAGGATTATAGAGCAAAGAGCATGACAGCAGCAGCTGCAACTGGCGTGATAGCTGGCTTTGGCCCTATGGGATATCATATCGCGCTACTTTCTATGATACAAGTTTTTGAACAAATCAAAGCCGCACGCGCTGCTGCCGAGAAAAAATAGGATAAAAATGAGTTTTATCTTAAAAGATGAAAATGCTGTATTCTACGAGTGCGGATACAGCTGTGATAATGAAATATTCATCTCTCATGCTGAAAAAAACTTTTTTATTACAGATGCAAGGTATGGCATAGAAGCAAATGAAATCATAAAAAACGCTGAGATTATCATCTCAAATGATATAAACGAAAGCGCAAAAGAGTTAATCAAAAAGCTTGGAATTTCACACTTAGAGCTAAATCCGCATGATTTTAGCTTGGCTGATTTTAAAAGCCTCTCTGATGAGCTTGGCAACATATTTGATTTTAAGCCAAACTTCTCGCAAATCAAGCGTATGATAAAAAGCAAGGATGAAATTGAGATTTTAAAAACAGCTGCTAAGCACGGTGCTGATGGCTTTAAGAGAGTTTGTGAGTTTGTAAAATCTAGCCTAGATAAAGGTGTGAGCGAATGCGAGCTAAACTACGAAGTGGCAAATATTTTAAAAAATAAAGGCGAGTTTGGACTTAGCTTTGAGCCTATAACTGCTCTAAATGCAAACGCTGCTAAGGCTCATGCGCTGCCAACTAAAAATACCTTAAAAAATGGAGATTTGCTACTTTTTGATGCTGGGATCAAATACCGCAGATACTGCTCAGATCGCACTAGAACCTTTGAAGTAGGGCAAGACTGCCAAATTAGCAAAGAGCAAAACTTTAAAAATTCTAAGCGTGATGAGATCTATCACATAGTTTTAGAGGCTCAGCAAATGGCAATAAATGCAGTGCGAGCAGGTGTGAGAGCCTGCGATATTGACAAGGCTGCAAGGGATGTTATCACAAAAGCTGGATATGGCGAGGCGTTTTTTCACAGCACTGGGCATGGCGTGGGGCTTGATATACACGAGCTTCCTAGAATTAGCCCAAAAAGCGAAGAGATTATAAAGCCTGGCATGGTATTTAGCATTGAGCCTGGGATTTATTTACAAGGTGAGTTTGGCGTAAGAATAGAAGATGTAGTAGTCGCCACTGAAAATGGCTGTGAGATACTTTGATTTTAGGGAATTCTAGATTTAAGCTTAACTAGGAATTCTAGAATTCCATAGATTTTAGGGAATTCTAGATTAAAGCTTAGCTAGGGAATTCTAGAATTCCTTTGATAAGCTGGATGGTTCTTAAAAAATGTATTGTAGTGGATTTAAAAAAATAATAAAATCGGCATTTTTTCCACGAAAATTTGCTAGGAATTCTAAAAAACTAAGAAAAATTCGCTACACTTACATTTTAGGAATTGGTGGAAATATAGCTAATGAAAAAGAAGTAAAATCTCGCTTTGAAAGGCTGATTGTAAAACTAGCCAAAGACAGGCGTTTTAAGCTAGTAAAAAGCTCGCCGATTATCAAAAACAAAGCCTTTGGCTATGAAAATCAAGCTGATTTTCTAAATGCTGTGCTTGAGATAAAAAGTTCGCTTTATGCCTTAAGAGTGCTAAAAATAATGCTAAATTATGAAAAAATCTTTGGCAGAAAAAGAAGCTTTAAAAACGCACCTAGGACGCTAGATATCGATATAATAGATTTTAGCGCAAAAATCCGTCAAAGCGAGCGTCTAAGGCTGCCACATCCAAAAGCCTGCCAGAGACTAAGCGTGATTTTGCCACTAGCTATGATGTAGGAGAAGATATGATAAAAAGATATTCATTTACAGGCTCATCCACAGCAGATGCGCTCTTAAAAGCAAAAGCCGAACTAGGCGATGATTTTGCCATTGAAGTAACAAAGCAAATCAGAGCCAAGACCTTAAATCAAGACCCTTTGTTTGAAGTCGTAGTTTGCGTAGAAGAAGAGCAAAACCCGCTTAACGAGCTAAATAAAATAGAACAAGTAAATGATATCAAACGCCAAATAGAGGCCTACACAAATCTAGGTAAAAACCGCCAAACCAGCCAAAGCACTCCAAAAACTACTTCAAAAGAGCAGTGGCAAGATGAAGATGTAAGCATGAGTATCTCACGCGTGGCAAATGAGATAAAAAATCTAGCTAGCGCAAATGATAGCGAGCCAAGCCCGCTTAATATCCAGCCTGATTACAGCGCAAAAATGCGTGATATGGAAAAAAAGCTTGATAAGCTAAATGACAAGCTCTCACTAATCGCAGATGCTGTCTGGGAGGATAAAAAAGAAGCCAGAGGCGAGATAGTAATACCACCTGAGTTTGCTACAATCTACAAAAAAGCAGCTAGTTCTGGTATGAAAAGCGAGCATTTAAAGGCTATTATGGAAGCTACCATTGCTAATATGCCTAGTTCTATGAAAAATAATCCTAGTGCTATTGAGAGATATTTTTATTTTCTACTAGAAAAAATGCTGCCTAGCAAAAAAATCATGCTAAGCCAAAAAAAGCAAAAAATCATTATGCTAATAGGCCCAACAGGTGTTGGAAAGACTACTACTTTAAGCAAGCTTGCTTATAAATACGCTTATGATGGAGAAATTCAGTATAAAACCGGCGTAATCACGCTAGATAGCTACCGCATAGGTGCGGTTGAACAGCTAGCACAATATGCGCAGGTGATGAAAATGCGTATGGTAGAAGCAATTAACATTGAAGAGTTTAAAAGTGCGATTAAGGCTTTTAGTGGCTATGATGTGATTTTGGTTGATACCCTTGGTTCTAGTCAGTATGATACAGAAAAACTCACTTTGCTAAATGAGTTTATTTCTAGCGTGGATGCTGATATAGAGGTAAATCTAGTGCTAAGTGCGAATACAAAAATAGAAGATTTGCTAGAAATTTATGATAATTTTTCTTTTACAAACATCAGCTCGCTAATTATCACAAAGCTTGATGAAACTAGAATTTTTGGCAATATTTTCTCGCTAGTGTATGAAACTGGCGTGCCTGTTAGCTATTTTTGTTTGGGACAAAATGTGCCTGATGATATTATGGAGGCTAATAGCAATTTTTTGGTAAAATGTGTATTGGAGGGATTTGATGGATCAAGCAAGTAAATTAAGAGATTTGATGAGTAAAACAACTAAGCCACACAAAGGCACGCACACAGTAGCAGTAACAAGCGGTAAAGGTGGCGTGGGCAAAAGCACGCTTAGCGCAAACCTAGCAAATATCCTAGCCCTAAATGGATATAAAGTAGCACTATTTGATGCTGATATAGGGCTAGCAAATCTAGATGTGATACTAAATGTCCGTGCTGAGCAAAACCTACTAAATGTGATGCGTGGCGAGTGCGAGTTTAGCGATATAGTAATAAATATAAAAGAAAATTTATTTTTAGTGCCAGGCGAGAGTGGGGCTGATATTTTTAAGTTTAATGATAAGTTTTTGTTTGATAAGTTTATGAACGATGCTAGCGTGCTTGAGGGCATTGATTATCTCATCATTGACACTGGTGCTGGGATTGGACCTGCTACGCAGACTTTTTTAGATGCTAGCGATGAGGTTATCCTAGTAACAACCCCAGACCCTGCTGCGATAACTGATGCTTATGCTGTCATAAAAGCAAGTTGCGCGCATAGAAAAAGAGTTTTTATGCTGCCAAATAATGTAAAAAGCGCACAAGAAGCAGAACGAATTTTTAGCACCATTGCTGGCGTTGTGCGCAGAAATGTAGGCGATGTAGGACTTGAGATGCTAGGTTACGTGCCAAATGATAAGGTAGTAATGCGCTCAATCAAATCACGAACGCTTTTTAGCGATGATGCACCAAATACCGAGCCTAGCGTGTGTTTAAAGGATGCTGCTAGCAAGCTGCTTTACGCAGTGGAACAAAAAATGCTTGATACTTCAAAAGAAAAAAGTTTTGCCGGATTTTTCAAGCGTTTGGCTGAGAAATTCTAAAAGTAATCCAGAATTCCTAGAATTCCTAGAATTCTAGATTACTTTTAGCCTAGGAATTCTAGATTACTTTTAGTCTAGGAATTCTAGAATTCCTAAATAGCTTGAAATCTAGGCAGTTTAAGGGAAAATCGCATGCGAGCGGATAACTTTGTTGGTTTTTTAACAGCGCTTGGATTTTTTATAGGCGTGATTTTTTGTATTATGGCTGGATATGAGCCCTTAGAGCTTGTAGCTTATACCTGCGTGATAGCACTAATATTTTTCCTAGGCTCTCACATAGCTATTATGAACTATATAGATGCAAGCTCAGAGAGTAAAATATATTTTGATAAAGAAAAATATGAAGAAATAAATGAGTTTTTGATTGAAGAACTTTTTGCTAGAGAGCGTCGCATGGATGCTATGATGCAAGTAAAACGAGATAAATTATTATCTAAAAAATCTAGCAAGAAAAAATCTAAAAAGAAAGTAGATGAACAATCAACGCAAAAAGCAGCTTGATGCTTATCAAATCGGACTTCTTAGCGAGCAAAACGAGCTTGTAGTAGCCTATATGCCAGCACTTCGTGCTATGGCTGCACGCTTAAAATCTCGCTTGCCAGCTTGCGTGGAGTTTAATGACTTAGTTGGGGCTGGGGTCTGTGCGATGGTAAGTCTTTCTCGTGCGTATGATAAAGAAAAAAATGATAATTTCTGGGGCTATGCTAGAATGCGCGTTTATGGTGCTATGCTAGATTTTTTGCGCTCGCTTGATCCTATGAGTAGAGGTGATAGAAAGCTAATAAAGCAAATAAATGAGCTTAGTGCGCAGTATTTTAACGAGCATGAGAGCGAGCCAAGCGATGAGTGGCTGGCTAAAAAAATCGGCGTAAGCACAGCGCAAATCAGTGATGCTAAAAATATGAGCGAGATTGCTATGCTCTTGCCACTTGATGAGCAATATGACTTGCTAGCAAGCCCTGAGGGCACTTTTGAAAAAGTAGAAAAAGATGATTTAATCTCTCATATTATGGAAATTTTAAGGGGCTTTTCGCTAAAAGACCAGCAAGTAATACAGCTTTATTATTTTGATGAGCTAAACTTAGCTGAAATTAGCGAGCTTTTAGGAATTTCACAATCTCGTGTATGTCAAATACACAAAAAAATGATAATAAAACTTAGAGAAAGGTTGGGCTTTTAATGGCTGATATTCTTAGTCAAGAAGAAATAGACGCTCTTTTGCAAGCTGTTGATGATGACGAAGACGGCGCAGAATTAGTAGCATCAGAGGCTCACAAAAAGCCAAAGTTACCAGAAGACCGCCAAGTTATCATTTATGACTTTAAGCGTCCAAACAGGGTAAGTAAAGAGCAATTACGCGCTATAAAAGGCATCCACGATAAACTAGCCCGCAACCTTGCTAGCCAAATATCATCAATTATGCGCTCAATTGTTGAAATCAGGCTTCACTCAGTTGATCAAATGACTTATGGTGAGTTTTTGATGAGTTTGCCAAGTCCTACGAGCTTTAATGTTTTTTCTATCAAGCCTCTTGATGGCTCTTGTGTTTTGGAGATAAATCCAAGTATTGCTTTTCCTATGATAGACCGCTTGCTTGGCGGTAAGGGCGATGGCGGCTTTGATAGTAGCAGGGAGCTAACAGATATTGAAGTAAACTTGCTTGATGCGATTTTGCGTATAGTTATGCAACGCCTAAAAGAAAGCTGGCAGATGATAACTGATATGTATCCAAATGTCGAGGCAAAAGAATCAAGTCCAAATGTTGTTCAAGTCGTTAGCCAAAATGAGATTATTATTATGGCTGTTATGGAGATTATCATAGGTGGAAATAGCGGTATGATAAATTTTTGCTACCCTGTAATCTACCTTGAGCCTATTCTTTCGCGCCTTGCTAACCGTGATGTTATGCTAGGTGAAACGAGTGCGAAAAAATCTCGCAACAAAGAGCTAAAAACGCTAGTAGGGCGTGCTGAGGTGCTATATGAAGCGATTTTGGGTAAAACCAATATCAGCGTTCTTGAGTTTTTGGAGCTAAAACCAGGCGATATTTTAAAGCTTGATAGAAGTGCTGATGATATGGCTATTGTTAGCATAGATAAAAAAGATGTATTTATGGCTGATATGGGCTTGCACCGCTTTCGTAAAAGCATACAGCTTAAAGAGCTTATCAAAACAGATAAAGATGAAATTAAAAGCATCCTAGAACAATACGAAGAAGACCGCAAGGCAAAAATTCAGTCTTATGATGATAGCGTAAATGACGATGATGGAGATGAATACGATGATGATGAATAATCTTTTAGGCATTTTTAGTGCTGAGTTTGCTAGCACTGCTGAGGGGCTTACTGGGCAAGGTGCTGCTGTTGGCGAGCCAAAGGAGTTTGAAGCAAATGCGCAAAGTGGCATAAATCCACCTGTAATCACCGCTAGCGTTAGCTCTGGTGGTGGCAAGCTGCTTTTTATGGCTACTCCACTTCTTATGACAGCGATAAATGATATCATGCTAGGCGAAGAAAAGCCTACAATGAACGAAAATATTGGCGATGATGAGCTTGATGCTAGTAAAGAGATTTTTTCAAACTGGTTTGGTGCGGTCTCTACCGCACTTGGAGCCCAAAGTGAGCTGCCAAAACTAAGCTTTGATATAGACAAAACTAGCTATGTAGCAGGCAACGAACCGCTTAATTTAGATGGATTTAGCAAGATTTTTGTCTTTGGCGTAAGCTATAGCGGACAGAGCGAACAACTAGCAATCGCTGCTGATAAGGCCTTTTGTGAGTTAATAGACCCGCCGGCTGCCCCAGCCCCAGAAGCTACTAGCCAAGGCCCTGTTTTTGATGGAGATATCAAAAATATCAGGCTTATTATGGATGTGCGTCTGCCACTGCGTGTGCGAATAGGCTCAAAGAAAATGCTACTAAAAGATGTGCTAAGCATGGATATAGGCTCTGTTATAGAGCTAAACCAGCTAGCAAACGACCCGCTTGAAGTGCTAATCGGCGATAACCCAATAGCCCTTGGCGAGGTTGTCATCATCGATGGAAACTTTGGCGTGCAAATCACAGAAATCGGTTCTAAAAAAGAACGCTTAGAGCAGTTAAAATAATAAGAATTCTAGAATTCCCTAGAATTCTAGATTAAAAATTGATAAGAGTTCTTAAAAAAATGTATTTTATAAGATCAAAGCCGAAGCACTGCTAGGATTAAATCCAAAATACCTTTTAAAAGCAGTGGTAAAATTATGCTATTGTTTGTAGTCTAGTTCTTTGGCGATTTGGGCTAGATTTAGCTCACCAGCGCTGATTAGGCGCTTTGCTTCTTGCATTCTAATTTTAGTGCTACATTCATGCACTGTCATACCAAATAGCTGTTTAAAACCTGATTTTAGTTTACTTTCATTTAAGCAAATAGTGTGTGAAATCTCTTTGATTGTAGGCGGATTGTGGTAGTTTTTTGTAAGATTATAAGTGCTTGATTTATGGCATTTATGTCTTCTTTGCTTAAATTTACTAGTTCATTTGAATTAGCTTGTGCCAGTGCTTTTAGCTCAAAGACCACTATGTCATACACTCTAGCTTTGATAAAAAGCTCACTTGCAAAGGAATTTGTAATGGTATTTGTAGCAGTATTGACAAAAAATCTCTCTAGCAGCTAGAGTGCTTATACGTGAACTAAGCCTAGATGCAAGTGTCATTGAAAACTCATTTTCCCTTAATCTTTTGTAAATATCGTAAGGCAAGTGCTTTGCTAAAACTTCATCGCTTATATTTATGATGATATTTTGGATTTGATCTCCTGTTTTAAAATTAACAATGCTACTATCATGATTTATATAGCTTGTTACGGTATAACCTGCTTTTGGGATGATTTTAAAAGTACATTTTGCACCTGCATAGTGTTGGTGTGCGCTAAAAGAAATATTGATACTAAGTCCCATTAAGTTATGTTGTATTTTCATAGATGTATCTTTATTGATATCAAATTTATTAATGTATAAATCTATGCCTTTTTCTATTTGCATTAAAGTGGAATTTATGAATATATCATTGTTTATTTGCTGATTTATTCTTTTTTGGGCAAACATTTTTTCTTCTTTAAATTAATTCCTTTTAGATAAAAAATAATTCGCTTTTGATAAATTTTAATATTGAAATAGCTTCTCATTTTTGTTATTATGTTACTTTCATATAAAATTTATTTTAAAGGACAATACAATATGAGAAAATATCTCATTTTTTCATCTTTGATGGCATCTTGTGCGCTTTTTGGAGCAGAAGAAACCCTTAAAGAAATCGTAGTAACTGGTGCAGCAAGTCCTACTAGCAATCAAAGTATAGAAACACTTGTTAGCAAAACCAAGCCACTCTCAGTAATAAGTGAACAGCAATTACAAAGAAGCGTTGGTAAAAGCGTGCTAGAAATGATCAGCCAAGAACCTGGTGTATCTATGGTAAATGATGGCATGGACTCAGGTCAGCCTGTAATCCGTGGTATGAGCGCAGGGGACTACCGTGTACCTACCTTTGTAGATGGACTTAGGTGGAAAGGTCGCCCTGTGCTTGAATACACGGTCTTTGACCCTGATCAATTTGAAAGGATAGAAATAGTTAGAGGCCCTGCTAGCTCGCTTTTTGGCACAGATAGCTTTGGTGGTGTGGTAAATCTAGTAAGCAAAAGAGCCACAGGCGATGTTTTTGGCGATTTTGCGCTAAGTGATACTTATCTTAGCTCAAACTTTTCAAGCGCAAATAGAGGAATTCAAAGTAGAGTTCAGCTTGGCTTAGTTGGACATGGACTTGATTTTTTACTAGGTTTAAATTACCGCTATGGCAGTGATTATAAAACGCCAGATGGTAAAGTGCCAAACTCTGATTTTAAATATAAATCTTTTGATTTAAACACAGGATATAGCTGGGGAGATAGTCATAGAATAGGGCTTATCTTGCGCTATAATGAAATAAATCGTGGTATGCCAGGTGGGTCTGTGCCTAGCCCTGGTGCAGGAAATACTGCAAAAGGTGTGCCTAATAAAATCGTGCGCCAAGAACCACTATGGGAAAAATACGCTGCGCTTAATTACCATGGAGAGATTTTTAACAACTTTGAGCTAGATGCAAATGTGTTTGCAAGGAAAATATATACTAATTTGTATATAGTGCCTGATAATGCAAAACCAGCTTATGTAAATAACTATGTGGTAGGCCCTGAGGTAGTTGGCTCAAAAGTTACTGGTAAATATACACTAAATAACTTCACTCAAACTTATGGTATCAATATGTATTATGAAAAGTGGGATTCTACCCAGCAAAGCGTAAGAGGCGGTCCTAGAAAAAATACAGCCATAGATCAAAAACAGCTAAATCTAGGTGTTTTTGGTTTGTGGGAATATGACTTTGAAAATGATGCAAGTATAGATGCTAGTTTGCGCTATGACTGGTTTAAAAGCACTGCTAATTTAAGTAGCGTAGATGAGAGCTTAAAATCTCTCTATGATGGTGGCACGGTAAAAAATAATAAGCTCACTTGGTCGCTTGGTGGCTCATATCCACTGCTTGATAGCCTAGATATTGTAGCAAATGTAAGCTCGTCATTTAGAAACCCTACTGCAAATGAAATAGCACCAATTTCGACCCTAGATGGCACTACGATGAATATCCCAAATAGTGGGCTAAAACCTGAAAAGAGCCTAAACTACGAGCTTGGTTTTAGGTTTGAAAATGAGTTTATAAAAGCACGAATTACAGGCTTTTATAGCGATTATAAGGACTTGATTTTAGAAAATGTGCGAGTGGCTGATTATATGGGTAAAAAAACTTATCAAAACCAAAATGTAAGCAAGGCTAATATAAAGGGTATTGAACTTGACCTAGCTTATAATATTTTAAGCAATTTGGAGTTTAGAACAAATGTAAGCTATCAAAGGGGCAAAGATAAAACAAATGGCACAAATCTTCGCACTATAATGCCTTTAAATGGCTTTGTTAGCTTAAATTATGAACCAGAATTTTTATCTGGTTCATATATACAATACACCGGTTCTTGGGCAGCTCGTAAAAGCAAAATTGATGAAAAACAAGAGCGAGAAAAAGCTGGATATTTCGTGCATAACATCTACTTTGGCAAAAGTTTTGGCAATATAGGATTTTTGCGAGATTTTGAGCTTAATTTTGCAGTAGAAAATATTTTTAATAAAAAATATACTATCCCGCTAAGCTGGGAGGATAAGGACTATCCGGTGTCTTTAACAAATCCGTTATTAAATCCGGGTAGAAACTTTAAAGTAGGCTTTAAAGCTAGTTTTTGAAGGGGCAAGATGAAAGATATTTTATTTGTATATTTTAATGATATAGGCTCAAGCGGTGGCATGAGTGGTTTTGAATTAACAAGCCAAGAAGGTCTTGATTTTGTATGGCAATATGAGCTTGAAAGCAAGAATTTTAGCGCATATAAGGGCATTATTTTAAGTGGTGGGGTAGATCAGATTTTACTTAGCAAGCTAGGTGAGCGTTTATTTAGCTTTATAAATGAGGGCGGACGCATGTTTTTTAATGGACATGTAGAAAAGAAGTTTTTGCCTATGTTAAATATTTATGAGCCGATAACTAATATCAAATACCCTGATTTTGCTATCACTTTGTTAAATAAGCACAGAGTGTATAAAGGACTTGATATAGCTAATTTTAACGAAAAAAAGGGCGTGGCGGGCTTTTATTCAAGGGGGCAAAATCCCCCACCAAATGGTGCTAGGATAATCACAGCCATCAAGCAAGCTAGTGTGCCAAGCGATTGGGAGCTAACTCTTGGCAAAGGCAAACTCTACACTCATGCCGGAGTGGATCTCCACATAGCAGCAAGCGCAGATGACACTAAGGCGTGCATGGAGAATATAATAGCGTATTTAAGGGGAGAAAATGAATAAAATTACAGCACTTCATAGTGGGACATATTATAATTTAGTAAGTTTATTTAAAGAGCCATTTGCGAAGTATTTTCATAAATGCGTGTATTTACCCGAGCTTAAAAAAAGCGATTTAGATGATTGTGATATTTTGCTAGTTACGGATTCTTTGGTGGTTAGGCATTTGGAGAAAAATAAGGAGCTTTTTAAGGAATTCTTAAAAAGTGGTCGCACACTAGTAATTGGTGGGAGAAATGAACCCCAGCTTTGGCTTGAAGGCATAGAGTATAAAGAACTACCATTTAATTTTTGGTGGTGGCTAGATAAAGAGCATAACGACATAGACATCACGCCTGATGATACAAACCACGAGCTATTTAAATACATTGATTTTAAGGATTTAATCTGGCATTTTCACGGCGGATATAAAAAGCTAAATGGCGCAAAATCAGCCATAAAATCAAAGCTTTATGAAAGCGTAAGTGTTTACCAAGAGTGCAGTTTTGGTGGGGGTAATTTAATACTTACTAGCCTTGATCCATTTTTTCATCATGGCTGCTTTTTCATGCCAAATGCAAGTAAGTTTGGCGCAGGGCTTCTTGAAAGGTTAATGGGGTTAAAAGTATGAAAAAATCATTATTTGCTTTAATGTTTTTTGCTCTTGCTTTAAATGCAGGGCAAATTAGCTTTAAAGACCAAGATGGCAATACTGTAAAGCTAAATGAACCAGCAAAGCGTGTGGCGATGTTTCCCATACCACTTGCTAGTTTTAGTATGGCTGTGGATAATGGGAATTCTAGATTAGTTGCCATAAATCCAGTAGCAAAAAGGGCTTTAAGCGAGCATATTTTAGGACGTATTTTCCCAGATGCGCTAAACCTTAGCACTAATGGTATAGGCGCAGATTTTACCCCAAATGTAGAAGAGCTGATTAAATTAAAGCCTGATTTTGTGATGCAGTGGGGACATGCAGGCAGCGACATAGTAGAGCCTTTACGCAAAGCCGGTGTAAATCTAGCTATCATAAACTACCGTGGCAACGAGCAAAACACGCTTGAGTGGTTTAATATCCTATCTCATGCTTACGATCAAAAAGCGCGTGTGGATGAAATCTTAGAGCATAGAAAAAACATAAGAGAGCGTGTGCAAAACTACGCTGCTAAACTAGCCAAAAGCGGGGCGAAAACACCTAAAATTTTAAGCTTTTTGGGGCGAGCAAAAGGCTATCATGCAAATGGCGATGGCACATATCAGCACTATATGATTAAGCTAATAGGCGCACAAAATGCTGTGAATTTTAAGGGCTCAAAAATACTAAGCGCTGAACAAATAATAGCTTCAAAGCCTGATATTATCATACTTAGTAGCTTTGATGAGCTAACGCCAAAAGACCTTTATGAAAATATGCTTTTTAAAAATACACCAGCTATTAAAAATAAGCGTGTGTATAAAATCCCCTTTGGTGGCGATAGATGGGACCGTTCCTACAAACCTATAAAATCCTATAAAAAGATATAAAACTCTATAAATAG
>CAMCEN010000024.1 GCA_945873855.1 uncultured Campylobacter sp.
GACCTAAATACAGGTATTCTAGATGGTAAGGCAGCAGCAGCTATGGGCTACTTCCAAGCTGGTCAGTTCTCTAGCTCAGTTTACTCAGGTGGTACTTACGCTGACCAACTAAGCGGTGTTACTACTTATGGTGGTGCGCAAGCGATGATTAGCGTAGCTGAATCAGCTCAAAAACAGCTAGATAGAATTCGCTCTGATATCGGCTCAGTTCAAAACCAAATAGTAGCTACTATAAATAATATCAGCACTACGCAAGTAAATGTAAAAGCAGCTGAGAGCCAAATCCGTGATGTAGACTTTGCTAGTGAAGCAAGTAACTTTAACAAATACAACCTACTTGCACAATCAGGCAGCTACGCTCTAAGCCAAGCAAATACAATTCAGCAAAATGTTATGAGACTACTCCAGTAGTTTAGCGCAGGCATCATAGCTGATGCAAGCGTAAAATCATAACCTTGGGGCTAGGAATTCTAGAATTCTAAAATCTAGAATTCCTAGCCTTTTTTTATTTATTTAGCTAAGGAATTCTAGAATTCCGTCATTGCGGAAATTCCATCATTGTGAGAAGTGAGTGAAACGAACGACGAAGCAATCTCGTTCAAAATTCCATCTAAAATTCCGTCATTGCGAGGGAGTAAAGCGACCGAAGCAATCTCTATAAATTCTAGAATTCCCTAAAAAACACCCCCGCACCCTCAAAAACATAGATAAAGCAAGAGAATTTTAGATTTTAGCGGGGTTTTAGGGGCGGCAGCCCTTATAAAATTTGCGAGCTAGGTTAGATTTATCTAGCCTAAAAGCGAGCAAAAATCTAGAATTCCTAAGGATAAATTTAGAATTCCTAGAGATTGCTTCGCTTCACCCCTCAATGACGAAAATTCTAGAATTCCCAAGCCTTGTGTCATCCCCTGACTTACGTGTTCTGTGTCATCCCCCTACTTGATCGGGGGATCTCATCATAAATAAATTTAGAATTTCTATAGAGATCCTCTGGTCAAGTCCGAGGATGACATAGTAGGGAATTCTAGAATTCCTAGCCTTTTTTAGACCTGAGCTTTTTAGCTCATTTTACTGACTAAAATCACGGTTTTTGTCTATCCACCGCAAACTGGGGGCAATACAAAAAGAGTATCGCCGTCCTTTAAAGGCGTGTTTAAATCTGTGATTATTTCATCATTTAAGCTTAGGGCGCAGTCTTTTAGCCAGCCTGCTAGTCTTTCATCTTTGCTTAAAGTTTCTTTAAGCTCGCTTAGATTAGCGCAGTCATACTCGCACTCACCAAGAGCCGATAAAGGCCCCAAAAAACATACTTTTATCATATTTTTACCCCCACAGTATTATAATCTACATAATTTACAAAGGCCCCGCTTACTACCTTGACATTTGAGCGTTTGGTAAAATCTACCTGAAATGACCCACGAGTATGTCCGCTAAAAAGCACACACATACGGCTCGCAAACGCTATTATTTCATCATTTAGCTTTTGTTTATTGCTTTTTATGATGACATGCGCGCCCTTATATCCTTGAAGGTGAAACCACACATCATCTTTTTTAGCATTTTCTAAAAGCCAAGCATTGCCTTTTTCGTTTTTGCCCACGCTGATTTTATACTCGCCTTTGTAAAAATCCTCACAAAAGTCGCTGCGGGCGCTTTTTTTAGCTACTCTTTTTTTAGGTGCTAAAACCTCTAAATTCTCAGCTTCACTCTCAGCTAAAATCGCAGTTTTAAGCCCTAGCAAAAAGTCCTTTTTCTCATTTAGATTTTGCTCTTCAAGGCTTATGTTAGCAGCCTTTTGGCGCAGTTTTTTAGCACTTTTAAAAAGCTCATCCAAGGCCTCTCTCGCAGGCTTATCGGTGCTAAAACTAAGCCCATCAAGAAAAAACTCACGCTCATAGTCTTTTATCTTAAATAAATTCGCTTTTAGAGCGTTTGCCTTAGCAAAGTTTTTAGCACAAAGGCTTTCTATTTCTTCTTTCTTTGGCAATTTTTCTAGCAAAGCGTTAATATTTGCGATTTTTTTATCCACACTTGCGATTTTGCTTTGTTTTAGCGTGCTTAGAGCTTTGTTTTTTATGCGTCTTGCCTCATTATCAAAAAACTCGTAAAAGTCCTTTATTTCATCGCTTGGAGCTTCTTTTATTTCATGGAATTCTAGATTTGGTAGCACTTTGCCCACCACCACATCACGCTTTGTGTTTTTAAAAAGATGAAGTGCGCCCAAAACCACGCTATGCTCGTCAGTTATAATCACATTTGTAAAACGGCCGGTAAACTCAAAAATAAGCTTACTTTTTAGCTCTTTATACGAGCCTTGTTGCGTGGTAACAAACTCTAATATTCTATTATTTGGCAGGGTTTTTGCGCTAGTGATTTTGGCATTTGTAAGGCGCTTTTTTGCTAGCACATCAAAAGGCGCTTTGTATTCTTTGTTTGCGCCCTTTTTTGCGCTGTAAATGCTTGAATCACTTTTGCTCATATCAAAGCAGAGAGTAAAGGGCTTGGCGCCGTTTTTGCCTTGGAATTCAATATTTACACAAAGGTCGCTGCTGCGCCAAATAGAGCTGATTTTATAGGCATTTTGTTCTAAAAAATTAGCAATTTGATTTAAAATAAAATATTTCATAATCGCATTATATCAAAAATTTTCGCTATAATCACAAAAAAAGGGCAAAAAATGAAGCTAGAAAACTACGGATTTAGCGCACAAGACTTGGCGCTTGCAAAGAGTAAAATACAAAGCTTTAAAGCCAAAAAAGGCGAGGTTTTTTACAATGATTTTTGCTATGGATTTGTAAGCGTGCTAAGCGGCGAGCTAAAGGTCTATGCTAGTAGCGAAAATAGAGAAATCGCGCTTTTTAGCCTAAAAAGTGGCGATGAGTGCTTGGTTTGCGCTGATTGCCTTGATGCTTTTGGCTCTAAAGTCCGCATTGAAGTAGCTAGCGAGTGCGCCTTTGAGAGCTTGCCAGCAGGGCTTTTTAGAGAGCTAAAGGCAAAATATCCGCTTTTTGCTAATCACATTTTATCGCTTTTAGCCGGGCGTTTTTACAGCAGTGTTTCTGTGCTAAGTGTGGCACTTTTTGCGCCTTTAAAGGAGAGAATTTTAGATTTTTTGCGCCAAAACTCGCAAAATGGCGTTTGCACCTGCACTCACGCACAAATCGCAAACGAGCTAGGCAGCGTAAGAGAGGCGATTTCAAGGGTGCTAAAAGAGCTAGAAAAAGCTGGAATCATACGCCAAAAACGCGGGGAAATCACACTTTTATAAAAATCTTTTGTAACATTATTACTGAAAATAACTTCTTAAATCCTTACAATTCGCTCACTTTAATTTTAAAGGAGCAAAAATGACATATTTAGACAAAAACTCTTATAAGAATGCTACTAGCAAGGGACTTTGCGTAGTTATCCTTGGTGCGCCTTGGTGCAAAGACTGCATTGCTTTAAAGCCTATTTTAGAGCGAGTTATCCCTGCTTATGCTGATAGAATTAACTTTTTTGGCGTGAATTTTGACGAGGCAGGTGAGCTAAAAGACAGCCTTAATGTGCGAAAAATCCCAACTATTATTTTTTACAAAGAAGGCAAAGAAGTATGCACTCGCCTAGTAGAGCCAAACTCGCAAGATGCGGTTACAAAAGCATTTGATGAGCTTTTAAAAGTCTAGGGAATTCTAGAATTCCCTAGACTAGAATTCCCAAAGAGAATTCCCTAAACTAGAATTCCCTACAAACACAAAGGAGCAAAAATGTTAAGCAAAAATAAAAGAATGTTTCAAGTCTTGCTTGGAGTGGCGTTAATTTTTGGATTGTTTTTTGTAAATCCTTGGCTTAGCCTAATAGGCTTTGCGCCACTTCTAGTGGGCATTACTGGCTTTTGTCCGGCTTGTTATTTTCTAAATCGCTGCTCGCTGCCAAATCGCTAAGGGGGCAAAATGCTACAAAGAAGAGATGCCTTAAAAATAATAGGCTTTGGGGCTTTGGCTGGTTCGCTTGCTAATGCTAACGGGGCCCAAAAAAATATAGAACAAAACAGCGATATAAAAGCAAAAATTGCTATTTTGGGTGCTGGGCTTGGGGGTATTAGTCTCTCAGCTAAGCTAAGAAAAAAGCTGCCAAACGCACAAATCATGCTTTTTGATAAAAAAGAGATTTTTCACTATGAACCTGGCTTTACGCTAATAGGCATAGGTTTTTATCAAAAAAGCGATGTGGAGTTTGCTAAGGCTGATTATATCCCAGATGGCGTAAAATGGGTAAAACAAAATGTAAAAGAACTAACACCAGAGCAAAACACGCTGATTTTAGATAATAATGAGAGTTTTAGCTATGATTATCTAATAATCGCAAGTGGCGTGGAGTATGATTTTAGCGCTATTGATGGGCTTAGCGAAGATGATATAAATGATGAGAGCGTGAAAATCTCCACAATCTACACTCTAAATGGCGCTATAAAAACAAATAAGCTCATGGAAAACTTCGCTAATAATGGTGGCAAGGCTGTATTTGCCGAGCCAAGAACGCCTATGAAATGCTCAGGGGCAAATAAAAAAATGTTTTTTATGAGCCATTCTAGGGCAAAAAACGCTGGCAATCTAGACAAATGCGAAGTGGAGCTATTTTGCGGTGGGGCTAGTCTCTTTGCTGACCCTACATATGCTGGGATAATGCAAGCAAAGGCTAGTTCTAACAAAATGCCTTTTAATCTGCGTCACCAAATAGTGGCGATTGATAAGGCAAAAAGCACGGCTACTTTTGAGTTTTGGACGAATTATAAAGAAAACGGCGAACAAAAAACCGCAAAAGAGTATAAAGAAGTAAAATTTGACTGGTTACACTTCACTCCAACGCAAAAAGCAAGTGAGATTTTTACTAAGGCTGGACTAAGCACTAGCAAACTAGGCTTTGTAGATGTGGATAAACAGACGCTTCAAAGCACGAAATACAAAAATATCTTTGCTATCGGCGATGTCATAAATACAGCTATGGGCAAAACAGGCGCTAGCATACGCAAAATGTATCCCTTGCTAACCCAAAACATAATCAGCCAAATAAAAGGCGAGAGTCTTAGCGCAAAATACGATGGCTACACGGCTTGTCCGTTTCTAAGCGAATACGGCAAGGCGATAATGGTTGAGTTTAACTGGCAAGGCACAGCATCGTCAATGCCGTGTTTTGGGGCGACAAGAGAGAGCTACATGAACTGGCTAATCAAGCTCTATGGCTTTAAGCCTATGGTAATGTATGGTATGCTAGCTGGCAGAGTTTAAGGGGGCAAAATGAGTTCTAGAAGGAGTTTTATAGGATATAGCTTTGGGGCTGTGGCTGGGGTCGGCGCGCTTTTTGCCCTTGGGGCTGTGAAAAAAAGCGCAGATCCCTTGCCTAGCGTGAGATCAGCTGGATTTACTAGCATTGATTTAAGTCCTTTAAAAAGTGGCGAGTTTGCGCAGTTTGAGTGGAGAAAAAAGCCGATTTTTATCATAAAAAAATCGCCTGATATGAAGATAAATGATAAGCGTGATGTCGTTATCGGCGATGATAGATATATGCTTGCAATTGGGCTTTGTACTCACCTTGGCTGCATACCTAGCTGGGTACCTAGCCAAAAAATCTTTAAATGCGCTTGTCATGGTGGGGAGTTTGATGAAAGCGGGGTAAATACCTTTGGTCCGCCACCACGACCGCTTGATATACCGCCTTTTGATATAAAAGGCACTATGCTAGTGCTAGGAGAAAGTGGCAAGCAATACAAAAAACTAATGAATATAATTTAAGGAAAAATATGAAATACTCTAAAATTTCTGTGATTTTACACTGGGTGTCTGTGCCGCTTCTAGCGTTTTTGCTGCTTAGTGGGACTTTTGTTTTGGCAAATATCCCAAACACGCTAGAAAAACTGCCAAATATCAAGCTTCATAGCATTTTGGGCTTTGTGGTTATGGTGCTAAGCCTTGTTAGGCTTTATTTTATTTTTGGTAGCAAAACTGAGCCTTTAAAGATGAGCCCAGCCAGAGCCTTGCTTTTAAAGGCAAATCACGCTGGCATTTATTTGTGTGTGTTTTTGATAGCACTTAGCGGATTTGCTCTAAACTTACAAAGTGGCGTGGCTGGGGCGATTATGAGCGGGGCAAATGATTTTAGCATGTATGAAAATATGAGCGAGTATCTTTGTGGCTATATTCATAGAATTCTTACAAAGATTTTGCCTTTGCTTATTGTTATGCATGTGCTTGGCGTGTTTAGCTATATGATAGCTAATAAAACAAATATAATTAAGCGAATGTGGTTTTAAGGGGAATTTATGTGTAGATTTGCTTTTTGGGATAAGACTATTAGGCTGGTTTTGGGCTCGGCTTTGATTTATTTTTTTGGCTTTATTTGTGAGAGCTGGTGGTGGCTTTTTGGTGCGTGGCTTGTGATAACTGCTGTGTATGGATGCCCTTTGTATCGCTATTTGCCGTGGTTTAAGGATAAATGTAGAAATAACTAGAATTCTAGAATTCCCAGCCAAAAAAGTGGAATTCCACAAGCCCTGACTTTATCCTCCTTTCTCAGGGCTTTTGGAATTCTAAAATTTAAAAGGATAAAAATGAGTAGAATTAAAGAGTTTCCTATAATGTTTTTTGCTGTTATTATGGGCTTTGGTGGGCTTAGCGTAGCAGTTTTAAAGCTTGGATTTGATGAAAATATTTTTCTAGCGCTAAGGGCACTTAGCACCTTGCTTTTTGCCCTTATTTGTGTGCTTTATGCTATCAAAATCGCAGCATTTCGCGCAGAGTTTAAAAAAGAGTTAAACCACCCAATTAGGCTAAATTTTTTCGCCGCATTTAGCATTTCGCTGCTGCTACTAGCGATGATTTATGAAGGCAGCGTGGCTGCTTGGCTGTTTTACGCTGGGGTGATCGCACAAAGCTATATCACGCTTTTTGTGCTTCGTGCGTGGGTAGAGCGTGAAATTAACATCACTCATAGCAATCCAGCGTGGTTTATCCCAGTAGTTGGCAATCTGCTCGTGCCTATTGCTAGCCCAGAGCTTGCGCCTTGGCTGTGGTTTTACTTTGGCTTTGGCTTGTTTTTTTATATGGCGCTATTTTCGGTGCTGTTTTATAGGCTGATTTTTCATCCACAACTGCCAAGTAAGTTTATGCCTACGCTTTTTATTTTTATAGCGCCGCCTAGCATTGCGTTTTTGGACTTTGTTAGGCTTAGTGGCTTTGGGGCTTTTGCTTATATTTTGCTTAGCGTGGCGGTGTTTTTTGCGGTTTTGCTTGTGTTTATGTGGCGAAATTTCATAGGCTTAAAGTTCTTTTTGTCGTGGTGGGCTTTTAGCTTTCCTTTGGCTGCGCTTTGTGTGGCATTACATAAGGCTGGCGAGCTAGATTTTAGCTTGGGGTTTGCTGCTTATGTGGTTTTCGCCCTGCTGTGCCTAGTCGTGATAGTAAATTCATTTTTTACGCTAAGGGCTATTATAAATAAGCAAATTTGCGTGGCTGAGTAGGGGGCAAGATGAGTTTGATGATAGTTTTTGAGGGCTCTCGCACGGCTTGCTATGATAACGGCGAGTTTGTAGGCGAGTGTACTTTTGTAGAAAATGACGGAAAATGGGAGCTAAATCGCACCTTTGTCAAAAAAAGCCACGAAGGCAGAGGCATAGCAAAAATGCTGCTTAACGAGTTGCTTGATAACGCTCGCAAACAGGGCATAAAAATCATCCCTACTTGCTCATATGTCGCAAAAGTAATGAGAAGCGAGAGCTACGCTGATTTGCTATAAGCTAAAAATCTAGAATTCCCCCAGGAATTCTAGATTGGGAATTCTAGAATTCCTTAGCTCTTTTTTACTTTTTTGTAAGCCTTTTTTGGCAATTTAGCTTAAAATATTTTATAAAAATCATTATATCAAAAATTTTCGCTATAATAACGCAAATTTAATCACAAGGATAAAAAATGGCACAAACAATCACAGAAAAAATATTTAGCGAGCATGTGGGCCGTGAAGTACGAGCAGGACAGATAATAGAGAGCGAAATAGATATGACAATCGGCAATGACATCACAACGCCGATTTCAATCCGTGCTTTTAAAGAAAGTGGCGCAAAGGCTCTTGCTAAGCCTGAAAACTTCGCAATTGTCATGGATCACTACATCCCGGCTAAAGACATAATGAGCGCAAATCAGGCAAAAATCAGCCGTGATTTTGCCGCCCAGCACGATCTAAAATACTTTTTTGATGAAAAAGACATGGGAATTGAGCACGCCCTAATCCCTGAAAAAGGCCTAGTAAGCCCAGGCGATGTGGTGATCGGTGCTGACTCACACACCTGTACTCATGGTGCTTTGGGGCTATTTAGCACCGGCATGGGTAGCACGGATCTAGCATACGCAATGATTACTGGCAAAAACTGGTTTAAAGTCCCAGCTACTATAAAGGTAGATTTTAAAGGCAAGCCAGGCGAGCATATTTACGGCAAGGATCTCATCCTTGAAATCATCCGCCAAATAGGAGTCGATGGTGCGCTATATCAAGCGCTAGAATTTACTGGTGAGGCGATGAGCTACATTGATATGGATGGGCGTTTTAGCCTTTGTAACATGGCAATAGAAGCTGGCGGCAAAAACGGAATAATCGCCGTTGATGAGATAACAAAAGAGTTTTTAAGTGACAAAAACTTAACTCGAGCACCACGCCTACATTACAGCGATGAGGGCGCAAACTACGCAAGAGTGCTAGAAATCGATGTTAGCAAGCTTGATCCGGTGATCGCTTATCCATTTTTGCCAAGCAATGGAAAAAGCGTAAGGCAGGCTCAAAAAGATGATATAAAAATAGATCAAGCCTTCATCGGCAGCTGCACAAACGGCCGCTTGGGCGACCTGCGAATAGCAGCTAAAATCCTAAAAGGCAAACGAGTAGCCAAACACACAAGGCTAATCATCACCCCAGCCACTAGCAAAATCGCCCTACAAGCGCAAAAAGAAGGACTAATGGATATTTTCGCAGAGGCTGGCGCGGTGGTAAGCAACCCAACTTGCGGAGCGTGCCTTGGCGGATATATGGGAATTCTAGCTGCAAAAGAACGCTGCATCTCAACCTCAAACCGCAACTTCGTAGGCCGCATGGGCGATCCTACAAGCGAAGTTTATCTAGCAAACTCAGCAGTGGTTGCAGCCAGCGCAATCGCCGGCAAAATTGTAGATCCTAGGGATTTGTAAGTATATTTGTTATACAACTTTTAGCAGTAGAGTTGAAGCTTTATTGTGGAATTCTAAAATTCCGCAATTTTAAAAATAAATAAATCTAGAATTCCTAGAGATTTTATGCTAAGAATTCTAGATTTTCTTAGCAATTTTTCTTAGGAATTCTAGATTTTTCTAAATTTTAGAATTCCTAGGACTAAATCTATAATTCTTAATCTAGAATTCCTACTTAAATTTACTAGGAATTCTAGAATTCCCAAGCCTTGTGTCATCCCCCGACCCCTTCGGGGGATCTCATCACAAAAAATTCTAGAATTCCTAGCATAACACAACAAGCTTACTTTACAATAATCTCATCTTTGATATTATTGTAAATACCCTCACCTATGCCTTTTACCTTTTTAATCTCATCAGTGTTTGTAAAAGGACGAGCTGCGATAATGGCTTCTGCTTTAGCAGCACCTATGCCTTTTAAACTCATCAACTCTTCTTTACTAGCTGTATTTAAATCCACAGCAGCAAAGGCAAGGCTAGCTAGCATGGCTATAAGTAAAAGTAATTTTTTCATGATAATTCCTTTAAAATAAAATTGAAGTTTTAATTATAGCGTAAAATAAAAAGAAATTAACAAGTAAAATGAATTTATTTAAAAATAAAAGTTTATAAAGCTTTTAATAAAAAATATTTTAATTATTCTAAATTGATTTTGTGAAATAGGATTAAAAAAGAAATAAGAATAAAAAAGAAATCTTTTAACAAAGCTCGCAGCGACCTACTTTTCCAGTCCCAGTAAGAGATAGTATCATCAGCCATGACGAGCTTAGCTTCTTGGTTCGAGATGGAGCAAGGCGTTTCCTCGTCTGTATAGCCACGAGCATTGTTAATTAAAAAATTACTTCGTCTTTTTTTTCTTATTTTATTTTCTTGCTTACAGGAATTCTAGAATTCCCTAGA
>CAMCEN010000025.1 GCA_945873855.1 uncultured Campylobacter sp.
CTTTGTTGATGCGTAGACCAGAGCTTAGATGACCTAAAGACGCGTTTAGTCTATCGTCGGTCTTACGAGCGTTGTTGTGGTTGTTAAGCGCTGTGATATTAGTGTTAATACGAAAAGCCATTGTTTTCTCCTTTGTTTTTGGCTAAAAAGCCTAGATTGATTTTGGGTTCATCACTCCCAGATTTGCTCTTAACGGACGGGTCGTCCGGATTTTCATTAGATTTAACTTGCTTTTGTTACCCAGGCAAGTCCTCTTAAAGTAGCTAGGCTTTTTAGCCTAGCTCTTTGGGGTGATAAATCTATGAGAGCAAACCGTGGCATCCTTGCCGATTTGCATGAAGTATATCGTAAGTATTCTTAAAAATTTTAGTGTTTTTGAAAAATTATCTAGGAATTCTAGAATTTTTCTAAGTAATTCTAAAATTTAGCGTAGGAATTCTAGAATTCCCTTGAATTTTTGTAGGGAATTCCTAGAGATTGCTCCCTCTGCTTTGCTCCCTCGCAATGACGCAGGGAATTTTAGAATTCCCTACTATGTCATCCTCTGGCTTGACCCGAGGATATCTATAGAAATTCTAAATTTATTTATGATGAGATCCCCCGATCAAGTCGGGGGATGACAAAAAACGCAAGTCGGGGGATTTTTATAGAGATTGTCAGATCAAGCCGGACAATGACACTAAGAAAAAAAATCACCTTAGCCACTTTTTTGCGCAATTTTGTATATTTTCTCTCATTACTGAGATGCCACCTGCTATGTTAAATAGCCAAGTGCCATGGACGCTAACCCAAAGAAAGAGTTTTTCTTTTCTTTCTTCGTCAGTATGGCTAGGGCGTGCTAAGATAGCAGTTAGTTCTAGTTCTTGATTTATTATATAGCTATTTAGCACAGCAAAGTATGTGCTTTCAAATATCTTATCATCTAAACCAAGTTTAAAATCATCAATTTCTAAGGCCAGCTCTTTTAGTTTTTCGTAGTTGATTTTGTCATTTTTTCCCTGGGCTTTTAGTTTTTTAGCTAGTTCTATTTGCTTGGCTAGTTTTAAAAATAGCTTTTCACATTTTTTTTGTAATTTTTCTCCGTATTTTAGAGCAGATTTTACATGCTTTGAATATTTTTTATATTTGGCTTCTTTTTGTCTATCATTTAACTTTTTTGGCAAAGAAAAATACGGTTTTATCTCAGTTAAAACCTCGTTTTCTAAGATTTCTTTAAAAGGCACTTCTGTAGTTCCTGCTATTCTGGCGCCACCTTCGGTGCAGTTGTAGATTTGTAAATTTTTATATAGAGATTTTATCTTAACGATGTCTGCCTCAAAATACTGCCTAAAAAGATTCCAAGTCATCATAGTCTCTACCATACCATCACCGCCATAAGCCGGGGCGTATTCAGTATCTGCTAACTTGTCTAGTTCAGCAGCTTCGGTGGCTATGTGGCCTGTGGCGTGCGTGCTTCTGCCTTTGCCATAAGCCAGGTCTTGTCCTATGAAAATGATTTTTTCGTGTTCTAAATACGCGGCTAAATCAAAAGCAAAATGCGCAGCCGATGGCCCAGCGCAAAGATAGCCAAAGTCTGTATCGTTAAAACCAAATTCATAAGCTAATGGGCGAAAAATATAGCTAGAGTTTCTGCCTTTTAGATACTTTACTGTATTTGGGTGCGTAAGAGTTGTAGCGCAAAATATAATCTCATCATCAAAAGCACTCACAGGTGAGTTAAAAAACTCAGAAGTTTCAGGGCATCTCTCCATGGTGGTAGCATAATCAGGCTTTATGCCGTGAGCTTTTAGTATAGAGTAGCTTGCATCTACGCTGATTATGGTGGCGTGAGATTGTGCTTTTTTTAGTAGTTCTAGCTGTTTGTCTAGGCTAGGGCCTGTTGAGACTATGATAGCAGTTTTAGTTTTTTTGCTTCTTTGTTTTTTGATATGGCTTAGTGGAATTCCTTCTAGCATATCTGGGATATGTAGCGTGGTGTGATTTATGCCTATCATTGAGTCTGTGCCGTCGTTACCAGCGATTCTAAGGTGTTGCATGAAGGCTTTTGTCATATTATCGTTGATTAGGCTCATGTTGCTAGTGTAGCACTCATAAAAAGGCGAAGTGATATAAAGACTATAAAGCCTAGCACAAGATAACACATCTTTTAGCCCCACTATGCTATAGTAGTCCGTAAACTCCATTACATCTGTTTGAAAAATAACTAAGCGAGAGCCCGTAATCTCAGCACTAAAATCAATCAAATGTAAAACTATATAAATAATCTCAATTTCTGGTTCAAACACCACTGTGGTGCTATGAGCCAGGTTGCCTAAAATGCCTTTTAAAAGCACGCCGTTGCCAAGTCCGTAGATAAAAAGCGCTTTGTAGCGAGCATGCTCTTTTTCAAAGCTTTCAAGCTGTTTTTCTACATCGCTAACTGGATTTTCATACATGTAGCGTGAGCCATCAGCGGCTATTATATTTATATCTATGGGGTCTTTGCCTGTGTAGAGATTAAAGCGTTCGTTTGTGTTGATTTCAAGTAGCTTTTTGGCTAGTTGGGCTGAGTAAATAGCTACTGCTAGCAGGTTTTTTTCAAAAACTGTTATTTGGTTTGCATCTTTTTTTGCTATTTCTTCTATTTGGTGTGAGAATTCTTGTTCTGTCATTTTTTATCCTTTTTTTGGTTTATGGAATTCTAGAATTCCTATTTTAGCCAGAGGGCTGATTTTTCTAGATTTTCTCTCATTACAGATATCATACCAGCTATGCTAAATAGCCAGTGTCCATGGACGCTTACCCATTCTAAGAGCTTTTCTTTTTTCTCTTCGTCAGTATTGCTTGGGCGGACTTTTATAGCAGTAAGTTCTAGTTCTTGATTGCGGATAAAACTAGCAGTAATAGTATAATAAGTATCCTTAAATAGTTTATCTTCAAAAAGCTCTTTTAGCTTATCTAGTTTGGCTGAGATTTTTTGTAGGCTGCCAAAGTCTATTTGCTCATCTTTACCTTGTTCTTTTAGCTCTTTTGCTAGTTCAACTTGCTTTGCTAGTTCTAAAAATAGCTTTTCGCATTTATCTTGTAATTCTTTGCCGAAAGCCATGATTTTTTGTATATGCTTTTTGTATCTTTTTAGCTTGGTTTTTTGTTGGGCTTCATTTAGCTTAGCTGGTAGTGGCATGCTAGGCTTTATCTCATCAAAAACCTCTTCTAGCACAGCTTTAAAGGGCTTTTCTATAGTCCCTGCTATCCTAGCGCCGCCTTCGGTGCAGTTGTAGATAAGTAGGTTTTGGTTTTTACGTTGTGTTATAGTTATAATATATTCAAAAAACTCTCTAAAAAGATTCCACACCTCCATAGTCTCAGCCAAACCCTCTCCGCCATAAGCTATGGTGTATTTTGATTCTTGATTTTTATCATAATCGCCAGAAAAGATATGTCCTTTTGCATGAGAGCTTCTGCCCTCGCCATAAGCTAGGTCTTGACCTATAAATATGATTCTTTCATGCCCTAAGGCTAGGGCTATATCAAAAGATAAATGAGCGGCTGATGGTCCAGAGGCTAGGTAGCCAAAGTCATCATCCTCAAAGCCAAGTTCATAAGGCAAAGGTCTAAGGATATAAGCAGCATTTCTGCCTTTTAGATATTTTACCGTGGTAGGATGAGTTAGAGTAGCTGTTAGAAAAATAATATCTTTATCAAACTCGCTAGGCTCTGAGTTAAAAAACTCACTTGTATCTTCCACTCTTTCAATCGATGTTACGAAATCAGGCTTTATGCCATGAGCTTTTAGTATAGGATAGCTAGAATCTGCGATTATTATAGTAGCGTGGTTTTGGACTTGTTTTAAAAGCTCTAGTTGTTTATTTAAACTAGGCCCAGTTGAGACTATGATAGCGGTTTTGGTTTTTTTAGCTCTCTCTTTTATTATATTTTTTAAAGGTATAGACTCTATCATATCTGGGATATGAGCTGTTGTGTAGTTTATGCCTATTAGCGCATCTGTGCTATCGTTGCCTATTACTTTTAAGCAATGCATAAAGGCGCTTGTTATATTTTCATTTATTTTGCTCATATCAGCGTGGTAAGCATCATAAAAAGAGCAGTTTATATATAGATTATATACTCTAGTGTGGCTTAGCACATCTTTCATCTGCGATATAGCATAGTAATGAGTGGGAGTAAATAACTCACTGCTAGCTATAACCAAACGAGAGCTAAAAAGCTCTTTGCTAAAATCAAAAAGATGAAAAACTATATAAATAATTTCAATTTCTGGCTCAAATACAACTATAGTCTTATGAGTTTTGTTTTGTAAAATTCCTTTTAAAAGAACGCCATTTCCAAGCCCGTAAATAAAAAGCGAACCATAGAGAGAATAAGCTTTTTCAAAGCTTTCAAGCTGATTTTGCGTGTCTTTTAAAGGATTTTCATACATATACTTTGAGCCATCAGTGGCTATTATATTTATATCTAGTGGGTTAGAGCCAGCATAGACATCAAAGCACTTATTGCCACCAAGCTCTATTAGCCTTTTAGCAAGTGGTGCCAGGTAGCAAGTCACGCCCAAGAGATTTTTTTCAAATGTTGATAAAAGCTTTTTATCTTTTTTAGCAAGAGCTTCTATTATTTGCGAAAACTCTTCGTTGTTCATTTTTTATCCTTTGATTATTTTGCTAAATTATAAGCAAATTTAGTGCCAAATTTGCTTATAAATTAAAAAAATCTGCTAAAATTAGCCCTATGAGAGAAATTATTACCTTTGCGGCTTTTGTTATAGCTTGTGCTGGCATCAGCCTTGCTAGTTCTATCGTTGTGCCGTTTTTGCTAGCTATTTTCATCACTGTTGCGGTCTCGCCGCTTATGAGCCTTCTTATGAAGCGCAGGGTGCCTAGAGGTATTGCGCTTGTGGTTGTCATGGGGATTTTTGGCTATATTTTTTATCTTTTTGGTGCTATTATAGCTGATGCTGGCAGCAGCCTAGCTCGCGACTTGCCACTTTATGAACAAAAGCTAAATGCTGTGATAAACGCTAGTATTGCGTGGCTGGATGCTCATGGGATTTCTTTTGAGACCGGCGGGCTTTTAAAGGACAATTTGGAGCGCATTTTTAGCTCAGCAGGTGCTGTGGCAAAAGGCACTAGCGAGGTGTTAACAAAGAGCTTTTTGGTGCTACTTTTGGTTGTGTTTATGAGCTTTGAGGCACCGATTTTCTCACAAAAAATCGAGCTACTTGGCAGCAGAACTAGTGCTGTGATGGACAACTTCGCCTCAAAGCTAAAACGCTATGTGCTAATAAAAACAATCTCATCAATAGGCACTGCTGTTATCTTGCTGCCTGCGCTTTATTATTTTTCTGTTCCTTATGCGCTGCTACTTGCTCTAATAGCCTTTGCTTTTAACTATATACCGACAGTTGGTAGCACTATTGCGGCTGTGCCTGCGATTTTGCTAGCACTGCTTACAGGAGAGCCTATATCTGCGCTGTGGCTAAGCGTGTATTATTTAGTCATAAACATAGCAATAGGCAATTTTATAGAACCAAAGTTTCTTGGCAGCGGGCTTGGTATATCAGCACTTGCTGTGGTGCTAAGCCTGATTTTTTGGGGCTTTTTGCTAGGCGTGGGCGGTATGTTTTTGGCAGTTCCACTGACTATGAGCATAAAACTAGCCCTAGATGAGAGCAAAAACTTTAAGTTTATAGCAATTTTACTAAGTGATAAGGCAGAAAAATGAAAATACTATCTTTTGCGACGCTTCTTAGCGCACAAACAAGCAAGTTTATAGCTAGGCACAAGGACGATGAGGTTTTTGTGGTATCTCCACTAGATGATGAGCTGCTTTTTAGTGCTATTAAAAATCATCATTTTTTAAAGTATGAGATAGATACTTTGGGCTTTGTTCTAGCCTTGGTTTGCGCTAGAGTTTTAGAATTCCCTGAGATAGAATTCCCTGAAATAGACCAGGGCTATCTAAGTGGTGAGAGCAATGCTGGCGAAGAAGAAATACAGACGCTTTGCGAGTTTTTTAGCTCTTGTGATGGCATCATCGTAGCACCTGAAAACTTTAGCGGCGCAAACAGCGCAAATATCGCTTTTATGCTGTGTGCTCTTAGCAAAAAATTTGGCTTTTGCGTGATCGGTATAAATGGCAAGCCTTATGATCTAAACGCCCCTCTTAAAATGAGCGAGCTAGAAGATGGGGCTGATTTTAACGGTGCTAGTGTGTTTTGCCTGCCAGCAGAAAATGTAGCACTAAAAGGCTCAGCGATGTTTGCTATGGCTTCAAAGCTAAAAAACGGCGCAAAGGTAGTGATAGGGGGCGTTGAAGCTACTTTTGAGCTTGATAGTAGGCTAAAAGGCACAACAGGACTATTTTTTGCGCCAAATGCCAAATATGAATTTAAAAAACTATAATGCTCTTATTTTAGCCGGTGGTAAAAGTAGCCGCTTTGGCAGTGATAAAACCACCGAGCCTTTTGGGGATTTTGCTAGTATTACGCATTTTTTATATGAGCGTTTGAGCCGTGTTTTTGGCTCTGTGAAAGTCTGCGCTAAGGCTGCGAAGTTCTCTGCACCCTTGCCACTTCTCATTGATGATTTTAGCGAGTTTGCGCCGATTTTTGTTCTCTCTTGCCTTGATAAAAATTTTTGCCTTGATAAAAATTTTTCTAAGCCAGTTTTTATACTGCCAGCTGATATGCCATTTATTAGCGAGGCTGAGATTTTTGCGCTTTTTAAGAGTTTAAAGGACTTTGATATTTGCTACGCAAAGGATAGCAAAAAAGAGCATTTTTTATGCGGATTTTTTCGCCCTAGCATAGCGACTAAGGCAAGAGAGCAAATAGCAGCAGGCGAGCTAGCCATACACAAACTTATAAATCTTTGCCACTCTACTAGCGTAGAGTTTGAGCATGATTTTTTAAATATAAATTACAAAGATGATTTTAAAAAAGCCTTAGAATTTGCTAGGGAATTTTAGAATTTAGAATTCTAGAATTTTCGTCATTGCGAGCGAAGCGAAGCAATCTCTAGGAATTCTAGATTCATCCTTAGGAATTCTAGAATTCCCTTGAATTTTTGTAGTGAATTCTAAGAGATTGCTTCGGTCGCTTTGCTCCCTCGCAATGACGGTGATTTGATGAGATCCTCGGGTCAAGTCGGGGGGATGACACAAGGCTTAGGAATTCTAGAATTCCCTAAGGTAAATAAAAAAAGGCTAGGGAATTCTAGATTAGAATTCTAGAATTCCCTAGCTCAAAGTTATGCCTGCGCTAGATTATTGAAGCAAGCGCATAACATTTTCACAGAAATGTTAATTGACTACTGGAGTAGTCTCATAACATTTTGCTGAACGGTATTTGCTTGGCTTAGAGCGTAGCTGCCTGATTGTGCAAGTAGGTTGTATTTGTTAAAGTTACTTGCTTCGCTAGCAAAGTCTACATCACGGATTTGGCTCTCAGCTGCTTTTACATTTACCCTAGTTGTGCTTATGTTGTTGATAGTAGCTACGATTTGATTTTGAACAGAACCGATATCAGAGCGGATTCTATCTAGCTGCTTTTGAGCTGATTCAGCTACGCTAATCATAGCTTGTGCACCACCATAAGTAGTAACACCGCTTAGTTGGTCAGCGTAAGTACCAGCTGAGTAAGCTGAGCTAGAGAACTCTCCAGCGCGGAAGTAGCCCATAGCTGCTGCTGCCTTACCATCTAGAATACCTGTATTTAGGTC
>CAMCEN010000026.1 GCA_945873855.1 uncultured Campylobacter sp.
CCTAACCCCTAAAAAACTAGTAGCTGCGAAGCAAAAACTAGGGAATTCTAGAATTTCCTAATAATATCCTAAACACAAAGTTGGTGTGAGTTTTATGCGTCTCTCAAAGGGCGTTGGCGAGAAAAATCTACACTTTTCAATGTAAATTTTAGCATCTTTTGGCAAGCCTAATCGCTCGTAAAATGCGTTTAAATCTACGAATTTAAAAATACCGATTTTGCGGATTACTAAAATCTGGCCGAGTTTTGAGCCGTTTGATGCCACTAAATGCGAGTTTGCAAGCCCACCGCAAAAGGCGCAAAAGGCATTTGCCAAAACAAGCCCTTTAAGGCTAGAGCATTGCGCTTCAAAATGAGCGTATTTAGCCGGCAAAGTCCCACGGCGCAAAAAAACCGTCCTTGAGCCACTAAACTGCGCGCAGATCGTATTTTTCCAAAACTTATGCGCATTTTGGCTAATCTTAGCTAGCGTGCAAAGCTCGCAATTTAGCACATAATCATCTAGCGTTTGATCCAAAGACAGCGTGATTTGCTTCAAAAAACTCTCCAAAATTTTGCTTAAATTATAGCTAAAAATTTACTAAGCCTAGTAAAATTTTGGCTATAATTTTGCCTAAAAAAAGAGAAAAAATGCTTAAAACACTGATAAAAAAAGCTTTTGTATATCTTATAATATTATTTATTCTTGCGCTTGTTTTTGCTGGATTTTTTATCTGGCGAGAGCTTGGCAAAGGCCCTAGCAAGGCTGCTTTGGCAAGTTTTTCTCGCTATGAATACTTTAAAAATGGCGCCTTTACTAACTCTGAAAACGCAGAAGAAAAAGCTGGCTTTAAAGACCTTTATAGCATGTTTTTATACTATTTTTCTACTAATAATGCGCCTAGTTCGCCGCTGCCTTTTAATCACTTGTTAAAAAGCGATTTTGACATTACTCCAGCGGACTTTGGGCTATATTGGCTGGGGCATGGTAGTATTTTGGCTGAGATTGATGGTGCTAGGGTGCTTGTTGATCCGGTTTTTGGCTCTGCTTCGCCCCTGCCTTTTGTGCTGCGCCGCCTAGTGCCTGCGCCCCTAACGGCTAAAAATCTGCCAAAAATAGATATTTTGCTAATCACGCATGATCACTACGACCACCTTGAAAGAAGCACTATAGAGACTGCCTTTGTGCGCCACTATATCGTGCCTTTGGGGCTAAAGGACACGCTTATTGGCTGGGGTGTGGATGAAAATAAAATCACCGAGCTTGGCTGGTGGGAGAGTAGCGAAATCATGGGGCTAAAAATAACCGCCACGCCAGCACTTCACAGCAGCGGCAGAAGCTGGTTTTCAAAAAATCAAAGCCTATGGAACAGCTACGCTCTAACTAGCAAGAGCAAAAAAATATTTTTTGGCGGGGATGGGGCGTATGGGTCATATTTTGCTAGTATTGGCAGAGAATTTCAGGGCTTTGATATCGCTTGCCTTAGCATTTCTGGCTCGCCTGGCTCACTTAGCCTAGAGCCCAGCTCTGCGCTAAAGGCGGCAAATGATCTAGGCGCAAAAGCCCTGCTGCCCGTGCACTGGGGGACTTTTAATGCAGATTTAAAGCCTTGGAGCGCAGATATAGAAGAGCTCTACTCCATAAAAGGCGAGCAAAATGTGCTAACGCCGCTCTTGGGGCAGAGATTTGATGAAAAAAGTCCCACAAAGCCTTGGTGGCGTGTGGTTCGCTAGGGAATTCTATATTTTATAAGGAATTCTAGATTTTATAAAGGGAGAAAATGAAGTTTTTTAAGTTTAACGCAAGTGGTAATGATTTTGTATTTTTTCTAGCCAGCAAGGCTGAGAGCAAAGACGCTAGCAAGTATGATTTTAGCGAGCTTGCTAAGAGACTATGTGATCGCCACGAGGGCATAGGCGCTGATGGGCTGGTGGCGATTTTTAAAGGTAGTAGCGATAATCACATCATTTGGCGCTTTTATAACCTTGATGGCAGCGAGGCTAGCATGTGCGGAAATGCTTCCCGGGCAGCGGCGCTTTTTGCCTGCGAACAGGGGCTAGTGGATGCTAGCAAGACTATATTTTTACACACTCTAGCAGGCGTGATAGAAGCAAATGTGAGCGAGCAGATGAGCCACCCTGCCCTGACTGCGCTTGGGCAAAACATCGCAAGCGTGCCAAAACTAGGCCGAACAGCTAGTGTGAATGTGCGTCTAAGTGCGCCAAAGAAGCTTAGCGAGCCATTTTGCGAGGATGGGCTCAGCTGGCATTTTTATGATACTGGGGTGCCGCATCTAGTGGCGTTTGTGGAGGATATAGAGGCTGCGCCATTTGAGCTTGCGCCAAGGCTGCGGGCTAAGTATAACGCAAATGTGAATTTTGTCTGTGAGCTTGGCGGAGAGCTTTTTGTAAGGACTTTTGAGCGTGGTGTGGAGGCTGAGACGCTAGCGTGCGGGACTGGGATGTGTGCGGCTGCGCTTGCGTATAGGGCGAGCGAACCTATCAAATCAGGCGTTAAAAGCGTGATTCGTCCACGCTCAGGCGAGATTATCAAGGTCTTTTTGCATGGGGATGCGATCTACTTTGAGGGGCTAGTAAATAGCGTGTTTAGCACTGAGATTTAGGGGGTTATGGGGGAATTTTAAGATTTTGGGAATTCTAAAATTCTGGGAATTTTAGAATTCTGGGAATTTTAGAATTTGACTTTTTAGCTTTTGGCTTTTTGGCTTGGGTTTTGTTACAGCAGCGAGAGTTTTTGCTTATTTTTTTGCTTATTTTTTGTAGGTTTTTTGTAGTTTTTTTTGTAGTTTTTTACTTCAAGCTTAAAGTTTAATGAAATTAAGTATATTTTAAGCCGCGGGGAAGTTTGGGAATTCTAGTTTGGGAATTCTAGTTTGGGAATTCTAGTTTGGGAATTCTAGTTT